>CAYUQD010000001.1:0-99527 GCA_964446965.1 uncultured Candidatus Saccharibacteria bacterium
GTCCGATAAGACAATACATACTTGCTAAATTTTCTTTAACAAGAATCATTTCAGGATATACAGAGAACGCTTCTTCCAAAATCGTTTGGTATGTTCTGATATCTGAAGTCCGATATGATAGTGCCTGGCTTACCAGATACGAGCAATATAAACCCTTCCATAGATCAAGCTTGCCTACGGAAGGATGACAGAGTGTGGTTGGTACAGCACTGAGTTCTGCAAAAATTGGATCGAATTGTCTTCCTTGCTCGTCTACAATCACAATATGAGGACTCTCATATTGTAGTAGTTCAGCAATGTAGGTTTCGTCGTTCCATTTTTCTGCACATGCTTGTTCTAATATCATTGACCGCAGTAAATCTTCGCAAACCTCTCCTGCATACATCGTGTGTGTAGGAAAAAATTGTTCACATAATACTGCGGCTTTGAGTGCTCTACCAAAACAACCTGCATCATCAAAACCAATGTTCATTTCTGCAACTTTCTCTTCGGAGAATGCTACACCATTGGGAATATTCCATGATAGAGAATAAAGAAACGATATCGGATCTTTGTACCCTGACTCAGTTCCTTTTACTCGGAATGTATCCATGGCTTTCGCCTTGAATTGATCGAAAGATATCATAGTTTATAATGTTTAAGGAACGTAATTTATTGGAATATATTGTAGCACAAATGTCTTGACAAGTCAAGGTATTTCTGCTATACTGCATCCAGTTCTTTAATAAGCCTTTTTCGAGAATCGTTAGTACTTATTTGTCATAGAATTCAGGGTCTATTCCTTGAATTTACATATCTGAAAAATTATGACAAACAATACTTCAAATCCAGTGACCGTAAATGGAGCTGGTGCCGATTCACAGAATCAGGTTAATACAGTTGAATTAGTTTTAACGTTCAATTTGATGGGTAGTGGATTCTTTGGGGACCAATACAGAGAAAGGCGAATATGGAAGTCAGGTGGTTCACACCTGCTTGCATTAAGTCCTATTTGTACCCCAGATGAGTTCAGTGACTCTAACTGTGATTGCAGGAGCTATTACTGTAACGAGGTCCCAAAGCAACTTAGTGGTGAGAAAAGTTTTGATAATGGAGGACGTACGTGCCTCTATCAATTCTGGGATGCATTTGTAAGAGCAACTAAACATTTTGATGACATTGTTCCCGAAATGTTTAGTACAGGTAATTACGGATGCAGGAGTATTTGGTTTGTAATGAGAACCAGTCGTGACCTTGAGTACATTAAGTCTGTTTTGAGAGAAGTGTTTGAACGTGAGATTAAGTTTAATTGAATTTTGGGCGAGCCTTAAAACTCGCCCTCATTATTCAACCCATAAAGCAATTTGTGGTTTGATTGTGAAATACATTCGTTCATTCAAAAATCTAAATATAATGAGTAAGCAAGAAATTCTGGATACCATAACTATCCTTTGCAGTAGCGAAACCGTTGCTGTTTCAATAAAACAATCGCTTTTAGAAAGCGATGTAGATATTGAACCTCTTGGTAATACAACAATTATTGCCGTAGAGAACACAATTGGCGGGGCGAAGATGCAGTCTTGTAAAGGAATTGATATGGCACATAACATGCTTATCAATGACCAGAACTGCAAAATCATCCTGTATCACGTACTCCCAGTAGAGTTCCTTCGTCAGAAGCATCAAAAACTGGATATTGTACTGGCAAAGCCAAATGTACGACTGCTTGAAATGCCATTTTCCCTTGAAGCGCTTGCAACAGCATTTCAAACAAAGAGCATAGATATTGACTCAAGTTCTACACAAGATGCCTTAAACAAGCACATTGCAGGAGAATTAAGCAGTATCTGGCATGACATTAAAAAAGCACCAGACCCACTGCATCCAAGCGATGGATGGCAGAAAAGCTGTGTAGTCAGCGGTATTGCAAAAGCAAAGGAAACATTTCCGATGCTTGCTGATAAAGATGATGCATTCATTCTTCAATTCCTTGAAGAAACCTCCGCAAAACGCGAAGAGGTACGCAAAGGAGAAACCTTTTCAGGTATCTTCTGCGATATGGAAGGCACGCTTTTCAGCAATGGTACATTGAACAATGCGGTACTGGAATTTCTACGGAAGCACGAAGCCGAAGGGAAAGAAGTCAGACTTTGGTCTGATGGAAACCTCTCGGAGCTTCAACCCTTACTTGATGCTAATAACATCGCATATCAACTCAATGCAAAACGTGATTTTGCAGGAGCTATCGTCGAAATGGCGATAGATGATATGGATGAGCATAGCTTTTCAGCAATTACGAAAGTCTTTGCCAAAGAGTTCAAACAGGTAGAGAGCATCCTTGCTTAGTCTCTGTACATTTTTTACAAGCCGTTCCAATTGGGGCGGCTTTTTTTAATAAAAAACCTACACGACCACACTACGAATTCCTTAGTCTGCATAGCTATACACCCCCAACCAGTCTGTCATTAATATACATATGGAAACCGCTGTTATTGGCAAAATACATAGCCCGATCTCAATGAGCGAGGTGCGGATCAGATATTGCCTGTATGCCCGTAAATCGACCGAATCAGACGAACAGCAGGCATTGTCTATTCCTGCCCAAATCAAAGAAATGGAAGCCATAGCGGAGCGCTTGAAGCTCAATGTGGTAGCAGTGAAGCAAGAGGCGCATTCTGCAAAGGATTCAGGACAACGACCAGTATTTAAAGAAATGTTGAAAGAAATCAGAGACGGGAAATATGACGGTGTGATGGCGTGGGATGCCAGCAGAATTTCCAGGAATGCAGGTGACTTGGGAAGCGTTGTTGATCTCATGGATCAAAAGAAATTAATCCATATTCAAACATATGGACAGACATTCTCTAACTCGCCGAACGAAAAATTTCTATTAATGATTTTATGTTCTCAAGCAAAGCTCGAAAATGATAACAAGAGCGTCAATGTGAAGCGTGGACTACGAGCAAGAGTCGAGATGGGACTATGGCCATGCCGTCCACCAACAGGCTATACGAAGTACAAACGCATTGATCAAAAATGCGAATCAGTCCTCGATCCAGAGCGTGCGCCGATCATCAAGCAAATCTTTGAAAAAGTCGGCTATGACGGTTGGAGTGGACGAAAGATATATCACTGGCTCAAAGATGATATCGATTTCAAGACTGAGGCGAACATGCACTTGAGCCTGGGCAATCTCTATAAAATTCTCGAAAACCATTTCTATTACGGACGCTTTGAATTCCCCAAAGAATCAGGCAACTGGTATAACGGCGCACATGTGCCAATCATCACTAAAGAACTCTTTGATCTCGTCCAGATACAGATCAAAAATCAAACACTCCAACCGAGATCTGAACAAAAGGAGTTTGCTTTCACGAAAATCATGACTTGTGGGTTATGTGGCTCAGGCATCACTGCAGATGAGAAATTCAAGAAGCAAAAGAACGGTACGGTACATCGCTACGTCTATTACAAGTGCACACGGATACGAGACTCACAATGTTCATGTGGGTATGTCAATGAGGATGATCTCATCACCCAACTTCAAGGTCTCATGGATGATCTGGAGATACAGACAGTCCCAATGCGAGAGAAAATCACCGCAGAAGTGCATCGATTCAAGAAATTTGAGCAGATGCTCCTAGGAACAAAGACGGCTGTGGCGGTGAAGGATATTGATATCCGCAATTATGCGAAGTTCATCCTAATTGAGGGAACGCTGGATGAGAAGCGAGAGTTTCTGAGGTGTTTGAAGAGCGAGGTGGTGTTGGAGAATAAGAAGGTTAGACTGAAGACCTAAATCTATTATTTTGTATGGAATTTTGCTAGGATAGGAATACTATATGCCTGAGACATCGCCCAAAATATTAGAAATCTTTAAGCGATATAAACAGGCCGCGATTGATTTCTCCCGTAGAAATCGACTTTTGAAGTATCCTTCAAAAGCTTTAAAAATTGAATTCAAACTAACACTTGAGGAATGCCTTTCTCACTTTGGATTATTGGAAGAATTGAAGATTTCTTTTAACCACAAAAAAATTTTAAAGGAAGAAAAAGACCATGATGAACCTGACCTTCAGTTAGAGGAGGTCGAATACGATACTAAAACATTCCCTGGGGGAAAGAAGCTTATATCAACACTGGAGCGGATGAGACTCCAATCAAAAAAGAGTTTTGATGAGCATGGGCTGCACACACTTTTTATTGCGTTTGGTGAGGTATGTTGGAGAGAAAAGACTGTTGGGCGCGGATCGACCGAGGCAGTAAAACAGCAAGATTATATTGCGCCACTATTGTTGGTGCCAGTTTCGCTGGAAAACGAGAAAGACCCTCATAAGACAACTATTTTATCAATCGATACAAACCAACACCCCGTACAGATCAACCCAGTTCTACTGCTTTTTATTAAGGAAAATTTTGATCTTCGTCTCCCAAACATTCCCGAAACGCAAGAAGATATTTTAGCAATGCCGTATACTGAGGTGCGAAAAATTCTTAAAGAAATAAAAGAAATTTTTACAGAAAAAGGAATACCTGCTGAGCTATCTGAAAAAATATATCTCGGGCAATTTTCATTCCACGGACAACAAATATACGAGGATCTGAACAAAAATCAAGACGAGATTCTTAAGCATGATTTTATCAACGGTATTTGCGGAGGAGAATCATTTCATCAGGATAACTCGTATTTAACAGGTATTGATGCAGAAGAATTTAATCCAGACAGCTTTTTAACAAAGGAAGAGGACTTTACGATTGTTGATGCTGACGGTAGTCAAATTCAAGCGATACGAAAAATTGTTTCAGGGGATCACATGGTTATCCATGGCCCGCCAGGTACTGGGAAGAGTCAGACAATTGCAAATGTAATTTCAAACTTGCTTGCACGGCAGAAAAAGGTTCTCTTTGTATGTGAAAAACAAGTCGCACTTGATGTTGTCTATAAAAGGCTTACTTTTGACGAAGCGAGTGTGAGCAATCTTTGCTTGCCGCTCTTTAATTACACCAACGATAAGAAAAGTTTTGCAGCAGACCTTATTCATTCTCGAGATGAAATTTATGAGACGTTACGAGAAAATCGAGGCGTTGACCTTGCAACAAAATTGAAGTCACGTCAAAAAAGAATCGACGCACTGAAATCGTACGGTGCACTTATCACGGTACCGGTCGCACCGCTAGGTAAGAATATATATTGGATTTTTGGTGAACTCTCAAAAATTAATGATCTTTCCAAAGAGATTATTCTGACATGGAAAGGTGAGAATCCACTGAACGCGACACTGGATGATTATCGTCGAGCTGTATCGCTTATCCAAGATATGAATGGATTAGCAGATCTTTTTAATGAAAAAACAACATGGTCGAGAGTTAATCGTATACACTACACGATCGATTTTTCTCGACGGGTTATTGAGGCTTTGAAAGAAATTGAAACAACGCTTCTTACGTTTGGTAAGGAGATTGATATAGCTGATTTTATAGACCTACAATCACTAAAGGGGGCGAATGCTTTCATCGATAAGGAATATGGATCAATAACTGCTTCATACCCGAAAATAAAATCATTGGATGTTAAATATTTAGAAAACGCTCAGGCATCTATTGACGAGCTCATTGTTAAAAAAACCGCTTATAAATCATTGGTTCCAAATGGTAACCTCTACATTTTTCCAGAAAATTGGGACGTCCTAAAAATCATAAATCCAATATTGCTCAACAAAGAGTCTTCAGTTTCTCAAATCTTATCACCAAAAACTTTCTCGACACTAGACAATCTGGCAGTGCTTAAAAAAGATGCTGTAGAAAATATACCTTCCGAGTTGCTCAATTTCTCTATCAATGACTTTAAATCAAAAGAAGAGTTGTTTAGAATCGACTCGTATTTATCGCCGCTGGCGAACGCATCACGCACCCAGATTTATGAGCTACGAAATCAGTTCAAAAATTTAGAGACGCTTTATACGCAAATACAAAGCTCCCAGGCCATACTCGATAAATACGGGATTGGCTTCAGTGAGATAGATCCTAAAAAAATCATAGCTTTGGAAAATATTTTTTCTGAAAAATATAAAAATTTCTTCAGAGTTTTCTCAAAGTCATATAAAGCAAATCGTACCGAAATTGCATCATGGTGTATTTTAAGGAAGCCTGAAAAATACTCAGAAATAAAATCTATTATTACGAGTCTTGCATTTCGCACAAAAACTCAATCAAAATATGAAGATGATTGGAGTAAAATCCTTGAAACATTTAGACTCAGCGACACCGCAAAACATTTGTCATTCGATAGATTACATGAGGCAGTTAATTGTTTTATCAATTATTTTGAAGACCGAAATCTTGAATATATCGAACCTCTATTGAAAGAGAGTATTTCAGATAGTAGGACGCATGCTGTACTCGCACAAAAAGTATCGCGCATTAAAGAAATTGTATCGAACTGGTCATCGCTAGTAGACATCGTTCTGCCCGATATCGGTGAATGTAGTCTTGGAGATATTGGAAAAACGATGGATCTTTTGCAGAACGAAGTTGATGAACTTAAGGTTGTATTTGAAAAAGTATCGTCATTTATTATAGGCATAGAAAATTCACCACAGACCATCCTGGCACTTAATGACCACATCGCAGTACTTAATCAGGCACTGCAAATAATAGATGATTCAAAAGATTGTAAAATCAATACCTATATAGACTCCTCGGCAAGTGATTTGCTCTTATCGGACGAGACGGTATCGTCATTTGATGCATATTTAAAATCAATCTCTATTTTCTTAGAATATTTGGTGCCTAACTTTATTCAAAAATCTCCTTCAGATCTACTGTCATTAGTGGTTAATATCAAGGAAAAAAGTCAAACAATCAATGAATGGTATGACAATCTCGATGCACATCTTACAAAAATCGCAGCCCTTTTTGAAAACGATCAGACTGAAAAAAGCTTCCTTTCAAAAAGTCATCGTGATCTATTAGTTGATGTATCTGGAATGGCGAACGATGCCGGTGGACTAGAACGATGGATTGAATATAAGAAGAAGCGACATGCGCTCCAAGAGATATCGCTCGGTTGGTTTATCGATGAATGCGCGCGATTATCAGTTGATAACAACCTTGATCTCAGTGAGGTATATACATGGACTTTTTTCAACAAATGGATAGATGTATATTCGGACACTCATCACGAGCTTCGTGATTTCACTATTGAAAAATATCAAAAACTTATTCAAGAATTTAAGGAGCTTGAAAAAGAATCGATGGAGATAAATCGGCTCAGAATTCTCTATGGACAGATGGAATCGCTTGATGAATCGATTGTCCCATGCGATGCAGAACGAGTACTGCGGCGTGAGGCTAAAAAGAAAATGAGACATCTTCCAATCAGATCATTGGTTCAAAAATATGCTTCCCATATACAACTCATGAAGCCGTGTTGGATGGTTAGCCCGCTTGCATTGAGCTCATATCTTGAATACGGCAAAGTCAGTTTTGACGTCGTTATTTTCGATGAAGCATCACAGATGAAAATTGAAAATGCGCTCGGTGCGATAGCTCGATCGAAACAAACTGTTGTTATTGGAGATGAACATCAATTACCACCAACTTCTTTCTTTGGTGTATCACTTGAGGGTGACGAGGATGAGGATGATGAGGCAAGCGAAGAAACAGGCTTTGAGAGTATTTTGCAAAAATCTATCAGTATGTTAAACGGATCAGAGTCATATTTGAAATACCATTATCGTAGCTCGTCTGAAGACCTCATTGCCTTCTCTAACTACCATATTTATGGAAACCGCCTTATTACTTTCCCAAATCCACAAAACAGTAAGGGGGTTGAATTCAAATTTGTCCCTGGGGTCTATGACGGAAGTGTTATCACTTATGGTACAGACGGGCAGAAAGAGCGACATGCAGGTGCGCGTACAAACTTGGTTGAAGCGGCTGAGGTTGCCAAACTTTGTATCGAACATGTACAAGCTACTCCTGAAAAAACTATCGGTGTTATTGCGTTTAGTAAAGCACAGGAACAAGCGATCCGAGATGCTGTAGAAGAAAAGGTTGCAAAAGAATATCCGCATCTGAGTGAATTTCTTGATGAGACGAGCGAGAAAAAAGATAGCTTTTTCATTAAAAACCTTGAATCTGTACAGGGAGATGAGCGTGATGTCATTATTCTCTCAATATGCTATGGCCCGAATAAGCTTGGTGAAGTACGAAATCATTTCGGCCCAATCAACTCAGCAAGTGGGTACCGACGCCTCAATGTTGCAGTCACACGCGCAAAGGATAAGTTAATATGCGTAACCTCAATGCGATTTAGCGATATGAGTCCTTCTCCAAATGCCCGCGGCGCAATGTTGCTCCAAAAATATCTCGAATATGCAGAAAAAGGATGGAAGATACTCGAAGGTAATTTAATTGCTCATAATGGAACTATCGGAGAGCATGATAGTGACTTTGAGGCATGCGTAGAAAAAGCACTTGTTGATATTGGATATACTGTTCATCGACAGATTGGTGTTTCAGGGTTTAAGATTGATCTTGCTATTCTTAATCCAAAAAATAATGTCGATTATATTCTCGGTATCGAGTGTGACGGTGCTGCATACCATTCTTCTAAATCAGCGCGCGTAAGGGATAGAATGCGACAAGACATATTAGAAGAACGAGGCTGGCATATATATCGAATTTGGTCTCAACACTGGTATATGCACAAGCAGGAGGTTTTAAGTGATATTGTGCAATATGTGCAGCGTCTTGTTAAATAGCTCTATTTAACACCTTCCAAATCTCAACCATCGCTAGTGTATCCAGCTCACAATAATCTAGGAGAGCTTGTATCTTTATAGTCCGATCTTCCTGCGAGTATTCGCCCGATATTACTCGATTCCACGTATCTGACGCAGTTCCACCTTCTTGGATGTGCATTTTCTTGTAGGAAAGGTGAGGAACGAGTGCGGGCAATACATATTTGATTGAGGCGCTGCCTTTAAATTCAGGATGATCGTACATAGTGGTTTTTCCAAAAAATGGGATCATTAGGTCAACCACTCGATTGTTAACTTCCGCCATAAAATCTGCATAAGCGGGTAGATGACCTCCGACTTGTTCATTTATACTCTTTTCAAATCTTTGACTCCACACAACGACACTACCAGTCTTTGGCAGGTATTTTTGCAGTGCTAGTGCAAACTGCTCATCAGGGCATTCAATATTAGTGTATAGAAAATCATAGTGGACGACTTCACTCTCGGGAGATTCAAGAACATGAAGCGAAAATTGAAATGGGACTTGTTCATAGGGACTATAGCCATTGTATTTTGGTATTGCAGATGGATAGGTCTCATAGTCTAGAAAAGCGAGTGGATACTCCATGGTCTGTAAGAATTCGGATATACCATTTTTGTCTACATACTCTTTTCCTGACTGAGCTGTATCTACTTGCCGCCGCTGATTTTCTGACAATTCAAAATCTTGAGGAACATCATGGATACTCAAGATATTGCGATCAACTAGGTCGATTAGTTTCTTTTTGTTAATGCGAGAAATTGAATGGACTGAATATTCAGGTAAATCATGATTTGAATATTTTGATGTTGTGCAGTGCGAGTTTTTTCCTTTGAAGATACAATCACAATATCCTGCGGGTTCAGTTTCTTTAGAAAGTAATTCATGTGCACCATCCATCTGAATTCTTACCGTTTCCAATATCGCGTTCACTTGATCTGTTAGATCTTCAATCAAAAAAAGTTCTTGTAGATCTATATCTCCAGCTCGAATGTATTCTTTGTTTATACGGATCAGATTAAGGGTACCGATTTCAATACCTAGGTCGTTAAGGATGTTTTTCTGAAAAGCGATATCTATAAGATATTCATCAGTCTTACGACCACCATTCTCCTCAGAAGCAGTTGATGATTTTACCTCGTAAAGATCGTATAGGTTGGTAGTTGAGTTCCAGACAAAAATATCACATGCAGTGATGAATTTTTCTGTAGCAAAAACTGGCTGGTATATTGCTGGGGTTTTTTCTACCATAAGTTGTTTTGTGAGTTCGGTATCATCGCGTGACTCCACTAAGACCCCGTCTGGAAATAGACCTCTGGCAAGCTCGTCGATCTTATTTCCCGTATCAATAATATTCAGCTCAAAGGAAGAGAGAGGATATTTTTTGTATACCTCAGGGTTATGTATTTTGAGCCATGCATTTTTAGCACAATCCAGACATGTGAGAAAGTTAGTTTTAGACAAGATCATGTGCTTAATATTACACAATTAATCTCAATTTGCACTGATACAAAAACAGCTCCTTGAAAGAGCTGTTTTTGTATGCTTCTCGTGCTAGCACGAGTTGGTGACCCTACGGGGAATCGAACCCCGATTAGCGGCTTGAAAAGCCGACGTCCTAACCGTTAGACGATAGGGCCAAGTGCAAATATTGTAACAGGATTTTCTAAAAAAACAACCGGCCATAAATGGCCGGTCTCAATCAATTTAATAAATGCCTTTCAATAACTTGGATGTGTCGGTTTTGACCTTCATAAATGATCTTACACAAAGATGAGGGTTGTTTGCCTGTCCTTCCATACTCAGAGATAATGAATCCAGCCTGGCGAAATGATTTTTCCAATAATTTCTTGGTGAATCGGTCGACAATGATCAGTACAGGCTTTTTAAGCAACTGTGTTTCGGTGAGGAATGATCTGAAGTTGTCACCACCGGCCATTGATGCCCATAAAAAAGCATCATGTTTTCCGGAAAAGAAAATTGGTTGGATCCGTTGTTCTCGATCTTTACGAAGCATTTGAATTACTTCATTCGGAATCTCAATAGGCCTGTAGGGTGAATGTTCGCCCAAAAAAGGCTTTTCTTTGTACGTAACAAAGCTAATGTTAGTGCAGGAGGTTATTTGCATATGTAATTGTTTTTTATCATAATACCATATTCCTATAAAAAAGCAAATTGAGTCGCATGAATAGGGGAGGTGTGGTATAGTATGGCCACTAAAACCAGCGCGGTTAGCTCATATGGTTAGAGCGCAGCATTGACATTGCTGAGGTGACAGGTTCGATCCCTGTACCGTGCACTTTGAACGAAGTGAAGATGTAGGGAGGGGAGAGGCGATCCCTGTACCGCGCACCATATAAAAACGCCCTGCTTTTGCAAGGCGTTTTACCAAAATTACGATATGGATGTCTATCCTACAGGATGTAATAATTTAGGAGTGTATTATTTTACCAACTCGTTACATTCAGAAAAATAACAATCACTCTTGAAATTATCTGACTCGATATCATATGTGTTCTAAAAAAATGATAGCACTACTAGTATAAATGTCAAACACTCTATTGCGGAGACGGAGGGATTTGAACCCTCGATACAGTTGCCCATATGCTGGTTTTCGAAACCAGTGCCTTCAACCACTCAGCCACATCTCCTTTTTTGTCTAGGTTATTTTCCTGTCTTGAGCCAGATGTACAAGTCCTCCACAGCCTTCACTGCATCTCCAGCGGCGATGTTGTTCTGGTGGTACAGGCCGGTCGTACAGTCACCAGCTGCCCAGATGCCAAGGGTTGTCGTGCGTTGGTTCATTGGGTCGACGACGACCTTGCCATCATCGGTGAGTGTGGTGACATCCTTTGCAAATGCAGTGCTGGGGATCTGCCCGATCTCGACAAAGATCGCGTTGATCGGGAGTTCGGTTGGAGCATCCGCATCCTTTTCTTGGAATACGACACCGTTTACGAACTTATCACCTTTGATTTCCAAGAGCTTCGCATTCTTGTGCAAAGTCACGTTGGGGAGCTGAGATACCTTGTCGACGGTGAGTTGATCTGCGCGGTATGTATCACTGCGGTGAATGAGAGTGATGTGCGACGCGTATTGCGAGAGTTGGAGGACTGCTTCGAGTGCGGCATTGCCACCACCGGCGACTGCAACGGGTTGTCCTGCAAAGAGGGGGCCATCGCAAGTTGCGCAGTACATGATGCCTTTGTGGTCGAACTCTGATGCTCCTGGTACGTCGAGTTTGCGATGACTTGAGCCTGTCGCAATGAGGACACTATCAGCGCTATATGTCTCGTCACGGACTGCGATGGTGAATGTGTCGTCAGACTTGGTGATATGGGTCACGCGAGCACCGAGCTTGAGGGTGAGGGTGTGGTCTGGGGTGGTGTAGTACTCGATGTGTTTCTTGAGGCTTGCTGCGAGCTCACCACCACCGATCTCTGGAGTACCGATCCAGTTGTATATGGTGTCAGAAACGGAGGATTGCCCACCGACCTCCTCGGCGATGAGTAGGGTCTGTAGACGCTTGCGGGCCGCGTAGACAGCCGCTGCGCACGCTGCGGGACCTGCGCCAATGATGATGAGTTCGTAGTGCATAGAGGATTAGTATATCACAGGAGTACAATATGATTGTTTGATGTATTTGACAAAAATTATAAATAATGTATAAATAATAAAAATTGTAAACTAAAAAATACAGATTATGAAAGAAGATCTTATTGTGAACCCTTCTGTCACTGTAGGGAAAACAATTATAATATCCGGCTGTACAGTTTTCTTTTCTGTAACAGAAGAAAATTGGAATAAGTCATATGTTCGAAAAAGGCATCATGCCCCTGAAACTAGGTCTGTGACACTAAAGGGTTTAGTTGTTGAAATTAGAGGCGATGAGTTAAAAATTCTTCTGCAGGGAAATAATGGATTTGAAAAAGATGGAGAAACATATGTTTTTCATAAAAACAATCTTTTTTATAATCAAAATTTTACTAACTTGGATTCATTAGGAAAATGGAAACAAGACCCCTCAACTAATCCTTAAAATAAAAAGCCCCGATCAAATTCGGGGCTTTTCTTATTTCTTATTCCGTCGCAGGAATGCGGGGATTGCGCCAAAACTGTCGAGGTCTTCGTCGACGGTATCGTTGTCGGCGAGTTCGCTCTCTGCGGGCTTGAGGTCAGGCTTTTGGATCATTGGGCGAGCTTCCTCAGACTGTTGTTGTGCCATGCGCTCTGCGGCTTGGTCTTGTCTATTGAAGAGTTCGCGAGAGTTGGGGTTGAACAGCGCGCCCTTTTTTGTGGTGTCGGTGGGGAAGCCGGTCGCTATGACGGTGATCTTGAGTTCACCTTTCTTCATGCGTTCGTCGAGGATCGTACCGATGATGACACGAGCATCCTTGTCGATACTCTCGGTGATGACCTTTGCAGCGTCTTGGAACTCGGCCATGGTGAGGTCATCGTTGGAGGAGATTGCAAAGAGTACACCCTTGGCACCATTGATCGAGATATCGAGGAGCGGAGAGTTGATCGCTTGGATCGCAGCCTTCTCTGCGCGACCGTCACCTGAAGCAAAGCCGACACCCATGAGTGCAGTGCCTGCGTCGGTGAGGACACTCTTCATATCGGCGAAGTCGACGTTGATGATACCAGGAGACGCGATGAGCTCTGAGATACCCTCGACTGCTTGGCGCAAGACTTCGTCACACTTTGCGAATGCGTCTTTGAATGTGGTGTCTTTGCCAGCGATTGCGAGGAGTCGGTCGTTGGGGATGACGATGATCGCATCGACTTCACTCTCGAGTTCTGCTATGCCTTGCTCGGCGATCTTCATGCGTTGGTTGCCCTCAAAGAAGAATGGCTTGGTGACGACTGCGACCGTGAGGATACCTTGTTCCTTTGATGCGCGAGCGACGACAGACGCACCGCCAGTACCAGTACCTCCACCCATTCCACAGGCGATGAATACCATGTCGGCACCCTTCACGGCGTCTTGGATCTCAGCCTTGGTTTCTTCGGCTGCGCGTGCGCCGACTTCTGGGTTCATACCAGCACCGAGGCCTTTGGTGAGGTTCTTGCCGAGGTGGATCTTCTTTTCGGCCAGCGAGTTGTGGAGGTCCTGCACATCAGTGTTCATCGCGATGAACTCAACTGATCGAACTTTGTTCTCGATCATGTGGTTGAGCGCGTTCTTGCCAGAGCCACCGATGCCGATGACCTTGATGCGTGCTGCTGTTTCGATGTCGGGGGTCATTTTTGCCATATGGATATATCGTTACCTCTCTTTCCGAAGAGGGAATTGCTACAGCACATATACTATCAGACTGATGGAAAAGGGCAATGATATATTGACAAAAAAATAAAACAGTTTATAGTGAATTTCAACCATTCTTTAAACTGTTAAAAACTACGTAATGAAAAAAATATTATTAATATGACATCGACTGTACTGATTGCTATATTGGCCGGTATAGCTCTCATCACAATGTTGGTGGGTAGTGTATTGTTGTTTGGGGAATTTATCTTTCAGGACAACAGATATTTATTTGGAAGAAATGCCACAGACTATTTCAAACTTATGGCAGGATCATTGATCCTCATTATCCCTTTATTTGGTGCATATTATTTTTCTTGTAAAGAAACCGGTGAAGAATAATATACCAATGCAAATTTTAAACCACTACATGAGTAGTGGTTTTTTCTATGGCATTAATTGTTTAAACCACCTTTAGTAGTCAAATATTTAGATACTATGACTGAATATTGACATTGAATAATAGTTTGGTATAGTGCAAATAAACCAAAAATTAAAGTCTATGCAACATTTACAAAACAATAACGAAACACTTCTTAAAGAAAAGAACGAACAGTGGTTTACCAAAGCTGGCAAACTCTATAAAAATCACCAAAAGAAAGTTACATCTGCTTTGGAAACTTTTGGATCAGTAAAGAAACAAATCTTTGTTTCTGGATTTCCAATTACTATCAATGATAAAAACGAAGCAGAGTCACTTCGTGAAAAAGTAATTGGCGAAGCTGAGCAATCAAGAAATTTGAAAAGAAAGTTAAAAAATGCAGGCATAACACCAATTGCTATTTTGCCGGAAAATATCTTTGATAAAATCATTGCAAAGACAATGTTCTACACATTTTACCGAATACAACCAGATGGCAGAGTATATGGAAATGGTAATAATATTGCGAGGAAATATTCTTTCAGAAATAGTGCGGGATTTATACCAGTATTTCTAACATTAGTATGCCTTGCCGGGCCAGTTTCGATATTAATTACTCATTCGTTTAGTAACGCTATCTTTTTAATGAGTATCGCACTTGCCTTACTTGTTATTCAAATTGCAATGTTTGTATTCTTTATTACTTTGGATGCGGGTCAACAGGAGATGAAAAAATGGCAAAAGATACTAACACTTTCAGTATTCCCTGTTGTAACAATTGGTCGGTATTTCTATTATCGTCAAAGGAAACATAAAGTTAAATCTTACCTTTGGCCAAATAAAAACGATATCCAGCTTCAAGATGAAGATAATGGTAAGTATAAAGGTGATTTGTTTTCATTACGATTACCACAACCACCAGAAAGGGTAAATCTTCTTTTGGAGAAATGTCATTTAGCAGGAATAGAAACTTTTCTAACCATTCATCCAAAAGCATTCGAAGTCATCCTCGATAAGGATATTATGGAAAGGTTAAAAACAAGGTATGATCCTGTAATCTGTACCAAACAAAATGGTATGGTTGCTGTCCTTGATCAGTTTGGTGATTTTCCTGAAGAAAAAGAAGTTATTGCATATATTGCAGAGCACTTCAATGCGATAAGGAACGATCTACTACCGCTTCAGGCAAACTAAATGTACTTTATTAAAATTCAAACCGTCACATATGTGGCGGTTTTTTCTATGGCATCAATTGTTTAAAAAAGTTTTTGATCGTTGCCATGAATCCTTCGCCGTCAGCACCACTGTGACGAGTAGACTTGGGAGACACGCGGTCGATGATACCTGTTGCAACTCCGTAGGCGACGAGGAGTCGTTGGTCCTTGGACATTTTGATACCGGTCTGGGTAGGTTGTGCGGGAAATTCGAGGAAGCCAGTCTTTACCGGGATACGCAACATCTGTCGTGCGACACTCTCGAGCATTGCGATATGAGATCCACCACCAATGATGATCGCTCCTGCAGGGAGGAGTCCGCTGCGACCAATCTTTTTGAAATATTTGTCCACGAGCTCGAATATATCTGAGAGACGTGCCTCGATGATCTCGTCGAGCTTGCGTTTGGACACGGTGGTAAATCCGACGACACCTTGTTTGATATTCTCGGCTTCTTCGGGGGTGACACGTAGCCCGAGCGCGATGTCTTTGGTGATGTCGAGCGAGCCGATGCCGAATACATGGAGTGAGGTCAGTGTGCCATTTTCGAACACTCCGACTGATACTGTCTCGGCGCCGATGTCGATGAGTGCACAGCCAAAGTTGCGCTGGAGATCGGTGAGGAGGACTTGTTCGGTTGCGATGGGAGTTGCAGTGAAGCTCGTGACCTTGACCCCCGCTTCGTGGACCACGGCGAGCAAGTCGTCGAGGTGTTGTTGCAGACAGGTCACAAAGAGTACTTTGACCTCGAGTTTGAATCCACTAATACCTTCGGGGCGAGCGGGTAACTCATTGCCGTCGACGCGGAACACGACAGGGAATGCATGGAGTATCACTTTGTTCTTGAGCTCTACCTTTGCTTCGGCGTCTGCGATTGCTTTTTCTATATCGAGCTTGCCGATGATGGAGTCTGCACGAGTGACCATTGCAGCCCCGATGGCGTACTCACTCGCCAGACCGACACCACCAATGGCGAGACTGGCGTGACGAATGCGGTGACCACTCTCTCTCTGTGCGTCTGCAACAGCCTTTTTCAAGGATTCGGCAGCTTCGGCATGGTTGATGATATAGCCGTGACGCAAGCCTTTGGATACGGCAACGCCGACTCCGAGTACGCGTGGCAATACACTATCGCTCGCTTCATGTTCACAGACGACGACGCGTGTGTGTGTTGTTCCGATATCAATGCCGACTGCGATGGATTGTTTCATTGGGGATACTGTGAGAAGTAAAAAACGTGAGCAATTGTTTTTCCTTACGTTCCATTATATCTCCATGATCCATTCCTACCAAATGAAGCATGCTGTGGATGATGATAAAGGTCACATAGGTGTCGATATCCATACCCCATACTTTGTTCTGTTTTTTCATTGCGCTCATACACAACACGATCTCTCCACTGATGTTGTCGTACGAAAATGAGAGTGTGTTGGGAACATACTCTTTGCTACGGTGTTCGATATTGAGCGCCTGTGCTTTGGCCGGAGAGACGAATGCGATCGAGAGGTCGTATTTTTTGCCGAGGATTTTCTCCTTAATAGCCAAAAATGGCACATCGGGGAGAGTGCCACTGTAGGATATGTTGAGTGTTGCGGATAGTTCTGTAACCACGATTACATCTTGCCGAGCTTTTTGAGGCGTTCGACTTCTGCGCGGCGAGTGAGACTCTTGAGGCGCATGTTCTTTTGGCCGAGCTTTGAGGTTGCGCGGACTGCGTAGCGGTTACCCTTTACCTTTGGGATGATCTGAGCTTCTTGCATCTTGCGTGAGAAGCGACGAATAAGGCTAAGGCCATTTTCGTTCGGGTTTTTCTTGAGTTCGATATTAGTTGTCGGCATGGGCGATATCGTACCATAGGAGTAACTAGTCCGCAACACCTACTACACCTAGAGCCGCTCCGGATTTTGCTCCACCTTGTAGGGGAACTTGAGACTCTCGAGAAATCCGGTTAGTTGCATCCCTTCGTCTTCTATATACGTAGTTGCTGCCTTGATGATCCAGACCATGAGTACTTTCATACTTCCCGGTGAGATGCGGCGGGCGGGCAGTGCAGTCATATCGGTTTCTTTCAAATAGTCTTCGACGGATTCTTTGATGCGCATGCGGTGTCCTTCGGGGACGGTCATCGACACTTTGATCAGGGCACCGTACGGTGGGTAGCCGAGCTCGCGGCGAGCAGCGAGCTCTTCGGCGATGATTGCATTGATCTTTTGTGTCTCGAGTTGTTTGATAAGTGGGAAGTCTGGCGTGCGTGTACAGATGAGTACACCTTCACTTGATTGTTCGTTGCATTCCATGATGAGGCGCAGTGCAGTCTCTGTCGTCGAGAGTGATGGTGTCGAGAGGAGTCGATCAAAATAAGGAAAGAGTGTGTAATGAATACCTTTGAGAAATGGGAGGATTTTGATCGTGCCGATCACGACGGCAAACTTCTTGAGACCAATCTCGCGAATACTTTTCTCTATAGTCACACTATCGGGGGTGAGATCGTCGTCGATCGTGAATACATGATCTGGTCCAACGAGCGAAATCACCTCATCACGAATACTCTCGGTGCCGATCGCGACTGGTGTGATGTTCCACGAACCGCAGTATGTGCAGAGATGTGTCGTCGGCAACGTATCTCCGCAGTGTGTACAGATGAATGAACGTTCGCGACTCCCATCTGCTCCTGTGCGATAGCGCAAGACGACGGGGAGTTCGCACGTCGGGCAGTTCACGACCGTACCGCAGTCTGCACAACGCGAAAGGGGCGCAATACCTTTGCGGTTGGTATATATAAAGAGCCGATACTTTTTTTGTTCGGCGTGGCGGATGAGGTCCATGACTTCGCTCGGGAGTACAGTGCGATAGTGATCGATGGCAACGACGTGGAGCTTGTCAGGTACATAGGCGCGTGGCAAATGGTCGCCTTTGAGACGGGCGAGTGTCTCAAATCGGGGCATCGCATCTCCCCAGATGAGGTTGATACGAGAGTACTCGCAAAAATAGCGAATGAGGATACGAGTATCAATCGCAAAGCGATCACTTGTTTTGTACAAGGTACTACTCTCATTCTCAGCGATGACATGTCCGAGGTCTGCTCGTGGAATGAGAAAAAATCCAGGGGTCACAAAGACGAGGAGTGGGCGCTCCGAAGTTTTTATTAATGAAAAGGCACTTCTCAAATTCTTTTTTGTGGTTTTGCTATGGAGAATGACGATATGTTTCTGAATGCCTTTTTCGAGTCGCGTCTTCCAGGTCTCGAGTGCGCGAATGGTGGGTGCGACGAAATAGACACTCTGCTTTGCGGCAAAGGCGCTCCGGACGAGACGTTTGTACTGATCAGTACGATCGAGAATGGTTGCGGTGAGGACAGATTCTTCGCCAGGAATTTCGGGGAGGGTGTGTGTCGAGAGTACATCGGTGAGTTTCTCGCCGTGCATGTAGTCAAAGAGGAAGTGCGGCATCATCGACGCAGCGACTGCCCCGACGGGGGCGAGGGCTTGGATGGCAGTCGCTTGGATAGCAAGGACTGCTTGTTCAAAGTATGCGAGATGCCCGAGAATGGTACGAACTTTCTTGAGAGAAAATGATGCGTTCTTGATCAAGGTCTTTGCTTCGGCGAGAGGGACGCATTCGTAGACGACTCCGACGATGAGTTGTCGCCCAAAGGGGATTGAGACAAGGGTACCTGCTACCACGTGAGCCGATGCATAATACGTGAGCACATCAAAGGGGATACCACGTGCAATCGGGATGATGGTTGCTACATACATGTTTGCACTATACTATTTGTACTAGTATGTGGAAAGTAACCAAGAAAATCGGGATCGATCTCGGCACAACCAACACCCTCGTCTACGTTTCGGGCAAGGGTATTGTTGTGAGTGAACCGACAGTCGTTGCAGTAGATCGCACAACCAAGACCATCGTTGCTATCGGTGCTGAGGCCAAGGATATGGTGGGCAAGACTCCTGATACCATTGCGGTATATCGCCCGATGCAAGACGGTGCGATCGCTGACTACAACATCACCTACGCGATGCTTCGCTACTTCATGACCAAGGCATTGGGGCGTAGCTCTCTCTTTAAACCTGATGTACTCGTGTCAGTCCCTGCGGGTATCACGTCGACAGAACGACGAGCGGTGATCGAAGCGACGATGAAGGCGGGTGCAAAGAGTGCAATCATTGTGAAGGAGGCGGTGCTCGCAGCCCTTGGCGCCGGCGTATCGATCAATGACGCCAAGGGCTGCATGATCATCGACTCAGGTGGTGGTACCACTGACATCGCCGTGATCTCACTCGGCGGCATCGTCGCGAGTACCTCGGTCAAATGTGGTGGCAACAAACTCGATCAAGCCATCATCGACTATCTCAAACGTACTTATAATGTATTGATCGGAGATCAGACTGCCGAAGAAATCAAAATGACGCTCGCCGCAGCACTCCCAGTGAACCCAGACGTGACCGGAGAGGTCAAAGGGCGTGACAGTGTCTCTGGGCTCCCGATCACACTTTCTATCACGACCAACGAACTCGTAAAGGCGATAGACTATGAACTCAAACTCATCATCAAGGCGATCAAACAAGTCCTCGAGCAAACTCCTCCCGAACTCGCCAGTGACATTATCGACAACGGTATCGTGATGACTGGAGGTACGAGTGGTCTCGCGCATCTACCATCTCTCATCGAACAACAAACCGGTATCAAGGTTCGTGTCACTGACGATGCGCTCCATGCAGTCGTCAACGGCACAGGGATATTGCTCGAACATCTTGATGATTACAAGCGATCAATATTGATAAAGCGATAATGACTATTTCTTTTAATAATTATTCTCCGCAGCGAACCTTCCTCGTGCAAGGCAATGTAGTTGAGTACGAAGAACTTGTATCAGAAATGCATGCTTCATTTGCGGTCGTGCATGCGCTTTCGGTCGCACGCTTTACTATTGAGCACGCAAGGGTTGTTGCGGCATTTGCGCTCGAAGGGGACGGGACTGCGAGAGTGTGTGTCGTATTTTTCTCAGTATTCTCTCCAGATGCCGCACAGGTAATGCTCAAATCCCTCGAAGAACCTGATGAAATGACTACTATTGTATTCGTCACACCATATCCCTATACCGTACCCCTCACGATTCGCTCTCGTGTCCTCATGCTCCAGACCGATCGAGCAATGAGTGCCCAAAATACGATGACCAAGGCACAAGCACTCGACTATGTGAAAAATGAACTCTCAAGTGATAGTGATGACGATGCTGCGACACGGCGCGCCAATGCAGTCGCACTCCTCGACCAGCTCGAGGTCCAATGCAAAGCAGATGCAAAAAAGTCGCGCACTATATATGAGGCAAAGCATATGCTCTTTGCGGCCAACATGCCGACGAAGTTTGTGATGGAGTACGTGGTGAGTGCTGTGTTATAAAAAAATATTACAACATACACTGCAGTTACAGTGTCGGGTTTCGTGGTATACTCACGCCATGTACAACCTAGACGCATTCAAGGCAGAGGCAAAACAAGCAGAAGAATGGCTCGTACGTGAGTACTCACAGATCCATACAGGACGCGCATCCCCAGCACTTCTCGACGGCGTGCAGGTAGAGAGCTATGGTGCATTCCAACCACTTAAGAACGTCGCAAGTATCTCGATCGAAGATCCAAAGACTCTGCGTGTATCTCCATGGGACAAGTCCCAGATCCGTGATATCGAACGCGCGCTCCATGGTGCCAACTTGGGATTCTCAGTTGCCGCAGATGATCTCGGAGTTCGTGTCATTATTCCAGCTCTCACGACAGAGACTCGTACCCAACTCGCAAAGATCGCAAAGGACAAACTCGAAGACGCTCGCATCACCGTCCGCAAAGCTCGCGAAGCAATGCTCGGCGCACTCAAGGATCAGAAACTCCCCGAAGACACATTCCGTGATGCAAAGGATTCCCTTCAGAAACTTGTCGACACAGCGAACGACACGCTCGAAGCAGCCCTCAAGCGCAAGGAAGGCGAGATATTGAGTTAATCGTTCATGACTATCATTTTATTTATTCTCGTATTGCTCATCTGTGTTCTCGTGCACGAATGGGGGCATTTCATTACTGCAAAAAAGAGCGGCATGTTGGTCGAAGAGTTTGGTTTCGGCATTCCTCCGCGTCTGTATTCGTGGAAAAAGGGTGAGACCACCTACTCGATCAACGCACTCCCGATTGGTGGATTTGTAAAGATCGCGGGAGAGAATGGTGCAGAGCTCGACGTCCCAACACATCGACAGTTCGAGAGCAAGCCGTGGTATACCAAGACCTTGGTACTACTCGCAGGAGTCATCATGAACTTCCTCCTTGCACTCGTGCTCTTTTGCTTTGCGTATACGATTGGTCTCCCCGGGGTCACACCTGACGGCACACCTACGGTACTGAGTGTCATTGATGGTTCACCGACTGCAGCTTCGGGTATAGCAGTAGGGGATACGATCACTCGCGTCGTCATTGATGGTACAGAGATTGGGGCGCTCGATACCAACACACTACATGATGCCATCCAAAAGGATGATGGAGATGTGACTATTACCTACATTCACGACTCGGTCACAACAACTGCAACGATCCTTCCGCGCGTTGCCGACAGTAATCGCTCGATCGGTATTGCCATAGAATCCATCGGAGTGATCAAACAACCTTTTTTCCAAGCGCTCGGGTCTGCGTGGAAGCAGACTATTGGTCTCACCGCCAATATTTTCTCCGCGATAGGTACATTGGTCGCTGGAATATTCACCGGCACAAGTTCAACCGAAGGTCTCGTCGGTCCAGTAGGGCTCGCAAAAGAAGTTGGGAACGCCGCATCGTTTGGAGTGACATATCTGCTCGCATTTATTGCGACGATCTCGCTCAACCTTGCCGTTCTCAACGTCATGCCGTTCCCTGCGCTCGATGGAGGGCGACTCATTGTGGTCTGGGGTGAGGCGATCACTCGGCGCAAATTCTCGGCCAAAGTCGTCGGCGTCATCCATGCGATTGGATTTCTGCTTTTGATCACCTTAATGGTCGTACTGACTGTTGGGGATATTCGAAAAGCTATATAATATAAGGGTTATTTACCACCTCGCATGTGTTTGACTTTTTTTATATCCATGATAGAGTAATAGGATAGTAATCAATAACACCACAATCACCACATATGCCAGTTATCAGTTTCAAACCAAAACAAGTCACCAAACGTCTTCTTTCGAACCTTCAGGACCGTGCGTACGACATCATCGTCAACCGCTACGGACTCACTGATAATGCCGATACAAAGACGCTTGAAGCTATTGGGAAAAAGTACAGTATCACCCGAGAACGCGTTCGTCAGATCGAGAACGCGGCCCTTGCTGCGATTCGCAAGAGTGATGCATTCAAGACTGAACACAAGACGTTCAGCGAGATCAAGGCATTGATCGAAACTGCTGGTGCTGTGGTGCACGAAGACGACTTCCTCTCATTTATCTCAAAGGACAAATCAGTCCAAAATCATATTCGCTTCTACCTCGTTCTCGGTGACGACTTCAAGATGATGAAAGAAGACGAACATTTCAACGCGCGATGGACTGTCGACGAGAGTCTCTCAGAAGTTGTGCACGAAGCGTTGCACAGTGTGTATCGCACACTCGATGACAAGGAACTCCTCTCCGAAGAAGACCTCGTTACTCGCTTCCTCAAAGAAGTCAAAGAGGTAGCTGAACAATACAAGAACGAAGAAGTTGCTCGCCGATGGCTCAACATCTCAAAAAAGATTGCAAAGAACCCGCTCGGTGAATGGGGTCCATCTGGTTCTCAGAATATCAAGACTCGTGGTATCAAGGACTTTGCATTCCTCATCATGCGCAAGCATGGTTCTCCGATGCACTTCCGTGAAGTAGCAAAGGCAATCCAAGACACCTTTGGCAAAAAGACTCATGTAGCGACAACACACAATGAGTTGATCAAAGATGCTCGCTTTGTCCTCGTCGGACGTGGCTACTATGCACTCGCAGAATGGGGATACAAGCCAGGTATTGTCCGTGATGTCATCAAGGAGATCCTCATCAAGGAAGGTCCACTCACCAAAGAAGATGTGATCGACCGAGTCCTCAAGGAACGCTTCCTCAAAAAGAACACCATCCTCGTCAACCTTCAGAACGCAAAATATTTCAAAAAGCTCGCTGACGGAACATATACTGTCGCAAAATAATATCGCAAACCACAAACCCTCTTACAAAAGAGGGTTTGTGCGTGCTAGACTACTTCTATATGGCAGATGCACCGAGCGGTGGAGGCAAATGGGAGACATTCGAGATAGTCATCATCGTCATTTTGATTGGCGGTATCTTGGTCAGACTCACTGGTACATCGCTCTCGGGTACCCGATCCACTAACACCAAGGCCCCAACCACCACACAGACAGTTACGACTCCAGCAACACCCAACGATATTTGCGGACTCACGACATCAGCTCCTCTCGCCAACCAAAAGGTGAAGGGGTCTGTCACAATATCGGGTACTATCAACGGATGCGATTGGATGCCAGTCAATGGTGTTGCGCTCTATGCACAAGTCATCGACAAGAATGGTAAACCAGTATCAGACTATATCCATGTCCCTGCGCAAAATGTCGTAGACAGCACTGCTTCATTTTCTATGACTATTGCGCTCTACAACCAACCTGCAAGCGGGTCAGGGACAGTCATATTCATTCCGGTGAGACCGGTGAGTACAAAAGGAGGAGTCTCTGCACGTATTCCTATTACATTCTCACGCTAAGTATTCCCAACAATAGCCTTGTCGATGCTATACTAGTGGACATGGAATCTTCCATTGCGCTCCAACTCTTCATTCGCCACTTTGGCGTTTTTGTTGCATTGATCTTTGTTGCGATTGTGGCATGGAACTTGTGGGTCACCTATATCAATACGTTGTATCTGAGGACTATTGAATGGGTCATACTCGAAATCGTTCCTCCAAAAGAAGTATTCAAATCTCCCGAAGCAATGGAGCTAGTCTTGAACGTATTTAACGGAGGTGGTCCTGGCAACTGGTACGAAAAATATTGGAAAGGAGAACTCGCTCAGTATTATGCGCTCGAGATAGTTTCAACTGAAGGTAAAATTCATTTTTATGTACGTTTTGCCAAGAAATTCAAAAAAGCTTTTGAGTCACAACTCTATGCGCAATATCCGCAAGCAGAAGTGAGTGAGGTGGCAGATTACTCCCAAAAGATCCCGGATTTTAGTACTGGAGCTATCAATATCTTTGCCTACAATCTCAAACTCAAAAAAGAAGATCCATATCCAATCAAGACATATATCGACTTTGGGCTCGATAGAGCGATAGGTTCACTGGATGAAGAGCAGCGAATTGATCCGATAACACCCACATTGGAAACAATGGGATCTATTGGAGTAGGAGAACACATCTGGATGCAGATCAACTTTCGCCAGGCGATCAAACGACATGAAGTAAAAAAGGGAGATGTGGTAGAAAAAGAAAAAGGTTGGACTGACAAGAGTAAAGAAGTCATCACTGGGTTGAAGGCGGCCGCAAATACTAAAGATGCTGAGGGCAAGACCATCCCTGGCAAACTAACAAAAGGTGAACAACAAGTCATCGAGGCAATAGAACGACATCGCAACAAGGCTGGTTTTGATTGTGGAATGCGCGTGCTATATATTGCTGAGAAGGACAAGTTTAGTGGAAACACGATCTCTGCATTCACTGCGATGTTTCGTCAGTACAATACCGAAGACATGAACTCATTTAGTATGACTGATCTGACCAAAACTCCTGACGCTATGCCATGGAAGGATCCCTATGACCACAAAGTAAAGAAGATGAAAAAAGACTATCTCAGTGATTACAAGTCACGTTCATATTTCTACGGAGGGTTTGATTTTCACAAGATTACAAAATATTTTACAAACCCCGAAAAGTCTGGCAGTGATGGATTTGTGCTTTCGAGTGAAGAGCTCGCTACACTCTTTCACTTGCCAGGTCGTGTGGCAGAGACGCCGACATTTACTCGTATCGAATCCAAGAAGGGCGAACCACCAGCAAATCTCCCAATATAATCATGACTACCCTGATCAAAACTATTCTTCGGCTCGCGCTCTTTGTGGTACTCGTAATACTCTTTGTTTCATTTATTCGCAGTAGGATAGCGGCTCCTGCAGAGTTCCCAGTACCATATCAGTTGACTATTGAGACTGGACAGACACTGTTCTCTATCTCACGCGAACTCGCCGATGCAAAAGCTATCCGCTCTCCGCGAGTGTTTGAAATATTTATGGTTGCCCTTGGCAGTGAAAAGAGGGTAAGTGATGGTGTCTACTATTTTGATCGACCAGCGTCTGCACTTGAGATCGCATTACGTATCTCGGGCAGACAGTTCGGTATTGATCGCAAACGAGTAACATTCCCCGAAGGCTTTAGTACCAAGCAAATAGGGGATCGTCTCGGAGCGACCTTCGAAGGTTTTGATACGACATTGTTCATGACACTCGCAAAGGGGAATGAAGGGTATTTATTTCCCGATACGTACGGCTTCTTTCCTTCCGTGACGCCAGACTTTGTGGTCGCAACACTCAAGCGCAACTTTACTTCCCAGCTTGCGCCACTCCAAGAGGATATCAAATCCTCAGGTCGTACCCAGGCCGAGATCATCACGATGGCATCTATCATTGAGAAGGAAGCTCGTGGTACGAGTGACCGCGCGCTCATCTCGGGTATACTGTGGAAGCGTCTCGATCAGGGCATTGCGCTCCAAGTCGATGCACCATTTCTCTACATTCTCGGCAAAGAGAGTAAGGACCTTACCGCAAAGGACCTTGCAACCAACTCTCCATACAATACGTACCGCAACAAAGGTTTGCCACCCGGACCGATCAACAACCCTGGTCTTGCAGCTATTATGGCTGCGATATATCCCGAGCAGTCTCCGTATCTCTTTTACCTACACGATGCAGATGGAGAGATTCACTACGGGCGCACGTATGCCGAACACAAGAAAAATATAGCAACATACCTCAAATAATTTATGATCCTCCAACAACCACTCGCATTCATCGACATCGAGACTACTGGCCTCGACCACAACTCTGCCGAGATCATCGAACTCGGTGTTGTCATCGCGCGCCTCAAGGATGGCGAGCTGACTGTCATCGACGAACTCGACCTCAAGATTACTCCCAAACATATTGAGACAGCAGAGCCTGCGGCGCTACGCGTCAATGGGTACAATGAAGCCGATTGGATATTTGCAGTATCTATCGAGGATGCGTTGCGGACATTTGTGCAGAAGACTCGTGGTGCAGTATTTGTCGCGCACAATGTCACCTTTGATTACGGATTTATCGACGCCAATCTCAAGCGTTACAACATCGAGCATGACATGCACTATCACAAACTTGATACGATCTCACTCGCATTTGGTGTACTTCACAACAACGATGATATCGGCAAGCTCTCGCTTCGCGCGCTGTGTGAGAAATATGAGATAGATAATAAAAAAGCGCATAGTGCATTTGCTGATGCCTACGCGCTGTACGAAGTGTTCAAGAAGTTAATGAATTTGAAATAAAAAAAGAATTCAGGTTTCGTTGAATTCTTTTACAAGTGCATCCATTTGCTTTTTTGAAAGGTTGCAATCCCTTAAGTGAAATAATTTCATTGAGATTAACGGTAGTGCATCCCATTTTTCGACAGGTTCACCGCATGTTTTACATGTACCTTCAAACATCCATTGATGTGGTGCAAATGCAAACCTCCCCATTCTAGCAGGTCCTTTATATGCCTTGATACCTGTCCATAGCGGTTCGTGAATATGTGGGGTCGTGTGGGTGCAATCAACACAAACTTCTTGTAGATGGTCATTTGAAACTTGGTACCTATGCTCACCAACGGTACATTTCACTGCTTTTCTATAGCGGGAATAAAATTTATTCCACCACATAGTTAATTTTTTCATACTAAAAGTTTTTCTTCACTCTAAACTAAAAGGACGATTTGTCAAATATATGGTACTATCACGTTTGTGAAAGATAAAAAGCAAAAAATATTTGTCGGGATGTCGGGCGGTGTAGACTCGTCGGTGGCGGCGTATTTGTTGCTGCAGCAAGGGCATGAGGTCCACGGCATATTTGTAAAGACATGGTCACCAGAATGGCTCCCGTGTACATGGGTCGATGAGAAGAGAGATGCGATGCGAGTGTGTGCACACCTCGGTATTCCATTTCATTTCCTCGATGCTGAGGATGCGTACAGAGAAGGTGTTGCACAATATATGATCGATGAGTACAAAGCAGGTCGTACCCCTAACCCAGATGTACTGTGCAACCGTGTGATCAAGTTTGGGGTCATGTGGGAGTATGCAAAGAGTCATGGGGCCGACGCGATCGCGACCGGGCACTATGCGCAGACGGATGGCATATCTATCCGACGAGGTCTTGATATGAGCAAAGACCAGTCGTACTTTCTCTGGATGATATCTAGAGGCGAGCTTGGACACATACAGTTTCCGATTGGTCACTTGCCCAAAGTCGATGTCCGCGCTATCGCAGACAAAGCGAAGCTCTTTACCGCTACAAAGAAAGATAGCCAAGGCATCTGTTTTCTCGGAGACGTCGATATGCGCGCATTCCTCACACACTATATAGAGCAAAAAAAGGGGAGTGTGATAGATAGACAAGGTACTGTAGTCGGAGAGCACGACGGTGTCTGGTTCTACACGCTCGGCGAGCGACACGGATTTCGTATTACAACTCAGGGCACCAATGATCCTCGGTACTATATTGTCGGCAAGGATATTGAGAACAATGTGCTCATTGTTGATACTGCTCCGACCAGTACCGTTGCTCATAACGGCACTCTCATACTGACACTTCGTGATGTAAATTGGATTGGACAATACGATACAGCCACTTCATACACCGCAAATATTCGCTATCACGGCGACGCCATACCAAGTAGTGTATTGAGCGATACCCAAGTCAGTATTGAGTACAATGGCGTCGTTGCGCTCGGGCAGTCCATCGTCATATATGACAATGATCAAATAGTCGGTGGTGGCATCATTGATGTAGTAGCCTAGTCTGCGCTATACTGATCCTATGCAATCCATCATCACTGACCCTATAGTCCTTAGTCTCCTTTGTGCAATGCTCATGGGTATGACCCTTGGTATCGAACGATTTCTCGCGCACAAGACCGCGGGTATGCGTACCTACACACTCATCAGTATGGGGTCGGCAATGTTTGTCATTATCTCGCAACTCGTTGCGTCGCAATCGACGGGAATGTTCGATCCATTGCGTATGGCAGCACAAGTCGTTGCTGCTGCAGGATTCCTCGGAGTCGGAGTAATATTTCACAATAGTCAGCGTGTCAGTGGTATCACGACTGCATCTGGTATGTGGGTCGCGGCGGGTATCGGTATGGCGTGTGGATTTGGGTTGTACAAGCTTGCGCTCATCGTCACCGTACTCACACTCTTTACCTTCATCGTTATGTGGTTTCTCGAGCGTCTCATCCGCAAACTCCCGATCGGACATGACGAGACACCGTCTCTCTAGTCGACACCTACAGCATTAGCCCCACAAGGGCTTTTTTGTTATGATGCGGGATATGAACTATCGTACTGAATGGAATTTGGGGTTGCTGTATAAAAGTGAAAAGGACCCACAGATAGAAAAAGATATTATAACAATAGAGAAAGTGTGCCTTGCCTTTGAAAAGAAATATAAAGGTAAGGATTTTCTGAGTTCGCCTAAGCGTCTGGCGCAGGCATTCACCGATAAAGAAACATTGACTGAAGAGATGAACGGCAATAAATGTTGGTGGTATTTTGCACTTCGAAATCGTCTCAATAGTGATGATAGTTATGCTGGCGCTATGGCAACAAAGATGGATCAAAGAATTAATAATGCAGCGAATAAAATAAAGTTTTTCTTTCTTGAAATATCAAAAATTTCTCCAAAAAACCAATCAATGTATCTTAATGATCCAGATCTATTTCCTTACAAATATGCATTGGAGCGAATGTTTAATTCTGCAAAATACAACCTTTCTGAAAAGGAAGAACAAATTATCTCGCTACTATCACAAACGAGCTATGATATGTGGGTAGATGGTCAACAAAGAGTTCTTACACAAGAAACAATTGAACATGCCCGTAAAACTATACCCTTATCAAAGGCAATGTCGATTTTGGGAGATGAGCCAAAAAAAACTCGACAGATATTACATAACAAAATAAACAATGCCTTAAAACGCAACGCTTCGTTTGCAAGCGCAGAAATCAACGCAGTGTTTAACTACAAGAAAATACTCGATGAACGAAGGGGATATAAAAAATGCTACAGCGAGACAGTATTGGGATACGAGAACGATGAAAAGACAGTCGAAGATCTCGTTGATGTTGTGACGAAATATTTCAGATTAAGTCACAGGTTCTACAGCCTCCATTCCAAGTTATTGGGTAAAAAGAACATCACTATGGCAGATCGATCTGTAAAGATCGGCGAGATTAAAAAGAAATTTGATTTTGAAAGTTCTATCGATTTAGTCAAAAATGCGTTTACAAAAGTTGATAAAAAATATGCACAGTATGTCGATACTTATTTAGAAAATGGCCAAATTGATGTATATCCCAAGAAAGGTAAAGATAGTGGTGCGTTTTGTTGGGGGATAGATTTGTTGCCGACATATGTATTGCTCAATCATACAGACAATGTACGATCTGTTGAAACATTCGCACATGAAATGGGGCATGCTATACATACTGAGTTAAGTAAAAAACAACCTCCACGGTACAGACATTATTCTACTGCCACTGCTGAAGTAGCAAGTACTTTCTTTGAATTGGTAGCGGCTGATGATCTCGAAGCAGGGCTCTCCGATAAAGAGAAAATTGTATTACTTCACAACAAAACAATGGGAGATATTAGTACAATTTTCAGGCAAATTGCTTGTTTCAACTTTGAAAAAGAATTACATGAGAAAATTCGGACAGAAGGACAATTAGATCAAGGACAGATTGCGATACTTCTTCAAAAGCATTTACAGTCCTACACAGGCAAATCAATGGAAGTAACACAAGATGATGGGTATTTCTTTGTGACATGGTCGCACATTAGACGCTTCTTTTATGTGTACTCGTATGCCTACGGCCAAATCATTAGTCGTGCCCTGTATGAAAAATGGAAAGCAGATCCATCATATGCCAAAAAAATTGAACAATTTCTCAGTGCCGGCCGTTCAATGTCACCAAAAGATATATTCAAATCCATCGGCATCACTACAAACGCGGCATTCTTTGAAGCAGGATTGAAGGGTATTGAAGCTGATATTGATAAGTTGGAAAAGTTGGCAAAAAAGCAAAAATTGATATAACAATTGCAATTGTTGGTTTCTGTTGTATAGTCATAAAAAATCTTTTACCCATGCACAAGGATAAGATAATGCTTGCCTTATTGATGCTGTCGTGTGGTTCAACAATTTTGTCCGGATTGCTATATATTGTTTTTATAATACAAGTATGTAGAAAGGATACATGTTGAACTCACTGGAGCGGGCCATGAAATGGTCTGCTTTTTTTATTACCCATTTTTTGCTACAGTATCGCAATGACATCTTCCGAAATCCGCAAGCGCTTTCTCGACTTTTTTGCTGCACGTGGCCATGCCGTACTGCCGTCGGCTTCACTTGTGCCCAAGAACGACCCTTCTGTACTATTCAACACTGCCGGTATGCAGCCGCTCGTGCCGTACCTCATGGGTGAGACACATCCACTCGGTACACGTCTCGCGAGCTGCCAGAAGTGTGTACGTACGGGAGATATCGAAGAAGTGGGCAATCACAAAAATCTCACATTCTTTGAGATGCTCGGCAACTGGTCGCTCGGAGACTATTTCAAGGAGTATGCGATCAAGTGGAGCTACGAATTCCTCACGAGCAAAGATGAGGGACTCGGTCTCGATCCATCACGACTCTATGTGACCGTATTCGAAGGCGACGCAGATGCGCCACGCGATCTCGAAGCAGTCGAGATCTGGAAGCAATACATTCCCGAGCATCGCATCTATTTCCTCCCCAAGGCCAACAACTGGTGGAGTCCTGGCGACAATGGTCCATGTGGACCCGATACTGAGATGTTCTATGATGTGACCCCACACGGTCTCGGAGATATGACGCACGAGGAGTACGTGGCAGCAGATGACAAGGGCGAAGTCGTCGAGATCTGGAACGATGTGTTCATGGAGTATGAGAAGCGCGACGGCGCAGTGATAGGGAAGTTGTCTCAAAAAAATGTGGACACCGGATCAGGTCTCGAGCGTATCTCAATGATTGTGCAAGGCAAGAATAATGTCTATGAATCTGACTTCTTCTCAGAGGTAATGGAGTACATAAAAAATCATTCAACTAAAAATTACGATGAGCGCGCAGCGCGAATTGTCGCAGACCATATCAGAAGTTCATTATTTATGATTGGTGATGGTGTTTTACCTTCCAATAAAGATAGCGGTTATGTTGTTCGTCGATTAATTCGTCGTTCAATGATTCAATCAAATAAATTGGGTTTAAATAAGGAAGATATTACTGCAATATTGGGCATTTTTATTTCTATATATAGAACATCGTATGAAGAAGTTGGTAGTATTAACGTAGTCTCTTCGGTCTTGGATGAATTTGATAAATTTCAAAAAACTCTTGAGATTGGTCTCAAAGAGCTTGATAAGGGAACAGATCCGTTCTTATTGGCTACAAGTTATGGTTTTCCAATAGAGCTTACAGAAGAACTTTTAGGGGAAAAAGGTGGTAGTATCGATATGAAATTATTTGCTGAGCAAATGAAGTCTCACCAAGACGCATCTCGTGCTGGTGCTGAGCAGAAGTTCAAAGGTGGCCTTGCCAATACTTCTGAAATCACGACCAAGCTCCACACCGCACACCATTTGCTATTGAAGGCGTTGCAAGAAGTCGTCAGTCCCGACATTCACCAAAAAGGTTCCAACATTACCGAAGAACGCCTCCGGCTCGACTTCAACTTTGACCGCAAGCTCACTGACGAAGAAAAGAAAGCTGTCGAAGATCTCGTCAATGAAAAGATTCGCGAAGATTTGATCGTCACCAAGCGCGAAATGCCCAAAGCAGAGGCAATGCAACTCGGTGCCGAGATGGAATTTGGGACGACGTATCCTGATATTGTGTCTGTCTATATGATTCATGACGCCAACGACAAGGTATTCTCCCAAGAATTTTGCGGAGGACCACACGTGTCACACACCGGCGTACTCGGTACGTTCAAGATTCAAAAAGAAGAAGCCTCATCAGCAGGTATTCGTCGGATCAAGGCAACACTGTCATAACATCGCATAACTTTTGCACAGTTATTGGATGCACCCATGATATACTTCACGTATGTCAAACAAAGGCCACCATGGTGTGATCGCAATTTTTGATGTGAGCTCGAGCTCTGTAGCTGGGGCGCATGTATTGATGCAGTCACGCACATGTCCTGCCACTACGATACTCACTAGTGTTCGTAGTGATACGCTCATTCGTGACGATATTGATGTCGAGCGATTTGTCACCGATACTAATGCCTTGCTCGGTACTATTGCGACGACTGTGCGCACACAGGATCTCCATCATCCGACCATGGTGCAGATCATACTCGCGTCTCCATGGTATACAGCACAGACTCGTTCGGTAGTGTATCGCAAAGATACTCCATTTACCTGTACAAAGAAGCTCATCGACTCTCTGATCGAAGCCGAGATCAAGCATGTCCTCGCAAAAGAAGAAGGTCCCTTTGGTGCATTCGGCAACGAGTCAGTCATTGTCGAGCAACAACTCTCGGGTATCAAGCTCAATGGCTACCACACACACGTACCCTATGGCAAAAAGGTGACCTCCCTCGAGTTCTCACTCATCGTCACCATCGCCCCCAAGCGTATTCTCGATATGTTTTCTGAGACACTCAAGCGCGCCTACGGCCTACGTACTATCAGATATACCACCAATACCTTCTCGACCTTTGTGGTGATGCGAGATCGTGTACGACTCGATGATGCGTGTGTCGTCATCGACGTGGGCGAAGAGATCACCGATATTGCCTTTGTAAAGAACGGCATTGTACTCCAACAACATTCATTTCCCCTCGGGACATTTGGACTCTATCGCGCCATTGGCAAACACGACGTCGACGTCCTGCACGAGTCTCACGCACTCCTCGAGGCGTATCGTCTGGGTAAATTGACGGCACCAGAGCGTCGCAAGGTAGAGAAGGCACTCACGAGCTTTAGTGACAAGTGGCAGGAAGGTTTCCGGCAGGTCATCGAAGAGGGGCACTACGGCTTTTGTCTCCCACACCGTCTACTCGTCACGGTCGAAGCCCAATTTGAGCTCCTCTTTGCACGCATGATCGAAGAAGATCCGTTCATCAAGTACAAATGTGCAGCTGACGCCATCATCCTCACCTATATCAACGAAGCCCTCCTTGCGCATGATGTCTCGACACAGGACCATAGCGCTATCGATAGCCCGCTCGCCGTAGGAGCATTATTTGCTGAGCGAGTGCAGTCATAACTATGAAGCTCTACGACGTCATCCGCAAAGAAGAAATAGAAGAAGGTCGCACCTTTCCGCCGATCAATATGGATCGAGAGCACTCCACGCCAAAGCCTCATCGACCTCGACATAGTGTCAGATGGCGGTCAATGCTCGTCATTGCATTGGCAGTAGTCTTTGTTGCCGTACTCTATATCGTTGGTATGAAGGTTGTGCATGCACGTGTCGTTATCAACGAACGTCGTATCCCGTTCTCGCTCGAAGGGGCTGAGTTTGAGCTCTCACACGAAGGAGAGGGAAGCGTGGGCAGGTTGTCATTCCAGACAATGGTTGTCCCAACGCAAGTATCACGACAAGTCTATGGATCAGTCGTCGAGCCCAGTACGAGCTCTGCGACTGGCAAGGTTGTATTCTTTAACGAATACAGCACCAAACCTCAGACCATCAAGGCAAAGACTGTCATTACTTCAAAAGAAGGCAAAAAATATCAGACCACTACGGCTGTTACTGTCCCGGGCTATACACTCAAAAACAAGGTAAAAACAGCGGGTACATCAGCATCTGTATCAGTAAAGGCGAGTGGGGTAGGTCCGACATACAACACTACAGGGACGAGCTTTACGGTGGCTGGGTATAGCAAGACACTCTACGCCCAATCAGCGGGCGCTATTAGTGGTGGAGAGGATGGTATTGTCCACCGTGTTGCCCCGAGCGAACAGGAGAGTATCAGAGCTACACTCCAAGCCCAGCTCATCGAACGTCTCAAACGTGAGACCCGTGCGCAGATGCCGCAAGGATTTATCACATTTCCCGACCTGCAGGTCACTACACTCAAGGGCGATGCTGTGTCATTCCAGGGTGATAGTATCAAGTTCGCCGCAAGTATGGATGGTGTCATGGTGACCTACCTGATCCCCATTGATCTCCTTGAGTCTACTATTGCAAACCATTTTCTTACTGATGACCATACCTACCCTCAGGTTACCATTCCTGACCTCGGAGGACTCACTGTCGTACCAGTCACTTCGCTCCCCGCAGACCCGTCTGTAGTACCCGACAGTATTCGTGTTCGTGTGTCTGGAGAGGGGACAATCATTGCCAAGGCTCCGCTCGACACCATCCGCCAGTCGCTCGTCGGCATCCCAAAGACTGCGTTTGCGACCACCCTTGCCACTGTCCCCGAGATCGATACCGCGGAGTATCATTTCACCCCATTTTGGGCACCATTTTTCCCCAGTCGCGAATCTCGGATCAAGGTAGAGGTACGGTAGCCTCAGAGACAAGTTGACCCTACCAATAAACTATAGTACTATTAACTTCCATAACTCATGGCAACTACCCCCGACGCAGTAAAAGCAACCGTATCTGAAGCCCTCCCCAACACAATGTTTCGGGTTACGCTTGAGAACGGAGACGTTATCGTGGCGTACTTGGCAGGCAAAATGCGCCTTCACCGTATCAAGGTGCTCATCGGAGATACGGTCGATGTCGTCATAGACCCCTACGGTGGAAAAGGTCGTATTGTCAGACGATCATAGATAGTGTATACTCTCCCCGCTACAAATTTGGCACCAAATATTCGATATTTTTTATGAAAATCAGATCAACAGTCAAAAAAATGTGTGATAAATGCAAGATTGTAAAACGCAATCGTCATTTGCACGTGATCTGTGATAATCCTAAGCACAAGCAAAAACAATAATATTTTCTATGCGTATCCTCGGTATCAACATCCCCAATGAAAAGCGTCTCGATATTGGTCTCACGACCCTCTTTGGTATCGGCACTGCTACTGCAACTCGTATCCTCCGTCAGGTAGATGTAGCTCCAGCTACCAAGCCTACTGAGATCAGCATCGACCAAGAGAACGAGATCCGCAAGCTCGTCGAAGAACGAACAATCGAAGGTAACCTCAAGCGTGAGATTGCAAGCAACATCAAGCGTCTCAAGGATATCAAGGCATACCGTGGCGTACGTCACATGCGCCGCCTCCCGGTCAAAGGTCAGCGAACAAAGACCAACTCTCGTACCGTTCGTGGCAACGTCCGCAACACGATGGGTAGTGGTCGCCGCAAGGAGAGTAAGACATAATCAATAATTAATTTATGGGAAAGAAACGCATCACAAACCAAGAAGGTCAACTCGTAGACGCTGACAAGCGCGGTCGTGCTGTTGCGCGTTCCGCAAAAAAGAAGCTCACTACAGCAATGCTCGCCATCGAAGCGACATTCAACAACACAAAGGCAGTCGTCTCTGACCTCAAGGGTAACGTATTGTTTTGGTCATCATCTGGCTCTCTCGGATTTAAGGGTGCAAAGAAGGGAACCCCTTTTGCTGCATCAAAGGTAGGAGAAATCCTTGCCGAAAAGGCAGTAACTGCAGGTATCAAGGAAGTTGCAGTAGTGGTCAAGGGTGTTGGTTCTGGTCGCGAACCACTTATCCGTGCGTTTATTGGTCCTGGTATCGAGCTCTTGTCTATCAAGGATCGGACCCCAGTACCACACAACGGTCCCAAGGCAAAGAAGCCCCGAAGAGTATAAACGAGTATATATATGAAATTAGCTGCAAAATACAAAATGTGTCGTCGGTTGGGTTCAGGAGTGTTTGAAAAGTGTCAAACACAAAAGTACACGCAATCAGAAATGAAAAAGAGTAAGTCTAGTGGCAAGCGCCCAAAACAGCTCTCTGATTACGGGCGCCAGCTTATTGAGAAGCAAAAAGTTCGATTTTCGTACGGTATTTCTGAGCGTCAGCTCGGCAACTATGTAGAGAAGGCAGGCAACGTGAAGGGCATGCCTGTTACAGACAAACTCTACGAACTCCTCGAATCTCGCCTCGACAATGTCATCTATCGTCTCGGATTTGCTCCTACTCGCCGCATGGCTCGTCAGATGGCGTCTCATGGTCACTTCACCATCAATGGTGTGAAGGTGACGATCCCATCATTGGAGGTACGCGCGGGAGATGTGATCGCAGTACGTGAAGGGTCACGCAAGAGTTCAATGTTCGCAGATATGGCAAAGAAGTCACAAACTAGTCCATGGCCAAACTGGCTCAAGTTCACCCCTGAGTCTTTGCAAGCAGAAGTCGTCGCAAAGCCAAAGAATGACGAACAGTTCTTGCAGTTCGAAACAGTGCTCGAGTTCTACAGTCGTTAAACATAGACGAATTAGAAGACACTCTTGGAGATTTTACAAATTAATGGTACAATTATTTTCCATATGACTGAACAACACATCATCCTCCCATCAAAGCCTCGAGCAACCCTCGAAGAAGGCAACAAAGGTATCTTTGAGATTGACGGCCTCATTCCTGGATACGGGTACACACTCGGCAACTCACTTCGCCGGATCATTCTCTCATCACTCTCAGGAGCGGCTATTACTGCGGTCAAGATCGATGGTGTTAGTCACGAATTTGCAACTATCGAAGGTGTCAAAGAAGACGTGATCACGCTCTTGCTCAATCTCAAGAACGTCCGCTTTGCAGTTGTCGGTGACGAAGCCCAAAAGATCTCTTTTTCAGTCAAGGGTCCAAAGGTTGTCACTGCAGCTGATATCGGTGCAAAGGGTGCGGTCACTGTCTCAAATCCAGATCAGTACATCTGTGAGATGACTACCAAGGGTACACTCACTGTTGAGCTCACGATCGAACGTGGCCTCGGATTTGTTCCTCGTGAGGCGCACCACAAGCAGAAGGCAGATATCGGGACTATATTCCTCGATGCAATCTTTTCTCCTATTCGTCGCGTGAGCTACGATGTGGAGGAGATGCGTGTTGGCGACAAGACCAACTTCAACCGTCTCAGACTCACTATCGAGACAGATGGTACGACTTCTCCTCGCGAAGCGTTGGAACAGTCAGTCAAGATCATGATCGAACAGCTCGCAGCTATCGTATCAGTATCTTCTCAGGAGATGATCGACGAAGTACAGTCTCGGATGACTATCAAGGCTCCAGTGAGCTTTGAGTCTACTTCTGACGCCACACCAGCAGGTGAGGATGCAGATAGTGATGTCGATGTCACTGATGTGCTCAAGACTCGCATTGATGCGATCGGACTCTCTACACGCACACTCAACGCGCTCTCAGCGGCAAATATCCGCACTGTCGGAGGTATTGCGCGCAAGCACGTCGCTGATTTGCTCGAGATCGACGGCATCGGTGACAAGGGTATTACTGAGATAAAAGAAGCACTTTCAGCTTTTGACTTGTCTTTGAAGGACTAATAAGGTATAAAGGAGTACTTATGCGACACGCAAACAATGTGAGAAAATTTGGCCGAGAAAAGAACGCACGAGTTGCGCTCCTTCGAGGACTTGCAGAATCCTTGATTACACACGGTCGTATTTTGACGACTGAGGCCAAGGCAAAGGAGATCCGCCCAAGTGTCGAAAAGATGGTCACCAAGGCAAAGAACCCAACACTCGCAAATCGCCGCCTCCTCCTCTCTGGTCTCTACAACAACGAGATCGTTGTCTCCAAGCTCATCTCAGACATCGCCCCAAAGTATGATGGTCGTCCAGGTGGATACACTCGTATCACCAAGCTCGTACAGCGCAAGAGTGACGGATCTCCAATGGCCGTAATTGAATTTGTATAATACTTTTTATGAACTACACTATCGATGCAACAAACAAATCATTGGGACGTCTCGCTACCGAAGTAGCGGCTATTCTCATCGGCAAAAATGAAGTAACATTCGCAAAGAACACTGTCTCAGAAAACACCGTGACGGTGACCAACGCCTCAAAGATCAAGCAAGATCCTCGCAAAATGCTCACCAAGACATACAACAGCTTCTCTGGATATCCAGGAGGTCTCAAGCAGAGTACAATGGCGCATGTCGCAGCTACCAAGGGCTTCAGTGAGATCGTCTCAACTGCGGTCAAGGGTATGCTTCCTGACAACCGTCTCAAAAAGGAGCTCATGAAGCACCTCACCGTTTCTGAATAATTTTTATACTACTATGGCCACTACCACCACCCCAAAAACTTCATCAGCAAAGAAATACATCGAGACTATCGGTCGTCGCAAGACAGCAACTGCTCGCGTGCGTATTACCCCTGCTACCAAGGCAAGCTACATGATCAACGACAAGGATCTCGCAGTATACTTCCCAACTGCAGAACTCCAAAAGATCGTTACTGACCCATTCAAGGTCGCTGACAAGGCGTACGCCGTATCAGTACATGTGAAGGGCTCTGGGATACACTCACAAGCAGAAGCAGTCCGTCACGGTATCTCTCGAGGTCTTGTGAAGGAAGACGAGGCTGACAAGACCAAGCTCAAGCAAGAAGGATTCCTCAAGCGTGATCCTCGTTCCAAGGAACGTCGCAAGTTCGGTCTCAAAAAGGCCCGCAAGGCAGGTCAGTGGAGTAAGCGATAAATACAGAGAAGTCCCGACTGGGGTTTTTTTGTTGCTTTTATGTATAGTTTTGATATAGTCGGAGAAGAATGTTCCTAGCGAACGGCTTGGGTCGTAAAGATTACCCACTCTTCCTAATTTTTTATTCGAGAGAGATTGGAATAAGCCTAAAGGGGGATAAACCCAGATTTGCAGCTAAGGCATAGTGATGTTATGGCTTGAGCACCGCTCGCCTAACATGTAAAACACAAAGTAACGGCAACGTTCGCCGAAGCTCTTAGGGCAGCTTAAAAAAGCTTTTCCGGTAGTAAGAACATTTTAAAAGACCTCTCTTTTGAGAGGGCTTTTTTTATTGCAAATTTTCAGTATAATAATGACCTATGAACGACGATGAAGATGTAGTGTTAGACCCAGAGTTCGTCGAGTCCACTGAGGATGGGGATGAGCTCGCTGGCAGTGCACAAATCAAGAAACTCCAAGAGAAAATCAAGTCTCTCGAGAAAGAAAAGACCGAGTACCTCGACGGCTGGCAGCGCGCTCGCGCCGACTATGCCAACCTCCAGAAGTCTACTGACGAAGACAAAAAACGGTTCAAGGAACTCTTTGCAGAGCGATTTGTTGAGGACTTGATCCCAGTTGTCGACAGTTTCTCTATGGCGATGGGCAACAAGGAGGCGTGGGAGAAAGTAGAGCCGACATGGCGTACTGGGGTAGAGTATATCTACAACCAGCTTATGGCAGCTCTGCAGGGACACGGACTTACTCTCATAGGGGAGCCGGGTGAAGTATTTGATCCCACACTACACGAAGCTATTAGTGAGCACGAGACAGATAATCCAGCCAATGACCATACAGTCATGTCAGTCATCCAAAAGGGGGTGAAACTCGCAGATACCGTGATACGGCCTGCTCGGGTGGTGGTATACAAGGCGGTCTAAGGATCGCTTTTTTGCTCTCTACCCATATATTGACTTTATATAGATAATATGGTATGATACGCTTAGGTTACATTCTTTCAAAAATCATTCAAAAACGAAAAAAAGAAACATATGAAAAAGGTATTTCAGTTAATTCTGATTGTAGGGTTATTTGCCCTCACCAGCTGTGGCAAAGATTATGTGCCAACAATTGTAGATCCAACCCTGCCTGTGGCAGATGGTATCTCGGTGGTGGCGACACTTAGTCGCCCCAGCTCATTTTTTGATGGCAATACGGCGAACTATGATATACAAATTAATGCAGGATACAATTTCGGATCATCAAATCTGTATATTGATCACATTACACGACGTCAATCAAACGGATTTGCACCTGTTCGGGAAACATACCCTTTGTATTTAACCATTTTTCCGAAGCCGGGCGGTATTACTATCCGCAATATAAAACTTGGTGAAATATACCAAATAGTATTGCAGGACGTATATGGCAACTGGCAAGTTATCTTTGCCCAAGAATGGTGTGACTGTCAGGGTAGAAAAGCTGACAAACCCACAGTCAATAAATTCATTACTGAAAGTAATGCACATCGAAAAAAGGCAATCAAGAATTGATATGCAACAAAGTAGAAACCCGGTATATTTTACCGGGTTTTTTTATTGAACCATGTTTACAAATTCCTTCTCGGTCTCTATATCAAGTGCGTCAGTTACGAGTATCATAACTTCGGTTTTCAAACCGAGGTCTTTTTTTATGTTTGCAAAGAGGTGTTCAAAGGGGAGCTTTGAGATCCAGACACTATTTTTTGCGGCGACGAACCCCGCTTTTTTGAGCAGGTAGCGGAGCGCATCTCGCTCTGTCTTGCGATCCTCGGGGAAGTCGAGCATGATGATGCGCCATTTGCCATCCCAGTGCGGGTTGAATACGACGTCTTCGTGATCGAGTTTGATGCTATGCGCCTTGCGTTTACCCTCTGCTGTGAGGCGAGCATAGGCTTGCTGACCCGAATGGTGATGCTCGACGAGGCCAGTGTCCCGCAAGCCTTTGAGAGAGCGTGTGAGTGCGTACAGAGCCTTGGGCGCGTCGGTATCGCCGAGTTGTTCAGTCAGGGTCGCAACAGAGATTGCGGGCTTGTCAGCGAGGAGTTTGATGATTTTCTTTGAATAATTGGCCTTGTCGCCAGTATTTCTTGACATAGAAAAACGATATCATTATACTGCTATTTGTACAAGTATTTTGCGGTCGCAAAACAGACGTTAAATCCCGAATTCACGACCAAATACTTTTAGTAATTAATTTTTTCACACACATATGGCAAAAATCATTGGAATTGACCTCGGAACGACCAACAGTGCTGTCGCCATCATCGAAGGTGGCCAGCCAAAGATTATCGAGAATATCGAAGGTGCACGCACCACTCCGTCCATTGTCGCAGTGGGCAAGAACGGCGACCGTCTCGTCGGTCTCCTTGCGAAACGTCAGGCCGTCACCAACCCAGAGAACACGATCTATGGTATCAAGCGCTTCATGGGTCACAAGGCAGATGACACTGGTCTCGACAAAGTGATCAAGACCTCATCGTTCAAGGTCGCACATGGCACAGACGGTGGTGTACAAGTCAAACTTGGGGACAAGGACTACCGTCCTGAAGAAATCTCTGCGATGATCCTACAGAAGATCAAGGCAGACGTCGAAGCAAAGCTCGGTGAAAAGGTCACCGAGGCGATCATCACCGTCCCTGCGTATTTTAACGATGCACAGCGCAAGGCCACCAAGGACGCAGGAGCGATCGCCGGTCTCGATGTGAAGCGTATCATCAACGAACCAACTGCAGCTGCGCTCGCGTACGGATTTAATTCTAAGAAAAACGAAAAGATCGCCGTGTACGACCTCGGTGGAGGAACATTCGATATCTCTATCCTCGAAGTCTCTGATATCGATGACCAGCAGTCTATCGAAGTGAAGTCGACCGATGGTGATGCCCTCATGGGAGGACGCGACATCGACCTCAAGATCATGGACTGGATCGCCGAAGAATTCAAAAAGCAGTCAGGTGTGGATGTCATGAAGGACTCCCTCGCTCGACAGCGACTCGACGAAGCTGCAGAGAAGGCAAAGATCGAACTCTCGACAGCGGTCGAGACAGAGATCAACATCCCATTCATCACAAGTACTGATGCGGGTCCTCAGCACTTGCTCCTCAAGATGACTCGTGCACAGCTCGAGAGTATCGCGGACGAGTACATTGCGCGCTCTATCGACATCACCAAGCGTGCAGTCGAAGCATCTGGATTCTCTATGGCAGATATCAATGAAGTCATCCTCGTCGGAGGACAGACTCGCATGCCAAAGATTGTGGAGGAAGTGAAGAAACTCTTTGGTAAAGAACCAAACCGTTCTATCAACCCTGACGAAGTCGTCGCTCTCGGTGCGGCAGTGCAAGGAGGAGTATTGCAAGGTGATGTGCGCGACGTGTTGCTCCTCGATGTTATTCCGCTCTCTCTCGGTATCGAGACCATGGGAGGTGTCGCGACCAAGCTCGTCGAACGCAATACGACGATCCCGAGCTCAAAGAGTCAGATCTTCTCAACCGCGACTGACAACCAGCCGTCAGTAGAGATACATGTCACTCAAGGAGAGCGCCCAATGGCTGCTGACAACAAATCGCTCGGACGATTTGTCCTCGATGGCATTGCACCAGCACCACGTGGTATGCCACAGATCGAGGTGACATTCGATGTGGACTCCAACGGTATCCTCAGTGTGAAAGCCAAGGACAAAGCTACTGGCAAGGAGCAGTCTATCCGCATCGAAGCGTCATCAGGTCTCACCCCCGAAGACATCGAACGCATGAAGAAAGATGCCGAGATCAATGCCGGCGAAGACGCAAAGAAAAAGGAGCTCGTCGATGCAAAGAACACTGCAGACATGATGATCTTCTCAGCCGAGAAAGCACTCACCGAACACGGTGCCAATATCACTGATGAGATCAAGGCAGGGGTACAGGCAAAGATTGACGAAGCAAAGAAAGCAAAGGAAGGGAATGACAAGGCTGCAATGGAAGCTGCGACCAGTGCACTCTCTACAGAGATGCAAAAGATAGGGGAACATATCCAAAAGAACTCCTCTACTACTCCAGAGCCTCAGGCCGAAGAAATCACCAAGGATGCTGAGGCGACTGATACCACTAGTGAGCCAGAAGCTCCAAAAGCATAAGACAAATCCCTATAAAATCACGCAAAATGCCCTAGAAATAGGGTTTTTTGTTATATATTGACTTTACATATAAAATATGGTATGATATAGAAGTAAACCTGATCTTAAACAATTAAATCGAGATATTATGTTAATCGAATTAGCTGCTCTCAAATATTTACTTTCTGGTGGAACCTCAGATGAGGAACTATCTTCTTCTGATTCCAAAATAGAAATACCGTCAGCAACCCGTAGATCCGATGCATTCAGTATATTTTTTCTGACCACATCGGTACCAGCTATTATTGGTTTGATATTTTCAAACTATACTGCGCTGGAATCAATAGGATGCTTTATGAATTGGCTTATGCGCCAGACTGTCGGTGCTGTAACTGAATACAGGTCACGCACTGATTTGACAGATTTTGGCACAGTTGTCATACCTGTTCTATTTGTTATCTGGTGGGTAATGATATTCGGTACCATAGTAGTTATCAGCAGATACTTTGCCGCACTGATAACAGAAATGGGTAAAATGATTCCTAAAGGAATTAAAAACTTTATTCTTGTCATCACTATCTCTATTTCTATAAGTTGTATATATTATGGTTACAACCAATACCACCAAAAGAGATCAGTATTTGAAAAAGAAGAAAAGAGAGAAAAAGAAAGAGCGTCATATCGTCATTCGCGTTACTATTTTTAGTAAAAACATTTCAGAATGAAGCTGTTAGTTAGAAATATTTATTATTTCCCTAACAGCTTTTTTTATTTCCAATTTGTGCTATAGTTTCGCTATGAACAAGAAACGAAAAGTTGCTGCAAAAAAGAAGCGCAAGAAGGAAGGCAAGACCGTCAACCTCCGACACCGATAATACGCGTAGAATGTTAACCGCCCTTATGAGGGCGGTTTGACTTTTTATATGTAGTATGTATAATTTATGAAAAATTAAGTATGAAACATTTAAAGTTGTATCAATTCCTGCGGATTGCAGTGTTTGTTGTTTGTAGTACTGGCGCACTCTTCAGTATTTATTGGGGATGGTCCAATAATAACTTCGTAAGCTTTATTTGGGTATTTGCAGTGTCCGTAATTACACTTTCTTTTTCCTATGTATATATTCCTGGAAAAATATATACATATCGAGAATTTGAACGAGCAACAAACGCCGCTTCTTGGAAATATGCAGTCCATGCAAAATGGAAATTCAAATCCGGATATCTGCATGAAATGAATACTGGACTCAATGAAAAAATGTACCTTGTGTACGATGAGAGAGATCTAGGTAAAGTCTTAAAAGAAAAAACTCCCGCAGAGCTTGAAGCGTATAATAAATAGCTGTACTGCGTAAAATGAAAGCCACCCTGAAGGTGGTTTTTTTATGGGTAATTTGTGATAAAGTTAGGATATGAGCAAAGACTATTACGAGACATTGGGTGTCCAAAAAGGCGCCTCAAAGGATGAGATCAAAAAGGCCTTCCATAAGATGGCGCATAAATACCATCCTGATAAATCCACTGGCGACGAAGCCAAGTTCAAGGAGGTCAATGAAGCGTACCAGACACTCTCGGACGATCAGAAGCGTGCGCAGTACGACCAGTTTGGGTCTGCGGGACCACAGATGGGTGGCGGACAAGGATTCGGAGGATTCGACTTTGGTGGATTCGGGCAGAATGCGGGCGGATTTGAATTCGATCTCGGAGATATGTTTGGCGACTTATTTGGCGGCGGCAGACAACGACGGCAGCAACGGGGAAACGATCTACAGACTACAATCAACATCGAGTTCAAGGACGCGATATTTGGCATTGAGCGTGAACTTCGGATCAAGAAGCCGTCGGTCTGTACAACGTGCAAAGGCAACGGCGCAAAGCCTGGCACCGATCTCCATACCTGTAGTCAATGTAACGGCAAGGGGCAGGTGCGCAACATTCAGCGCACAATCCTCGGGTCTATCGCAACCAATCAGACCTGCGACAAGTGTCATGGTGCAGGCAAGATACCAACAGAGCCATGTGCCACCTGTCATGGCAAGGGTGTCGTCAACGAAGAACGCACTATCAAAATCTCGGTCCCTGCCGGTATCCAGAATGGCGAGACCCTCCGCCTCGCAGGTATGGGTGAAGCGATCACTGGTGGGAGCCCTGGGGATCTCTATGTACATGTCACGGTAGCTACACACAAGACTATCGTCCGACACAATCACGATCTCGTGACTACACTCCCGATCAAACTCACCGACGCACTCCTCGGCGCGACCTACGCAGTCGAGACACTCGATGGTACTGAGCAAATCTCTATACCTACCGGTACGAGAGTAGGAGATACGATCACGCTCAAGCACAAAGGTGTCCCTGTCAGTACCTCAAAGCGTGGTAACTTCATTATCAAACTCGATATCAAACTCCCCGAGAAGCTTTCAAAGAAGGCAAAGGAAGTGATAGAGGAGCTCAAGAAAGAGGGAATATAGATATGAAAAAAATATTATTTTTTACATTTTTGATTTTTATACTTTCACATCACAATGCGTACGCATGTAGTGTAGTATATGAGCCCAACCATCCTGTTACTGAAGTATCTTCGGTAATTGTAAAGACAAGTTCAGCTACTATATACACAACATTTGATGAGCAGAAGTATATAAAAATTGCAGAGCACAGAGAGGATAGTTGCGGTCCATATCGAACATATCTACGAAAAGATATAGTATTTGGAGGTATTGCGGTTGTAGTACTGGGTACCTTTCTCATTTTTAAGAAGAAGAGGGATTGAAGAAAGAGGGGATTTAAACCAAAATTGTAGTTAAAAAGCCTTTATATCTAAAGGTTTTTTAGTATTGACAAAATCTATATAATATGTTATGATGTAGTTAGTTCTTTAAACTCTAAAATAATCAAAATGAAAAAAATAATTGCACTTGTGATCGTCAGTATATCAGTATGCGCATCATTCATGACCGCAAACTACTTTGTCAATCTCACAGCTCGCGACTATCAAGGCTGGTCAGAGTTTGATCACGCTAACGGCTATCTATTTGTAAAAATGATACTAGCTACTGTAGTATGGGGCGGAATTGTTTCACTAATCTTTTTCTTAATAAAAAAAGAGTCAAAGAAAGATGAAGATGAAACACTCATTGAAAGCATATTTGATGATATGCACCTGTGGGCGATTAGTAGCTTTGGCTTAGTAGGTGTTGTGCTTATTCCTTTATTGTTATGGGTAAATGACGACATTACGAAATGGATCATTAGTTGAATTAATTAAATTGGCACTCAAAAGCTTCTCGATTAGAGAAGCTTTTTTTATTGCCCAGATTTGCTAGAATACAGTCACTATGGCATCCATACCCGAACTGCGAGACGAACGACTGAAAAAGAAGGCTATGCTTGAGGAGAAAGGCATTAATCCCTATCCTGCCACTACCAAGCGTACCGATGCTATCGATGTATTCAAAGATCGCTTTTCGTTGTACGAAGCAGGTAAGGACGCGATCACACTCGCAGGACGCATCATGAGCAAACGTGGACAAGGTGGGCTCGCATTCGCAGACATATTTGACGGTTCTGCAGGAGGAACGATGCAGCTGTTCCTCAAATCTGATGAAATGGATGCAGATGCATATGCGCTCTGGAACGAAACGACTGACGTCGGCGACTTCGTCGAGGCGACAGGTATTGCGTATACGACCAAGCGTGGAGAGCAAGCACTCTTTGTGAGTGGATGGAACATGCTCGCCAAGTCTCTCCTCCCATTGCCTGAAAAGTGGCATGGTCTCACTGATGATGACGAACGATACCGCAAGCGATATCTCGATATCCTCACCAACCCTGAACTCCGTGCAATGTTCGAACAGAAGGCAAAGTTCTGGGAAGTGACGCGCAACTTCATGAAAGACGCAGGGTTCATGGAGGTAGAGACTCCAACCCTCGAGGTGACGACAGGGGGAGCCGAAGCCAATCCGTTCAAAACCATGCACAAGGACTTTGCGATGGATGTATTCATGCGTATATCGGTCGGAGAACTCTGGCAAAAGCGCCTGATGGCTGCCGGATTTCCCAAGACATTTGAGATAGGGCGTGTGTACCGCAACGAAGGAAGTAGTCCCGATCACCTCCAAGAATTTACCAACATGGAGTTCTATTGGGCATATGCTGACTATGAAATGGGGATGAAGCTCGTCGAGCAGTTGTACAAAAAGATCGCACTCGAAGTCTTTGGGACGACAACATTCACGACACGTGGACACACCTTTGATCTCAACCAGCCATGGGGTCGTATCGACTATGTCAATGAGATCGAGAAGCAAACAGGTATCAATGTCCTCGATGCAACAGAAGGCGAGATGACGGCAAAGCTCGATGAACTCGGCGTGAAGTATGTCGGCACCAACAAAGAGCGCCTCACTGATACCCTCTGGAAATACTGCCGCAAATCTATCGCAGGTCCAGCATTTCTCATTCGCGTGCCCAAGCTCGTCTCTCCATTGGCAAAAGCTGCGTCAGACGATCCTCGAGTCACTGAGCGATTTCAAGTATTGCTCGCAGGGAGTGAGGTAGGGAACGGATTTAGTGAACTCAATGATCCTGTGGATCAGCGTGCACGCTTTGACCTCCAGCAAGCCATGATCGAGCGCGGAGATGACGAAGCGATGATGCCTGAATGGGAGTTCGTCGACATGCTCGAGCATGGGATGCCGCCGACCTGCGGATTTGGATTTGGTGAGCGACTATTCGCATTCCTCGTCGACAAACCATTGCGCGAGACGCAATTGTTCCCGTTGTTGAAGCCGAGAGAGTAATAGTTGACGAAAGTCATAATTCATGGTAATGTTTCAAAAACATTAACACATGAAAAAACAAATATTATTACTTGCTGCATTGATATATATTCATGAAGCAAGAGCACAGTCACTGTATTCAATGACTGATGTGCAAGTTCGCACCGATGGTTATCTTGCCTCGGAATATTGTTCATATACATTCACCGAACGCATTGGCGCATTTTTATATCTCTCTCAAGAGAAGGGATATGTAAACATTGCTCCGGGCGTATTGCTTACATGCAATACCACAGCGAGCACAAAGAGTTATTGGGAAGTCGGTATGGGAATAGGTTCTACGCTCTCAAAAAAAGAACTTGAAGAACCAACCTACTGGTATGCGCACATGTATGCATGGTACGAAACAAAACCTGATGAACACCTTGCAAAAGGTAAGTTTAGCTTCCAATGCATTCCCGCGTATACATTCAATACCTCCGATGCGTGGTGGCTACAAAGCTTTGCAGTATACAGTCTGACGAAGCGCATAGATATAGGTGCACACTTCCAGTCACTGAGCGCCAAAGGCGTACGTCTCAATTACAACGTACCACTACGCAAAGAGTGCTATGTGCGACTGTATGGTGTGGCAGGTTGGGGTACACTTATCGGTGCAACTCTCATTGTTCAAAAGTAATACATTGCCGGCTATCTCAGGATGGCCGGCTTTTTTATTTTTTTGTGGTATTATCCAAAGAATGGATACAACTAATTTTGGCGAACACTTAATGCTCGATTGCTATGGGGCAGATAACGACCTTCTGAATTCCAAAGAGCTCGTGCTGCAGTTACTTACCGAACTTCCGGAAAAGCTCGGCATGCACAAACTTGCCGACCCGGTAGTTTATTTTGCAGCAGGGAATGGTGATAAGGATCCAGGTGGATGGAGTGGATTTGTGGTGATTATGGAAAGCCATATTGCACTGCACACCTTTGTCGGACGGGGATTCTTGAGTGCTGATGTATACACCTGTCAAAATGGTATGGATCAAGAATTCATCATCAACTACTTCAAGGAAACATTCAAAACAACTGACATAGAAATCAATTTTGTAAAGCGGGGGACAAGATACCCAACTTTAAATAAGTAAAATTGACAGCATTATAAAATAATGTATAATATAACAATATAAAATATATGTGGATACTACTAACATTTATCGCAGTTTTACTTTGGTCGCTCGTTAACATAGCGGACAACTACTTGGTTGAGAATAACAAGGCAATCGGACACCCGGTCGGTGCGCTCGTTATCTTTTCGAGCGTCTTTGCCTTCATTGTTTCCATACTTGTATACATATTTATTGGAAATGATTTGGTTTTGTCACTCACGAACAAGGGCTTATTGATTTTGGCAGGATTTTGCAATCTGTTGTGGATCGTATTCTACCTCAATGCACTTGCAGATGATGATGTCTCATCAGTGGTACCATGGTTCCTGACCGTGCCACTCTTTGGATATATTCTTGGGTATTTCATACTCGGAGAAACATTGGGGACGCAGCAGCTGATCGGAGGTGCTATTGTAGTCATCGGAGGATTAGTATTGTCGATTCGTACCGACTCAACCGAGAGTACCAACCGATACCACGTGAAGTGGAAGCCATTACTCCTCATGCTTGCATCGTCATTCATTATTGCCCTATGGGTAGTATTGTTCAAGTTCGTTGCGACTGATACTGGATTTTGGCCAGCGACGTTCTGGGAACACATCGGCTTGGGTATCGCTGGGCTTCTCGTACTAGTCTTTATCAAAAGCTACCGCGAAGGCTTCATTGGAATGCTGCGCAAGGGTGGACGCAAAACATTGCTCATCAACGCCTCATCTGAGACTGCAACCATTATCGGGAACCTACTTGCAAACTTCGCAGTACTCGCCGTGCCGGTCACACTCGTGTTCATACTTGAAGTAGCGCAGCCAGCGATTGTATTTATCCTCGGCATTATTTGTACTGTTTTCTTCCCGAAGATTCTGACCGAAAATATTTCAAAGCGGACATTACTCCACAAGGGTATTTCCATTGCGATTATGATTGTTGGCGGACTCTTGCTGATTTAGCGGCTTATGTAAAAAGCTTCCAATTTGGAAGCTTTTTTTATTTCATATATCCCCAGTTTCGAAGCTTTTCATGATCCTCATTCACAAACTTATGTCCGATGTCGTCACGATAGAGCATCTTGGGAAAGTGGATTTTACTAATAATACTTTTTGACATCTTTTGTGCCTCCATTACATCTGGCGCAACTGCGGTAACATAGAGAATATATCCTCGGGTATCAGAGATATAGTATCGCCCCTCGTTACTCTTGGATACTTCTTCGAAATGCACGTGTGAAAATTCTTCGGGGGTTATATTGTCAAAATAAATAGTTGTACCTTCTGCGAGAGCATTCTCTTCGGAGTCTGCACCGTACGGGAATGGGGGAGCTGCAAGGAGGGTCACGATACCGTATCCAGGCTTCCATTTGAGGTCGTAGGACTCACCCTTGGCAATGGCATGGAGGAATTCGCCCCATGGTGAGATGTGTAGTTCATCATGCAAATGCACAATCGGAGAGCCAAATCGTGACGTTGCTTCGAGTGGATAGATACCAGTTTCGTTAACGATGCAGTTGATTTCGAAATCGCCTCTAAAGTCGATCTGTTGCAAGTATGCCTTGAATGGGGCAAGAATCTCTAAAAATAGGCGGCCGTGTTCATTATCGTCATACCATGCAAGGGTTCCCATCTCACTAGTGAGAGGGCCAATATCTCCTGGGAAGAATCGTGTATGTTCGAGGTTGTACTCGATAGGACCCACCCAATCAGTACCATTGAAATACCTTCCAACACCTATCTCCACACCTTCAATTTTTTGTTGGAGACTGACTTTTTCTTTGCGATATTTTTTGCTTTGGGAATATGTAGTAAGCATATCTATCACATCGCGACCATCGGAGAATCTGCCGATATAGTTGAGAACCTTGGAATAGTGGTGATTGTTTTGTTTGATAACCCATGCTTGTGGATTCTTCCGTGCATAGGCAATAGCATCGGTAATAGAATCAAAATCACGAAGGGGAGCAGTTTTGAGACCATGTTGCGCAAAGAGTTTCTGCCCAAAATCTCTATCCTGCTCAATCTTATCTCCAATTGCACTACCTCCAAATACTGTGTACCCCTTCGCTCGCAGTGAATCTTGTATATCTCCATATCCAACGTCATCAAAGACGATCAGTCCATCTTTGCCTACCCATTTCAATTCTCGTTTCCAGTTTGTCACGACAGTTAGAATATTTGCGAAGTTTCGACGACGTTTTTTGTCTTCGATATAGAGCTTTACATCATTTCCTTCATTTTGAAGTATGCGAGCTAGGTTGCCCGCAATAAGGTCTGTTGATATAAACAAAATTCTCATGTACAATTTATTATAATGAAAATGAGTAAAAATACAATACTGTATATTGTAATACTCCTTACTATAGTGTGTAGTATCGCTATCACAGCAGAACAGACATTGGTGCGTCAAGATTATCATGTATTAGAACAAGAAACTGAGACCCAATAGTATGCAATCTATTCTTTCCAATATATGCGCAGATTCCGCTCCAACATTCCTTGGATTATTTGATCCGAGTATTGCCCCTACACTTCTCTATTACGCATATATACCTGCTGTTGTGGCAGCGATGTTTTTTGCATGTTTTCTACTTATCAAAGACAAGAAATCACTGCTTAGTAAACTCTTGTTCGGAATAGCTTTGTTTTTCTCATTATGGGTTATTAATATAATTGTACAGTGGATCGCAGTTCCTAATCCGGTAATTCATTTCAGTTGGCAGTTAACAGGGATTTTTGAACTTCCTATATTCTTGTTATCTGTATATTTTATTGACGTATTTATTAATCAAAAAGATATTTCGTTCCGAAAGAAGTTGGTACTAACATCACTTTATCTGGGAGCGATCGTGTTTGTGCCCACCCAATTTAATATTGCATCATATGACAGTATTTTGTGTCAGGGGGTTGTGGGTAATTTGTGGCACTACATATATGGTGTTGAGTTCTTGTCTATTTTGTGGATAGGGTATCTGTCTATATCTGCATACAAACGATATAGTAGTGACAAATATTTGCGACAACGTGCACTGATGATGTCTATCGGAATGGTTATCTTTTTGGGAATATTTTTTGCTTCAAATTATTATGGAGAAATCCTTCAAAATTATGAATTGAACCTCATCGGACCTATCGGTATGGCGCTCTTTCTCGGATTTGTTGCGTATGTCGTTGTGAAGTACAAAACATTCAAAGCTCATATCATTTGGGCACAAGTATTGGTATGTGCGCTATGGATTACTGTATTTTCGTTGTTGTTTATTAGTAATATCAAAATCATTCACTATATCGTGAGCATCACTTTTGTGATATTGATCGGATTTGGAATATTGCTAATTAAAAGTATTAGTAGAGAGGTACAGCAGCGCGAACGGCTCGAAGAACTACGAATCATACTTGAACAAACAAATGCAAGCTTAGAATCTGCCAACGAAAAGCTCAAGAGTGTCGACAAGCTCAAGACCGAATTCCTCTCACTCGCATCCCATCAGTTGCGTACACCACTGACCGCTATCAAGGGGTACTCATCGATGCTCATCGAGGGATCGTTCGGCAAACTCACCAAGAAAATTGACGAACCAATCAAGCGCATCTATACCTCGGCCCAAGGACTCGTCAGTATCGTTGAGGACCTCCTCAATGTATCCAAGATCGAGCAGGGCGGTATGAAGTACGAGATGTCTCCGACCGACCTCGCACCGATCGTCCACAACCTCTATGGTGAAATGCAGATACCTGCGCAGAGCAAGAACATCATATTCACCATGGATGTCGATGAGGCACAGAAGTTCGTCGCAAATGTCGACCCGGTCAAGATCAAGCAAGTATTCCTCAACCTCACTGACAACAGCATCAAGTACACGCCACAGGACGGTACGGTGACTATATCGCTGCGTCGAGTGGATGGGACGATCGAGTTTGCAGTCAAAGACAATGGTGTAGGTATCACACCTGAGACCAAGGCAAAGCTCTTTGAGAAATTTAGTCGCGGAGAAGGTGGCAAGATGAATACGGGAGGTAGCGGACTCGGACTCTATCTTGCAAGGCAGATTGCTCTCGCACACAAGGGTGATGTCGTCATCGAGAGCGATGGTATGAACAAGGGGTCAGTATTCAAAGTGGTGTTGCCTGCGTTTTAATTGATATTACTCGGTAGTCAAGCGACGAAGTAGTATTTCTGGAGAACTGTTTGAGCGAAGCGAGTTTTCGCAAGAAATACTACTTTGGAGCGAAGACTACAAGCTATTGTAAGACCGTACCATCTGCAGTGTCGAGGACTTCGTAGCCGAGGGCTTCGAGGCTTTTGCGTAGAGTATCTGATGTCGCGAAGTCTTTGGACGCGCGAGCAGTATCGCGCTGTACAAGGAGTTCTCTCGCCTCATCGGTAATGATAAATGAGGGGACTTGCTCGAGGTCGAGACCGAGTACGATGTCAAAATGGATGAGGGTCGCCCATTTGTCAGCGTCAGAGATCGTATTGTCACCAAAGAGTTCCCAGAGAACGGCGAGCGCGACTGAGGTATTGAGGTCGTCTTGGAGGGCGAGGATAAATCTGCCGGTATACACAGCATTGATCTTGCCGATGGCGTGTTGGCGTGAGGCGAAGCGTTTGAGTTTCTTGAGTTGTTCGTTGGCGGTGTCGAGCGAGTCCCAGGTGAAGTTGAGCGGTTTGCGGTAGCTCGTCTGCATGAACATGAGGCGGACCGCGACAGGGTCAATATTTCGGGCAAGAATATCATCGAGCTTGTAGAAGTTTTGCAAACTCTTGGACATTTTGACCCCATCGACGAGGAGGAAGTCGTGGTGTACCCAATACTTCACAAAGTCGTGTCCAGTCGTACACTCGCTCTGCGCGATTTCATTTTCGTGGTGCACGGGGATGTGGTCGATACCACCAGTGTGGATGTCGATGGTCTCGCCGAGGTACTTCATACTCATCGCACTACACTCAATGTGCCACCCAGGGAAGCCGTCGCCCCATGGAGAAGGCCAGTACATGGCATGATCAGCGTATTTGCCAATGCGTTTGAACCACAGCGCAAAATCAGCAGGATTCTTTTTTGCAGGATCGATGACAACGTCATCTCGTACCGCGACTTCCTTGTCAGCGAGCTTTTGGCCTGAGAAGTGTCCGTAGTCAGGATCTTTTGCGGTGTCGAAATAGAGCGCGTGCGCCGTCTCATACGCGAAGCCTTTCGCAATGAGTGTCTCAATCATCTGGATCATTTCTGGGATATGATCTGTTGCCTTGGGTTGGATAGTAGGACGAAGTACATGCACTGCGCGCATTGTGGTATCAAAATAGTCAGTGTAATGCTGTACAACATCCCAGACAGATCTCTGCTCTTTTTGGGCGCGCGTCTCGAGTTTGTCTTCACCAAAATCGGTGTCGTTGGCAAGGTGTCCGACATCGGTGACATTCATCACATGCTTCACTTCGTACCCGAGCAGTGTCAGTGTGCGTCGCAATATGTCATCCCCAATATATTTGCGCATGTGTCCGATGTGTGTGTAGTCGTATACGGTCGGACCGCAGGCATACATGGTGACTACAGGTGCATGCAATGGCACAAATGCTTCGATAGAGCGAGATTTTGTATTGTAGAGATTGAGAGATTCCATGGGAGAGGGTTAGAGCCAGCGACGTATTTTGAAAAAGAAAAAGAGCACAATCCCTGTCACGATCATCGCACCAATGACAAAGAAGAAGTCATCGAGTGATTTGATAAAAATGAGGTCGGAATCCGTATTCATCCCAAAGATACCTGTAATGAGTGTGAGTGGGAGCATGACGAAGGTCATGATAGTGAAGTTCTTCATGATCTCATTACTCTTGGTCGAGAGCAGGGTATCGTTGGTGCGCTGGAGCTCGCCGAGAACTTCACGATGACTCTCGAGTATGGAGTTAACTTTCTTGTACTCACTTGTTGCAACCTCTGCATAGTATGCGTACTCATCGCCAAAGAGTCTGCGACTCGCGCTCTCGTATGAGTCGAGGACTTCTGCATGAAAGCGGACGGACTGTTTGAAGTCGAGGAGTGTCCGTGATACATGCGATATATCTCGAACGATAGAGGATTGGTTGTTGGTAAAGATGCGAGACTCTATCTCCTTGAGGGTGAGGGTGAGGGATTCGAGTTGGTGGAGCGATGAGCGATAGAGGAGTTTGGTCAGCTGCATAAAGAGGAATGCTCCATGGGGAGTCATTGCGACCTGACTGGTGAGTGTGTGCTTCTCGAAGAGTTTGGCAAAAGAATCCACTGCGTGGATCTGCTCGTACCGTACCGTGATGAGGAACTTGTCGCCGACGATGAAGTCGACCTCTTGCTCGTCATTGCCATTGTCGGCTGTATCGACGACGGGGAAATGGAGGACGAGATAGAGGAAGTTGGCGTATAGATCTACCTTGGAACGCATCGTATGATCGACGAGTTCTTGGCCGACGAGGTGGGGGATATTGAATTCCTCAGTGATGAGCGCGGTTTCTTCAGATGTTGGATTTTCGAGGTCGATCCAAGTCAATCCATGCGCGCTGTAGCGTGAAATCATACGCATATTGTAGCATTATGTCGCAAGGCCAGAAAGGGAAAACTCGCCCAAAAATGTCAGGGCTCCATAGGGTTGCAAAGAAACGGGAAATAAGTATAATGAGGTCCTATTATGGCAGTCGCAAAAACAACCAAAAAGACAGTAGCCAAGAAAGCCCCTGCAAAGAAGGCTGCTCCAAAGGCCTCAAAATCCGAAGAATTTGCAGTGATTGCGACCGGTGGCAAGCAGTACCAAGTATCTGTTGGTGACACGATCACTATCGAGAAACTCGCCAATCCGAGCGGCGAAGCCTTCAAAAAGGGTGATAGTGTGACATTTGACCATGTCCTCCTCGTCGACAATGGTGCAGATACTACCATCGGTATGCCCTACATTGCTGGTGCATCAGTAACTGGTGAAGTTGCAGTGGTCGGCCGCGCTGCAAAGGTCATCGTCCTTCGCTACAAGCAAAAGAGTCGTTACCAAAAGAAGAACGGCCACCGACAGCCATACCTCAAAGTGAAGATCACTGCTATCAAATAAAAAACCCTCCATATCGGAGGTTTTTTTGTACTGAACATACCAACTTGATATATTACAAAAGTATGTTATAATGCAAAAAATCGTTATTTACAACTAAATCAACTCTTTATGGTCAAAAATTTGCGAAAAGTGTATTCGATATATCGGAAACACACTAAGCCTCATCAACAATGGGCACTCGGAACTATATCTTCCTACTCACTTGCGACATGCACCCTTAATGTAATTGCTCCTATGTTTGCGGCTTCACTTTTTGCATTAATGGTAAAAAAGGACCCTAACATCTTCGACACATTTTGGTTGCTCGTTGCTTCTGTTGTCGTAGCGCAAGTATTCTTTCGTTTAGGTGACTATTGTTTAAGTGTATTTGAAAATAAATCAATTTTTTCATTACACCAAAAATCACTTGAAACTGTTATCAGTCAACCACATTATTTTTTTGCGAACAATCACTCCGGTGCTCTTATTGCTCGGATGAATCGTTTCATAAAAAGTTTTGAAGGAATGTTTGATAGTATCGCCTACACGTTTTTATTTTCCGCAGTACAAGTTATTGGTATCTGCATCGTTCTCTTTTTCAAATCTCCTATTCTAGGAGGATTGGTATTAGGTTGGGCGATTGTGTATATGCTAACGAGTGTGAAAATGGCAAAGATCCGAAATCCAGTTGACTCTAAAGAAGCACAATTAAGTTCCGATCTTACTGCAGTAACTGCAGATATCATCGGCAACGCAATTACAGTACTTATTTTCGGTCAACGGAAAAAGGAAATTGCTCATTTTCAGCAACAGAATGCGTTGTATGCAAAAGCACAGAAAAGGTCATGGGTGTTTAGTAATTTACAAAATGCCATTCAAGCAGTTCTTACGGGATCACTCGAGCTCGGAAGTTTGGGTATTGCTATCTTGCTCTGGAGCAAAGGGAAAATGAGCGCGGCAGACGTTGCACTTGTATACCTCTATATGAAGATTATTTCCGACACGATGTGGGAGGTTGGTAGAACATTTGTGAGATTCACAAAATACAATACCGATGCCTACGAAATGGTTGAAATTTTTGAAAAAACTCCAGAAGTAAACATGGCGGATCTTTCAGAAGATCAGCTCATAGCTGATGGATCAGTTATCATTAAGAATCTCACCTTTAGTTATTCTATTGGAAAAAATGTCTTTAGCGACTTACATCTCACTATCGAACATGGTCAACATGTTGGCGTAGTTGGTAGTACGGGCGCAGGCAAATCAACATTGATTGCGATGCTTATGAAGCTTCGTGATCCAAACAACGGCGTTATTGAGATCGGCGGTGCCGACATTGCCAATATGGCACATGACGCATTACGCCGACAAATTGCTATCGTACCGCAAGACGTGTCACTACTCCATAGAACAATATTTGAAAATATTGCATACGGAAAAGATAATCCAAGTATGGAAGAAGTGGTACAGGCTGCTAAAAAAGCAAAGATCCATGAAGAAATCATGAGCTTTAGCAAAGGCTATGAGACAGTAGTTGGCGAACGAGGGATCAAACTTTCGGGCGGCCAACGGCAACGTATCGCCATTGCCCGAGCATTACTGATTGATGCAAAAATCATCATATTAGATGAAGCAACAAGTTCACTTGATGCAATCACTGAAACACATATTCAAGATATTTTACAAAATCATCTTGAGGGAAGAACAGTGATTATCATTGCACATCGCTTGGCAACTATTCGACATTGCGACCGTATTATCGTCTTAAATGACGGAAAAATTACGCAGGATGGTGCACATGCATCACTCATGCAAGAAGATGGAATTTACTCAGAATTAGTTCGGCATCAATTTGCCAGTTAATTCAAACGGCTAACCTTACGAGGTTAGCCGTTTTTTTATTCCCTTTTCTTCAACGATGCATTCAGTGACTGCGCATCGGCGTATTCGAGTTCGGCGCCGGTAGAGAGGCCACGGCCGAGGCTTGAGAGCTCGACGGGGTATGATGCGAGTTGTTCGCGGACGACACTGTCGGTGTGCTCGCCGTTGGGAGTGATCGGGAAGGCGAGGATGACTTCGTAGGCGTTGAGACTCTCTTTTTCTATACGACTTTTGAGTTGGGCAATATTAGTCCCTGCGAGAATATTCTTTTGCACAATAGGGATGAGCCCGCCGAGTACAAAAAAGAGGCCGTTGTAGTCGGTCTTTGCAAAGCTATCAATATCCTGACTCTTCTCTACGACGATGAGTTGGGACTGATCACGCGATGTATCCCCACAGATATCGCAGTAGTCACCTGTGCCTTCGTAGATGCGTAGACAGCGAGTACAGGTGTGCGCTTGGTTGCGAGCGTCGAGGAGTGAGCGCGCGAGGGTTGCGACGTAGTGCTCGGGTTGGGTGAGTATGAAGTATGCAAAACGCGCGGCTTGGCGTTGACCAATACCAGGAAATTTGAGAAATAGTTGTGTGAGGCGCTCGAGTTCGTGGTGCATAGAGAGTACTCGTTAGAAGTCGTCAAAGGTAACGGCTGACTTTTGCGCGCTTGCGAAGTTGGCATGGTCTTTGTCGAGCGAGAGGAATGACGTGGTCTTGCCATCAAAGAGTAACTGGATAGAGCCGACTGCACCATTACGGTGCTTCTCGATCATGATATCGGTGATGTTGTCCTTCTCATCCTTGTAGCGGTCCTCGCGGTGGAGGAACATCACGACGTCAGCATCCTGCTCGATACTACCGGAGTCTCGGAGGTCAGAGAGACGAGGTTTGCCACCACGAGTTTCGACCGCACGAGAGAGCTGGGCGAGTGCGAGGACAGGGACTTCGAGTTCGCGCGCGAGTTGTTTGAGTGAGCGAGAGATCTCGGTGACTTGGTTGACCATGTTGTCATAGTTCTTGGATGTTGTCATGAGTTGCAAGTAGTCGATGACGATCAGTCCGAGACCGTGCTCACTCTTGAGGCGGCGAGCAACCGAACGCATCTTTACAATAGAGTTGCCGGCTTGGTCGTCGATATAGATCGGAGCTTTTTGCAATCGACTCGCTGCTTCTTGGAGGGTGGTGAAGTGTTGCGCGGTGATACCGTGACCAGTACGGATCGCCCATGCGTCCACGCGACTCTCTGCAGAGAGCATACGCTGGACGAGTTGTTGTGCTGACATTTCGAGCGAGAATATACCAACAGGGGTTCCCGCGAGCGCGACATTGCGTGCGATGTCGAGCGCAAACGTCGTCTTACCCATACTTGGACGAGCGGCGAGGATGATGAGGTCACTCTTTTGCAATCCAGCGAGGATGTTGTCGAGGTCGACATAGCCAGTCGGTACACCGCGCACTTCGTCCTTGTGGTCACGCAGGTACTCGATCTGCTCGACGGTCTCGAGCAAGGACTGCTTGATAGAGACGAATGCATTCTTGGTCTGCATTGCGGATGAGACTTTGAATATTGCCTTCTCGGCAGTATCGAGGATCTCGGAAGTCTCCATATCATTCTCCTCATACGCGAGTGTTGCAATGGACTCGGATGAGTCAATGAGAGAGCGCAAGATGAACTTTTTGTAGACGATGTCGCCGTAGTGACGGATGTTCACGGTGGAGGGGACATTGCTCATGAGCTCATTGAGATAGACGTTGCCACCGATCTCGGCGAGAGATTTCTTTTCTTTCAACACATTGGCAATGGAGAGCACATCGATCGGCTCGTTCTTGAGCGAGAGGTCCATGATATTGCGAAAGATGATCGCGTGCTTTTTTGCGTAGAACATATCAGGTGTGAGGAGGTCCACGATCTCGTGGATTGCAGCAGGACGGAGCATGAGTGCACCGAGGACGGCCTGCTCGCTCTCAATAGAATGAGGTGGTACGCGGAGGTTGGAGAGACTTGAAGCCTTTTGCATAGGATGATTGTACCACCTCGCTCTACTATTAAAAATCCACCATTTTTGATACTATATACCCATGATATCCCCACAATCGGGTCAAAAAAAGCGCCTTATCTCCGGTGTGAAGCCAACTGGTCGACCACATATCGGCAACTACTTTGGGGCAATGAAGCAGTTTGTCGATCTGCAAGATCAATACGAAACATTCGTTTTTATCGCAGATTTGCACGCACTCAACTCCATTCAGAACAAAGAGGAGATGTTGCAACTCTCGCACAATCTCGTTCTCGACTACCTCGGCATAGGACTTGATCCCAAACATATCACCTTGTTCAAACAGTCATCAGTACCTGCACATACACAACTCACCTGGATATTTGATACGCTCATCACTGTCCCGTTCATGATGCGTGCACATGCGTACAAAGACGCCGTTGCAAAGGATATTGAACCGAGTATGGGACTCTTTAACTATCCAGTCCTCATGGCGGCAGATATCCTCATGTACGACGCCGAAGTTGTCCCAGTCGGCAAGGACCAAAAGCAACACATAGAATACGCGCGTGATATCGCTGGAAAGTTCAACAACCAATACGACGAGCTGTTCAAGCTCCCAAAAGAACTCATCCTCGAAGATGTCGAGACAGTACCAGGTACTGATGGACAAAAAATGTCAAAAAGTTATGGCAATACTATCCCACTCTTTGGGACTGACAAGGAGATTGAGAAAGCGGTGATGAGTATTGCAACTGATTCGAGAGGCAAGGATGAGGTGAAAAATCCCGACGACATGGTGCTCTACCAGATCCACAAACTCTTTGATGATTCTGCAGAACTAAAAAGCCAATATACGCAAGGGTTGGGATATGGCGATGCAAAGAAACGCTTGATCAAAGATATTATCGACTTTGTCACGCCGATGCGTGAACGTCGCAAGGTATACGAAGACGATCCCAAGCTCGTCCAACAGATACTCCTCGAAGGTGCAATGAAGGCAAATGAGATTGCAATGAAGAAATTGGGGAAGGTGTATGAAAGTGTGGGGTTGATGGAATAACTATGGGAAAGAAAAAAACATTTTATGGAAAAATAATTACCCTTTTCAGACCATTCTGGAAGTATTTTATTATTACTGTCATTCTTTTATTCATCATGCTAGCTATGGGCTCATTTACCCCATATTTATTTGGTAAAGGAGTAGATGCTATTAGTAAGGGAAATGTGCGATTAACATTTTTGTTTTTAGGAATTTCATTTTTTATTACATTAATTCAGCAACAATTTCTCTATTATATAAAGGAATATATTGATATTAAAAAACTGGACGTAAATGTCACACAAGCTTTCTCGGTACTTTCCTTGAAAAGAATGCTCAATTTTTCAATTGGACAGCATATCAACGAACACTCTGGTGTAAAGCAGACAGTAGTGAACAAAGGTCAAAATGCACTAGTAAACTTGGTTGATCAATTTATGTACAATATTTTGCAGAGTGTATTGCAAATAGTTGTGACACTTATAATACTTGCCGTATTTGATTGGCGTGTTGCAGGAGTTGCACTAGCATTTGTATTGCTACACATTTTGGTTTCCAATCGAAGAAATAAAAACTATTTTCCACTACTTGATGACGTACGCAAAAAAAATCAAGCACAATCAAAACTCCAATCTGAATTATTCAGAAATTCAACACTAGTGATCGCTGAAGCTCAGGAAGATAGAACCGTAAAGGATTTTAATGATTCGTATACTGGAGTAACTACTTTTACCATTGATCTCTGGCTCAGATATATACGTGCGTTTTATTCCCAAAAAGTAGTGATTACTATCGGTAGGTATGCGACACTGGGTCTAGGAGTATATTTCATCTTTGCCGGATACCATTCTGCAGGTATGTTTGTCACATTTTTCGCATGGACCAGTACTATTTTTGATAATGTTAACCAATTGATGAATTCGCAAAGACAAGTAATGAATTTTGTTATTGAAATTAAAAAGTATTTTGATCTCATGGATATCGTTCCTGATATAGATCCCAATATTGGTGGTAAAACTGTCCCAAATCTACAAGGTAGTATTGAGTTCAAAAATGTCTCATTCGCATACCCATACCGCAAAAGTGCAAAAGAAGAGGAAGAAGAGCTCGATGTCGACAAAGAGCAAGAACACACGATTGAAAACGTGAACCTCATGATCCCTGCCGGAGCAAAAGTCGGATTTGTCGGAGTATCTGGGTCGGGCAAGTCGACGATCGTGAACCTCATGCGTCGCTACTATGAGGCAACCAAGGGTGATATTTTGATCGATGGTGTCAGTATCAAGGAGCTCGACCTTCATTGGCTCCGTAGTCAGATCGGGAATGTCGAACAAAAGATAGATCTCTTTGATCGTAGTATCCGAGACAATATATTGTTTGGACTTGCATCGAGTACTGACGTCGACGAGACCAAGCTTGCTCGCGCAGTGACCGACGCGTCGCTCGATGACTTCATCGCAAAACTCAAGGACCACGGACTCGATACGATGATCGGCGAGAGCGGTATCAAGGTCTCGGGTGGAGAACGCCAGCGTATCGGTATTGCGCGTGCTCTCATCAAGGATCCAAAGATTCTGATATTTGACGAAGCGACATCGGCGCTCGACTCTATCAATGAGAAGCTCATTCACGACGCCATCAACCGCTCTGCTGCGGGCCGCACGACGATCATCATTGCGCACAGACTCTCTACGGTGATGGATGCAGATATCATATTTGTCGTGGCAGAAGGCAAGATCGTGGGGCAGGGAACACACGCTGAGCTTGAGAAGAAGAATAAGGAATACCAGAAGTTGATCAAAAATCAGATATTGATGGGGTAGGTTGACAAATTTGTATTAGATAGTATTGTTAAGAAAAACTTAACAATGAAAAAAACTACTGTTATTAAAAGAAAACTCACTCTTATACAGAGTCTGAACTTTACTCAGCTTAAATCAAAGCTTCGTAAACCTGAAGAAGGAAAAGGTTTGACCGTAAAACAAGCAAATCAAGCAGAAAAATTGTACAAGCAATTCTTGTGCCTTCTTCTGTTGCACCCAGAAAAACAAATTGTACCCAATAGGATCATCGATCATTTTTGGCATGCGCATATCTTGGATACTAGGAGATATCATGCTGATTGTGAAAAGATTTTTGGATACTATATTCACCATTACCCATATTTCGGATTACGTGGTAAGAAAGATGCAAAAAATCTCCAGGATTCTTTCAAAGAAACCAACGAACTGTGGGTAGCTGAATTTGGTAAACCTTTAAATGTATTGAAAGCAGTTGGTTGTACTTCTGCTTGCACGATTAATGATGAAAAAAAATCTTCACTCTGCGGAGTAACATGTGCAGGTAGATGCCATCCAGAAAAACTACAGTCATCTTTGTGTGGAGGAGGCGGGGGTAATTGTATAAGTTCTTGTAAACCTGAAAAACCCGCAAAATGCAATACCGGAGGTAATTGTGTAAGTAGTAAAAATCAAAAAAACCTAAAAAAACGAGCGTAAGACTCTGAAGGTTTTAACTAAAGCCCTGGAAATTTCCAGGGCTTTTTATATTGACATTTATTTATAATTATGTATATTGTTTTGAAACAAAAACGATATATTTCACCTTTAAAACCAAATAAAACGATATGAAAAAAATGCTAAAGGCCTTTAACAAGCTTGTATTTTTGCACCATAAAACTGCCACTCAAGTGTATGATATCGCGACTTTGGCTCAAGCTATTGAACAAAGCGCTCTAGATGCATTTGCGACATATGCAAAAGGTGTAAAACCATCCGGTAATTTTGTTAGGATTGACCGTAAAGATAAAATGCAAGACGTGCTTGGTATAATCTATTCTGTAGATTATTTCGTGAGAAAAGGTGTAGGCTTTACCCCCAAATTAATGCTCCTTCAAAACAGAGTTATGGGAGCAAATTGTTTCGGACATGCAATCATTCTTGGATCATTGTTACGACACGAACGCAATGGATACAAAGTATACCTTGGGATTACTCCAGATCATGCATCCGTCATACTAGAGTCCAATAATGAACTCTACGTATGTTTGAGTAATGATTTTGCTCGCCTAAAAAAGATGCACGGTACTCTTGTAGAGCATGAGGGGTACAGATGGTACACATGTTCAGAAAAAGATGATTTTAATTTTACACATATTGCTATCCAGGACTTTGAAAAGGGAGTCATAAACGCAATGGTTGAGAGCTTCATCTTTTTACAGGAGAATTCAAAGAAGCGTATGCAGGATGAATATATAGATGAGCATGCATTTAATGACCCTGGTTTTAAGATACGAACAAGGGTGCATACTACCAATTGGAAGTATTTTCAAAAAAAGTATTTAGCTGAACTTAATGGGTACAGGACAAGATATGAAAAAGAATACCTCCTTGATTGCCTCAGAACAGAGCATCGCCGTGCTTATCAAAGGATGCGTAATAAGTTTGATAAGATTATTGCCGGAGCATTCCAAAATGCACTACCGATGCGGTATACACCTGATTTAAACAAAAAGTTTATACAGGCATATGTTCCACTACTTCAAACAGTACGAGCAAAACTTAATGTATTCTTGGAAAACGGCGAATACATGATATCCTTACCAAAACGTCTCGAACGCTATCTCAAATCCATTAAATATGGGATTGAAAAAGATCCTAGTATTAAGGAATTTGTTATAGAAAGATTTGATCAATTGCTTTCATCACAAAGAGCGTAGCTCATTTTCTTCATTAAAAAACAAAAAACATGAACACAGCAGAGAATTTCTTAAAGAACAACATGTCTGAAGGAAAGCCACTCGAAGAAGGTTTTGATAGCCTTCCCCACAAAGAACAGCAAAAGGTGCTTAAGACTTTGCAGGAAAGGCAAAAAAAGCCGCCAACATCAAGTCTCAATGATGGTGATGATAATGGTGTCTAGGTTTTACACTTCGACTTTGAAGGCCCCGCGATAATTTCCGGGGCTTTTTATATTGACATTTATATAAAACTAAGTATAATGATTAAAAAATTAAACAATATTTAACTCAACCTTTAAAAACAAAATAAATGAAAAGAAACTACTTACTCAATGAATTTGGTGTAACGCGTCACGATCTCACACTCGATAATGGTTTAAAAGTCATCTTTATAGAAAAGCAATTTGCTCCGATCTATGCAAAATTGATGATCCGAGCTGGATCGATCTATAACGGTTCTGATAATGGCCTTGCTCATTTATCAGAGCACTTACTTGTTGGTGCTTCAAAAGACTACCCAACAAAGGCAAATATTGCCAGAATTCTTTCAAATGTTGGTGGGTTTTCAAACGCCTACACATCACTGGAAGATATGACCATTGACTCAAAGGTTGCTTCATCTGAATATTTACCCGATATGATTAAGCATTTTCGGGCAACTATCGAAGATATGTACCTCACGCCTGAGCTTTTTCAAAAAGAACAAAGTGTAGTCATTACTGAATTAGCAGAAACACTATCTGAAAATAATGATTATCTCCCTGGGAGGATCTTAAGGAAAATTCTGACCGGTGATACGCAATGGTATAATTCAAACTTGGGTGTAGAAGAATCAATACGCACACTTACTATTGAAGACGTGATGAGATTCTATACACAGCATTTTGTGAAAGAGAACATGCTTTTAGTTGTTACTGGAGGTTGTACCAAAGAAGAAATCAGTACACATTTCTCAACACTTCGATTGCGTGAAGGAAAAACAATAGAGCTTCCTTTGGAGCCCTCACTATTAGAACCCTCTTATAGATATTTCTATGAGAAAGACAACACTACGAGTGAAATACTCCTACTCTTCAATGGCCCAAAGATTGGATCTGCTGCGTCAGAAGTATTACGTTTTATATGTCGATATGCACATAGTGGACTAGGCTCCATCTTTCTCGATGAGGTTCGTAATAAGCGTGGCTTGGCATACGGTATATCATCTGTAAACTTTGGCTTTTCGACAAACAAATACTTTGGAACAACCACTGAAGTATTGCCGGATCGACTCACGGAAACAATCGACGTACTACTTGAATGTTATAAAAAACTTCTGAATGACGGAATGACTAAAACAGAAATCGATATGTGGAATAAAAGGATGTACCTTTCGGATAAAAGAGATCTGGAAACCTCAAAAGGCTGGGTACAAATGTTTGATGATGAGCTATATCCTCTAAAAGACGAAGCATACGGCGCCTATCCTGATGTTTTTAATTTCTATCAAACAATTACGCCAGAAATTGTTAAGTCTGTAGTAGAAAAATATATACGACTTGATCAATTCCATTTATTTGTAAAAGGTAAAACTAAAAGTAGTAACTACTTTTAACAATAGAGCCCGGAACCATTCCGGGCTTTTTTATATTGACTTTTTATATCAATGGAGTAGATTTGATTTAAAGTAAATCCATTTATTTCAGCACATTAAACCTAATATGTATGAAAAAGAACTATTTTCATGATCAATCAGATCATTGTGGTGTAGATGTGATTGTTACCAATAACACCAACATCACTACAACAGCGAACTCTCACAATGAGCCTTATTCACCTATTAATGCTCAACTACCTTCTGACTGTGGTAGTTATGGTCATGCAGGTAATACTGCCACCCAGTCAATAACAATCTCTGCTGGGGATAATGCTACTAAAACTCCTACAACAAGTTCTGTAGCTACATTTCAGACGTTAACCTATGGAGCACCTCAGAACGATGATGCCCCTTCTGGTAAGGAGCAGAAACTGGAGCGAGATTGGCCATTTATTTTGAGAGAAGTGTGGGGATTTCCGGTTACCAAAGCAATCTTGCTTATAGCAGTGATAATCATAGCTCTGCGGTTATTCTTTTAAACAAATGGGTTCGTATAAAGCACGGGATCAACTCCTGGGCTTTTTTTATTGCCCGATATATGGCACAATGCAAACCTATGAGCAGCACTATGGAACGAACCTATATTGGAGACTTGGGGGGCAAGGCAGGCGAGACAGTACTCATCAAGGGGTGGATAGACGTCCGTCGCGACCAGGGCAAAATGGTCTTTTTTGACTTCAGAGATATGACGGGCACGATCCAAGGTGTCGTCCTTCCAATGCGTCCAGACGTCATTGAGATCGCAAAGACATGTCGCCCAGAGACCGTTGTCGCAATCCAAGGTATCGTGAACAAGCGCCCAGAACGTAACATCCAAGCCGACAAGCAAAATGGTGATATCGAACTTGAAGTGACAAATATCGATATACTTAGTCCGGCCCAAGATCTACCGTTTGACTTTAACGCTGAACCAAACCTTGATACATTACTTGATTACCGACCATACACACTACGCATGCCACGCGAGCGGGCAATATTTAAAGTCCAGCATAATATCCTCAAAGCCTTTCGAGAGTACCTCACGAGTGAGAAGTTTACTGAATTCAGAGCACCTGCTATTACAGGAGGAGATGCAGAGGGCGGTACTGAAGTATTTAAGTTCGATTATTTCTATGGAAAAATGGGGTATCTTGCAACAAGTCCGCAACTATACAAGCAAATGATGGTTGGTGTATTCGAGCGTGTATTTACGATTGCAAACGTCTTTCGTGCCGAAAAGCATGCAACTGCTCGCCACTTGAACGAATATACGTCTCTCGACCTAGAAATGGGGTTTATCGACGGACCAGAAGATGTTATGAAGCTTGAAACAAGACTTTTGCGCTATATTTCTGAACACCTTCAAAAAACATGCGCGAAGGAATTTGAAGTTCTTGGTGCAACATTCCCACTTATCCCAGATAGCGATATGTTCCCAAGTATGAAGCTCGCAGACGCGCAAGCGCTCATCACCAAAGAAACTGGCGTGGACTGCACACAGGAACCAGATCTTGATCCAGAACATGAACGCTGGCTCTGTGAGTATGCAAAGAAGGAACTGGGGTCTGATTTCATTTTCATTACGAACTACCCTCGGACAAAGCGGCCATTCTATGCAATGGATGATGAAAATAATGAGGGACGAACTAAGTGTTACGATCTTTTATTCCGCGGTCTTGAACTCATATCAGGTAACCAGCGAGAACATCGTTACGAAAAACTCGTCGAAAAGATGAAATGGAAAGGTCTTGATCCTGAAAAGTTTTCATTCTATCTTCAAGCGTTCAAATATGGTCTTCCGCCACATGGTGGACTCGGTATGGGGCTCGAACGTCTTACTGCACGATTTTTGGGTCTCTCAAACATTAAAGAGGCTACACTTTTCCCGCGCGATATCAACCGTATTGATAAATTACTCTCTGAGTAATTGAGTTGACACAAAAGAAATAACTATGAAAAAATCAATCTTAATCGCCGTTGTCGGTATAATGATCGGACTCATTATTGGAAAAATATGGTTTGTTGATCATCGTTCATCTCAACTAGTGCAATCAACACAAATATCGGGTACTGTCACAGACCTCTTTCCAAAAAATATTAGAAAAGATAACGACACGTACTACATTACATTTGCGAGACAAATGCAAGATAAGAAATTGGCACCGAGCTGTTATTTAGAGGACGGATCAGTTATTGATTCAAGCGAGTGTATCCTTGAAGGTAGACCCCTTGAACAAAAAAAGGTACCGGACATTGATCTGTCGCAAGAATATACATTTGATATGGGCGCGCATGTCTTGCTGTTGAGCTATGATGAACGTATGACTTCAATACTGGGAAGGTTACCAATAAAAGACGCCGTACCAATTGAGGAGTTTTATGGATACTTACGCAATCCAGATTTGGCAAAAATTGAATATTACGGAGGTGTAACAGAGCAGATTCAAAACTGGGGATTTGATGTCGTCATGGTTAATGGCAAAATCAAACAGATGGAGCAGGTGTACCAAGAATAACTACTACATTGAAGAAATAAAAAAAGCCCTTACATATGTGTAAGGGCTTTAATTGTGTTGTCAGTCAATTTTCAAAGGAACAATCCGAATAACATTGTGGTCATTCTGTTGGGCTTCGTTCATACATTGATCATAATCTTCACTGGCTTTTATTACCTTATGATAATAAAAGGTTTTAGACCCTTCTCCCTCTATGTATTTGGGACAACTTGTCACCACAACGGTTACAATTTTTTCCGTAACGGCCAATTGTTTATTGAGCAGATCTGTTTGCTCAATGTACGTGTCCCATTTGGGAGAGCGCAGGGGATTGTGCTTTGTTGGGCCCGTTTTTGTAGCATCAAAGAATAGTTCTTGGGCTAGTGTGTTGATGTTCTGAAAAAGATCATTTTTTGTCATCGTTTCTGCCATGAGTATACGTTTTTTATGGTTTTGATTATTATACGTACTCCTTTGATATTGTCAAATTATGGGATGTAATATGTACGTGTTTAGCTCGTCTATACAGTGTAGATAGATAGTTTCTCTATTTACACTTCATTCTTTCCCAAGGGCATTGAACACAACACATTGAGGGTGACGTATCAGATACTTCGTATCCATACTCACAACAGGACTATATCCTCTCAAACCGGTGTGCTCAATAATATGTAATCTTACCCAGAGTATCTTTATACATCTGGCACCAGCGAGCTTTTCTTCTTTCCGGTATATCTTCTTTACATTCTCTTCTGATATACCATTTCTACCCCCGATTGCACGCGTACTATTACCCTTGCCCTTATTATTTCCGTTTCTCTTTGTTCTTCTTTTGTTCTTTCCATTTCTTACACCCTGTTCCTTACCTCACAACCCAATACCCCAATCGCCAAACCCCCTCACTCACAAAGTAGGGGGCTTTTTCTTTTTGGGGTATAATTGCATCAGTATGGAACAATTATCCGGTGCAACCAAAAAGGCAGACGAGTACGCACTGCGTATACTTAATGGAGAAAACATCGACCAAGTACTTGATGGCGCAGATGCATTTCGAGCTGAAGTAGAGAAGCGCATCGCTCAATATAATGAGAAAAAAAATGTACAACGAATAGCTGAAGAAAATGAAGGATTACCACAAACTGACCTACACGTCGAGCAGCGAATCGCATCAGACGCAGAAAAAATAAAAGAATTGGAAAATCAGCTATCCAAAGAATCTGAAGAAACAACATATGTACTGGGACAGCAAGTAGAATATATGGGTTCGAAGCATAAAATAATAGATATTATTGACCATCCATTCCAGAAACAGCAGACAGGTGAGATAGTAAAGGTGTATCATCTAGAAAATGAAGTGGGTACACCCATTCAAACAGGTCAAGTACGCAAATATGTTTTAGCCAACGAGCTCAAACCTTTGTAATACTATGGAGACAGATGTTCAGCATTTCCAAGTCAAACACGAATCCTTTGAAGGGCCGATCGAGGTCTTGCTCGAGCTCATTGAGAAACGCAAACTCTTTGTCAACGATGTATCGCTAGCATCAGTTACTGACGACTTCATCTCATTCATTCAGTCCAAGGGTATGCATCCAGATATGGTTGCCAACTTCCTTGCAGTTGCGGCGACGCTGATCCTCATCAAGGCGCGATCCCTCCTCCCAAATCTCGAGCTCACCAGTGAGGAAAGTGAGTCTATCACCGACCTCGAACGACGCGTCGCGCTGTATCAAATCATCGCGCACATATCGGGGGATCTCATTCGTCAGTATGGCAAGAGGATTTCATTCCAAGGAGTAGCACAGAAATCTGGGCCAGTATTTGCCCCCGACCCGAGCCTCCCTGTGGAGCAACTCCCGCTCCTCATTGCAGATATCATCAAGCGGGTCCCACCTCCTGCACCTACCAAGCCTGAGGCACGCGTCACGGCGACAATATCTATCACTGAAGTCATCGACACACTCATTGATCGTATCTCACAGATGACATCAGGGTCGTTCAATAGTATCCGCATCAGTGCGCCTGATGGGGATATGAAAGCTGAGAAAGTCTATACGATTGTGTCGTTTCTTGGTATGCTAGAGCTCGTACGACGCGGTCTCGTGAATGCCGACCAGAACGATCAGTATGGTGACATTCAGCTCGCGCGATCTAGTGAAGAATCCCACACCTAATATATGTCACAGAGTCTCTCCCACAACCTCCCGCAGTCCATCCAAGCCATCCTGTTTGCAACAGGAGAGTCTCATAGCTATGCGTCCCTTGCCAAACTACTCGAGACCGACACTGATGCTATTGCGAGCGCAGTACAAGAGCTCAAGGCGCTGATGCAGGGGCATAGTATTGTCGTATCAGAGCTCAACCAAGAGGTTGCGCTCGTTACACACAGTGAATACTCGAGTCTCATTGAGCGTATTCGCAAAGAAGAATTGAGCAAAGAGCTCTCAAAGGCGTCCGCTGAGACACTTGCCGTTATCGCGTACAGTACAGGTATTTCAAAGAGTCAGATCGAATTCATCCGAGGGGTCAATGTCTCGTATAGTCTCCGCGCACTGATGATGCGTGGCCTCATCGAGACGCGAGGTGAGAGCAGGGGAGCGATGTATTATCCTACATTAGAACTCCTCCAACATTTTGGTGTGGCAAGTATCGAAGATCTCCCAGACTACGCTCCTACCAAAACAAAGCTCGAAGAGTTGATGAAATAATATGATTATCAACGTTATCAAAATTTTCTTGCCAACAACGCTTGCCTTCCTCATCGGTATCGGTCTCACGCCGACACTGACCAATTTTATGTATCGGCACAAGCTCTGGCGCAAGTCGCACCGCATCAACGAGACGATCACAAACGAGGATTTCAAAAAGCTCAACAACTCTGCCGAAGAAACCTCTACTCCTCGCGTCGGAGGCATTCTCATCTGGCTATCAGTACTCGTCACTATTGGGCTGATGTGGCTGGTGTCGTATCTGTACCCATCAGATCTCACCGGCAAACTCGACTTCTATAGTCGTAGTCAGACACTCGTCCCACTCGCCAGTCTCATCTTTGCGAGTATGCTCGGACTCTTTGATGACTATCTCGAGATCAAGGGGAGAGTAGTTGTCGAGAACAAGCGTGATCGCGAGATACGATTTCGCTATATCAAGATATTCCTGATCTGTGTCGTTGGAGCATTGATTGCGAGCTGGTTCTATACCAAGCTTGGCGTTAGTAGTATTGCGATCCCATTTACGAGTACTGAACTACAACTCGGAGTACTGTTTATCCCATTTTTCATACTAGTACTTGTTGCTGTATTTTCTGGAGGTGTTATCGATGGTATGGATGGACTCGCCGGAGGAGTACTCGCGATCATCTTTGCATCGTATGCGGCGATCGCCTTTGGCAAGGAGATGATCGATATTGCGGCGTTGTGTGGAGTGATCTCAGGCGCGATACTTGCATTTTTGTGGTTCAACATTCCTCCTGCCAGATTTTATATGGGAGAGACGGGGATGATGGGACTCCTCGTCGTACTCACTGTAGTCGCATTTCTCACCGATACTGTACTACTCCTCCCGCTCATTGCCTTCCCACTCATGATATCGAGTGCATCGTCTCTCATACAGATATTCACCTACAAATACTGTGGCAAGCGTCGAGTGTTTAGGGTTGCTCCACTTCATCATCATTTCCATGCACTGGGTTGGTCGAGAGAAAAGATAGTTATGCGATACTGGGTGTTCAGTACCGTCACTGCACTCCTCGGCGTCGTCATTGCACTCGTCAGCAAATAATCCCTATATCTAATAATGGTCCAACGCCTCACAAAAAAAGTAGATCCAAAGCCATTTGATCGATACTTCCTCGGTATCGTCGTGCTCATTACTGTTGTTGGGCTTTTTTCTTTTGTGTCGGCGAGTCTCGGTATCCTCGTAAAGAGTGAGAGCAAGTTCTATGGTGTGTTGTTCAACCAGATCGTACTCGGTCTCGTCGGAGGGTTCGCGGGGCTATGGTTGACGATGAAGGTACCGTACCTCTTTTGGCGCAAGAATGCATTCTATATATTCATTGCGACCCTCATCATTACGGTTCTCGTCTTTGTACCAGGACTTGGGTTTGCTCATGGAGGAGCATTGCGGTGGATTTCTATAGGACCGGTATCGTTCCAGCCGGCAGAGATCCTCAAGATTGGATTTGTCATCTATTTTGCGACATGGCTCGCGTGGACTCAAAAGAAAGCACAAGACGTGAAGTTTCGCATTATCCCACTCGTCTGCATGCTCGGTGTTGTCGCAGTGATCCTGCTCAGACAACCCGATACAAAGAGTCTCATTCTCATCACGACAGCAGCTTGTGGCATGCTCTTTGTCTCTGGTGTATCGTGGAAAAAGATCGTTATGATCGTATCTATCGGCATCGTCGGCATCATCGGACTCGCCTTTGTACGGCCATATGTGATGCAGCGTATCAAGACTTTCATCAACCCGGCGTCTGACCCTCGAGGCGCGTCCTATCAGCTCCAGCAGTCACTCATTGCCATTGGTTCGGGCGGCGTATTTGGTCGCGGACTCGGACAGAGTGTGCAGAAGTTTAGCTATCTCCCAGAACCACAAGGTGACTCCGTATTTGCCGTCATTGGGGAAGAGTTCGGATTTTTTGGATCTTCAATACTCGTCGTCCTCTATGTATTCCTCGCAGTGAGAGGGTTCAAGATCGCCATGCTCGCTCCCGACAGCTTTGGGAGGTATCTCGTCGTCGGTATCACCACACTCCTTGTCGCGCAGTCATTCCTCAACATCGCATCCCTCGTCGGACTCTTTCCACTCACTGGCGTGCCACTCGTATTCATCAGTCATGGCGGAACGTCATTATTCATTGCGCTCTGTGCAGTAGGAATGGTGCTCAACGTGTCAAGATATCAAAAGAAGGTATAATAGAGTGGTCATATGAAAATTCTACTTACAGGCGGGGGGACGGGCGGACATTTCTACCCATTGATGGCAATAGCCGAAGAACTCAACCACATGGCTGATGAGGAGCGCATCATCAACCTCAAACTCTACTACATGAGCGACACACCCTATGACGCAGGTCTCCTCGAAGAGCAGTTCATCCGCTATATCCCGATCACTGCGGGCAAACTTCGCACACACCTCTCAATGAAAAATGTCATCCTCAACATCCAGAGTATGATCAAGACATTCTTTGGGATCATCAGTGCAGTATTCAAAGTATTCAGCCTCTATCCTGACGTCGTCATCTCCAAGGGTGGGTATGCATCATTTCCAGTACTTGTCGCTGCAAAACTCTTGCGCATCCCGACGATCATTCACGAGAGTGATACAGTCCCTGGACGCGTGAGTCGATGGTCAGGCAAGTTTGCAAAGAAGATCGCACTGTCATACCCAGAAGCCGCACAATACTTCGATCCGCAAAAGGTATCGATCACTGGTCAACCAGTTCGCAAGACGCTTACTCGTCCGGTACGCGAGGGCGCACGCGAGTTTTTTGAGCTCCCCGGAGATCTCCCGACAGTAGGTATATATGCAGGTTCACTCGGCTCAAAGGCGATCAATGATGTGATCGTCAGTATCGTGCCCGATCTGATCAAAAAGTATCAGGTCATTCACCAGACCGGTGCATCAGACTATGATGACGTGACGACAGAGCTACGCATTGCGCTCGGAGACGACACTCGTCGTAGCCGGTACAAAGCATTCAAATTCCTCAACAACGTCCAGGCAAAGGTCTTCGCAGGTGCAGTCGATATCGTCATTGCACGTGCAGGTTCGACACTGTTTGAGATTGCAGCATGGGGCAAGCCATCTATCATCATTCCATATGTATATGCGCATGGTGATCATCAACGCAAGAATGCGTATCACTATGCACGTACGGGAGCTGCGGTCGTGATCGAAGAATCAAACCTCACCTCATCCGTACTCCTTGGTCAGATCGAGTCTATACTTGAGAACCGAGACCTTTATAGTGCAATGGGAGCACATGCCAAGGCGTTCTACGCACCTGATGCGGCGCGCAAGATCTCAACCGAAGCACTTGCTATCTCCCTTAGTCACGAGAAGCAATAAGACCTTTCTTTTTTGCATACACATAGGTAAATGATGCTCCGAGAAAGAATACTTGTGCAGAGTAATATACCCACACGAGAAGTCCGACAAGAGAAGCCGCGCTACCGAACACATCAGTATGTACAAGGAAGCGAATATATTGAAGGATAAGGAAGTTACCGATAATGAATAGCAGTGCAGTGATGAACGCTCCAAAAAAGATAATACGCCACGGCAACTTTCTATTGGGCAGGATGCGATAGATAACGGCAAAAAGGATAGTGCCGAGTCCGAGAGGAGCGAGAAGTTGCAACAAATTGATAAGGGACACAAACGCAGGTGCAACTCGCACCACATCCTGCAATGCCCCAAAGAATACCGTCACCCCAATCGAGACAAGCAGAATGAGTGCGAGAAGCGGTACGAGAGAAAAAGCAACTATTTTTGACTGTATGACTCTTGCAACCTTTTTCCAGAAGGTTGTTTTTGTGCTGGGTTGAGTTGGGGTATCCCAGAGTATGTCGAAGTCTTGGTCGAGTTCTCCAAACACACCAATCGCACCGATGATCGTGATGCCTGCACCGATGAGCGCTGTTGTGATACTGATGGTCTCAGATGTCTGACTACGCAAAAGCTCGTCAATGTACTGTGCAGCACTTCGTCCGATAGTATTACCGAGCTCCGTGATGAGTGTGCCTTGGACAATATCGCGACTAAAGAGATAGCTTGCCAGCGTGATGAGTAAGAGTGTTAGTGGTACAAACGAGAGCATTGCGTAGTAGGAGAGTGCGGCGCCCATCCGTGGCGCATTGTGTGATCTCCAGTGAGTAATAGTGTCGCGAATAAGTTTTTTCATACTGATAGTATATATGTTTTTTGAAATAAATGAGTTATCCACAACATATTGTATGCACTATACTTGCATGTGAACGATCGTTCACATATACTACATACAGGTCGCGATTATCAAGAATAACCTGTCTCACAAAACCTATGACACGACATCAATACACCAAAAATATATACACAGAACTTCGTACCCTCAACGAACGCATTGATTACAAGATTTTGCGAGGACAGCGGTATTCGGATGAATCCCTTCGCCACAAGGCACTCCTCAAACAGATTGCTCGCCAATCAAAGCGTGGACTCATTAGCAGACTATTCTCATTTGCCTAACATGAATACAACCTTCAAAGACATCCTCAAAAGTGAACTCGTACGACTCGAACACCTCGTCGACCACACTCACACACCAAGTACATATCCTATACCGATGCACCGGTACATTCGTCGTCCACAAAAGTCTAGTATGTACTCAGGATTGTTCTCCTTTGTACGAGTAGTACAATTTCTCCTATAACCGTATACTATTTGTATGAATCCTGATTACAAGCAAAAGCTCATCGCATTCCATCAGTCACGCAAGCGCATGCCGTCATATACGGAGATGATGGATCTCTTTGGGTTCAAGTCAAAGAATGCAGTTGCACGTCTCGTCGACAAACTCCTTGCTGCGGGTATTGTGACCAAGGATAGACTGGGCAAACTCTTGCCAACTGACATGTTCGATAGCGTACCGCTCCTTGGTTCGGTCAAGGCGGGATTCCCATCGAGTGTGGACGAGATCACTGACTCACTCAACCTCGAAGACTATCTCATCAAGAAAAAGGATCAGACATACATGCTCGAAGTCGATGGTAACTCTATGATCAATGCGCATATCGCAGATGGAGACATCGTCATCGCAGAGCGTACCAACACTGCAAAAGTGGGCGATATTGTGATCGCACAGATCGATGGAGAATTCACCATGAAGTATCTACGCTCTACCAACGGCAAGATGTGGCTCGAACCAGCCAACAAAGACTTCAAACCGATGCATCCCAAGCACTCTCTCGTGATCGCCGCAGTTATCAAAGGTGTTGTGCGCAAATACTAATTATTGATTCTCAATCGCAGCGCGTGTTGTAGCAGCAGATTGTATCTGTTCACTATATGCAGTAATGACTTCAGTGAGCTCATCTACGGTGAGTGTTGTTGCATTTGGATCTGTTGCAAGCTTCTTCCACGGAGCAGTCTTGCCATATGCGTACTCTCCAAAGACGATCACTGGCGTACCTGATGCGAGCTCGTTCTGCCCGCTAGCATCGAGTATCCACTGCTTTGCCCAGTCGTAGATCCACATGGCATCTGCTTCGAGAAGTCTGATACACGCATGACTCGCAGGGTAGCCTGGCAAGTCGAATTGATGAAGGGCGATACCTTCCATACTATCGAGGTTGAATGCCCACGGGAGGATATATCCGCCTTCGAGCGTGCTGACGACGAGCTTGCCCTTCCAGTTGGTGAAGTAGAGGCGACTTGGTGTCGGAGTATTTTTTTTGCCAGTACTGGTCGGCATCCATCGCACGAGTGTGCCATTCTCATATGCGGCCACTGCTTGGATACGTTGTGACACGAGCAATAGCTGTGGAATATCGGTTGCAACTGGCAATTGTGTCGGGAACGGAGAGAGTGCATTCCAGTCGCTGAGCTCTGAAGGGATAGTGATGGTGACACCTTTTTGGATATGCTTTGCATCGAGGCGGTTGAGGGTGAGTACGTATGGCACATTACTCAGCCCGACCACTGCAGCGATCTCAGCGCCCGGTTTGTCGGTCTGGATCGTGATGGATGTGTACGAGAGCTCCTTTTTGGGAGGCGTGATCGGGGCTTCTATCGGAGTCACGACAACGGGCGTAGGAATGATCGTCGAGTCAGCTTTGCTCGTAAATGTAGCGAGTCCATAGACTACACCTGCAACCACAAGCACTACTATCCCTGAGACGATATGTTTTTGCTCGACCTTTTTTGTGCGCTTCATAATACCTATTGTAACGCATGAGGCCACATTTCCTTACATTCGAGTGTGCACCATCAGCTTGCCAGCAGTGCGTTCGATCTTGTCAGCGGTGCGCGTCGGTTTGAATCCTTTGGGGAGTATCGATGTATGGGGACTATCATCGAGGTCTGCACCTATGTCCCAGAGATCTTCGGCACTAGTGATCCAGTCAGTACCATACTTTTTTAATGAAAAAGGTTTTGAATAGTCTCGCATCGTCTTGTCTCCCGAGTCGAGGAAGTATTCGTGTGCGTACGAGAGTGCGAGTTCTCGAATCGTTTTGTAAATAGGTTCTCGATATCGCAATACTGCATGATTGGTCTTGGAGATCGCACCCCAATAGTCATTGTGTTTGAACAATGCAACGACATGATCGAGATCGTCTACCGTACTGCGCAAGTCGAGCAGTAGTGGATGTGCGCCGTGATACCAGAGTATGGCAGCTGCGAGGTACGCACCTTCGAGGCAATGAGCCTTGTTGTGCAGCAATACTTCGCGCGGACTCCGGCATGTCTCGCCACCTTTTTCAAAATTGTACGGAATGGTGTTCAGATAATCCTGAATGAGGGCAGGAGAGCGGAGCTTTTTGAAAAGCCTTTGTTCCGAAGGGGATAAGTTGAACATATCCTAGTATAGCAAAGCGGGTGTATACTATATGGTATGAAAAAACTAATTATATTTGTCGTTCTCGTCGTCCTTGCAGCGGTATTGATCAAGTACTCTGGTACAAAAGTCGCGCCTGCACCATCTACTACTGCATATACTGGAACTACATTTAGTTTTGAGCCAGCATCAGGATACCCTGTTACTACTACAGACGAGAACACCTTGTGGCGCACCAACACCCAGACTGCCGGACAACTCCTCGCAAAAGTGCATATTCCTCGTGAATTCCAACCCCAGACCAACTTTAGCGAAGCAACATTTACGATAGGGATGAGTACTGACTATGATGCAGTACGTGAATGTATAGTCCCATCCAATGGTGAGCGAGCAAAGGGGAGTGTCGAGATCAATGGCACCACGTTTTATATTATTACTCTCAGCGATGCTGGTATGAGCAACTATTATGATACGACGAGCTATCGCACGTTGCACAACGACTCTTGTTACGCTGTAGAATATACTATTCACTCCACAAGCTTTGCGGCGTATGATCCGAGTCTCGGTATCAAAGAATTCGATACTCCTGCAGTCGTCAAAGTACTCGAAGACATGGTGCAGAGCTTCAAGTTTATATAAGTATGAAAACTGTCGTCGTTAACGACAAGATGCAGAAGGGATACAGGTACGTATTGACCGAACCAGTTGGCAAGAACTTTGATCCAGACTTCCGTCCCATGCTTACCCCAAAAGAAATGCTCCATCTCGGAGTATTCGGCGGCAAGTACATGACTGATTGTCAGAACGAATTTCCAAAGAGTTGGTTCAAACAGTCGCTCCTGTGTCCGGAGCGTCATGACCCTACGCTCAATTATTTTGGGGTCAATGCGAGCCAACCACTCTCTGTGTGGCAACAAAAAGGTTGGATATATCACGAGGATCCACGAGGTTGGTTCCAGTGGTATTGTCGCTACTATATGGGCCGCAGGATACCTGATGAGGACACACGCCAGATCAAGCGCTGGCGGGCAATACGGCGCCATGTAGGGCAGGTACAAGCACACTGTAGAGCAGGAGATACGCATTGTCGCCCCAAGCAACGCCAAGCATTGCTCCACTGGGCATATGATAGTCGTGCTATCTAAGTCCGGGATTATGATTGCTTGAGGAGTGCAATATCTGCAGGAGAGAGCTTTTTTGCATTGCCTGGCTTCATACCAGCGCTCGTGAGATGTCCGATCTTTGTACGGACGAGTCCTTCTATCGTCAATTTGCACGCGTCAGCCATACGACGAATCTGATGTTTGCGCCCTTCGTGAAGGGTGATCTCAAATGAGGTCCGCGATTTGCGAACAACTGCCGCAGGTCTCGTCATCTGATCATCGAGCATGATGCCGCGCGACATGCGTTCGAGTGCACTGTCAGCGACGTTCTCTCGAACAGTGACGCGGTATGTCTTGCCGACGAGGGAGCCTTCTTGGGTGAGGGCCTTGGTCAAAGTACCATCATTGGTGAGGATGATGAGGCCCTCAGTCTCCTTGTCGAGACGGCCAATGGGTGAGAGGTGTGCAAGTTTGGGATAGGCGCGATGAATGTCCTTTGCCTTGGGACTCGTTGCTGTTGTCTCGATACCGACGGGTTTAAAGAGGAGATATGTCTCCTTTTTGCCTTGCTCTCCTGCGAGCTCTATGGTGTCGCGATCAAGCACCACCCCAAAGCCTGGTTCGGTGACGACCTTGCCGTTGACACGAACGTTACCACTGGCAATGAGCGCCTTGGCCTCACGGCGAGATGCCAGGCCTTGGTGGGCGAGCGCGCGCTCGAGTCGTTCGTGGCCTTTGGGGAGGGTGGAAGGGGATTTCATGCAGGGAGTATAGCAAAAAAGGCGCTTTTGGCGCCTTTTAAAAAACTGTACATGTTAATATAGTTTCTTTGGCTTAGAAATTTTAGCCAACAACAGAGATAGTATGCCAAAGATAGGTATGAATGCTGCAGCGACTGTGAAGTATGAAGGCCAGTAACCCCACTGCATTTCACGCATTAGGAGCGCACCAAATCCGGGAATTACAAAAAATATCAACATAAACACGATAATGCAAAAGAAAATAGTATTATTCATGATCTAGATTTTAAGAATGAATAAAAAGAATTTCTTTAGTTATACCTCATATCGCAAACAAAAAACAACCTTTTAAAATTCAGGTTGTTGGGGGAGGTTGCCATATGCCATTGTGTGTTTTCACGACTGAGCCCTTTTTCAAAAAATTCTTACCATGACATTGATACGTTGCAGTTTTGAGATTTTTTGCAGAATTTTTGTCATCAGGATTATCAGGTGTGATCAATACCGTTATTGTGCAATGTTTGGGTACACGATCCTGCAAGTATGCTGTAATGATTTGCTTTGGCGATAGATCATCAGTACGAGCATTGAGTGTGCTACAAATCTCAATTACATCAATGTGATTGCTGATAACTTTCTTTGGATCAGAAGTGGTTTTTGATAATCCTTTTAGCCATGAAAGCTTGAATTTTGGAATACCTAACACTGTATTAACCCATTTCCATTTGGAGATACTTGCAACCAACACCAATGCTATTGATAAGAAAACAATAATGAAACATAGGGCATGCCATACAATTGAGAATGAACTGGGGAGTGTCATAGGCTATAGATTTTTGTCTACTGTAGCACACTTTTCAGTTGATTTTGGGAGATTTTATATTGCAATATATCATTTCTTTGTCAATACCATTTTTCTCCACATATGCTATAGTCGCCGTATATGCACGACAACAACAGACCCCTCTTGGTCACCCTCATCATTATCGGTATCCTTATCCTCATCGCCCTCGTCGGGCCTCGTATGCGCACGTACAGCTATCGTGGGTATGGCCTCACCGCAAGCGCTGTTCCGATGACCGTCGTCAATCGCGCGCCGGACAGTGTCTATTACACATTCTATCGATACATTCCATCTAGTCGTCCGACATACACACAGCAACAGAGCACCTACACGAGCTATAGCTACCCATCGACAACCCAATACTACCCAACATCAGGAGATGTAGTGTTTCCCGACGGATGCACACTCACCAGTCCAGTCAGTACAACAACTGGATTGCCGTGTAGTTAGGATGTAATAAAAAACCACTCTCATTGCGAGAGTGGTTTTTTATAAAAGATTTATGGTTGATTTGGAGTTCCGTAGAGGAAGTTATTACATATTGCTTGAGCTTGACCTGGAGATGATGTCTCTACTGAGATACCAGGAAGATTTTGCCAACTACCGAAAATCAAAAATCTTGGCTTCCAGTACTGATACCCATAGGTTGCAGTATTTCCATTTACTGTACAATATGGACGATCATCTTTTCTACGACCACTTTCAACTGCTGTACTCGTAGATACTTGTACTCCAGTACTCTTTGTGACAGGAGTAACATTAGTTGTAGGAGCAACTTTTGTTACTGCAGCAGGTTGCGTATCAAGAGTACCGTTAAATCCGAGACCAATCACAACAATAGCAACTATGACAACGATACCGATCAGTGCTTTTTTCATTTTTATGTATAACTAATAATAATACCAGTAGTATACCCCAAAAAAATAACCCCGCATAAGATGCGAGGTATTACTTTAAGCTTGTGGAACGTAGATAACTACTCTCCCTTGTTTTTCGAGTCGCTTTAGGCGCTGTGTTGAGACAGGGTATAGGCACCAGGCCTTGGGCCCAAATACCCCCAACCGCTTGTACCGCACAACTGCATTTGATCCGTCATACGATAAGAGAACGTGGTATTTGTTCACTACGAATAATTGCCCGAAACCATCCTTCCATACAAGTCTCCAGAGCGACAAGCCCTGAACCTTGCTCATTGACGGATAATCGGTTGGTCTGGCATCGATAGTGGTGTGCACTGGGTGTGGGACACCAACAGGAAGCGCCGGCTGGATCGAAATGTTTTCTATTTCTCGTGAGACGGAAGTGGTAGTGTGCAACAATTGTGCTGAAGCAACAGTCCAAAAACACGTGCTGAAAATGATCATTATTTTTTTCATTGTGAAGAAGTTTAGATGTTTATAACAAAGTACCTTATATAAGCAGTATTGTCAAATATATGACGCATGTTACACTTTCTCAATATGAACCTCTTGATCGTTGAGGATGATGACGCGGTGCGCGCGTTTCTCATTCGCGCATTATCACAAGAAGGATATATCGTTGACGATGCGATCGATGGCAAGATCGCGCTACAAAAGGCCACACTCAACACATACGACCTCATCATCCTTGACTACAACCTTCCGTACAAAAATGGCAAAGAATTTTGCGAAGAGGTGCGATCATCTGGTATTGCGACACCTATCCTGATGCTCTCGGTCAAGGCCGATACGCTGACCAAGGTTGATATGCTCAATATCGGAGCCGATGACTACGTCACAAAGCCATTCGTATTTGGCGAGTTGCTGGCCCGCGTTCGCGCACTCTTGCGGCGACCGCTCCCGATCAAGGATACTGTCATACAAGTTGGTGATGTGATACTCGATACTGACAAACATCTCGTCACGACCAATGGTACAGAAGTACTACTCACTCCCAAGGAATTTTCATTACTCGAATATCTCATGTCTAACCACGGTCGTATCCTCTCGCGCATGTCCATACTCGAACACGTCTGGGGAGTGAATGCTGACCCATTCACCAACACCATCGAGACACATGTATTCAACCTTCGCAAAAAGCTCGGTGACAAGGCGACCAAGGAACTTATCCACACGATCTCGGGAGTCGGATACAAGATGCAGTAATAATTTTGCGATATACTGATACATGAGATCCTCTGTGGTCGATGGGTCTTGGATCTAACAACAAATAACAGAGGAAGCCAGACTCCCATATACCTTCGGGTATTGCATACGCATGAATACTGTCATGAAAGAACTTCTGACGAATGTCGCATCTCGTACCAACGTTGCTGCAACAACCGCAAAAGTACTCAACGCAGGACAGCCTTGGGCTGGCGAATAGTACTCCACAATAATCACGCACAATCCGTTCTCAATTGTGTGTGATTTTGTCTATGATATATACCTTTCTCAGTCGGATCGTCCGATCCGACGCTCCACATCCAGATACCGCACGCAGAGCATTCATTCTCAATGTATTGTTGCTGAGTTCGATGACACTCTTTGCGATCGCAAGTGTCCTCAGTATTGTGCTGTGGATATACAATCCTGGATCGGGACACAATTTCATTCATCCGGGTACGATCATCGCGATCACGTTGTGTATATTTCTCCTGTACTGGTTCTCGATACATGGATATTCCAAACTATCGGCTTATATACTCATCGCGATATTTTTTGGATTTGCATTCCTGATGGGGTACACGTGGGGACTCGAAGTCACTGCATCGCTCCTCATCTACACCCTCGTCATTGTGATGTCGGGTATCCTCATCAATACGCGATTTGCATTTGCTATCACCATAGTCATTGCAATAGTACTCATTGGTCTCGGTCATATCCAAGACGTCGGCATCGTCATACCCGACTACCAATGGCGCCTCGATAGTTGGCAATTATCTGATACGATCATGACCGTCATTATATTCATGATCATCGCCACTGTGTCGTGGCTATCCAATAGAGAAATAGAGCGCACACTCATTCGCGCACAACACTCTGAGGAAGCACTTCGCATCGAACGAGACAGCCTCGAAGTCACCGTCGAAGAACGAACCCGCGAACTCAAAGAAGCCCAACTCGAAAAGATACGGCAACTCTATAGCTTCGCAGAGTTTGGCAGACTGTCATCAGGATTATTCCATGACCTCATGAATCCGCTCACCGCTGTCTCACTCAATGTCGAGCGTGCAAAGAGTGAAGGTGAGGCGAGTGGTGGACTCTCAAAGGCGCAAGACTATCTCGATCAAGCCTTTGTAGCGGCACAACGTATGGAGCGATTTATTAGTGCAGTACACAAACAGATCGTAAAGAAAGGGGAGTGTACGACATTTTGCGCAGTCGACGAGGCGCGACAAGTCATCGACATCCTCTCATACAAGGCCTTGATCGCACGAGTAGAGCTCATACTCGACCCCTGCACTACGTGTGAGATCGCCGGAGATACTGTGCAATGGAACCAAGTCATGCTCAACCTCATCTCCAACGGCATCGATGCGTATGATGACATCACCCACGATGATGGTATCGACCGCATTGTACGTATCACCTTCACCCCATGTGCAGATACACTGATCTGTACGATTAGAGACAATGGTGTTGGTATCGACCCTTGTATTATTGACCAGATTTTTGATCCATTCTTTACGACCAAACGTGACCAATCAACCAAAGGTACTGGTATCGGCCTCTCGATCGTCAAGCAACTCGTCGAGAAGGAATTCAACGGCACCATCTCCGTACAGAGTACGCCCTACGTCGGCACTACCTTTACTATCGTCTTACCAATCTAATTCTCACCAATATGAATACTACTATTGCTAAACTTCTCGCAACACGAGATGTCAATTGGCGTTTTCCCAGCACGGTCTACGACACATTCTCGGCACTACATACTATTGCTCGGCACGATCCACATATCCTGCACGGTGAACCAATGGGTCAGATACTCGCACTACTCATCTCGGTCGAAGGCGCACCTGGTGGCCCGTACTATTCAGACTTCTCAGTAGATCAGACCCAACCTCAGGTATACGACCGGCAGACCAATGCCGCTATCGCACAATTCCTCTCATGCTATGACGTACGATTGCCACAGCTCGACGCATTCTTGCGCAACACTTCACCCACAATCACACAGACACCTATTACTGAGACTCAGTGGGCTGCCCAAGAGCGTCACATACTTGACGATATCCGAACATGCATCAAACGACAGCTCACACATATGGATCCCGACTGCAGAGCACGCGCCATAGATGCCATAGAACGGACGATCACGGGCAATCCCGACAAACAGATGACACTCATGCCGTACTACACGCACCTCGCCTTCGGTGCTAGTGCTCACAAAATATCGCGCGACAGAGTGGTACATATGGGAGCAATGAATGCATTCTTTTGGACGGCGTTCATCATCTACGATGACTTCTGGGATCTCGACCCGGCGGCAGACCCGAGACTCTTGCCCATCGCAAATACATTTGCGCGATATTACACTGACTTCTATACTTCATTATTTCCAGAGACGCCTGGTTTTCGACTATTCTTTCATCGACTCATGGATGCCCTCGATAGCGCCAATGTATGGGACACGAGTTGCTGCAGAGCGACCGTGCAGGAGTCGATACTCACGGTGCCAGACGTACTACCTAAATATGGCAATTACTCACGCAAATATCACCCAGCGTCCGGTCACATCATGGGCCCTGTCGCACTCTTGGCAATGGCAGGGCAGGGAATAGACTCTGACGATACCGAGCATCTCATATCGTATTTCAAGCATTATCTCATTGCGATGCAACTCAACGACGACATGCACGACTGGCTCGAAGATCTCGAGCGCGGCACCATTAGTACCGTCGTTGATATGTTGTTGTGTGACTACGGCAAGGAGCGGATCAATCTCGTCGATGATATCGACGCGGTGCGAGAAGTGTTTTGGTTCACAACACTGCCTCGCGTTGCATCTCTGGCACTCAGGCACACTGCCAAGTCTCGACGTGCATTGCACAAGGTCACGTGTATCGAGGACTTCGCACCACTCGAACAATTCATTGATCGACCCGAGCGTATCGCTCGAGAAGCACTGGATAACTACCACTATTCAGTAGGATTGATCAAAGGGTATCGTACTGCTAACTTTAGAAAAAATTGATTTTTTGTTGAGATTTTATCTATCTCGGCTTTCTATACTAGTGGTATGAAACATGATAGATTGGAGGAGTATCGGTGTCGTTGTGGCAAGTTGTTGTGCAAGAGTTTGTTGGTCCACGGTATCATCGAGATCAAGTGCAAGAGTTGTCACGAGATCGTTCGATTTGCGATGCCGGAGATTTCATATATCAAGAAATCTGTTGCACAACTCACCGCACAACAATCCTAATATTTACCTCCCATACAAAAAGCCTCCGGGTGGAGGCGTCGTGCATGAGGTTGTTCCTAGAGAACTTTCTTATAGGGGGAGTACACACTTTGTCTATATCAGAAAAGGTCTTGCGACCTCATCGTCCGTAGCTTCCCTGAGACTTCCTATAAATGAGTATATAAAGGTAAATAACCCTATAGTCACCATAGCATGGATGGTGGGGAATAGATACTAGGCAGTACAAACTCTAGTACAATTCAATATATGTATATTCATGTGAAAGTTAGTGCGGGCATGCGCAAGGAGTCATTTGTCTCAAAGAGTACCGACCACTTCGTCGTCACGCTCCGCGAAAAGGCAGAGCGCAACGCAGCAAACAAGCGGGTAGTAGAGCTTGTTGCAGCACATTTCAATACAACGCCCAGCAATGTACACATTGTGAATGGTCACCAAAACCCGTCGAAGCTGATAGAGGTAACAGTATAAAAATATTGACCATAGTTGGATAATACGGTATTATAATCCTAAACAAACTTCCTTAACCATTACATTAAAACTCTGCCGTAAGAAGCAAAGCATGTAAAATTTTTTTCATTCACTAAAAAAAGAAAATATGAAAAAGATACTTTTTCTTGTCACAATGTTGATTCTTACTATCAACATTGCCTGGGCCAAACCGCCCGTCCTCGTGATTGCTGAGTCCAGCAAAAAAGCTGCTGTTTCACCTGCTCAAGTTCCGACAGATGTCGGATGGTGTGCCTCATCAATCAATGACGATGAAATGTTTCAGAATAATTCTCCTGGGATGACTGCCTTTGATATCGGAATACCTGCAGCCAACGTAACTATTATTGCAAGAAATGAAATCGGCAAAAAAGCAACAAAGAACGAAGCCAGCCTGGGGGTGCGATCAGGGCCACCAGGGATGATGAGTTTTGATGTAAATGAAATGATGCACAACAATAGCCGTGTCCACATAAAAAGACATTGACCGGCGACTGAAGTAAATAAAAAAAACCTCCATATGTATGGAGGTTTTTGTGTATACACTTCAAGAAACTACCACACAAAGTGTCCATCCATGTTCGGTATGTGGACAAGGCAGTTTTTTGTAGGATTCACAGAGAATTTTTCGAGTAGACCCTCGTTTTCTTCGGGAATGTTTTGATAAATGGCATATGCACCATTTACATGGAGTAAGATGGTTTGCTTGGTGGTTATTGATAAATACAGATTGTACGTATCATTAAAAACAAAAGCTCTGAATTGTGCCATAGTTAGCATATTATTATCTGTGCTACATATTAATTCACTTTCTCGGAGCTGTTGTACCAGGTGCGCATGTGCCATTGCAGCATTATTAAATCGGGAATCTTTTCGCTTGAGCAGCGTGATGAAATGACCGACCCGTTCCTTTAGGCTCATGTCTTTTTTAGCTTGTTCCATAGTTCTGATTTAAAAGGTTTTGATACATACTACAATTCATTATTGACTTTGTCAAATATAAGTGGTAGAATGCAAAAAAACACACAGTATGTCAAAGTACACATTTTACCTTAAAAAAGAAGAGTTTGAGTTGTTAATCGATGCAAATATTGAAACTAAACTCAATACGATTCTCGGCGACACTTGGGAAAATGCGTTACATTTTTCTCAAGAAAATAACACAACCAAAGTAGGTCCAAAATTGAGCAATGATAATTGCATTATTGGATTTATCGTTCAAACAAAAAGTCAAAATATTACAGAAGAGTACGATGGGCTATTAAATTTCTTAAACTGTAAATTTACGTCAAGCCTGACAAAGGAGCAAGTTGAGAAGATTAGAAAGGAAGAACGAGAAATTATTCGCCACAAGATCACATGATGACCTGATATATTAAACATATCGGGTCATTTTTTAATAATTACTTTGGCGTGGATCAATTACCTGTAATTTAAAAAGCCTCTCCAAAATTGGAAAGGCTTTGCTTATAGACCATAAAAATCGAGTTTATACGGTCTTCTTTTGAATTTCCTGACGTTTGTATTAGTCAGAATTTTTCGCGCGTCTGAAACGACATATTCCTCGAACAAGAAATATACGTCCTCAAAAGGCTATCAAAACGCTCATGGTAGCGCGTGTTAAAATATGGCTTGGTATACCATACCCGCTGACCCATAGAGGTAAAAGATACAGAGATCTTATGATGATAATACATTCTATAAAATTTTTGTCAAATAAAAAACAACCGCGGATAAATAGTTTAATTTAAAGGCGGTTGTTGAGAAGTGGTACTTCCAATTTAGTTGTTCTTAATTCATTCCAGAATCCCATAAGAGAAATAATTGCTGAGGCAACTTGGCATATTGCAAGCGCAGGCGAATCGGTCTTGATAGCAAAATATGTTACGAGGCAGTGAGCAATAAAATAAGAAATCCATCCTATTTTATTTGAAAGATTCGTATTAATTGCTAATAATAACGTTCCAATAAGACCTGTCACAGCCCCAAGAAGCTGTACAACTAATATTGATGTGGTTTGTGAGGCCCTGTAGAGCAGAAATAAACATACAATAGTAGTAACCGATGCAATTATCTTTTTAATCTTAAGTCCATGCTTTTTTAACCATACCTTCAACGCAATACTTGTTGTTGAAGATGAGATTAAATACCCATAGACCATGAGGAAAAACAATGCGATGTCGTACACAATCATGATCCAAAGATCACCTTTGTGTAAGAGTATCATTTGAAGATAAAAGTAGAGGGTGATAGCGATTGTGCCCCATATACCGAATGTCCAGCCGATTGTTTTTTTCCTGAAGACAAAGAATTTATTAAGAAGAAGTAAAAGTGCTGAGATAATCTGAAGTGTTATCATTCATACTGTATTTGGTTTAATTATAGCACTTTTTGTATAAAAAGTCAACTAGTACACTACGGATTTCTTCATTTTTCAGAAATAAAAAAAGAGCCTAAAAGGCCCTTTTTCTTTTGCAATAGTTCTTATTGCTCGTCATCGAAATTATCTGAGATCTTCTTTGTACACTCCGTTATAAATTTTTTGTACAGCTCACTCCTAAAAAAACTTTCGACACTTTTTTGGTTTTTTGAATATTTCAAAAAACTTACATTAAGTGTCTTAAAGAATTCTGCAGGAAACGGCATGGGGTCTGAAAACGGTCCAACATAATACCCCCGCTGAAGCTCTTTTTGAACCTTTAGTAGCAAAGGTTTAATGATATCCCGATACCTGAGCCACAAGAACTCAAATACTTTGTTACAAACGACAGCTTCGAGTAGTAGGATCGGATGATGGTCGGTACCTTCTAAGGCAACAACTTCACCAATATAATCCATAATTTCATCTTTTTGGCACTTACTAAGCTCCTTAAGAAAAGATGGTATGTTGCTTGCGTGAATGACTTGTTTAGTAATCAGTTCCATAGATAAAAAATTTAAGGTGAATGTTTGGTATACCTTACAATCTAAACTTTAGTTTGTCAAATAAAAAACACCTGTCGTAGAACAGGTGTTTTAGTTGTAGTTGATTTAAGTTTTAATTAAAAATCTTTAACCAATAGCAACCTTTAGCTACATCAATGTACGATAGGCGCCTAATGAAAATGCCCAATTTGTCTTCATATTAGTCGCGGAACGTGGACTTAGTGAATGAACAAGTTGCCCACCAATAAAAAGACCAGATTTGTTATGCATGAGCATTCCATCATACGAAACACCAAACCCTTTTGACTTGTCTGAGAAGGAAATGAAAAATGTATTTACATTTCCAAACCAACTAATCTTTTTTCTCACTTCTTCTCTTGAATAAGTGAAGCTAAGGTAACTCCCTTTGATACCATATATCGCATCTCTATTTGCGGTGCAGTTGTACCAGTAATCAAACACAAAGGAGTTTTTTGTTGACTGAATAAATTTAAGTTTCGCCTGGTAAGCCATGTAGACGACACATTGAGTTATTTTTTCACCTTGCTTTTCAAATGATTGGAAATAAGGCGAATAATCAAAACCAAGAGTCGCCGTCCATTTATTACTAGTATCTAGCGGTTGATTGTACCGTAACCACATATCGCCAAACCATGGTTTACCATTTTCCATATTCATCGCAAAATCTGGTGCAAATTCTATACGTTTGTTTTTACCTACATATAGTTTTGCAAAGGTCATAGCGGCTGGAGCATTGAGGTTAAAAGCGGGGATAAGCCCGATACCATTTGTCGTAGCGAGGGCAGTTAAATTGGACTGTTGCTGTGCAGTAGCTGTAGTTATTATTGCTATTACAAAGAAGCAAAAAGATAGTACTTTTTTCATATTTTTCATTTTTTGTTTTTTCTATATTACAATAAAAACTAATTTATGTCAAATATACGAAAGTGGGTAAAAAATAAAAAAATCTCAATTAACAAAATTGAGATTTTTAAGAGTGTCTTCCGGAAATCATTTTAATTTAAGCCTTCTTGCTTGTTCTCCTACAGAAAAACCGTGCCACATTGCATAAATGTTCATAGTGACACTTATGAGTATGACTAAGAACTGTAGGCCACCCCTTCCTTCAGAGTAAAAAGGTAAGTAATGAATATCAAACCATGTCATAGGATAGGTTGCTAAAATACCAAAAAATAAGGAAATGAATCTAATCATAGAATTCATGATACGATAACGACCTGAAAACCAGCCTAATACATACCCTATAAATGCAGTGGCATAAATAATCGACAAGAAGAGAGCAATATTTAGTATTGTCATAAAAATAAATTTTTTCTCATAATACTATTTAAATATATAAAGTCAACAATAGAGAACCTTCCTCCAAAGTGCTACCATTTACATATATGAAAGACTTCACCGCCCAAATAAAAGCACATTTAGAAGAGCGAAACTGGGACAACCTACGACCAGCTGATGTAGCAAAATCTATCATGATTGAAGGTGCTGAACTCCTCGAGGTATTTCAATGGGATAACCTCACAAAAGATGAAATAAGAGTTGATTCGGAGAAAATGTTGAAGATAAAAAAAGAGGTTGCAGATGTTGTTATATATTGTTTTGAAATGGCAGTCATTCTTGGTATTGATATGGAGGAAATAGTTACTGAAAAACTAAAGAAGGTGCAGGAAAAATACCCAGCACATTTATTTAAGGGTGAGACAAAAGACCAAGGAACACAGGATGTGTATTGGAAAATAAAAGAAGAATACCGAAGAAAAGGGAAGAATTAAGTAGTCATACCAGCTATATTGACATTGTTGCAAAGTACTATACAGTAAGTTCAAACAAAAACTATGCACAATGAAAAAATTAGGAACCTATGTTGGTATTTGTGACTTTATGACACAAACAGAAGTATTCGCGATGCTTGATTTCTTTGCGAAATACAAGTCATCAGACGTACAGCTGATGATCGGAACAATGACTAGTTTCAAAGTTCTCAATAAAAAAGAAACGAAGTGGGCAGATGTATTCCCACAGATTGAATCGCTGAAACATATCTTCAGTTCACTGAATCCGAAAGCTATTAACTGCATCCACTATGCTGATTATGAGAATAATCCGGGACTTGCAAAAACCCTTGATAAGGTTGTTAGGTATTGCGGATATAATCTGGATAGTATTCAACTGGATATGGTATGGCCAAACCATCACCAACTCCGTATGTTTGTTAAAAAACACAAACTACCAGTGGTATTACAGGTAAGTAAAAAATCCATGGAATTTTGTTCCAACAGCCCGGCAAACGTTGCTGAGAAAATTAAGGAGGATTATTCCAATATCATTTCTCATGTCCTGCTTGATTGCAGTATGGGTAAGGGGATACCTATTGATGTTTCTGCGATGATACCGTATATCGAAGCGATCCAGAAAACTACCCCTGATATTGGTATAACTGTTGCCGGAGGATTAGGTCCTGATACTGTACACGAAGTACAACCTCTTATTGAGCAATACAATGTCAGCATTGATGCACAATCAAAGCTACGTATCAGTGGAGATGCAACAAAACCAATTGACTGGCCACTTGCTGAGCAGTACATCAAACAGAGTATGGAATATTATTTGAACCGCAACTGACCACACGAAACAGTTGGTACCAAAAGCCGCATTTTTTGCGGCTTTTTTAATGGTATCGATTATACCTAAATGATTATTTCTCCCTATATAGTGTCGTAAAAGATATAGCTTATGGTCATTCGATTAATCCCCACAACAAACTATGGATTATCCCCAACAGATTTTGAGTGCATTTAGCGATATGGATGAGCTTGTATGCACCTTAAAAATCAAATAACAAAGAAACAATCTGTGTTTCAAAAATAAAAAACCATAAAATGATTTAGGATGATTATTATTGACCTACTTTGTAATTCGTGATATAATAATAAATTATTGAACGTATTTTAAGTTGGGGATAAGTAAATAGGGTGTAGAACTCTATTATCTTATAATTAATATGACCTAATAAATTTATGGAAAAACCAACTTACAGCTACAAAGATGTTGCCGATTTCTTTATTGCATTTGCAAATTCACACGGCGATCCAATTACTAATCTGAAATTACAGAAGCTTGTTTACTACGCTCAGGCTTGGTACTTGGCTAACTATCATAAGCCTCTTTTTATGGATGCAGAATTCCAAGCATGGGTACATGGTCCAGTTATATTGGAACTTTACCGTCAATATAAGAACGGGGTGAAGCCAATTGAAAAAGATATAAAATTAGATGCGGTTAAAGAAACTTTCCTAGCAGAAGACTTCAAATTCTTAGAAGAAGTAGCAGAGGTATATATGCCAGAAAGTGCGTACGCATTAGAGCTGATGACTCATATAGAAGATCCATGGAAAGAAGCTCGAAATGGTATTGCTGCTGATCAAAGCTCGGAGGCAGTTATCAGTATTACGTCTATGGAAAAATTCTATGCAAGGAGGATCGCTGATCGCTAAAACTGATTACGCAAGTAAAAACGATAAGATTAAAAAAACAATTGTGGATGAAAATCTACCTGTTTATTTTAATTTGAAAAATCTACGAAATACTGAAAAGAAATTCGATTATACATCTTTAGAATCTCAATACTTTATAAAATTTATTGAGCGGCTTAAAAATATTGGTTCAATGTCTAGAAAAGAATTAATAAATCACTGGGATGGTGCGGTTAAATGTCATCGAATTGAGTTTAATGAACCATTACCTAAGATTACAGAAAAAAGCTTTGGTTGTGGCTCTGAGAATGACGAAAATGCCTTTCAATTTAGTATCAGCAAGAATAAATGGGGTCGAGTTCACGGTTATTTCATTGATAATATTTTTTATATTGTTTGGCTTGATCCAAATCATGAGTTATACCCTGGTAAAAAATAATGAAGTAGGGAAGTGCTCAAATATTCTAATACGGAATTATTAGAGAGTAAGTGAATAAAACTCGCCGATTAAAATTAATGCCATACTTGTCGAAAATAGTATCTACGTTTTCCGACGTTAAACTTTACAAATTAAAATCTCGGTGACAAATCACTTTTTTGATTTGCCCTAGGGAAGTGGTTTGGATGTTTAAAGGCGTACTCTATATATAGTGTCGTAAAAGATATATTGTGCGACACTACTATAATCCTTCCCTCTAGGGCGATAGGTCTGCAACTTATTGCTTCTGCTGATACCCTGCGAGACACTCGTTGAACTTTGCAACCTGAATATTGTAGAGTTTGATTTTTTCTTGAGAGATAACGAGCAATGTATTGTAGTCGGCAACAAGCTTGTTGAACTCTGTAACTTGGGTACGGTATTCCTCCCCTTCTGGACGATTTGGAGCTTCTAGCGTCGCCTTTTGATTGACGATATGTATCTGACGAGCTTTGAGGTCATCGTTGATAGAGTCTATAGCTGACTTGAGTTGTGTGTTGATCAACGGACATGCTGTGCGTGATGTCCCAAAGTGCTGGACCGCAAACCATACTTCATTGCCTTGATACATACCACGTGCTGCGTATACACCTATCTCTTGGTAGTTGGGATTGAGCATGTTTGCTCGATGACCAGGACTCTGCATCCATGCGTCTACGACATCACGACTCGATGCAAAGTTGCCGAGTGCGAGGTTCTCACCCATGACTACAAAGTCGTAACCGACTTCTCGTCCGAGATCTGCTACGCCGAGCCCTGCTGGAGATACGTGCTCGAAGTATTGTCGATCTATCATATCGTCTGTCTTGATAGTGGCAGATGCATCAAGTTTTGTATTGATAGAGAGAGGTATAAGTCCGGCGGCAATACGCTCTGTATTGGTAGCATCAATGATATCGATGGCGTTGATAGCTGTCGCTGTGGTAGGTTGCCTACTCCCTATAGGTATTGCTGGGCGAATCGAATGCAAGTATGAGACCACTGATGCGGGTACGAGCGGTTTTGCTTTGTCTGAAGGATCTTCGAGTACTACTTCTGACTTTGTGATGAGAGAACCGAGGACCTTGCCAGTAGCCTCATCGATGAGCTGTGGGCGTGCGAGCGCAGTAACAACCAAGGCGATTGCGAGAATGTTGAGTATGTTTCCTATAGTTTTCACAGTGATGGTGCGTTAGCAGCTTGCGGCTGTATAACCTTGGAGTTCGGCATCTGCTGCGGTCTGGAACCATATTCTATTCTCCGGCTTGATACGGTCGAGCCCTGCACAGCCTGGGGTATAGTATTTTGTACCGTTCTTTGACCCGGCAAATGCTCCCTGCTGGGCTGTTGTTGCGCCGAGCACTTCGGGTGCTGTATCTTGCGCGAGTGCCCTTGTGGGTATAGCAAGGGTACTGAGGACGCTATCGCTACAATTGAGCGAGACAGTGCTGCCCTGCCCCCCTTCCCTCCCCTCCAACATTCCAACATAAAATGCCAATCCGGCAATACCCATGATAAGTACCGGGAAAATAAGGCGATACTGGCGAGTCAAAAATTGCTGCATATACGGTATTGTACCACCAAAATCCAACCTTGACCTTTGGCAGACGGTACGCTATGATATGCACCTATGGCACATAAGAAAGCCCAAGGAGCGGCAAAAAACCTTACGGATTCCAATCCACAATATCTCGGTACCAAACTCTATGACGGTCAATTTGCGACTGCTGGATCTATTATCGTGCGTCAGCGCGGTACCAAGATCATGGCAGGTTCTGCAGTTGGTATCGGCAAGGATCACACACTCTACGCCCTCAAAGAAGGATTCGTGAAGTTCACCCAGAAGCGCAAGCAAAACTTCGACGGAACCTCTACTGTCCGCAAAGCTGCAAATATCGTCGAACAAAAATAATAATAATAAAACCCCTCACTAAGAGGGGTTTTATTATATGAGTTCTAATGTGAATACTGAACGATACTCACCATCGTGTACGCCGATCTCATACGTCCCTAGCTTTTTGATCTCGGGTAGTGTCAGATGGGCACTATCGATAGCAACATGATGCTCGCTAGAGAGGTACGCTACGACGTCTGCGGGATGAATCTTGGAAAAGAGGTTGCCCTGCTCATTTGCTTTGACCTTCATTGATACCTTTTTTGCATTGAGTTGTGATATTGCCGCATCAAGGAGAGAGTGGCGAATGTCGCGTTCTGCTACCGTGTTTTGGAGCTTGCGCTTGAGTGTGTCGATAGCCGCAGCAGTCGCCGGTATGGCGAGACGTTTTGGGAGGAGTGCGTGCTGTGCAAATCCGTCAGCGACTTCGACAATCTCATCTTTGCGGCCGACTTTTGGTACTGATTTGAGGAGGATAACTTTCATAGAGATAGAGGTATATTATTTTGCGAAAAGTTTGATTGCACTTTCGAGCTGTGGGTCACTACCATCTGGTGCATCGACATACGGGACGATGACACTTGGCGTCAAACCTTTCTCGGAGATAGAAATACCGTTGGGTGTATACCATTTTGCAACGGTTACCTTCAGTGACGTGTCAGATGTGAGTTTGATGACTTCTTGTACTGAACCTTTGCCATAGGTCTGTTCACCAGCGAGGATCCCAATCCCTTGTTCAGAGAGTGCTCCTGCAAGGATTTCGGATGCAGATGCTGACCCTTTGTCGACGAGGACAATGAGCTTGGATTTGGCCGGAAAGATCACTGGGCCTTCACTGGTGTGTACACTATTGTCACTTTCGGTTTTACCTATCTCTTTGACTATTATCTTGCCTTCAGGAACGAACCATCCTCCGATAGTGACCGCTGCGTCGAGATAGCCACCTGGATTGCCACGTAGATCAAGCAAAAGGTTGGGATAGCCTGATGCAATGTATTCTTGGAGCGCGCTTCGGAATAGTTGTGGGGATTGTGCAGAGAAATTGTAAAGATGAATGACAAATGTCTGTTGATCAGGTCGAGTCTCTGTATCTACTGTCGGCAGGTCGATATGCTCTCGTGTTACAGAGATCACCTTTGGTTCAGTGAGACCTTCGCGAACGATAGTGAGATTGACGACAGTACCCGCCTTGCCCCGAATGAGGTCGATAGCCTTGTCGATGTCGAGATTGTTGGTTGTAGTATCATCGATTGCAATGATCTTATCCCCAGCCTTGATACCCGCGCGATCAGCAGGAGTATCCTTGAGTGGAGCAATGACAGTGAGGATGTCGTCCTTTTGCCCAATCTCAATACCAATACCGTCGAACGTACCTGCGATCTCTCCCTCAAATATCTTGTTCTCAGCAGGAGTAAAGAATGTCGTGTATGGATCCCCAAATGAGGCAACCATACCCTTGATCGCGCCATACATGCGTTCCTCGGCATCTGTCTCACTCGCATCTGCGAACTTGGTATCAATGACGGACCATGCCTTCCAAAAGGTGTTGAAGTCAGTTGTCTGTGTAACAGTAGACTCTTTGTTCACGACATTGGTGATTTTGTCAGTTGCAGAACGGTTGGCATACCCGACATATACACCCCCAAAGAATACTCCCGCGACAAATACCAACCCAAAGAATATACGGACTCCAGTAGAAATGTGCGGTGGTGGTGTATGTGATTCGTTATGCATGAATAGTAGGTTCGGTTGATGATTGTGGGACAATGGCGCCTTGGCGAAGTTCAAATCTCAGTTTCTTGTACGATCGACGTAGTGAGAATGTCAGATATACAATCACGATACCAATGGCAATAGTGAGTGCAGTTCGCAACCAATCTGGTACGCCAAAGAATGGTAAAAAGAGAATAATGATCCCAATCCAAAAGAGTATACGGAGCTTTGCTATCATGACTCCTATTCTACCAAATAGTTATAGAATGTGGTAGCTTGGCGCAACAATAACAACAAACTCACCTTTGACTTTTTGGGGATTGTCAGTGTAATACTGAAGAAGCTCTTTTGCGGTACCTCGAGGATATTCTTCGAATGTTTTGGTCATCTCTCGCCCTATCATGATCGGTCGGTCGCCCACTACTTCTACGAGGGATTCGAGACTTTTCAGAATACGGTGTGGCGATTCATAAAAAATAACCATATGCTCTGTTGCTGCAATCTTTGCAAAGATAGTCTGTCTCCCCTTCTTGTGCGGCAAGAATCCCAAGAATTCAAAATGAGAACCTGGAAATCCTGATACAGATAGCGCTGCCACAACGGCTGCTGGTCCTGGGATAGGGACCACAAGCGCATCAGGGTATCTCTTGCGGAATTCATCAACAAAGAGTGACCCTGGATCAGATATCGCCGGTGTACCAGCATCGGTCACCAGTGCAATGTATTCATGCTCTGCACATCGCTCGAGCGCCTTGGTGAGTGCTGTATCGGTACTCTGTGCATGACTGGAAACAAATTCTTTTTTAGGTCCTTCGATACCCAATAGCTTGAGCAACTGCCCTGTGGTGCGTGTGTCTTCTGCTACGACAAGTGTCGCTCGTGTGAGCACTTCCCTCGCGCGAGGTGAAGCGTCTGCGAGGTTGCCTATGGGGGTTGCGACAACGGATAAAATCATAGAGCAATTCTACACTATACTTGACTTTTTGTGAAGATGTAGTAAATTAAAGAAAATATATTTTTATGAAAAAAAGTGAATACCTTGAAATCCAATCACTTAATAGATCGTCTCTATTGTGGTGCGGGTTTCTTATAGCTTTAATTATTTTCTTAGCGATAGTCGGTTCAAAGCGAGTTAGTACTGTAAAAAATCTACAGTACTTTTTTATTTCACCTCCTTCAACTTCTCTATATATGCATCAATTCTTTTATAAAATTCAACACCGTCCTTATCGCGATATTTTTCTTGGTTGTGGCTTTTTAAATAATCCATTTTTTCAATATAAGATTTAGCCTCTTCAGAATTTGTTGGTAAATATGGTTCCTGATCATTTTCAAGAGCTTTCCAGATTTCGAAAGAATGTTTTGCCCAGTCCAACATTATCAACGCTTCTTCATGCAACTGTTCCTCAGTTCTTTCTTCGGGTTGTTGCGGTTGTGGAAATCCTTCAAAATTCATAGTGCGTGTACATGGAATCGAACCATGGACCTCTGTCTTATCAGGACAG
>CAYUQD010000002.1:0-8604 GCA_964446965.1 uncultured Candidatus Saccharibacteria bacterium
TTGGCGCAGTTGGCGCGTCTGGATGTACCAGAGGCAGAGCTTGTGCGTGTTGCGGGAGAAATGGGAACGATTCTCGGCTTTGTGGATGAAATACAGAAGGTGCAGATCTCTGACGCGGATATGGTCGTTGCTGATACAAATGTATTTCGGGATGACATCGTCGCACCCATCACTCCGGCGCACGATCTCGTCGAAGCAGCACAGCTTCATCAGGATCACTTCGTAAAAGTACCTAAGGTTATTGGAGACTAGAATTATGGAAACTATTAAAGATATTCAAAATAGAATAAAGTCAGGCGAATCTATACGCACTATTGCAAAGGAGTACGAAGCAAAGGCACGTGCAGATACGCGCAATATCTTTCGGGAAGTATTTGATGATATCGACACGCAAGCCCTCGCCGCAGAAACAATAATGAAAAATGGATTGGCTACAGAACTCACTGGCGTACCAATCGCAATCAAGGACAACATCCTCTTTGCAGGGCATGGTGCTGGTGCATCATCCAAAATGCTGGAAGGATATGTTGCAAGTTATGACGCTACTGTTATTGCAAAGCTTCGTGCTGTCGGAGCGATCATTATCGGACGTACTAACATGGATGAGTTTGCGATGGGTAGTTCTACAGAGAACTCTGCATATGGTGTGACCAAAAATCCGATTGATGAAACCAAGGTTCCGGGAGGATCATCTGGAGGAAGCGCTGCAGCAGTCGCTGCTGGACTCGCAGTTGTCTCGCTCGGGTCAGATACTGGAGGAAGTATTCGTCAGCCAGCTGCATTTTGTGGCACGGTTGGACTACTCCCGACATATGGTACTGTGTCTCGTCATGGACTGATGGCTATGGGCTCATCACTCGATGTGATTGGGTCATTTGCGCACACAGCTGACGATGCGCGAATTGCATACGATGTTATTAAAGGCAAGGATCAGTACGATAGTACATCGGTAGATAGTGGTGCGAGCAAGGCGTTGTCAAAAAAGCTTGCCGTCCCAAAAGGAATCTTTGAGGTAGGAGTAGATATCGAAGTGAAGCAAAATTTCGAATCTATGATAGAGAAACTCAAGGGTGAAGGATACACAATCGATGAGATCGACCTTCCTCATTTTCAGAATGCGCTTGCGGTGTACTACATATTGATGCCAGCAGAAGTGTCATCAAATCTTGCACGGTTTGATGGTGTACGATATGGTCCGCGAGTGGAGGGAGGCAAGATCCAAGATCTCTATACTACTACTCGTGGCACATTGTTTGGTCCTGAAGTACGTCGACGTATATTGCTCGGGACATATGTGCTCTCGCACGGATACTACGATGCCTACTACAACAAGGCGATAGTAGTGCGCAACCTGATCAAGAGAGAGCTTGTCCAAGCTTTTGAAACATACGACGCAATCCTCACACCCACGACTCCGAGCCCTGCATTTGCAATAGGAGAAAAAGTATCTGACCCGATCGCCATGTATCTCTCTGATCTCTATACTGTACCTGCCAACATCGCACAGGTGCCCGCAATCTCTGTCCCAAGTGGTACGAGTGCAGCAGGGTTACCTTTGGGGATACAGATCATTGGCCCTCAGATGGGAGAAGGTATATTGTTTGGTGTGGCAAATACTATAGAAAAAATACGCTAACTTGTGCGATAATAGATTGTGCAAAACTCAGTCCCCGAACCAGTATTCCTCAATGTTGAATTCATTTTCTCCTGGCTATGGGGACATGTCTTTGGGCCACTCTTTTCGGTCAACTTCCTCTTGTTCCTCGAGTTCCTCGCATCTATCCTTGTCGTTCTCGGTATCACACTCATTTTGTACTGCCTTGTCCGTCTCCACGAGATCAAGCAAGAGGATGCAAAAAAGGACGTCGCCGCAAAGGCTGCTAGTACACCAGTGGGAGTACAACCTCAATCACAAGTCGCAGGAGGGACGACACTACCCGGAGCCGTATCTATGGCACCTGCCCGCAATGAGACATGGGAGAATATCCGGAGCAAGCTCCTCTCGGACAGTCCGAGTGATTGGCGGCTCGCCATCATCGAGGCCGATATCTATATGGACCGACAGTTCGATGCCAAGGGGTTCTATGGAGATACGGTCGGGGACAAGCTCAAGAACCTGACCCCTGACAAATTTCCCTCAGTTCAGATCGCCTGGGAAGCCCACAAGGTTCGCAACCGTATTGCCCATGATGGCGCTGATTTTACCCTTACGATGCCAGAAGCTCGACGGATACTGTCGTATTTTGAGATCGTATTTCGGGATCTGGGTGTGATCGAGTAGAGCGTGTGTAAGTTGCGCCAGTGGCAAACGTCTTGTATGATGTGCTTCTGTACGCATATACCGCGGGGTAGAGAAGAGGTATCTCGTAAGGCTCATAACCTTAAGACCCACGTTCGATTCGTGGCCCCGCAACAAGTACGCAAAAATCCCTATATTTTATAGGGATTTTTGCTTTTTGGGCCAAGGATAATGGCGCGAACGACGGGACTTGAACCCGCAACCTCCCGCGTGACAGGCGGGTGCTCTAACCAGTTGAGCTACGTCCGCAAATTGTAAATGTGAGCCTCTCGGCCTAGTGTCGAGGGTGGGAGTCGAACCCACGACCTGAGCGTTATGAATGCTCCGCTCTCACCAACTGAGCTACCCCGACTAATATATAGGGCAAAGAAAATATAGCATATTTTATCAAAAACTCAATCTAGAGATGGTATACTACTCCTCATGAAGAAATACATACTTATCCTCGCGCTCGTCTTCCTCCCGTCAGGGGTCTTTGCCGCGGTCACTCCTCCAGCACCCGTACTCTCTGCCAAGGGGATTGCTGTCTATGGGTGGAAGGATGGTGTACAGGATCCGACTCCGCTCTATATCCAAAATGAGCACCGTCTCTACCCAGTTGCGAGTATTACCAAGCTCGTCACCGCGCTCGCCGTGAAGGATCTCTATCCTGCCGATCGAGTGTTCACGATGTCGCCGACTGCTATCGCAACCGAAGGATCGATCAAGGGAATAGTTGCTGGTTCACAGTTCACTCGGGACGACTTGCTCAAGGCACTCCTCATCACCTCGAGCAACGACGCAGCTACTGCATTCATGGAGGCTATTGGGCGGACTGCATTCATCTCAAAGATGAATGATATCTTGCACACGCGCAAATATACTGCGACCTCCTTTTGGAACCCATCAGGGCTCGACCCAGCCAAGCGCATCATCGGCAACTCCAACCGTCTCACCCCATACCATGTATCAAAGCTGTTGAGCGATATCTATACGAGTGACGAAGATCTCGTCAGTATCATGAACAACCCCAAGGCTGAGATCGTTGATCTGCGCACCAATGCACTCGTTGAAGTTCGTCAGTCCAACGGCCTCTATCTCGATGAAAAGTACAAAGACAAAGTATTGATGGGCAAGACCGGGCTCACCAACCTCGCCGGACAAAACCTTGCCTTCGTTACTCCTGGCAACGAACAGTATGACTACATCACTATTGTGATATTGGGCTCAAAGAACCGCATGGCCGACTCAAAGAAGCTTCTCGATTGGATCGATCTCACCAACAAAGTGCAGGCGAGCACGTACGGCGGGTAGGAGCCGGCACTAGTCGGATCGGTTGACATTCAAACCAAAGGGTGTTACCATAAGGCATTATTCAATTGTGTTATAGGACTTCGCTGTCTGGATGACACAGACGAAGTAATATAAAACAATTATGACAACATCACACCCGCGTCCTACATCAGGTCGCACCGTTTCTCGTCGCCCAAGTACTAGTACTGGCGGCACACGATCATTCAGTAGCAAGCCACGTACAAGTGGTGGATTTGCTGGCGGTCGCATCATCACCTCTATCGGCTCAGGGACACGCATCAGTGACCGAGTACGACCAAGTCGTGCTGGCACTACGAGTAGTCGCCCAAGTTTCAGTTCATCGAGTCGTCCAAGTTATGGCGGTAGCCGTAGCGGATTTGGTGGTGGTCGCGGACGTTCATCAGGTGGGGGCGGCGGACGTCGTGGCCCAAAGGCAGACTTTATCGATGAGAACCGTTTCATCAACAAAGCTCCCATCGCAACTGATGAAGTAGTATATGTACCTACCAATACCTTCAACGATTTCAATATTCATGAACAGCTTGCCAAGAACTTGGCAAAGAAAGGATTCGTACATCCGTCACCTATTCAGGATCAGTCCATCCCAGTCCTTCTCGAAGGCAAGGACGTCATCGGTATCGCAAGTACTGGTACCGGCAAGACTGCAGCATTCTTGATCCCGATCATCAACAAGTTCGTCGATGACCGCAAGCATCAGGCAATGGTACTCGCACCAACTCGCGAGCTCGCACAACAGATCGAAGAAGAATTTCGCGCATTCACTGTCGGTATGCGACTCTTTTCAGTATCAGTCGTCGGAGGACTCCCGATCACCAAACAGATTCGTGAGATCGACCAAGGTGTGCACATTATCATTGGTACTCCGGGACGAGTGAAGGATCTCATTGAGCGTGGCAAGATCAAGATGGCAGACTTCAACACGATCGTGTTGGATGAGGCAGATCGCATGCTCGACATGGGATTCGTCGACGACATGCGTCAGATCCTCGGCGCTATGCCCGAAGAAAAACAAGGCATGTTCTTCTCTGCAACATTCTCTGGTCCGATCAAGGCACTCTGTAATGACTTCCTTCGATCTCCGGTGACCATTTCATTAAAGACTCGTGATACGTCAGCAAGTGTCGACCAAGACGTCGTTCGTGTACCAAAGGGCCAAGAAAAGATCGAAGTCCTTCACGACCTCCTCAACAAACCAGATTTCAAAAAGGTCCTCATCTTTCGTGAGACAAAGCGTCACGTCGACGAACTCGCTCGCGAGCTCAAAAAGCGTGGCTTTGCAGCGCTCCCGATCCATGGCGACATGCGCAGTCGTGAACGTATGCGCACCGTCGAGTCCTTCTCAAAGGGGACTGCAACGATCGTTGTTGCAACTGACGTCGCAGCTCGTGGTATCGACATTCCAGATATCACTCATGTGATCAACTACGACGTACCATCTACCTACGACACCTATATTCACCGCATCGGTCGTACAGGACGAGCGAACAAGAAGGGGGTGGCACTCACGTTTGTGAAGTAATTGAATTATCATTATTTTGTGATATCTTTAAAGTGCCTGAAAAGGCACTTTTGCCGCTGTAGCTCAATCGGTAGAGCACTCCATTGGTAATGGGGAGGTAATGAGTTCGAAACTCATCAGCGGCTCCGTACAATTATCTTGACTTTATCTCAATTCGCTATACAATAAAGAAAAATTTTTTTTAATCTAAAAATTGATTGCACATGGGCTTACAGATTACGACCGATGATGAACTTGAAGACATCGCAGACGAAAAACCAGTCACCAAAACAAAGAAAACAAAAGTATTGGATGGGTGGGCAGAAGGCCACGACAAAAGATTCATACATAATGAAGAAGCGAGAATCAAACGCGAAATACTCGGAGATAACTACTATTTCGGAGAATTAGAAACGTAGACCACAAAAAATCTTGGCCAGACTATACACATAGTGCTGGCCTTTGTCTTTTCCGCATTTTATGCTATAAATAGTGCCTTATTGACGCCCGTATCGCGGGCCTTTATTTTATAAAAAAACAACAAAATGGAAATCCGAAACATCGCCATCATCGCTCACGTCGACCACGGCAAGACAACCCTTACTGACAAAATGCTCTCGTTCTGCGGTATCGTCCTCGACGGCGCATCAATGGACTCAAATGCCATCGAACAAGAGCGTGGTATCACTATCTATGCCAAGAACACAGCAGTCATGTACAAGGGTACCAAGATCAACATCGTGGATACTCCTGGTCACGCGGACTTTGGGTCCGAAGTAGAGCGCGTATTGCGTAGTATCGACTCCGTCCTCCTCATCGTCGATGCCCAAGAAGGGCCGATGCCACAGACGAGATTTGTCTTGAAAAAGAGTCTCGAACTCGGCCTCAAGCCAATCGTCGTCATCAACAAGATCGACAAACCAGGTGCCGACTGTTCTGGAACACACGATGCAGTATTTGAACTCTTTATGGAGCTTGGTGCTAGTGATGAACAACTCGACTTCACGACAGTCTATGCGATCGGTCGCGAAGGAGTCGCAATGCGCAATGAAGGTGATGAAAAGAAAGATCTCGAGCCATTGTTCGAAACTATTCTCGAAAAGGTGCCAGTTGCCCTCAATGACACCACAAAGGAGTTCCGTATGCAGGCATTCAATCTCGCATATGACAACTTCCTTGGACGTCTCGCAGCGGGACGTGTATACGAAGGTGTGGCAAAAGCGGGCGACACGGTATTCATCCGTAGTGGAGATGGTGCAGCGCGCACTGCAAAGATCGTCAAACTTTTCACCTTCATGGGAATGAAGCGCGAAGAAGTATCTGAAGCAGTCGCGGGAGATATCGTCATGATCGCGGGTATCCCCGACATCTTCATTGGAGAGACGATCAGTACCAACAAAGACGCAGAGCTATTGCCTGCGATCACGATTGACGAGCCAACGATCGTCCTCGACTTCCTCGTCAACAACTCACCATTCGCCGGCAAGGAGGGCAAGTATGTAACATCTCGCCAGATCCGCGAGCGACTCGAACGCGAACTCGAAACCAACGTCGGACTGAAGGTGAACTTTGATGCCAACCCAGACCGCATCGCCGAAGGCTTCACCGTCTACGGCCGTGGAGAAATGCACATCGCAGTCTTGCTCGAGAACATGCGTCGCGAAGGATACGAGATCCAGGTCTCTCAGCCACAAGTTATTATCAAAGAGATCGATGGCAAGAAGAGCGAACCATTCGAAGAAGTTACCATTGACGCTCCATCTGAACACCAGGGTGTCATCATTGAGAAGCTCGGCATGCGCGGCTTCATCATGGGGGATATGAATCTCAAAAATAACACCGTCCGTATGGTGTTCACTGGTCCTACTCGTGGACTCCTCGGCTACCGCAACCAGTTCCTCGTCGATACCAAGGGTGAGGGGATCATGAGTGCACGCGTGCTCGGATTCCGACCATACGCTGGCGAGATCACTCGTCGCCAAGTCGGATCCATGATCTCTATGGAGACTGGCAAGGCACTTGCATTTGCGCTCTGGGGTCTCCAAGACCGAGGTACGCTCTACATCGGAGCACAGACTGAAGTCTACGAAGGTATGGTGATCGGGAATACGAGTAAGGGAGAGGAAATGAAAGTGAACCCAACCAAGGGCAAGCAGCTCACCAACATGCGAGCGAGCGGTACTGACGAAGCGGTGACGGTGATCCCACCATGGACAATGACTATCGAACGCGGACTCGAAGTCATGGTAGATGATGAATTCCTCGAGGTTACGCCACTCTCTGTCCGTCTGCGCAAGCAATTCCTCAACGAAACAGACCGCGCAAAGGCACGACGTCCAAAGAATCAGTAAAGAAAAAAGCCGATCAATAATGAGCGGCTTTTTAGTACACAAATTTAACGATAGTAGTTTGCGTAAGTAACGTTTAGATGAATATTTAATATTGAAATATCAACGAAAAGTTGAAATGCACCAACTTTTTCTCTATGTGATAGCGTCCATCCTGCTAGGCTTTCGAGAATACTCATAATTCTAATTATTCTGTCGTTATCAATTTTTTCTGTAAAGAATTTTTTTGCAATTTTGATTTCCTCATAATTTCTTTCGATTTGTCCGCGAATAGTACTGTCAGTTCTATTGTCACGAAGTGCTTCGTCGATTGATGATAAAGCTTCAGCGGCGGTAGGTATTTTTTCGATTTTCATTGTTTGTAAGTTTTTTGCAACATTACAACTTTCATGTTAATATGTCAATTACTACACCTTCGGGCTCCGAGAAAACCGCCATATATATGGTGGTTTTCGATTTTATATTTTCTTTAGAATAACTTCCTACAATCTTTGTATGAAAGATTTTGATGTATGGAATATTGCCAAGAAAAATATCCATAAAAAAGAATTCAAGGGATATATCCATGAACGCGAGTTGTGGTGGTGTTCGCTCGGACTCAATGTAGGCGATGAAGAAGATGGTAAAAACGACCAGTTTGAGCGGCCAGTGCTTATTATTAGAAAATTTAATCAGCGAATCGTATTGATTGTACCGCTCACAACCAAAGTAAAGGAAAATCAATATTACTTTCCATTTACTCATGATACTATCGCATTTGCAGTTATTATTTCACAACTGCGACTCATCAGCACCAACAGGCTTACAAGAAAGATTAGAAAAATGGATCAAGATCTTTTTAGAGAAATAAAAGAAAAAATTATTATGGTTATATTCCAATAACGAACGATTCCCGCCGTGAAGCGGGAATCTCAGGAGCCAAAAGGCCATTTGTACGTTCATTCTAGCAATGTGGATCATAAAGTCAAGATTGACGCCGATCGCGCAAAAGCACGACGTCCAAAGAATCAGTAAAGAAAAAAGCCTGAATCATGTTGATTCAGGCTTTTTAGATACTACTTTGATGAAAGATCGGTTCTATGAAATTTCACCCCAGATTTCTGAAGTTCAGAAACCTTAGTTTCAACTGAAATACTCCCTTGTTT
>CAYUQD010000002.1:8704-99075 GCA_964446965.1 uncultured Candidatus Saccharibacteria bacterium
CTTGTTTCATCTTCGTAAAATACATCTGTCTTCCAATGATATTCATCAATGTTGGAGTTCTGATGTCTTCCGTATACTTCAATAAAAAACCATTTCTTTTCCATATGTTTATTTTTTGGAACATTACAACTTTGCTGCTAGAATGTCAAACATTAAGGCTTACGGATTTCGATTTGTCTACTATACATAGCACAAAAAAGAGGCTTCATTGCGAAGCCTCTTCATTTATTTTCTTAACTTTATTCACAACCCGTACGCATATGGGATAATCTTGGTGTCTTCGTGATACCGATGATGTTCACGAGCAAGTTTTAATAAACCTTGCTCGGGGTTACCCTTTCGGTAAATTTCCAACGTGTCGTCAGTGTCAGCATTACGGACATCACTTTTTGAATTCGCAAACCGCGAGCCATATGCCTGTATTCCAGATATTTTTTCATTAAAAATACTCGGAAAATGAAATGCTAATGTCACAACTTCGTGTAAAGTAAGTGGTCGCGGACCATTAAAATCATACAAAGAGTAATCATTTGGAATTAACTTACTTGATCCAATGTTAACATAAGGTAATACATATGGAATAATTGGAACGTTTTTCACAATATTATACATATGTATAGCATCAAGAAACCATGTATTCTTTTTCATTTGCCCTAAGTCAATTCGATCGAATATATTCTTTGTTGAAAGTATAGTTTCTGGTACCACTAATAAAGGTACTGCCTTTGGATCAGAACCTGGCTTATCGTATACAAAATTTTTGAAAACTTGTTCTAGAATATCAGCTTGGAATACGTGAACAATAGTAGTGATTTGAGTTGAAATTGTTTTGTACATATTGAATATTTTTTTGTGAAAAGGGTTTTTTGCAACATTACAACTTTTCTGCTAGAATGTCAAACACATGAATGAGAAGCGCCTCAAGGAATTTTGGAATAAGGAATATGACGATCCCGGGATGTTTGCGCTCTCGGATGAAGTCAGTGCTGATGTGGTGAAATGCGCTCGGTGGATGATGAAGGAGTATGGCAAGGATGTCTTCCGGACTGACACGGTCGTCCTCGATGCGGGCTGTGGCAACGGGCGCAACTTGCTCTGGTTCAACGAGATGTTCCGAGTAGCAGGTTATGGCTACGACATATCAGACACAGCTATCGCGCAGGCCAACGCCCAAGCCGCACAGCAACAATGGGGAAGCAAACTCACGTTCAAGGTACGCTCGCTCGATGAACTCATCCCACTCGAGGATGAGTCAGTCGATCTCGTCATCGATGCAATGTCGAGTCACTTTTTGAAGAATGTTGAACGCGCACGATTTATCTCCGAAGTCGCACGTGTGCTCAAGCCACAAGGTGTACTATTTTTCAAATCCTTCTATGCAGAGCGCGATAGTCATACCAAGGAGTTGCTCGAGAAACATGGCGCGGGCGAAGAGAATGCCTACATCCATCCCAAACTCAAAGTGTACGAATACGTCTGGACCGATGCAGCCCTCGCATCATCGTTCGATAATGACTTCATCATGATGAAGAAAGAACTCTCGGGCAAACACCATATCAAGGGCAAGCCGGCAAAGCGCCGCTCAGTCGTGTGTTATTTTGAGAAGAAGTAGAAAAGGAAGTAAAAAAACTACAAGAATGCTTGTCTAAAAATCCAGACCCAAGCCTAACCATTTTTATCCAAGCATTCTTGTAGTTTTTTTGAAATAAATGTGGGCGAGATACGCTATACTATATATATGAAGATGAAGCCCATACTTGTCATTCCCGCAAAGCCAAGAGGGCTCTTGATCTATGACGCAGATCGCGAGATTGACGTAGCACATCCACTCTGGAACGAGATCATGCTCTACGGCGACGCACTCGAAGAAGTGCATTGCATCATCCTCGTGAAAAATCTGCCAAAGAATGGCACGCGCGTCGTGAAGCTCGCGCCCACAGTATTTGCATACTACATTCCGGGCAACCACCTCTGGTGGCACTTCGATGAGATCGTTGACATGATCCGCTATCACATGGTCTGGAAGCGCGAATTTCGTCCGCACTTCGTCCTCAACTTCTCGACACACAACGGTGCATGGATTGGCAAGGTTCTCGCACAGCGATACCGGCGAGCATTCTATGTCTCGACATCGGGTACCTTCCTCGAAATGCCGATACTCTCAATTGCATTTCTCCGAGAGTTTTTGCTCGTGCGTGCAGCGCATGGGGTGTTCGTTCCTGGAGAGCGTATCGCAGATACTCTCGTCGCTCGTGCAGGGGTACGTAGTGACAAGGTCTCGGTCGTGCGCCCTGCAGTCGATAGTTCATTCCTCGGGCATGCGGTCGAGCCGATGAATTTTGGCAAGCTCTATCCTGAACAGAAATTTTTTGTATTGACTCAGGGATCTCTGGGTCACAAGCGCGATCTCCTCACCGTGATCAAGGCCTTCATGGAGATCCTCGTCAAGTATCCTCGTGCAGCGCTCATCATTCTCACACCATCTCCTCATGTCCGCGCTATGAAGCGTATCGTATCGCTCTGGCACACCGTCTCGATCCATGTGCACCCGATCGCGGACGATATCGCGTCGTTTTATGCAGGCGCACAGCTCTATCTCTCGGCGTCAGATTCTGATGAAGCAACTGTGCCGATCATTCGCGCACTGGGACTCCATGTACCGGTTGTGACGATGCAGAGCGGTATCGCAAAGGAGTTGTTCCAAGAGACTCCGTATGCACGATATATGGCCACTACCCCCGAAGCATTCACTACTGCGGCAATCTCGCTCGTCGAACACCAATCCGAACGCGATGCCTATCGACTCAACTCCATTGTCCTGCTAAAATCCCTTTCACTTCAGAACTTGCAAGGCCACGTCGCAGCGATCCTTGCAGTCATCACGAAGGTTGCCTAACTATATGGACAAAGACTCTATCAATGAACGCATTACTCATATCGAAGCCGCAATGCTTGACGGTGACTTTTGGAATGACGTCCCCAAAGCTCAGGCGATGATCAAGGAGCTCGGCGAGCTCAAGAGTGCACTCGAAGGTGCCGGCAAATATGACAAGGGCAACGCAATAGTCGCGATATTCTCGGGAGCAGGAGGAGATGATGCAGAGGATTTCTCGGCAATGCTATTTCGTATGTATACACGATACGCAGAGCGCAAAGGGTGGGGGATATCACTCATTCACGAGAACCCCAACGACCACGGCGGATATCGCAACGTGAGCTTTGAGGTAGAAGGCAAGGGCGCATTCGGTACCCTCAAGAATGAGAACGGCGTGCATCGACTCGTGCGCATCTCGCCATTCAATGCGAACTCCAAACGACAGACGTCTTTTTCATTAGTCGAGATCATCCCCAAACTCACCAAGGCTGATACCGAGATCGTCATTCCAGATAGTGAACTCGAGGTGTCATTTGCACGTGCAGGTGGACCAGGTGGGCAGAATGTGAACAAGCGTGAGACTGCAGTGCGCATGGTCCACACGCCGACCGGACTTGCAGTGCATGTCACGACCGAACGATCCCAAGAACAAAACCGTGAACGCGCACTCGACCTACTGAAGGGCAAACTCTACAAGCGACAAGAAGAAGAACGCATCGCAAAAGAAAAAGGTCTCTATATATCAAAGACGACTGATATCGAATGGGGAAGTCAGATCCGCTCATACGTATTGCATCCGTACAAAATGGTGAAAGATCATCGCACTGACGTAGAGACAGGGAATGTCGACAAGGTGTTGGAGGACGGAGACTTGGATGAATTTATAGAAGCAGAGAAGGATCTAGGGTAAAACGCAATATGGTATACTAAACTCCTCATGATCAAGTTCGTAAACGTATCCAAAGTCTACCCCAACGGCGCAGTTGCGCTTGAGAATATCAATCTCGAGATCGCCTCAGGAGAATTTGTAACGATCGTCGGACCCTCTGGTGCTGGCAAGACGACATTGACGAGACTGGTGTTGGCCGAAGACGAGCCGACTGAAGGTTCTGTCCTCATCGAGAACATCGACATCAACGCATACTCTCGTGCCGAGACCACGAACCTCCGTCGTCGTGTCGGGACAATATTCCAAGACTTCCGCTTGCTCAACACAAAGACTGCGTACGAGAACATTGCATTTGCGATGGAAGCCGCCGGCAAGAGTGATGACGAGATCATCTCTGATGTCCCGCATGTCCTCCAGCTCGTCGATCTACAGGATCGCATGTTCCATTTCCCCAACCAGCTCTCTGGTGGAGAAAAGCAGCGCCTCGCCATCGCTCGCGCCATCATCAACCAACCCGAAGTCCTCATTGCAGACGAGCCCACCGGTAACCTCGACGAAGACAATACAAAAGAAGTCATTCACATCCTCAAAAAGATCAATGACCTCGGCACGACCGTCATCCTCACTACGCACGATCCTGTCCTCATTCACGCAGTGGGCAACCGTATCGTCACGATGGCAAAAGGTCGCATCGTCGGAGATGAAGAGCGTAAATTAAAGAAATCGTAATTACCATAGTATAATCATCATATGTTTTGGGTTAGATTCAAACGAGTACTAAAGAGTGGGTGGACCAATTTTCGTAGAAATGGGCTCGTTTCGTATGCGGCGATCCTCGTCACCACTATCACCCTTGCCTTTGCAACGGCAATATTCCTCTTCCAAGCGGTACTCACCAACACGATCGCCCAAGTCCAAGACAAGGTAGACATCGCCGTCTACTTCACGATCGATGCCCCCGAAGACTCCATTCTCACCCTCCAGGCCGCCCTCCAGAAGCTCCCTGAGGTTGCATACGTCGACTACAGCTCTGCTGATGATCAAGTCCTCGCATTCCGTACTCGCCACGCTGACGACTACCTCACCCTCCAGGCGCTCGACGAGCTTGGGGATAACCCATTTGGGGGATCTCTCCTTATCAAGGCCAAGGATTCGACACAGTACGAATCCATCGCAAAAGTGCTCGAAGGCGATAGTCAGCTCGCGCGCGACAACGCCTCCATCATCGAACGTATCAACTACTCCCAAAACAAGGTCGTCATCGACCGTCTCAACAACCTCATCCACAACGTTCGCCAAGTCGGCTTTGGGGTGACGGCGATCCTCGCACTCGTCTCTATCATCATTGTGTTCACGACAGTCCGGCTCACGATCTACATCGCCCGCGAAGAGATCGGCATCATGCGTCTCGTCGGAGCGAGTACTGCGTATGTGCGTGCACCATTCATCGTCGGGGGATTACTCTACGGATTCTTTGCATTCATTATTGCGACTATTATCTTTATGCCGCTGACGTACATTCTCGGCAAGCATGCGACCGGAGTACTCGGATTTAACCTCTACGACTACTACCTCGCGCACTTTTTCTCTATCGGCGGTACTGTGCTCCTCATCGGTCTCTCCCTCGGAGCAGTATCAAGCTACCTCGCAGTGCGTCGCTATCTCAATGTCTAGGTTGCGTTAAATTGACTTATATTTTTAGTATGGTACCATTTTAAAAAAATGGTACTTCTATTTCCTTACAATCCAAAAAACTATTTTATGTCAGGTAGAAAAATTGAGAAAATCAGCCCCAAAGAATTTAACAGAATACTTGCGCCAAAAATATTAAAACTTATTGGCCATCCTTCTGAAAAAAAATTTGCTATAAGCTGGAGAAAAGAATCTCTAGGAACATCAGTGTTTACGAGTATTGTACCCACTTCCGAGCATAACGCTCAGGGTCATTCACAAACACCTCAATTCAAAGAATCAAAAGCACGACGGGCTACCCCCGGAGTGTCCAGATTCATTCCCACAGAAGAATTACCCGACCCTATTTCTGTCCTAGCTGAGACCGTCGCTGATGATGAATCTTTATGCGACTTTGAAGAACATGAAGATGAAATAGAATCAGATGAAGAACTTGTGTATTCGGATGCACAGATAGAGGCCGAGGAAAGATTACAGAATTCCACGCTATACCTCGTGAGTGTGGGTGGTGTTGTTATGTTGACGACAAATACGTTCATCTCTAAGTTATTTGATGGCAAAGCTATGCCTACCCAAAAAATGGATGCAATAGTATATAGTACTGCACCCTAATTAAATGTATCGATAAGTTATGTGAAAAGCCGTTCTAATGTAACGGCTTTTTTTATTTAGGACCTACTTGAAAAAATATAATTTTTGGGTATAATGATCCCACACAGTGCGGGTTCGTCTAATGGTAGGACTACGGTTTCTGGTACCGTCTATTGGGGTTCGAGTCCCTGACCCGCAGCCTTATGCGAAAAGTAGCAAGTACTACTTTTCATTCAGAAAATCCCTTTAAATGAGGGTTTTCTGTTTCTTATCCTTTATCAACATTGTTTGTTATAGCAACAACCCGTCTTGGACTCGAACCAAACTATATGTAAGATATAATCTGGGAATAATTAATTTTGGAATATGAAAAAATACCCAAAAAGGCGAGTATTCATCAACGATAAACATCAACACTATCAAATATTCTCTTTTTCACAAGAGAAAGATGGCAGCATCTATTGCTGGTGGCCTGACTTTGAGAACACAAAATGGTATTGGGGAAAACCTGGACCTGAGGGTTTTACTATTGAACAGGCTGAAACCCCAGGTCCGGGAAAATTCAGTATTCATGGTTCAGGGCAAACACATTTTAGAGGCACCCAAAAAGCACATCCAACCGTAGTTATTCATGGAAACAAATTGGTTAATGAGCAACCGAATTCTTATGGAATCCGGCACTTATTTACTGCACAACTTCGACAGCCATATTTTATTCCAGAAACATCTCCGGCACTAAACCGTGAAAGCGACTACTTAATTAATGCTAGCGAGCTTTGTCCTTCGATTTTTGTATTCTTTGCTTTCCCTATTACAGATTTTCATTTGAACGGAAATATTAGTTTTCATGTTGATGAAATCCCAATGCAGGCTGATGGGAGTCCCGATCATTTTTTAGGGCACTTTATTATTGAATTGGATAAGCACATGATTTTTGGAATGGCATATCGAACTAACCATATGCATTGGCCGCAGCAAAATCAAATCTTTTATGATAACGGTTTTACTGTACCGATAATAGTTGGGGTAGGGGAAAAACAATATCGAGCTGATTTTAGAATTCCTCAATATCAACGGAATGGAACAAATATTTTTATGGCGATATAAACATCACTATACGAAAATGCATGTCTATGCATACATTTTCAAAAGCACTGATCCAAAAAACAATTCAATACTTCAAAAACAATTACAGCCTACTTATAACTGAGGAGACGGCTGAGGAATATCTGACTCACATGGCTGGTTTATTTGAATCGTTCTTACAGATTTCTTTGAAGCAAAATACTCCGGATACAACTGATGGGGAAGCATCTCATACAACTGAGCCAGTTTAAAAAGATTCTCAACATTGGGGAATGATTGCCCTTGCTCCCACCGACACAGCCTATTCTCGCATTGCAGGCTCAGCCAAATGGCCACTTCTGATTGCTTCATGTTTCGCATCTTTCGTATTGCACGGAGATCATTGGGGATTGGTATTTTCATATATAGGAATTATAGCTAGTTCTAATATCTACATAAGGGAGGGAAATTTGCTGGGTATGCAAATACATTAAGTCGCTTCCTTATGTGCTAAGAAGGATTGATGTGGATTTGCTACATATGATTTTCGGATATCGTCCATGAGCGCCAGCAAAAATATTGTTAGGAGTTTGGTGTTACAATACTACAATGTTAGAACAACCACCGGCACCAATAGAAAATAATGATGAGTATGATTCTGGATATTCACCTGAACAGATAGAGGCACTTCTTAATCAGGCAGAAAAAGAGAGTAATGACTACAAAGAAAAGAGTTATATTCTAACCCTAGAAGATGCTGAATTAAAAATTGAAAATGTTCAGAAGGCATTTACAGAGGCTGAATCAGTATTGGAATCTGAGGGTAGGGAAAAAGCTAAAACACTTCTCAATACTATTTATTCTGAACTTATTCTTCTGAACGATACTGTAAAAGAAAAAAATCCGTTAACTGAGTGGAATAGTAAGGGTTATTTAACAGAAGAACAGTTTAATGCGCTAAATTTACGACGTAAAAAACTTTCAAATGATATCGGTATCATGACTGCGTCTGGCGTTGTCAGACACGACTTGAATAAGCTGGATTAAATATGAAACAACTTTTAGCAAAAACAAAAAATGCATCTTTACGATGCATTAAAATCTAAACAGCTTCAAGTTTCTGAAACATCTGTGGTATAGCGATATAGTATCTCCCACGTTTGTTATCATCTGCTGTCTGCCCATAATGAAGGAGTTTAACCATTCTATTCATGCAAAGATCATGGTGCCGTGGGGAGTCGAACCCCTGTACCACCAGACACTACCACCAAGGATATGTTGTCTAGATTTCAGATTACTTTATCGTATTTTTTAACCTTGTCAACAATTAATTTTGTTTAAAGAGTAAGCCCTAAGAGAGGTCATTTTATTTGCTATACTCCACCTATGCACCCAGACATCCAAAGCTACCACGACAACCTCGAACCTGCTGATCGACAGATCTGCGACGTACTTGCACACGAGATATCCAAACACCTCTCTGGGGTCGAGAGCAAGGTGTGGCACGGGCATCCGGTGTGGTTCATCGATAGCAATCCGATCGTCGGATATAGCAAGCAAAAGGCGGGGGTACAACTCCTGTTTTGGAGTGGGCAGTCCTTTGACGAAGTAGGACTCGAGAACGAAGGATCATTCAAAGCCGCACAGAGACGATATATGGATGTATCCGAGATCGATACTGCTGAGCTCGCGCGCTGGCTCCAGAAGTCCAAAGACATACAGTGGGACTACAAGAATATCGTGAAAAGAAAGGGGAAACTTGAGCGACTATAAGGTTCACTTTGTACGATTGCGCAGATGCTGTTTGTCTTTGCGGAGAGTATGACGGGCACTCATCATCGCAGTTTTCTCTGTACGTTGTTGGAAGGTGAGAATGGTCTTTTGGACAGATGCCTTGAATACCGGATCTATTTTGTAGTGTGCGTAGAGAGACGCTCGGCTGACCTTGGAGCGAGCACAGGCATGGCGGATGTCCCAGCCTGCTTTGAGGTTCTTGAGGAGTAGGGCGCGGTTCTCGGGAGGGATCATGGCAGCTAGTATAGCACTCGAGATGAGCGCTCGGGGGACCAAGATTTTTGGAAATAAAAGGAGTATACTTATTTCATTATTCAATAATCAGTAACCTCTATGAACAAAACAGCACAATGGATCATTATCCTTGCATTCATCTCTCTCATTGTCTCAATTTATATCTGGATGAATGGCAACAAAGACACTGGACTCTTTGTAGGACTCTGGGTACCATCGCTCTTTGCACTCGCTACATACCTCAAGAAATAGGTTGCAACAAAATATATCGATACTAAAAATACATGCGCATTAGCGCATGTATTTGTTGTGAGTTCATGATCGTGTGTCATGTACACCCAGGAGTTGTTTGATGATTTTTTCACTATTAGCGTGCGTACTACGCTGTAGAAACTTGAGTCCCCGATACGTTGTCCGTTGTTGGCACCACGGAACCTGGGCATCAAGACTCGGGGTACATAGGCGTTTATACGCAGATAGTATTGAACTGAATAATTTTCTCATATGTTCATTTTTTTGATAATACTGAATTTTATAAAATATGTCAATTTTTTTTATGAATTGAGATTGTCATAAAAAACGGAACCTGTACTGGGTTCCGTTGATGTGTGTCGTTACACTTTTTGTTCTAACGATCCTTTGAATCGAAGGCATAATCGGGAAAGCTCTTCGAGAGTATCACAAGCCTCTTTGATACTAAATTTATCTCCATAAGTTTCCCTGAGCTGTGCTACTACACTGACTACTGTTTTGGTAGTAATGCTTTGACCTGCGGTTGCAACCCATTCACTGAGGACATCACCCGCTTTTTGGTTATCGTTCATGACGGTACATTTTAGTTAAATTCATAATATAATAATTTTATTATTTGTCAAGTAATAGTTTATTGCAAGTAGGTGATGGTACAATCAATGCTATGAAACTCATAACCCTCAACACATGGGCAGGACGCCTCAAGGAGCCACTCAACGAATTCTTGCGGACACAAATGCAGGATACTGATATCTTTTGTTTCCAAGAGATATTCAACAACTACACTGGCGAGACCGATGACTACATCGATGAAAAGGGAGGCAACGTCCACATGCTCGATGAGATCAGTGCGATCCTCACTGACTACGACATGCACTTTTGTCCCGTTGCCGAGAATGTATACGGCATCGCAATCTTTCTCAAGAAGGGTATCGAAGTCATTCAGAGTGGAGAGGTGACACTGTATTCCAATCCATCATTTGATACCAATGATGAAGCAAGTGATCACGACCGCAAGATGCAGTGGATGCATATCAAGAATGCAAATCGAGATCTGATGCTCATGAACGTACATGGACATTGGGATGCATCCGGCAAGGATGACACCTCCAACAGACTCGAACAATCTCGACGTATCAATGAATTCATTGATACTGTCGGCTACACGCCCAAACTTCTCGTGGGAGATCTCAATCTCAACCCCAACACTGAGAGTATCAAACTCCTTGAGAAGTCATTCATCAACCTCGTCACCAAAGAGGGGATTGCAACGACTCGCACCGAACTCTACACTGGCGCCGACCGACATGCTGACTACATATTCGTCTCACCCGAAGTCTTTGTGAATAGTTTCAAGGTACTACCTGATGTGGTGTCAGACCACTCACCATTGATGATTGATTTTGATTTGTTCTAAGCAATAAAAAAACCGGAATAAATTCCGGTTGTTGTGTGTGGATCAGTGATTAGTTTTGTAAATAGATTCGAAGCTTTTTTAATCCTTTTTGACAATACCCGGCTGTAGTAAATACATTCCCGTCAACAGGCATGAATGCCTTATATCGATGGCCACCATATGCGTGAAGGAGTACTGCAGTACGCTGATTTTTTGGAAGCGTATCTATTGCCAGAAGCAGCTTTTTGTAAAGCTGTTCACGCAACAGAGACTCTTCGGGATCATCTTCGGGTGAAATGATTTCATTATACAACGACGATTGTTCGTACCAACATTTTTTCTTGAGATGATCGAGTGCTTTTCGATATGCGATCGATGTAAACCATTGTTTCAAATTTCCAGTCTCTAGATATGTACCGGTGCGCATTTTTTGAAATGCTTTTTCACACGTGTCTTGCACAAGGTCCTGGGTTATTTCATGATCATTAACAATAAATTTGATCACACGATACATATCTTTTCTGTAACGCGTAATCATAGTTCCGAATGCCTCAATGTTGCCACTGTAGAAATCCGAAACAAGTGTTTGGTCTGGAGGGGGTTGCATTTTTGTGTGCATATTTTTCTTGGTTTTTGGTAAAGAAATAGAATGAATTTTTTTTAATTATAACACATAACGACTATTTCGCAAGTTCCATGCAATGGAGAGGGTAGTATTATTGATATATGGATACCATAACAATAACCACAACGATAGTCGCTCCTATGGACAAGGTATGGGACTACTGGACGAAGCCCGAGCACATTACCAAATGGAACACTGCCACAGACGACTGGCATACACCATCGGCAACCAATGACCTCCGTACTGGTGGTACATTCACATCCCGAATGGAGTCAGTCGATGGTACACAGGGATTTGATTTCACGGGTACCTATAGCGAAGTCGTACCGCACGAAAAGATTGCATACGCAATGGAAGATGGGCGCCACGTAGTGGTACTATTCGTCGAGCGCGATGGTGGAGTCGTCCTCACCGAGACATTCGATCCAGAATCCGAGAACCCTATAGATATGCAACGCGCAGGGTGGCAAGCAATATTGGATAATTTCAAGAAGTACGTCGAACATAATTAAAGTATCTGAGCGTCATTGTCAATGAAAGATTAATCGAACCCAATCGTCACACATACTATGAAAACAAACAAAATTTTGGGCCTATTGGCCATCATCATTGTCATCGTTGCGGTGGTACTCGCTGCACGCAAACCAGCAAATACTACACCGTCGACCACTACATCATCAGATACGAGCTCGATCGCGGGATGCTATGTGGCTACCCTTGGTCGCGATGTGTATACACTCAACATCGACTCAGAAAATAATGGCGAAGTCCAAGGTACACTCAAATACAACAACTACCAAAAGGATAGTTCGAGCGGATCATTCGTCGGTGCATACTCAGGAGAGATGCTCGTCGGATACTACGACTTCCAATCAGAAGGTATGCGCTCTATTCGCCAAGTCGCCTTCAAGAAGATAGATAAAGGGTTCGTCCAAGGATTTGGTGATGTCGAAGTCGTCGACAATCGCGAAAACCTCAAGGACCTCACCTTTGATCCCAACCTCACCTTTGTCAAAGGAGCATGTAGTCAATAACGCTGTTTTACCACCCACCCGGGTGGTTTTTGGTATACTACTGACCACATGCAACCAGTCATACTTGTGATCGTGGGAATTACCGGAGACTTGGCTCGGCGCAAGGTACTGCCTGCTATTGCGGCACTAAAGGCTGCGGGGAGATTGCCTGCACTATTTCATCTCGTCGGCGTCACACGGCAGGTGGGAGTCGATCGAGATACTATTTTTGCTGGCGTGGACGGCTTTGGAGAGATCAGAGATCACTGTTCGCTCTATAGTATGGATGTCGCAAATCCATTGGACTATGAAGGGCTCGCCACATATATAGCATCGATTGAGCGTGGCTTTGGTACAGCGACAAGGCGTCTCGTCTATCTATCTGTGCCACCGACGGCCGCATATGCAATGATCGAGCATCTCGCAACACTCAACGCAACTCTCGTCCTCGAGAAACCATTCGGTACCGACGTTGCCACAGCACAAGAACTCATTGACCATATCGCACACTACTTCTCCGAAGACAATATCTATCGCGTCGATCATTACCTCGCAAAACCAATGCTCGAAACGGTGCACTACCTCAAGACTGCGCATCCATTGTCTACCTACTGGAACACTCGTTGTATATCTCGTATCGAGGTCTGTGCATTTGAGTCGCTCTCTATCGAAGGCAGGGTTGTGATGTACGAGCAGACGGGCGCATTGCGAGATATTATTCAGAGTCACCTACTCGAAGTGCTCGCTGTGACCATTGCTGATGAGGCTACTCCTGACGCCAAGGTTCGTCGAGCACACGTCCTTGCTTCGATCAATGCGCCAACCCAGATGCTCCGTGGACAATACATTGGATACAAGGACGACGTTGGCAATACTCAGTCCAATACCGAGACATTTGCGGCGCTCGAGCTCAGTTGTGCACTATGGCCCACAACGCAGATCGTCCTAGCTACGGGCAAGTCAATGCACCGCAAGGTGACGATGATCCAGCTGCATATCGCACCAGTGTATAGAGACGAAGTCTCTGCTGTAGTTGGTACGCTCCCCGAAGGGGTATCATATCGAGATGGGGTGATATCGATCGATATTGCTCGTGGCACCAACGCATATGAACGTATCTTTGCAGCGGCAATGGCGGGGGATACAAGTCTGTTTGTTTCTGCGGCAGAAGTGCTCGAGTCCTGGCGTATCGTATCTCACGCACAGGATCAATGGGGGCAGAATACGGCAGATATCGTGCAATACGATCCGGCGAGTGGTATCGAGGGGATTTGTCGCGCAGACTGGTGCGCGGTATCATAGAGGTATGACTACACGAATATTTTTCATTATATTGGCACTGATGATACTCGTCGCAGGGACGAGTACGCTCTTTCGGCAGAATGCAGCTGATGAGGCAGAGCCACAAGTCCTCTGTACCCAAGAGGTGCAGATGTGTCCAGATGGATCCGGTGTCGGACGTGTCCCACCTGACTGTCTCTTTGCGGCGTGCCCAGACCCAGTTGTGCCCAACGAGGCAGCGACTGATGCCATCTTTACTGGGACTATCACTGCATATAGTACTGGATGTTTTGTCGATGGTATCTGTAGCGTGACCGTTGACGACAAGGTTGTCATTACCACGATCGGGTGGCGGGCAAATGTACCACTCGGCTCTCTCCAGGGAGTAGTAAGTATCGGAGATCTCGAACAAAAGATCGGCGCAAAAGCAACAGTATATGCACTACGCAACTCTGACAAAGAATACACGCTCTATGGCAACAGTGCATACTATATCAAAGTCCAATAAGGATTCGGTACAACAGAGATTTTATACATATATTCTGGAGTGTAATGATGGGACACTCTATGTGGGTGCAACCAATGATCTGACCAAGCGCGTACATGAACACAACCATGCAAAGAATGGTGCCCACTATACCAAGATCCGTCGCCCTGTCGTACTCAAATATAGCGAACACTTTGCAACGCTTGCCGAGAGTCGAGCTCGCGAAGCCTCACTCAAGAGATTGACTCGTATACAGAAAATGGGCCTTATTTCTCAATACTAATCAGACCATATCCTTGACACTACACTATCCACACGTCTGGTGAAAGTAGACACGTCGTACACATGATATAGTGAATGTATCTGAGACGCTGGATCGCACCCGTTGTATGGCTGATTTATCAGTAATCTATATTTTAGACATATGAAAAAAATCCTCGCAACTGGAGCAATGCTCGCATATATTACATGGTTCAATTCGACTGGCGCATCTGCAGCCGCTATGCCAGAGATACTGGCAACCGACATTCAGGGCCCAAAACACCACCAAGGTGTTCGTCATGACAAGACTCGTGCCGAAAAGGTCACTCGGCTCGCCGAGAAACTCGGTGTCGATATCGAAGAACTCTACAAAGATATCAAGAGCGACAAGACGCTCAAGGAGATCCTCAAAGATCACCACATCACAAAAAAACAATTTCGCGAGCTTACCAACAAGCGCGCACGGTAGTATACTCATAGGATGAATACCCTCATCCACGCAGACATCTTTTTCTTTATCTCGACGATCGGACTCATCATCTTTATCATTCTGGGGATAGTGGCGCTTATCTATATGATCGGTATTCTCAAGAGTGTACGAGCAGTGTCACGCAAGCTCGAAGATGGTGTAGCGCAGATCAGTAGTGAAGCAAAGGATTTCTTGCAGGATGTACGAGAGAGTACGTTCTATCGGTTCGTCTTTGGCAAAAAGCGATCAGGTCGTAACTAATGTTGCTATTATCAAAAAAGGGGTATACTTATAGTATTAGCAGCATAATATATTCCGTATGAAAAAAGACAACAAGAAGGGTGGAATGTCAGCAGGTGGGATGGTTGCAATTGGAGCTTCGGTTGCAGCTCTTGCTGCTGCGTCATATTATTTCTTTGGTCCAGAAGGACAAAAGCATCGCAAGACCGCAAAGGGATGGATGCTCAAGATGAAGGCTGAAGTCGTCGAAAAGATCGAAGGCGCAAAAGAGGTTACTCAATCTGCGTATGATACTATCGTCGACACCGTCGCAAAAAAGTATGCACAGAATCCCGAAATCGGTATGATGGTAGACATGCTCAAGAAGCAATGGAAAGGTATCTCAAAATCTAGCGCCCCAAAGGCAAAATCAGCCGCAAAGAAAGCATCAAAGGCAGTAAAGAAAGTCGCAAAGAAGGCTGCTGCGAAAAAGTAGCCTGTACTACATTACAAACATAATCTCAATAGAGTTATAGTATGCTCGTGACTATCGCAATTATCCTTCTTATCTTGTGGTTGCTCGGTGTTGTAGGAGTATATACGATCGGATGGTTCATCCACGTACTCCTCGTTGTGGCAGTGATCATGATATTGATCCGACTCATTCGAGGCGAAAATCCTATCAAATAGATAGTGATCAATACCCAAAAAACCTCTCAGAACGAGAGGTTTTTTGTATGATAGTATTGACGAGTATGAACGCACCAAAGACTGCGCACGAGCAGCGATTTATCCAGACAGTGACTGCTCACTACACTCAGCAGGGAAGGCATGACCTGCCATGGCGGCAGACGAGGGATCCATATAGGATAGCGGTATCGGAGATCATGTTGCAGCAGACGCAGGTCTCTCGAGTTGTCCAGAAATATGAGCAATTTCTCACCGCATTTCCGACAGTAGATGCTCTCGCAAACGCACCACTTATCGATGTGCTGCGTATATGGAGCGGGCTCGGGTACAATAGACGCGCCAAGTTCTTGCACCAGATGGCGCAAGAGATTGTCTCATTGGGAACATTCCCTGATACGTATGAGGACTTGCGCAAGCTCCCTGGTATTGGTCCGTATACGGCCGGTGCGATCTACGCCTTTGCCTACAACCAACCCATTCCCGTTATCGAGACCAATATTCGCACTGTCTACCTCCACCACTTCTTTCCTAATAAGGCTGAGGTGTCAGATGGTGCATTACTTCCCATTATTGAGCGCACACTCGACAATGATAACCCTCGTACATGGTACTGGGCACTCATGGACTACGGCTCATATCTCAAACAGTCCGGCAATACAGTACATCGAGCGAGCAAACACTATACCAAGCAATCGGTCTTCAAAGGCTCAAAACGCCAATTGCGAGGTGCGCTCTTGCGTGCACTCTTGCACAAGTCGATGACGGCTCCTGCCCTCCAAAAGGTATTGCAAATAAAAAGAGAACTACTCAGCGTAGTTCTCCAAGATATGGTACAAGAGGGGTTAATAAGTAAAACAAAATCTACCTATGGTATAGCTCAACACGAATAGTGTAGAGCATCACTCCAATGAGGAGGATAGAGAGCAGGACAAAGAGGGTCTGGATGGATGCCAGACTGATAATAACGGTGCCCAGTACTGGTCCGATGATATACGCGAGCGGGAGCATCGTGCGGTAGAGGCCGACAATAGAACTGTCGCTATCGGTCACTTGCCGGAAGAAATAGCTATCAGTCCCAACTTCGACAATGCTTGCACCTACTCGAGTCGCAAATAGTATCGCTGCAAAGACCACAAAGCTCGTACTCGATACGAGCCCAAAGATGAGAGTTGCGATACTGGCGATGAGGAGGCCGACGCGCATCAGTGGGAGCTCTCCAATACGGTCTGCGAGTCGTCCAGCGGGGTACTGACACAACACAAAGGGGAGTAACATAATAGAAAACATCAGTCCGATCTCCTTCCACCCAAAGCCTTGTGAGATCAAGTAGAGTGGTGCATATACCACCATCCATGCAAAGAAGAGTTGGAGCAACAAGTTGATCGTGAGTGCGCGACGCAGTATCGGACGACTCCCGAGCGTACGAAAGGCGAGGCGAATACTGACAGGTGCATATCGTCGATCCACAAATCCTTGCTGGCTTGTGCCGATGATCAAAAGTGTGATCATGATAAGTACCGCAGATATGATATAGAGTACACTGATCCCAAATGTAGCAACGAGTATACCAGTACAGACTGGTGCAATGACCCATCCGATATTTTGGATCATGAGATAGGTACCGCGAATCTTGCCCACCATCTGTTGTGACGAGTAATGATCAACAAAGAGGTCAAATAGGTATCCAATACATGCATTCAATGAGAAATATAATACAAAGTACGTAATACTCGTTGCTGCAGTCGTGCTTGTGCCTAGTTTGATCAGGAGCGTCGCACTAGCTAAGAGTGCGATGACGACGGTACGCGCGAGCCCGAGTGTGCGCACGATGCGAGGAGCTGCGAGTATGACCAGGAGCGAGAGTGCTGCGGCGAATGTATAGACTCGGCTCACATATGCCGCATCACCAAATCGCTCGAGCATGGTCGAGTTGAGATAGGTGAGGAGTGCGAGGTGCACCGCAAAAAAGAATGCTGCAAAAAATACTGGCCGTAATGGACGCATGCTCCGTATACTATAGCACTAGTATGACAGGGATGACGAGAGGGCGCTTTGCAGTTTTTTGTAAAAGGTACTTGCTGACAGTGTCTGCAACGGTGTTCTTGAGATCATCAATGTTGTTAGGATCGATATTCTTTGCGAATGTCTCCACAGTACGCTTGGTGAGGATACGAGTCTGACGGAGGAGTTCTTGGTTCTCTTTGAGATAGACAAATCCGCGAGAGATGATGTCGGGAGATTTGCGAAGCATTCCTGATGCACCATCGATCACTACCATCACAACGAACATACCGTCTTCGGCGAGCATCTGACGGTCACGAATGACGACAGTCTGCTCATCTCCAACAGAGAATCCGTCTACCATCATTGGGTTCGATGGAGCCTTCTCTTTGCGCACACCGATCTTTGTACCTTCGTGAGTGATCTCGATGATAGATCCGTTGTCAGGGACGACGATGTGGTTCTCAGGCATGCCGAGCTCCATGACGAGTTCCTTGTGGAGTTCGAGTCGGAAGTGGTTGCCGTGGATTGGGATAAAGAATTTTTCATTAATCTTTTTGTGGAGCCATTTCACGTCTTCTTTGTTGCCGTGACCTGTTGCGTGGACGATTTCTTCACCAGGAGTACGGTAACTGATGAGCTTCACTCCTTGTCGAGAGAGTCCATCTTTCATTTTCTCCACAGCGCGTTCATTGCCCGGAATGACTGAAGCAGAGAGGATGATGCGGTCACCTTTCTTGAGAATGAGTTTTTTGTTGGTCTTTTGGGCGAGACGGTTGAGTCCGCCAAATTCTTCTCCTTGCGCACCAGTGATGAGGACGAGGATGCGGTCAGGTGGATATTTCTCCATCTCGTCTACCGATATGATAGTGCCTTTTTGCACCTTGAGCAGTCCAGCTTCGAGGATGATCTCAATGTTAGATTTCATTGAGCGTCCTTCGAGGACCACCTTTTTACCCATTTCTTCGGCTATTTCGATGATGCGGATGAGACGAGTAATGTGAGACGCAAATGCTGCCATGAATATTCTGTTATTCTTTTCGCGGCGCAAAATACTCTCGATACCTTGGTGTACTTTGATTTCTGGCATCGCAAATCCTTCGTTCTCGATGTTGGTCGAGTCGGTGAGCAAGAGTAGTGTCTTTGAGTTATCAAAGATCTTGTACTCTTCTTCTTCGCGATCGGTGACGATACCGTCGATCTGATCGAGTTTGTAGTCACCCGGAGTGACGATGTCACCATACGGAGTCTCGATGATCACACCCATAGAGTCAGGGATCGTGTGGGTCACACCCCAAAACTTGATCTTCATATTGCCAAGCGTGATGGCGTTGTCGTTCTCTACGACTATTGCGTTGAGTGGAGGGAGATGTGGGAATTCTGCCTGACGCTTCCTGAGCATCAACACTGAGAGATTGCGAGAGTATACTGGTGGGTTACCGATACGTGAGAGCACGATTGGTACACCTCCGATGTGGTCAAGGTGACCGTGGGTGATGATGAGGGCGCGGATCTTGTCCTTGCGCTCTTCGAGGTATCGCGTGTTGGGGATGATGTAGTCGATACCTGGAGTTTCTCCTGATGAGAAGTGCATACCAGCATCAATGACGATGATGTCATCTCCTATCTCGATCACGGTCATGTTTTTGCCGATTTCTTCGACACCACCGAGTGGAATGATACGGATGACACCGGCTTCTGGAGCAGGAATGTGCGCAGTCTTTTTGTCGAGTGGCTCACTCATAATATCCCCAGTGAGTGGTGGGTGTGATGGTTTGCGACCACGGTCAAAGCCGCGTCTGTTGCCAAAGGATCGTTTTGGTCTGTTAAATTTCTTTTGAGGGTTTTGTGTTGTTGGTTGTGTTGTTTCCATAGTTATTCATTAATTCTTCCGTTTGCAAATACGTTCCATACATCGTTCGTTCTGGCGTGCCATTGCTCCATTTCCAGATACCGATCAATAGGATTGCTGAGGTATGTGGGAATAGAAAAATGGGTGTTCTTTTTTGTGATGAGTGGAATAGCGCTTTGGTAGATTGGGAATACTGGCTCGTAGCCGGTGAGGGTGCTCGGATTGCTCGTTGCAACTATTGCTTGGAACTCTCGGGCTCTGACTGCGTCGTTGAACGTACCATAATCAAATGCTTTGACTTGTGTCACGATGCCGAGATCTGCGAGCTCTGTGCTGAGTGCACGAGCGAGTGCAATCTGAGTTGGATCATTTTCGACAGCTAGAGAGAATGTCACCGGAGCCCCATTTTTGGTGAGCGTGGTGTCATTGTAGCTATAGCCGAGAGATGAGAGCGAGCTTCGTGCGTCCTCGAGTGATAGCACTGTCGTGTCACTCGGTAGTATTCCGTAACCGTAGTCTACTGTAGCAAGGATCTGTGACTTGTCAATCGATCGGTTGAGTATATCGACAAATTCGCGAGTAATAAAAAGTGGAGACGACCCGAGTTGATAGAGGGCAGCGAGTCTCGGAGTTTCGATATTTGTCACGGTGTAGTTGTCAGTAGGTATTGTGGCTGCAGTTGCAGGTGTTGCGTCTACTGTCATGTCGATGGACCCTTCATCTAGTGCAGTGAGGAGCTCCGCCTGATTTGCATAAAAGTTGATGTGATATTTCTTGAGGTACGGGTCGGCGAGAGCGTGTTTATTTCTCTTTAGGACGATAGATTGAGGGATACTATCCTCGATCTCAATAGACGCAACTGCAAATGCACCACTACCGACTGGTTTGAGGTTGTACGGTGCTGTTGTGAATGCTTCTTCGACGATATCTCCCCAGATATGTTGTGGAATGATGCCGATCGTTAGGTCTTCGAGAGTGATTGTGTTGGGGCGAGTAAGGGTGAGTATCACAGTGCGTTCATCTGGAGTAGTGACGGTGACTCCCTGCCATGCTGAGTTAGGGTGAAGTAATGGGTTCGCCAATGTTGCGTAGGTGAATGCGACATCAAATGATGTTAGATCATTACCATCGCTCCACTTGAGTCCTTCTCGAAGGTTGAATGTATACATCAATCCATCAGGAGAGAGTGTATAGGTCTCGGCGAGGTCTGGTACTACAGAGCCATCATCGGCTTTTTGTACGAGGCCGGTATAGAGGAGCTGTACGAGATCTCGATCGGTTTGGGTTGAGGCAAGGATCGGGTTGATGAGGTTCGGTGCACCGATCATACCTTCGGTCAGACTACCACCACGCGCAGGTACAGATACCAAAAAGTGACTATTGATCTGGATGATAATTATGTAGATGACGACAAGTATCGCTATGATCAGCACATAGAGCACTGCGCCATACCATGAGAGTGGTCGCACGAGCAGCTTGGAGCGGTCATCGCGAGAGGGGAATTTGTGTTGTTTGAGGAATGAAAAAAAAGTTGTCGCCATACGATATACATGACGTACCACCTCGTGCTACTACTCTCCAATAAATTAGAGGACGATGACTGCGAGACTAGAACCAGTAAAGACAATAGCAACCACAACCGTCAGCAAGAACAAAAAGCGTTCAGCGCCGCGACGGGTCTGGAATAATGATGCATTGTCTCCGAGAGAGCTACTCGTGTCTCCTTGGCTCCGTTGGAGGAGGACAAGTGCGATGAGTGCAATACTCGAAATTATCTGGATGAGATGCAGCGTGTAAGCCATAGGTGAAACGTGTTTATGATAGCACGAGAGCCCGTTTTGGGCAATCTGCTAATTATCTACTTTGAAAGCGATTCAACGAGATATTTCCCTTGTTCAAAGACATCAAGAGTGGGGGTACCGTCATTTGCGAGTACTACAGATTTGAAATCATAGGTCGTCGGGACATCTTTCTCTAGAGTCGCAGTGAATATACCAGAGAGTGCGAGGCGGCCAGTGACAGTGAGGCGTCTACCGCCGACGAAGTTGCCAAGGGAGTAGGCGATGGGGGCTCCACTATAAACTTCTATCTTGCGCAGCACATGTGGACCAGAGCCGAGGATGAGATCGGCACCCGCATCGATGGCAGTGTACGCGACACGTTGTACGTCACCACGGTTTTCGGTACCCATATATTCATATGTGCCAGGGACGAGTGTCTTGTCAGCACCTTCTGCACCGCCGTGGAATAGTACGATGACAAAGTCGTTCTCTTGTTTGAGTTTTTCAACATTCTCTTTTATGAAGTCGTAATCAGTGATTGTGCTCGCAGGTTCGGTGCTCGAGAGACCGAGGATGCCGATGCGCTTGCCTTTGACCTCGATGCTCGTAGTCGGTTTGGTCGGAGAAATGTAGGGGATAGATGCTTCGTTGAGCACTGCCTCTGTATCTTCGAGACCTTCTCGCATGAAGTCGTATGAATGGTTGTTCACGAGTGAGACGAAGTCGATGCCGGCGAACTGGAGTGCGTATGCAAATGATGGATCTCCGCGAAATGCGTGACACATAGACGATAGATATACACATTTGTCACCGCGATCTGCATTGGCAAATGTTCCTTCGAGGTTGCCGATCATGAGATCAGGCTTCTCGAGTTCGCTGCCAACACCACGAAATGCGTTCTCGTTGTACTCTGCGTCGTCGCTCGGTACCATATCCCCAACCCATCCAATCGTGATTGAGTCTGCGCTGTCGCGAGGCGCGACAAATACACTCGTCGGAGCTTGTGCCCAGAGCACACTCGCACCAATGATTGTTATCATAACAATGATACTTGCCAATGTAAGAACAAATCCGCGCATACCTATACTAGTGCATAATCCAACAATCGCTTCATAATGTCTGCGTTGGTCACCTTGAACCGGACACTGTCGCCAATGCGGTATTCCTTGCGGGTACGCTTGCCCACGATAGCCATATCCTTTTCTTTGTATTCAAAGAAGTCGTTGCCGATATCACGCAGTCTGACCATCCCTTCACATTTAGTTTCTTTTTCTTCGACAAAGACTCCGTTTTGAGAGACGCCAGTGATCGTCCCGTCAAATATCTGCCCGATGCGTGTCGACATATACTCGACTTGTTTGTATTTGATAGATGCGCGTTCTGCATCTGCCGCTTCTTTTTCGCGCTGCGAAGAGTGTAGACACACTGCGTCATAGTATTCCCAGAGTTCCTTGGGGATAGAGCCATCTGCGAGGTAGTGGGTGAGGAGTCGGTGTACGATCGTGTCGGGGTAACGACGGATCGGACTCGTGAAGTGTGTATAGAACTCAAACGCGAGTCCGTAGTGACCAATATTTTTTGTACTATATATTGCCTTTGCCATCGAGCGGACGATTGCGGTCTGGATCGTCTCCTTCTCAGGTTTGCCGGCGAGCGATAGTACGAGTTCGTTGAGCGCGCGCGCAGGGATGATACCGTCATCATTGACGGGTAGTGTGTAGCCCATGCGCTTGAGGAATACCTTGAGGTCCTCCATACGATCAGGGTCAGGGGAGTCGTGGACACGGTAGACAAATACGCGAGAGTTGTCCTTGTCGCCATTGGTAATGAACTCGGCAACTTTGCGGTTGGCGAGCAACATGAGTTCTTCGATCATGTGATGTGTCTGACCGCGCTGCTTCACATAGGCCGAGAGTGGGACGCCGTTTGCGTCGAGTTTGAACTTCACTTCGACAGTGTCGAGCACCATTGCTCCTGCAGCAAAGCGTTTCTTTTCCAGATCTTGGGCGATCTTGAGCGCTGCTTCGAGCTCTTTCAGATATGGGCCCTCCTTTGTATCGAGGACTTGTTGTGCGCTCTCGTACGAGTATCGCTGATGAGAGTGAATGACCGTCTTGCCGTACCATTCATCAATGACGTTCATGTGTTTGTCGATAGTGAATACCGCAGACATGGTGAGTCGGTCAACATCAGGGTTCAGAGAACAGAGATCGTTGGACAATGCTTCGGGGAGCATCGGGATCGTACGGTCGACGAGATAGACTGAGGTAGCGCGGCGGTATGCTTCTTTGTCCAGAGCGGTGTCAGGTTGCACATAATGAGACACATCAGCAATGTGGATACCTACCTCTATTTTGTCATCATCGAGGAACTGTACAGAGATCGCATCGTCGAAGTCCTTTGCATCATCAGGGTCAATGGTGAATGTGGTGATCTGGCGAAAATCTCGTCTGTTATTCTTTTCTTCTTCAGTGATGCCGTGGTCCTTGATAGCTTTTGCTTCTGCGTCAACTGCGGGCGGATAGTCGGTATCAAATCCTTTTTCGAGCGCGAGTGAGAGCATCTCGGCGTTGTTCTCGAGTGGCTTGCCGAGCACCTTCACCACTTCTCCTGTTGGAGCAGTCATTGGGTCAGGCCAGTCGGTGATCGCACAAAAGACCTTGTCACCAGCTTTTGCACCAGAGAGTTTCTCACCAGGAATAGTGATCGGTGTGTACATACGCCCGTCATTGGTGACGATACAGTGTGTCCCTTGCTCAAATGAGAGTGTACCTGAGTATCCAACCTTTGCTCGACGACTGATCTCGAGGACCTTGCCGTACGGGTTCTCATGGCTAGCGTTTGCGAGCTCTGTTACCTCGACTTTGACTGTGTCGCCATGAAATGCACGGTTCAATGCTTCGCGCGCGACTTCTATTGCGATGCCGAGGTCACGAACCTTCACATAGCCGGTGCCTTTGGTTGATATATTGATAGAGCCTTCAAATGTAGACCCGACGGAGAGTTTTTCCATTCGACTACTTTAGCACAATTCGGCCGGTATGAATATTTTGCGTCCTCGCTTCGCTGCGGGATGCAAAATATTCATACCGGACCTCATTGCAGCTCTACTCGTTGACGCTTCCTACATATTCTGCTATTATCCGACTCACATGTTAAAGATCAGACTACAACGTATCGGCCGCAAGAATGCACCAGCTTTTCGCTTGGTGGTGACCGATAGCAAGAATGCAGCGCAAAGCGGCAAATTCCTCGAGATTCTCGGGACTCACACTGTCAAAAGTGATGCAGTAGCTTTCAACGGCGAGCGCATCAAGCACTGGATCAAGAACGGTGCCCAAGTATCTCCGACAGCACACAACATGCTCGTCAAAGACGGCATTATCGAAGGCAAGAAAAAGAACGTCCTCCCAAAGAAATCTGCAACCCCAAAGCGAAAGGAAGCAAAGAAGAAATAAAAAATCCCCAGGCGACTGGGTTTTTTATTACTGTAGATTTGCTAAAATGAACGTATTACTGGATTGATTGAATATACACATATGACTGACAAAGAATTTCTGGAACTGGTAGTAAAGGCTCTCGTGGAGAATCCAAATGACGTCGTTATCGACCGCACAGTAGACGAGATGGGGGTATTGCTCACACTCTCGGTCAACCAAGTAGACATGGGCAAGATCATTGGTCGCTCTGGCAACACTGCAAAGGCGATCCGTACCTTGTTGCGCGTCGTCGGTATGAAGCACAATGCCCGCGTGAACCTCAAGATCAACGAGCCCGAAGGCTACCAAAAGCAGCCCGATGTCGCGAACCTCGATGATGCGATGGCGGATCTTAAAGATCTCTAAAAAGCATTATAAATAAAGGTCAAAAATCCCCTCGAAATAGGGGATTTTTGAATGCTTGACAAAATATATAGATATGCTAATATAAAGCAAAACTCAGTTGGAACAAAGTTTCTTAACTTCTCATAGAGCCCACGTATACCAATCCTCGGATTGGACTGTAGCCAAAAGGCCGATAATATACCAGCTCGAATATGGGATCCGAAACCTCTTGCAAAGGATACGGACATAGAGAAAGTAATATGGCCAACATTATGATAAAAACTCTTTTAAATTAATTTTTTCTTCTGTTATTTTGACTGATCATCTGCATTAGTATGTCTCTGACTATATTAGTGGTGATTACATCAGTATTTGAATTTCAAGTAACCATGTTGGTTACACAAACAACCCGATCGGCAGATTGGGTTTTTACTTTGACTAATTTATAAAATATTGTATTGTTATCTCATGAAATTTCACTTCCTCACCATTTTTCCCGAAATGATCAACTCGTATATTGGCGAGAGTATTTTGAAGCGGGCGGGGGAGAAGAAACTCCTTGCATTTGAGGTAAAGAATATCCGCGAATATACCAAGGACAAGCATCGCAAGACTGACGAACGTCCATACGGCGGTGGTCCGGGGATGGTGATGACCGCAGAGCCAATCCTCAATGCCTTCAATAAACTCAAACTCAAGAAAGGTGGCAAAGTGAAAGTGATACAACTCTCACCGAGTGGCAAGATGTTCACCAACGCAGTCGCAGCAAAGTTTGCCAAGTCATATACCGATATCGTCTATATCTGCGGACGATACGAAGGGGTAGATGATCGCGTGCGCACCATCCTCAAGGCGGATGAATACTCAATCGGAGACTACACCGTCACCGGTGGCGAACTCCCAGCCCTCATCATGACCGACGCTATCGCTCGGCAGATCCAAGGGGTACTGGGCAAGGGGGAGAGTGTCGAAGAGAGTCGCATTGCGAGTCCTCGAGTCTACACACGCCCAGAAGTACTGGTATATAAAGGCAAAAAGTACAAAGTCCCAAAAGTCCTCACGACAGGGGATCACAAAAAGATAGACGAATGGCGACTCAAGCAGAAGGGGTAATATTGACTTATATTGTATATATGGTATCATATATACAACGCAGTATCGCGCTCATTTAAACATAAAAATATGGACCAGTTTCCCATCGAGCAACACATAATCGATGTACTCACAGAGTATGTCGACAAATCGTTCACGATACGCCTCATTGAGGACAATAAACCCTGGAACGAAATATTGAAAAATATATTACAATCAGTATTTCCAAAAGCTACGATCACTATCACTACTCCAGAAACTTGGCTATCTATAGAACAGGAAATAAGGGAGCAGCAATTTGATATGGTGTTCGTAGATGTAAACTTAAACAAATTTTTCGAACATCCAAAGTATGGTACAAATGGGTTGAAAGTGATCCCCTTTATCAAAAAGGAGAGCCCTAACACCTGTATAATCGCCTTTTCTAGTAATTCAAAGCTCAATGATATTGCAGTAAAGGACGGGGCCAATTTTGGGATTGTAAAAAAGGATATTATTTGCCTCCCAAAGCAAATAGGTATGAAAAAATAGCAAAACTAAGTCTTTTTCATGCTATTGACAAATATTGCATGGTGTGATACTATATTTAGGAACAAAAATTGATAGTTATGAAACGTCAAGATAGAGAACTTTTAAAAAGCCTTCTCAAGCACAATACATTCCCACTGAGTGTTGCACCCATACCCGCAAAGGTTGTCCAGCATCCAAGTGTGCCACAGAAAATCGAGGAATCTCTCGAACAAGAAAACGAATCAGATCCATCGGATAGTACCGAACCACAACCATCACTACCAGAGCAGTTGCGGGCACGACACGATCTGTTCGTTGATCATTGTTCCAGAGATTATCGGATCAGGTTATAATATAGAAAGTGTTTTCCCGGGGGTTATAGTAAGAGATGGGCGAAAGCCCATCAAACCGCTTCATTCATGAGGCGGTTTTTTATTTGACAGGTACTCTGCTATATACTACACTGTAGCCCTTACAGTTTCGGAAGGGTTTTGGTTGTTTTCTGTATATTATTAGGTGAGTTTACAAGGTAAGCCGTCCCCGCTATGGGGTAGGCATTTTTGCGTTTATATACATATGAGTAAAACGAAAGCACAGACGGGTCCTCGACCAAAGAAGTACTTTTCTAAGTTCAAAGAGCCACTCGCTCCATTTCCAAACCTTATTCAACATCAGATCGACTCATACAATAGATTGATCGAAAAGGGTCTCAAAGAAGTCTTTAAAGAATTCACCCCAATCCAGGACTACTCTGGCAAGAAATTCCAGCTTGACCTCGTGTCATTCCACCTTGTCGCACCTACCCACGACGAACACTACGCAAAAGAAAACAAACTCTCTCTCGAAACACAACTCAAAGCTCGTATCAAACTCACCAACAAACAAACTGGGTCTGAAAAAGAGCAAGAAATATTCCTTTCGGATATCCCCGTGATGACCAATCATGGTACCTTCATCATCAACGGTGTTGAGCGTTCGCTCATCCCGCAACTTCAGCGTTCTTCTGGAGTATTTTTTACTGACCTCGACATCAAGGGCAAGCGATACTTTGGCGCAAAGATCATCCCAAACCGCGGAGTATGGATCGAGATCGAGTCTGATCCAAGTGGCGAGATATTTGTCCGTATCGACAAGAAAAAGAAGTTCTCAGTCATCACACTCTTGCGCGCGCTCGGCTTGACCGAAGACGCAATGATTCTCAAAGCATTCAAGGGTGACACTGTACAGAACGTCATCAAGAATGCAATCGAAAAGGACCTCGTCAAGGACCAGAGCAGTGCCTTCGTCGAGATCTACCGCAAACTTCGTGATGGTGACCTTGCCAACGCTGAGAACGCAAAGGAGTTCGTCAACAACCTCTTTAGTGAAGAACGATACGACCTCTCATCTGTTGGACGATTTCGTTTCAACAACCGTTTCCAGCTCGATATGAGTGACAAGGCAATGGAGCGCAAAACGCTCTCTGCAGATGATATTGCCGTCATCATCAGTCACATCATCGAACTCAACACTACTCCAGGAAGTCATGCAGATGACATCGACCACCTCTCGTCACGACGCGTCCGTTTTGTCGGAGAGATGCTCCAGTCCAAGATCTATATGGGATTCACTCAGATCAAGCGCAACGTGCAAGATCGTATGAGTACGATCGATGCAGCCAACGCGCTCCCGATCCAGGTCGTCAACCAGCGTCCACTCCAGGCTCGTATCAAAGAATTCTTTACGACCAACCAGCTCTCACAGTTCATGCAACAGGACAACATTCTCTCTGAGATCGAAGAGTTGCGTACTGTCAGTGCGCTTGGTCCCGGAGGTCTCACTCGTGAACGCGCGACCCTCGAAGTCCGTGACGTACACACATCTCACTATGGTCGTGTCTGTCCGATCCACACACCAGAAGGTCCAAACATTGGTCTCATCCTCCGTCTCGCGATCTACGCGCGCATCAATGAGTTCGGCATTATCGAGACTCCGTACGCCAAGGTAAAGGGTGGCAAGATCACCGACGAGATCGTCTACCTCAACGCTGCCGAAGAAGAGCGCTACATCATTGCTCACGCTGGTATGCGCGGAGCTACAGCTGCGCTCCCTGATCGTGTCGAAGCCCGCATCCGCACATCTCCTGGTATCGTTGACAAGGCAGAAGTCGACTTCATCGACGTTGCCCCAAACCAGGCATTCTCTGTTGCGACATCTATGGTGCCGTTTCTCGAACACAACGATGCAAACCGTGCATTGATGGGTAGTAACATGCAAAAGCAGGCAGTCCCACTCATCCGCCCAGAAGCACCATTGGTTGCTACTGGTATGGAAGAACTCGCAGCGCCATACTCAGGCCGTCTCGTCATCGCCGAAGAAGGTGGGGAAGTCGTTGCAGTAGATGCAATGAAAATCACGATCAAGAACGACAAGACAAACAAGGATCACACCTACTCACTCGTGAACTTCCAGCGCACCAACGCGTTCAATGCGTTCCACCAGCGTCCAGTCGTATCTCTCGGTCAAAAGATTAAGAAGGGAGATCTCCTCGCAGATACTTCAACTTCTGCGAACGGACAGATCGCACTTGGTCACAACATGCGCGTTGCATTTATGTCATGGAACGGTAACAACTTCGAAGACGCGATCATTCTCTCTGAACGTCTGATCAAGGACTCCAAGTTCACCTCTATGTATATCGCAGAGTTCACATCAGTCGTGCGTGACACCAAGCTTGGTCCCGAGATCACTACTCGCGACATCCCAAACGTCGGTGAGGCACGCCTCAAGGACCTCGACGAAGAAGGTATCATCCGTGTTGGTGCAGAAGTCAAAGAGGGCGACATCATGGTCGGCAAGATCACCCCAAAGGGTGAGACAGAACTCACTCCCGAAGAGCGACTTCTCCGAAGTATCTTTGCTGAGAAGGCTCGTGATGTGAAGGATACTTCTCTCAAGATGGATCACGGCAAGCGTGGTCGCGTCATCCGAGTCAAGGTATTCTCTCGTGAACAAGGTCACTCACTCGAGAGTGGTGTGATCAAGAAGATCGTCATCGAAGTCGCACAGTTGCGTAATATCTCTGTCGGAGACAAGCTCGCTGGACGTCACGGTAACAAGGGTGTCATCTCAGTTGTCCTCCCCGAAGAAGACATGCCATACATGGCAGACGGTACTCCTGTCGACGTTGTGCTCACTCCGCTCGGTGTCCCATCACGTATGAACCTCGGACAGATCCTCGAACTCCACCTCGGACTCGCAGCGCACGAACTCGGCTATCAAGCCATCGTTCCACCATTCTCTGGTGCGACCGATGCTGAGATCAAGGCCGAACTCGTCACTGCAGGATTCCCTGAGTCAGGACGCGTACCGCTCTACGACGGACGAACAGGAGAGAAGTACGAACAAGACATCGCAGTCGGATTTATGTACATTCTCAAACTTCACCACATGGTTGAAGACAAGATTCACATGCGTTCTATTGGTCCATACTCACTCATCACACAGCAACCACTCGGTGGTAAGGCGCAAGGTGGAGGTCAGCGTTTCGGAGAAATGGAGGTCTGGGCACTCGAAGGATATGGTGCCTCACACATTCTGCGCGAAATGCTCACGATCAAATCTGACGACATCCGTGGACGTGCGGCGACATTTGACTCGATCATCAAGGGTGAACCGATCCGAGAACCAAATACTCCTGCGTCATTCATGGTCATGTTGAACTATCTTCGCGGACTCGCGCTCGACGTCGAGCTCACCAATGCACGGACGGTACCCGCTTCATTATCAGCAGCAGATGACGAAACAACTGCGTAATCTTTTGAGTCCAATTATATGAAAACACTCGATACAACAAACTTTGATCAAATCGTTCTCAAACTCGCAAGTCCTGATCGCATCCGCGAATGGTCATATGGAGAGGTGACGAAACCAGAAACTATCAACTACCGAACAGGGCGTTCAGAACGCGGCGGTCTCTTTGACGAGCGCATCTTTGGTCCCGAAAAAGACTACGAATGTTACTGTGGTAAATACAAGCGCATCCGATACGCAGGTATCGTCTGTGAGAAGTGTAGTGTGGAAGTCACACAGTCTATCGTGCGCCGTGAACGTATGGGTCACATCGAACTCGCTTCACCTGTAGCACACATCTGGTTCCTCCGAGGTGTACCATCTCGAATGAGTATCTTGCTCAACGTCTCGCTCGCCGACCTCGAAAAGGTGGTCTACTTTGCTGGATATATCATCACGAGTGTTCACGAAGACGAAAAGACTCGTGTCGTCGCGGAGCTCGAAGCTGAATTTAAAAACAAAGTAAAGAATGCAGCTGACGAAGAGACAAAGGAAAAGCTCAAGAACCTCCTTCTCAATACAAAGAAAGAAATCGCAGAGATTCGTGTCGGCAAGGTGCTCAACGAACTCTCATACCACCACTTCTCACTCAAGTACGGATCTAGTTTCGAAGCAAACATTGGTGGAGAAGCAATCTATCAGTTGTTCTGCAACATGGACCTCGACAAGCTCAAGGCTGTCACCGAGAAATCTCTCGAGAAAGCAGGAGCTGCAGAGCGTGAGAAACTCCAAAAGCGTCTCGCACTCATCCGTTCGATGATCTACGCAAAGATTCGTCCAGAATGGATGTTCCTCTCAGTGATCCCGGTGATCCCTCCAGCGATCCGTCCGATGGTTGCCCTCGAAGGTGGTCGTCATGCGACTAGTGATGTCAACGACCTCTATCGTCGCGTCATCAACCGCAACAACCGTCTCAAAAAGTTGAAGGAAATAGGTGCTCCAGATGTCATCCTCCGCAACGAAAAGCGTATCTTGCAAGAAGCAGTAGACGCATTGATCGACAACTCGATCGCCGGCCAAGACTCTCCTGCAATGAGTCAAGCGCAGCGTCGTGCACTCAAGAGTCTCTCTGACAACCTCAAATCAAAGCAAGGTCTCTTTCGTCAGAACCTCCTCGGTAAGCGCGTTGACTACTCAGCACGTAGTGTGATCGTCGTTGGACCAACACTTCGTCTCAACCAGTGTGGTCTCCCAAAGCATATGGCACTCGAACTCTTTCGACCGTTCGTCATCTCAAAGATCATTGCTCGTGAACTCGCATACAACATTCGTGGTGCCAACAAGCTCATCGAAGATGGTATTCCTGAAGTCTGGGCAATCCTCGAAGAAGTGATCCAGGGCAAGTACGTGCTCCTCAACCGTGCACCGACACTTCACCGTCTCGGTATTCAGGCATTCATGCCAGTATTGATCGAAGGTAATGCTATCCAAGTTCACCCACTCGTCTGTCCTGCGTTCAACGCCGACTTCGACGGTGACCAGATGGGTGTATACCTCCCGTTGTCAGAGACTTCTCAAGCAGAAGCAAAGGCGCTCATCAGTGCTGACAAGAACTTGCTCAAGCCACAAAACGGAGATCCGATCGTCTCTTCCAAACTCCTCGACATTGTTCTCGGATGTTATTGGATGACGTCATCAGTCGACGGTCAAAAGGGTGAAGGTAAGTACTTCGCAAGTCCAAATGATGCCATCCTCGCTTCGGACCATGACGTCGTGTCATACCGCGCAAAGATCAATGTGCTCGGTACAGGGAACGAAAAGTATGAGATCTTTGGTGGTAAGCCATTTGAGACAACAGTCGGACGCCTCCTCTTCAACGCGATCTTGCCTGCAGACTTCCCATATATGAACGAAGAAATGACCTCAAAGAAGATGGTCGTCATCGTCGACAACCTCATTAGTAAATATGGTGTTGATCCGATCGCAAACATTCTCGACCGTATCAAGACATTCGGGTACAAGTACGCGACCAAGTCTGGTACAACATGGGGTATCGACAACGTTATCGTCCCTGCAGAAAAGCCAGCCATTGTCGCAAAACATCGCGCTATGGAAGCAGAAGTCAAAGCGCAGTTCGAAGACGGTCTCCTCTCCGAAGAAGAACGCTACCAGAGTGTGCTCACTATCTGGAACAAGGCAAAGGCCGAGATCGAAAAAGCATTGCCGAACACTATCGAGAAGCACTCATCTGTTTACGACATGATTACTTCTGGTGCTCGAGGTACTGTATCCAACGTGACCCAGATGGCCGGTATGAAGGGTCTCATCCAGAACACTACTGGACGCACGATCGACTTCCCGATCATTCCATCATTCAAGGAAGGGTTGTCTCCACTCGAATACTTCATTACGACTCACGGTTCACGTAAGGGTCTCGCCGATACTGCGCTCAACACTGCACGTGCCGGATACCTCACTCGACGTCTCGTTGATGTGGCCCAAGATGTGATCGTCACTGAAGACGACTGTGGAACAAAGAGTAGCAAGCGCGTTACCAAGGAAGTTATCTCAGGTTTTGAGATTCCAATCTCAAAGAATATTCGTGGACGAGTGCTCGCAAAAGAGATCGCATTGCCTGACGGCACTACTATGTTCAAGCGTGGTCACATGATCACTCGCGACGAAGCGCTCGAAGTTGAAGCTCGTGGTGCGACAGAAGTATTCATCCGCACTCCAATGCTCTGCAAGACTGTATACGGTATCTGCCGACAGTGTTATGGTCTCGACCTCGGTCGCAACCACATCGTCGACAAGGGTGAGTCAGTGGGTATCATCGCCGCTCAAGCGATCGGTGAACCAGGTACACAGCTCACACTTCGTACATTCCACGCCGGAGGTCTCGCCGGAGTCGACATCACACAGGGTCTCCCTCGTGTCGAAGAAATCTTTGAGTGTCGTGAAGTCAAGAATCCTGCAGTCGTCGCAAAGTACTCCGGTACTGTATCTGAGATCAAAGAAAATGGTGCTGAAAAAATCATCTCTGTCATGTCAGACAAATCTGAATCCTCAAAAGAATCAGTAGACTACGTCGTCAACGCTCGTCGTGTCTCTATCGTAAAGGTGGGACAAGACGTTCAGAAAGGCGAACTCCTCACTGATGGATCAGCCAACATCAAGGACGTGTATGTATATGGTGGCAAAGAGATGGCCGAAGACTACATCATCCGCGAAATCTCAAAGGTGTACGAACTCCAAGGTGCATCTATCGCTCGCAAGCACCTCGAGATCATCATTCGTCAGATGTTCTCACGTCGCAAGATCAAGGAAGCAGGGGATAGTTCATTCTCTCCAGGTGAGACTGTCGAGATGACTGAACTCCTCGAAGAGAATGGTCAGATGAAGGCACAAGGTCTCCGCGAAGCAAAGGGTGATCTCATCATCCTCGGTATTACTCAGACTGCGCTCAATGCAAAGTCATGGATATCTGCTGCATCGTTCCAGAACACAAACCGTGTCTTGATCAACAACGCAGTCAAGGGTGGTGTCGACAACCTCCGTGGTCTCAAAGAGAACGTCACCGTCGGCCGACTCATCCCTGCTGGTACTGGATTCAAGGATCGTCGTGCACTCAACGTCAACATTGACGCTAATCGAGAACAAGACTAGTCATGCAATCGATCTACGATAACATCAAAGATCGCTTGCCTATCACTGACGTCCTCTCAACGTATATCACACTCACTCCGGCTGGTAGTCAGTTCAAAGCAAAATGCCCATTTCACAATGAGCGATCTGCATCATTCTCAGTATCTCCTGAGCGTGGACTCTACTACTGCTTTGGGTGCGGTGCAAAGGGAGACATCTTTACCTTTGTTGAGCAGTTCGAAGGTGTAGACAAAAAAGGGGCGCTCAAAATACTCGCAGATCGTGCGGGTATTGCGCTCACGCGTGAGTATGTGTCTCGCGAGAGCACTGACCCACTCTATGATGTGCTCGAGAGCACTGCGACTCGGTATCAGCAGGAGCTTGCTCGCAATACTATCGCGCTCGACTACCTCCATGGTCGGGGAGTGACCGATGCAACCATTGCATACTTTCGCATTGGGTACGTCCCCGATGAGTGGCGGTACGTTGCCAACACCATGAAGGATGAACAACATGCTGCAATAGCTGAGCGGGCAGGTCTCATCAAGAAAACACCGAAAGGATACTATGATAGATTCCGCAAACGCGTAATGTTCCCACTCACTGATACATCGGGGCGCGTGGTCGGGTTTTCTGGACGATTATTCCCAAGCGATAGTGAAGATGACAAACAGAGTCCCAAATACCTCAACTCTCCCGAGACCGAGCTCTTTCAAAAGTCGCGTATCCTCTTTGGCTTTGACAAGGCAAAGGCTGCCATTCGCCAACACAACTTTGCGATCGTCGTCGAAGGGCAGATGGACTGCGTGCTCGCGCATCAGGCCGGATTTCGGAATACTGTTGCAACATCGGGGACTGCGGTCTCTGACGCAGCAGCAGCTGATCCGAGTGCCAACCTCGCAGTACTCGCGCGCCTCACGCCGCATGTATTCCTCGCATTCGACGGAGATGCTGCGGGGCAAAAGGCGCTCGACAGAGCAGCGATCGTCGCGCTCTCATTGTCTATGAATCCTCGTGTCGTACCACTCCCTCCCGGAGTCGATCCTGCGGACTACATACAGTCGCACGGTACCGAAGGGTGGAAGGAGTTGCTCAAGCAAAGTCAGCATTTCATTCTCCATCAGTTGCGATCGATCAAGCGTCATGAACTCTCGCCACATGTACTGGTGACGATGCTCAAGGAACGCATCTTTCCATTCCTGATCAAGATCTCGTCTCCGATCGAGCAGGGAAGCTATATCGAAGCCATTGCCAAAGAGCTCGACATCCCAAAGTCTGATATCGCGCGCGAACTCATGATCTACGCTGCAGCACAGCCTGTAGTTCAGACAGAGACAGTACTCAACATCACGAGTGAGACGATCACTCCCGAAGAGCGATTTCTTGCGATTGCTGTGAGGTTCCCGACAACTGCTGTGACTACACATCGCAAGGCGATTGAGTCTCTCTCGTACAACGATACTGCGTTCTCATTTCCCATTATCCAAGCTGATCGTATGACGGAACTTCTCGCAGTAGTAGAGCGTGACTACAGCACCCTCGCAGAGAGCGAGCTCGATCTCCTTGCTGGAGAACTCGCGCACAAGATCACTGATCGATACTACGCGACTATTGTTGCACAACTCACTCGCGCACTGAGTACTGCAGAGCAAAGTGGCAATGATGCAGAAGCGCAGTCTGTCATGCAATCCCTTCACCAACTCAACCAACGCCGTCATGTTTCGACATGAGGGGATTGACTTGAGACCAAATTTTAGTAATGTATGTAATTGATACTTCAGTATATGCCGAATAAAAAATCAACCGTTCGACAACCCAATAAGAAGGCTACAAAATCTGCTCCAAAGAGCCGTCCAGTTGCAAAAAAGCAAGCAGCAAAGAAATCTGCACCAAAAAAAATAGCTCCAAAAAAGGTACTTAAAAAAGTTGCAAAGAAAAAGCCGGCTCCAAAAAAAGTAGCAACCGTACGAGCAAAGCCAAAGCCTATCACCATTCGTCATGAAGGTCAGGGGAGTCGCCGTGAAGTCAATACTGAAAAGAAGTTGCGCGAACTCGAAGCAAAGGCAGATGAACTCATCACAAAGGGCAAGAAGCGTGGATTCATCACCTATGATGAGATTCTCAAAACATTCCCTGATATCGAGAACAACATCATGTTCCTCGACGAACTCTACGAGAAGTTCGGTACTGCAGGAGTCGACGTCCTCGAAGGTGGTAACCTGCTCGACATCGACTCTACCGAAGATCTGTCGAAGTACGTCAAAGAGAGTCACTCATTTTCATCAGTGCAGATGTACCTCAAGGACATCGGACAGTATCCACTCATCGTCGCTGCCCAAGAACGCGAACTCGCAAAGCGTATCGAGCAAGGTGACCTCGAAGCAAAGAACTTGCTCGCACGGAGTAACCTCCGTCTCGTCGTATCTATCGCAAAGAAGTATGCAAATCGTACGGCCGATCTCACTCTCCTCGACTTGATCCAAGAGGGGAACATCGGACTCTTCAAGGCTGTTGAGAAATTTGACTACACCAAGGGATTCAAATTCTCGACCTATGCGACATGGTGGATCCGTCAGTCGATCACTCGCGCACTCGCCGATCAGAGTCGCACTATCCGTATCCCTGTGCACATGGTAGAAACGATCAGTAAGTACAAACAGGTCTTGCGCCGTCTCGCCCAAGACCTCGGTCGCGACCCAATGCCCGAAGAAGTCGCAAACGAAATGGGTATTGAGGTCGAGAAGGTCCACGTCATCGAGCAGATCAACCAAGAGACTCGCTCACTTGAGCAACCGATCGGTGACGATGAAGACAAGAGCACATTCGGAGAATTCATCCCCGATGACAAGATCCTTCGTCCTGACCAAGAGGCCTCTCGTCGCATGTTGCAAGACGCGATACGTGGAGTCCTCGAAGAGATCTCTCCAAAAGAGAAGCGTATTCTTGAAATGCGCTACGGTCTCATCGATGGTGTGCAGCACACACTCGAGGAAGTGGGCAAGGAATTTGGTGTCACGCGTGAGCGTATCCGACAGATCGAAGCCAAGGTCCACGAGAAGCTTCGTCAGAACGATCGTATCCAGAGACTTCGCAACTATTTTGATTAGGAAACAATAGAAATAAGTGATAAAAAGCCCTTAGAAATAAGGGTTTTTTATATATTGACAAATAAATAAATTGTGATAATGTGAATAAAAATTAAAAACTTACAGTTATGGAAAAAGATCTTTATTTTGAATACAAACAGGTTGTAGCTTTATTAAATAAAGCAAAAACGAAGGAAAAAGCACCATGGAGATTATTAATCAGTACATTCGAAGATCTTGATAGTGAATGTCTTGATCTTCATGCGTATTATGAGCTTGGATATATACCATTTTTTGTTATCGCACATTGCTATTACGTTAAAAGTAATATTCCAGCAATTATTTTCAGAATGGGTCCAACTGAATATGAAATTGAATATAGATGTTTTCAGAATGCCGGAGAGGAAAGAATGAAAGCGTTTGAATTTCTCAAGCACTGTACCTTTTATAAGGATACTAGATTTTATGAGAGAAAAAGCAAAAACATGAATGATATTTTAATTGAATTTCTCCATGCAACCGGTCTTCTCTTTACAGAAAATCCTAAATTCATAATTAAATAAAATTCAAAAAGCCCCGAAACATTCGGGGCTTTTATTATTTCACATTTTTTCGTTAAAGAATATTAAAGAAGTGCGTCGATTTCTTTTTTGATGTCTTCGAGGGGGTATGCACCAGGGACGATCTTTTGCTCGCCGGACTTTAGGTTGACGATGATAGAGAATGGAGTTCCACGAGCTCCGATCTCTTGTGCTTCTGCAGTGTCTGCTGCTACACGATCACTTGCTGCAGTTCCTGTGATACATGTCGCAAAGAGTGCCTTGTCGATACCTTGGGCAGTGGCGAGTGTGGTGAGTTGGGCATTACTCTTTGCGTCTGGAGTAAGGGTGATCTTGATGACTTCATCGAGATACTTGTTGAACGCACTATTGCCACCGAGTTGTGCGACACATTCCATAGCAACGGCTTCGGTAGTTGCGTTGGGGTGGAGAGATGCGAGTGGGAAGTATCGGTATACCCATGCGACTTTGCCATCGTAGGCATCATAGATGTTCTCGAGGGTGGTGTGAAATCGTTCACAGAATGGACAGTCAGAGTCAGAGTATTCGATGATCGCGACTTCTGCAGTAGCCATGTCACCACGGACGCGGTCGTTGGCGCGGATTGTTGCAACAGCTTTTGGGACTGAGGTGACTTCGTCAGGTTGCGCAGGAGTACCAGCGGCAGGAGCTGCATCCTTGTTGCCACCAAATGCGACAATGAGTGCGATTGCGATAATGACAGCACCAGTGAGGATCGCAGCGGGGAGACTGATACCACCCTTTTTTTGTTCCATTGGTGTGTTGGTTGGGGTACTGTGTTCTGTTTGATTGTTGTTTGTTGGTTCCATCTGCACAGTATACAGCACATATTCACAGATTGAAAAATCATTGAAAAAATAGCCTCAAAATGCTAGTATTGCCCCATGAATCTCGCAGAATTAGCGACCTACGCTATCACTTTTTTGGCCCTCTATGTACAAGTTTTTTTCTTTGTTACGTATCTACAGCACCGACGTGCCCTTGTCAGAGAGACCAAGCAAGCCATTACTCTCAAGTCATACCCAACGATTGCCATTGTCGTGCCGTGTTGGAATGAAGAAAAGACAGTGCATAGAACTATAGAGAGTTTGCTTGCGTTGGATTATCCCAAAGATGCATTCCAGCTCGTCATCGTGGATGATGGCTCGACTGACAATACATGGGCAGAGATCGCGCAATACAAAGACCATCCTCAGATCAAAACTCTCAAAAAAGAAAATGGCGGCAAACATACTGCCGTTAACTATGGTATTGACCACACGACAACAGACTTTGTTAGTTGTCTCGATGCTGACTCATTTGTGGCACCGGATGCATTGCGACGCATGATGTATATGTTCCAAGAAAATCCTGACATGATGGCAGTAGCTCCTTCTATTATCATCAACAAACCAAAGACATTCATTCAGCATGTACAAAAGGTAGAGTACAACATGGGTATCTATGTCAAGAAAATGCTTGCATACAATGGTGCTATCCACGTAACACCTGGCCCATTCTCTGTATTCCGACGCGAGGTCTTTGTTCGGCTTGGAGGATTCCGTGCTGCGCACAACACCGAAGATATGGAGATTGCATACCGCATGCAAGAAGCCCATATGCGTATCGGGCATTGTCATACCGCACACATACTTACTGTTGCACCGAGTACGATCCCCAAACTGTTCAAACAACGCGTTCGATGGATCTACGGATTTATCCAAAATACGAATGACTACAGACGCCTGATATTTCGCAAATCGTATGGCAACTTCTCCTTCTTTACGCTACCTTCTGGTATTGTATCGATCACTGCAACTGTATATATCTTTTTTAGTATCTTGTACAACGCAATCGTGTGGCTCATTGGCAAAATTGCGCAGTGGCGCGTTACTGGATTGCACGGAGGCTCATTTGATATCAATCTCGATTGGTTTTATATCAATACACAGACGATACTCTTTATCACAGTGGCATTGTACGGTATTATTATTGGCGCGACGTATCTAGGGAGCCGTATGGCACATGAACGACTCAACCCATTCTACTTGATTGCATATGTGGTAGTGTATAGTGTCATCGCTCCGTTTTGGTTGATGAAAGCTGTATGGAGTTCTGTTGTCAGACACACACCAAGTTGGCGTTAATTAAATTATGAAACATATTTCCTCAAAATACATTCTTACACTACTCCTCACGTTGGGTATTTTTGCCACTGCGTGGTTTGTGAGCAATACATTGAATGCAAAAAAGTTTGCCGACCTCAAGGCGGTCCAAGACAAAATATCGATCGATATTTTGTCTTCAGAAACTGAGTTCGACCTTTTGACAGAGAATACGTGTGATGCGAGTAGTATATCTACCTTTTCAAACGATCTCGCCGTCCTCGCAGAAAAGATAACCTATAGCGAGCAAAATGTTGCTACTCCCGAAGAAATCAATACTCTCAAAAAGCAATATACACTGCTTGAAGTCCGTGACTTTTTATTGACCAAGCGTATCGCAGAACGCTGCAATCAAAAGCCGATAGCTATCTTTTATTTCTACGGTACATCTGTCGACTGTCCTGACTGTGTGAAGCAGGGCTATGTCCTCGATGCGCTTCGTCAACGCAATCCCAAAGTTCGTGTGTACGCATTTGACTACAACCTCGATCTCTCCACGATCAAGGCACTCATCTCTATCTACAAGGTTGGTACCACTGTACCTGCGCTTGTCGTCAATGGTACGACATACCAAGGCTTCCGTTCACTCGACGAGCTCACTAGTATTGTCGCAAAGTAGGGAACTAGAGAAGTAAATATTGTGATACAATTTCTCTATGAAACCAATTATTGTAATACTTATCATTCTTGTGCTCGGATTTATTGGATGGAGTGTGGCTCGTCCTAGTGCTCCTGTGGCAGAGCAGACAGTGGTACCTATAGACACTACCAATGATGGTGGTACGGCAAACGGTACTCCTGCTGGCCCACAAGGCAAACTGCCTGCGGGGAGCGTTGCGCCTGGCAACCCAGAACTCCTCATTGGTACCTGGGTATGGCAGCAAACTACTGAGGGTGGTCAGACTATTACTCCCAACAAGCCTGGCGTATTTGCGGTGACATTTTCTACAGATGGTAGAGTGTCCGGCAAGACTGACTGTAATGGATTTGGAGGAGAGTATGAGGTGGGGAGCGATGGCATTATCAGCTTTGGACCATTCATGAGTACGATGATGTATTGCGAAGGTTCCCAAGAGAGTGTATTCAATGCACAGATGTCCAAGGCAAAGAGTTATTCATGGGACAAATCTGGCAACCTCGTCATCCGGTATGGTGACAACGCGGGGTCTATCGTCTTTAAGAAAAAATAATAACATAAAACCAGGGGTATACTATACGTTACATGGAACCACCAGTACCACCGCGTCGCCGACACACGCTCGCATGGATTATATTTGTGATAACATTTCTCCTCCTCGTTGGTAGTATTGGTCCCGAGAAGGTTGTCCATATCGATACATCAGGACAGATTGCGACAGGGCTCGAATCGTCGGTAGTGACGCCGACATTTGAGGATGGTATTGCGCACAGTACTACAGGTGCGAGCGCTGTGCATATTGCTCTACCACAGACAGTGCGCGGTATATACATCACGGCATGGACTGCGGGTACGCCCAAACGTCTCGTGAATATTCTCAGCATGTACGACAATAGTATCCTCAACGCAGTCGTCATCGACATCAAAGATGCTTCAGGAAGGATCTCATACCAACCGCTCGATGGCACACTCGCTGCAACAGGTGTCGGAACCAAACGTATCAGCAATCTCCCTGCAGTTATCGAACAATTTCACCAGCGGGGCATCTATGTGATCGGACGAATTTCTGTATTCCAAGATCCCTATCATGCACAACTCCATCCTACAGACACGTTCACCGATATACAGACTGGTGAGGTCTGGAATGACTACAAAGGTATCGCATGGTTGCGACCCGATAGTGTGAATGTGCGAGAGTATACTGAGGCCATAGCACGAGATGCCTATACCCAAGGGTTTGACGAGATCAATCTCGACTATGTGAGGTTTCCTTCAGATGGAGATCTCAAGGCGATAGATCTCTCTGGTCTGACCAAGAGTCGTGCAGAGGTGATGCAGGATTTCTTTGTGGGGATAAGTAGTAGTCTGCGTAGCGAGGGCATTCCTGTATCGGCAGATGTCTTTGGTCTCACGATGTCGGCAAGCGATGACGTCGGTATAGGGCAGAAAGTTGCGCTCATTGCGCCACATGTCGACGCGCTCGCACCAATGGTATATCCTTCACACTTTTGGAACGGTACATATGGTATCGCAGTTCCTGCAGAGGAACCCTACAAAGTCATCTACAAATCGATGTCAGACGGCATTGCCAAGCTCGCATCGGCAGGTGTCGATATGAGGGTACTGCGTCCGTGGCTCCAAGACTTTGATCTCGTTGGTGTTCCCTATGGATCTGACAAAGTCGCCGCGCAGATACAGGCGGCCCACGATCTCGGCATTGACTCATGGATGCTCTGGGATCCCGCCAATACGTATACACAGTCAGTATTCAAGCTGACAAATGAGGTAGAGTAGGGAAGACTTGACAATAAATCCATAGGTAGTATAAAGAAAGTATATTGTTCATTCTAAATACTTTTTTTATGAAGAGAATACAGCTGTATATTGATCGGTTATTAAATCAAAAATTTAATAACGGGATCATATGTGTTGAGAAATTTCATGAAAATGGTCAACCAGCCAAAGTCTACTATCGCAGGTTTCCTTCTACTCCAATAGCGCCCTCAAATACACATTTCAACATAGAGATTGGTGAAAAACATACTATTGTATACACCTTTGATCTGCACGGGAATGTGGTGTCACGAGAGAGATTGATTAATATTTTCAAACTCAGGGGCAAGCCTATAGTTGGAGAAATGGAAGTACATTCTGCAGTGAGACGTGTAGAAGCTATTCAAAGCGCACTACAACGACTCATGGGTATACCAGGACTGATATCTGTTGACCGACATTGATTTCTCATAGAACGCTTCATCGATATATGTGAGGCGTTTTTTTATTTGGAGCCGGAAGTCGGGCTCGAACCGACGACCACCCGTTTACAAAACGGGAGCTCTACCAACTGAGCTATTCCGGCGTTTGACCAGGTGTCTGGTCATTTGGTGTTGCAACTATACTCGTTTTTTTGATTCGAGGCAAGCGCTTTGTGACTGGTTTTTTTGGGAAGGAGATGGACTTGAGGAAGTACGATGATGGGCCATGGGTGAGACCTACGAGGTGATCCTTTTTTTCAAAGAGGGGGGCAGCTTTGGGAAATATTTTCACAAAGAGACGCTCTCCTCGAGTAGTAGTCCATGCAATACCGTGTTTGAGATGGACGAGCGCACTATACCATCCACGACGAGTGAGCCGAGAGCTCTGTTGCCATTTGCGCACGAGCGGGTCTGTACCGACGAGTGGTTGTTGTGCACCAGAGGCTATCTTCCAGGTGGCATACATACTGTAGAGCCACGTGACAAAGATGAGGACGACGAGGATGATGAGTAATGCGGTCATTATGCACCTACAGTATACATCACAAACTTTTCTACTGTCGCGCCGTTGTCCTTTGCAAATTGTGCAATAGTCTTTTCGGGGATCTTGAAGAACGATTGTTCGTCGAGTGTCTGCTCTTTGAAGTATGCTGCGATCTTGCCTTCCATGATCTTTTCTTTCATTTCAGCAGGCTTGTCGATCGCATCCATCTCAGCCTTGAGGACTTCCATGACTTGCGCGCGGTCTGTGTCATTGATCTCGCTTGTGTGGACGTAGCGGGGTTTCATCGCAGCGGTGTGCATTGCGATATCCTTTGCTACCTCTGGAGTACCACCGGTGAGGACGACGATCGTTGCAGTCTTGCCAGTGTGGTGTGTGTATGCGCCCACAACGTCACCTGATACTTCGTTCACTGAACCGAGCTTGATGTTCTCTCCGATTTTGAGCACGACGTCATTGATGAGGGCAGGAGCTTGTTCGCGTGCAGCTGCTTCGCCACTCTCAAATGCAATGTCGGCGAGTTTGTTGGCGAGTGCGACGAAGTCATCGTTCTTTGCGACGAAGTCAGTCTCGCAGTTCATGATGATAGTAACTGCGCGCTTGCCGTCAGTGCGCACGATGACGAGTCCGTCAGATGCGTCACGGTCAGCTTTCTTTTCGGCGATCTCAGAACCTTTCTTTTGCAAGATGATGATGGCCTTTTCCATATCGCCATCAGCTTCTTCGAGTGCCTTGCGGCATTGCATGACTGATACTGACGTCTTGTCGCGAAGTTCCTTTACCTGTTCAGTGGTGATTGTAGACATTGGTGTATGTAATTTAAGAGCGATTAATTTTTTTTATTTATTTCCCTGAAACGCGTCTTTGAGTATACCAAGGATTGCGGTAATGCTCGATACTGAACTATCGTTTGCAACGATAGGGTAGTCGATGGCACGGACAGTACAGTCGGTGTTGCCGATTGCGATCACGGGAATGTTCATCTTGCGAGCTTCGAGGATTGCGATGTGTTCCTTCTTTGAGTCGACGACTACGACGACGTCAGGCATCTTGGTCACACCGAGGAGACCAGAGAAGTATTTGTTGAGACGTTCCATCTCACGAGTGAGGAGGAGTTGTTCCTTTTTGGTGTATTTTGCGTATTCACCGGTGACGCGTTCTTCCTTCATCTTCTCAAGTTTGTCGATACGTTGCTTGATCTGCGGGAAGTTGGTGAGGATACCTCCGATCCATCGTTCAGTCACGTATGGCTGACGAAGCGCGGAAGAAATATCCATCACTGCGGCCCGTGCTTCTGGCTTCACACCGACAAAGAGCGCAGTCTTGCCAGCGGCACCAAGCTCTGCGAGGAAGCTTGCCGCTTTCTCAAGCTGGGGCAACACTTTGTCGATATCAATAATGTCTGTGCCGTTCTTATTTCCGTAGAGAAATGGAGTAACGGTTGGGTGACGACGGGTACGTGAGTAGCCGTAGTGCACACCTGCCTCCATGAGGCCTTCTGAGGTAATGTGTTTCATACGATCTGTAGCAGATTTGCTTATCGGTATCATTCGACTGACCCTGCCATCGGCCCCGTAGGGGATGGAGCAAACCTTAATTTACTGAATAATTTCATCCAAAGATGAGCTCCAACAATAGCATTTGAGAGGGGGTTTGGCAAGATAATAGTATTGACATTATAATATAATTATGCTATAATCTATTTGATTAAATCACTGTACAAACCTTAAAAAATTAATATGAAAAAGTATCAATTTATATCAGTAATGGTTTTCGTAATTGCAATAAGTTTCTTTCTTATCGGTATTTCACTCATACTCAGCAAGCAAAATATGGATAAAAATGAAACAGATATCATAGCTAATCTTTTAGCTGCAGGAACATCTTTTCTGGTTTTAGGATTGTTTATTGGAATTATAGGGCTATTTTATGATACAAATTCGTAATCCTAAAATAATGAATAAAAGTATAGATTTTAAAATCTATACTTTTTTTATTGCCCAAAATGTGGCATTATAGGGCATGCGACAGAGCCAACTGTTTACGAAAACGCGCAAGGAAGCCCCAGCGGATGAGGTGGCAAAAAACGCGCAGTTGCTCATACGAGGAGGATATATCTATAAAGTGATGGCTGGTGTGTATGTCTATACACCACTGGGTCTCCGAGTACTCGAGAATATCAAGCGAATCGTCCGCGAAGAAATGGATGCTATAGGTGGTCAGGAGCTCATCATGTCTTCTTTGCAAAAGAAAAGCACATGGGAAGAAACGGGTAGATGGGACGACAATGTTGTTGATATTTGGTTCAAGTCGAAACTCAAGGATGATACCGAAGTAGGATTTGGGTGGTCACACGAAGAGGCGATCATCGAAATGGTGAAGCAGTATCTCACGAGCTACAAAGATCTCCCGATCAACGTCTATCAATTCCAAACAAAGATGCGCAATGAACTCCGTGCAAAGAGCGGTATCATGCGTGGGCGAGAATTCGTCATGAAGGATATGTACTCTTGTAGTGTCGATGCTGTACGACACGAGGAATTTTACCAAGCAACGATCAAGGCCTATGAGCGTATCTATGACCGTATTGGTATTGGAGCAGATACCTATGTGACATTTGCTTCGGGTGGGGCATTCACCAAGTTCAGTCATGAATTTCAGACAGTCTGTGATGCAGGAGAAGACATTATCTATCTCAACCGTGCAAAAAATATTGCTATTAACGAAGAAGTCCTCAATGATGAGACACTCAAGGATCTCGGCATCACCCGTGACGAACTAGAAAAAGTAAACACTGCAGAAGTTGGTAATATTTTCAACTTTGGTACCCAAAAGAGTGAAGACACGAACTTCACATTCACCGATGAAAACGGTGAAAAGCGACACGTACATCTCGGTTCGTATGGTATTGGGATCACACGTGTCATGGGTGTTGTCGTAGAGAAATTTGCTGATGAAAAAGGCATCGTGTGGCCAGAAAGTATCGCACCGTTTCGTATACATCTCCTCGTGCTCGGTACTGATACCGCAACACATATCGCTGCCGAAGAGTTGTATCAGCAGTTCAAGGAGAAGAATATTGAGGTCCTCTTTGATGATCGTGCAGATGTTGCTCCGGGAGAGAAGTTCGCTGACGCAGATCTGCTCGGTATGCCGCTACGTGTCGTCGTCTCTGACCGCAGTCTCCAGAATGGTGGTGTAGAGATCAAGGAACGCACCAGCAAGGATGGTCGAGTCGTGTCGACGAACGATCTCTTTGATCTCCTAAGCGCATAGTCAATGTTCAAATCGTTCTACCAAAGATTCTCAAATGACATCGGTATCGACCTCGGTACTGCCAATACACTCGTGTACCTCAAGGGTCATGGCATCATCATCAATGAACCATCGATCGTTGCGGTGAACCAAAAGACGGGGCAGATCGTCGCGATCGGTCACGAAGCAAAAAAGATGTGGGGCAAAACTCCTGCGCACATATCTATTGTGCGACCACTCATTGAGGGAGTCGTATCGGACTTTGATATGACTGAGGAGATGCTCGGGTACTTCATTCGCAAAGCAGAAAAAATTAGCAAAAAGTTCTTTCGTCCTCGGGTGGTCATCGGCGTACCGTCTGGTGTCACCAACGTCGAGATGCGTGCCGTATATGATGCAGCGATCGATGCGGGAGCGCGCGAAGTGTACCTCGTCGAGGAAGCAATGGCGGCGGCGATCGGAGTGCGTATGCCTATCCTTGATCCCAAGGCAACGTTCATTGTCGATATTGGAGGAGGCACAACTGATATCGCTCTCATTGCGCTCGGCGGAGTCGTGCGTTCACTCAACTTGCGCATCGCGGGAGATCATTTCAACGAGCGCATCATTGAGTATATGCGCGATGAATTCAAACTGCTCGTCGGCGAACCTACTGCCGAGAGTGTAAAGCTCGCACTTGGCTCGGCGATCGAGACTGAGTATCAGGAGATAGAGGTCCGCGGTCGCGATCTCGTGTCGGGACTTCCGCGTGCGCTCATGGTCACCGATGGAGACATTCGTGAGGCACTCACTCGTCCAGTCGGATTTTTGCTTGCGGGTATTCGCGAAGTGCTCGAGACTGCGCCACCCGAGATGATGAGTGATGTATTGCAGACAGGTATCGTGCTCGCCGGAGGAGGTGCATTGCTCCCCGGCATCTGTAACCTCCTCGAGGACGAGCTATCACTTCCCGTACATATCGCACAGGACCCACTCTCGGCAGTTGCTCGAGGGACTGGTATCATTTTAGAAAATTTTGAAAAATACGAGAGCGTTATCCTTCCTCTAGACGAACATGTCATCATTTAAACCGTACAAACGTCGCAAGTCTATACTTCCACTCATCTGGTGGGCGCTTGGTACTATTGTTGGGATTTGTGTCGTATGGTTCATCGTGCGAGTCATTGTGGACGCAAGTATCGACCACAAACCGCTCGCATCAGCAACGACGATATACAACACAGCCCTCCCAAAGGGTATGTTGGTCACAAAGATCAACGAACTCCAGACGACACTCGAGAGTTACGATGCTCAGTTGACGAGTGCAAAGCTTTTGGCTCTAGAGAACGACCAACTCAAAAGTGAGCTCGGTCGCACACCACGCCCTTCTGGTGTGATCGCGCATGCGGTGACTCTGCCCAACAGAAGTTTCTACGATACATTCGTCATCGATGCAGGTGTTGATGAGGGGATCGTAGAAGGACAGTCAGTGTATGCATTTGATACTATCGCACTCGGTACTATTAGTGATGTTGCAGACGATCATGCGACAGTCCTGCTCTACAGTGCATCTGGCCGCACGACATCGGGCAATGCGGGAGGCAGCAACGTCGCCGTCACACTCATTGGTCGCGGCGGGGGAGAATACGAGGTCCGTATGCCGCGTGATGTGCCATTCGAAGTTGGAGGCCTCATTGCCGAACAGTCTATCCACACCGCAGTCCTCGCCGAGATCGAACGCATTGCGACAGATCCAAGAGATCCGTTCCAGAAACTCTACGCCAAGGCGCCGATCAATCTGCAGGCATTGAAGTGGGTGATCGTGAGGTAAATAAAAAATTCCTGAGCGGATTGCTCAGGAATTTAAATGTAGCGTCTAATTTAAGTGTATAGAGTGTAACAGAAAAAATCTTCATTCTTATGCTCATCTACAAGATGAAAATCAATTTCAAATACAGTGCCTCTAAACCTGATATGGGTTCCAAAATTCTTAAGCTCTTTAACCTCAAGAACAGTATCTCCTTTACTCATTGGTAGGCCAATAAATCCAACCATATTTTTAGCAGTTAACTCTGATACGTCGTTTAGTTTCAGTAAAGATAGTAGATCTTGAACAGTCCTTACTTGTTTCTTTGATTTTATCATAATCTTTTTTGCATACTCTATACAATTCAGTATTTTTGTCAAATTATGATAGAGTGTTGCCATGCAATTCTCTATTGAGAAAAAACTAGACGGCACGCTCGCTCGTGCCGGAGAAATAGTGACACCAAACGGGTCTATCAAGACTCCGGCTTTTGTCGTGGTGGGGACCAAGGCAACAGTGAAGTCGCTGACCAGTGAACAGATACGATCTCTTAATGCGCAGGTTGTATTGGCAAATACCTACCATCTGTATCTGCAACCAGGTACAGATATTGTTGAGAAAGCAGGAGGGTTTGGGAAGTTCATGGACTGGCACGGACCGACAATGACTGACTCGGGAGGATTCCAAGCATTCTCGCTCGGCGCGGCATTTGGCAACAATGTATCCAAGGTCGCGACAGGGGTAGAGGTCTCCGATATTTCTGCAACCAAAGGACAGCTCGCCACTGTCACTGACGAAGGAGTTACGTTCAAAAGTCATCTCAATGGTGACAAACATCTCTTCACACCAGAGAGCTCGATGCTCGCACAATGGAAGCTCGGTGCAGATATGATATTTGCATTCGATGAATGCACAAGTCCGAGCGCTCCGTACGAATACCAAGAGAAATCACTCGCACGTACATACGCATGGGCAAAACGGTGCATCGATGCACACGAGGCGCTTGATATAGAAAAGAAACAAGCGCTCTTTGGTGTGGTCCAAGGTGGACGGTTCCAAGACTTGCGAGAGAAGGCAGCGCGCGATCTCGGCGCATTGCCATTCGACGGTTATGGTATTGGCGGATCATTTACCAAAGAAGACATTGGTACGGCAGTCGGATGGGTGAATGCGATCCTGCCCGAAGACAAGCCACGGCATCTACTCGGCATTGGAGAACCGATTGATCTATTCGAAGGGGTACAGGCAGGATGTGACCTCTTTGATTGTGTGCTCCCGACACGCATCGGGCGACACGGCACACTCTTCACCCACGATGGCAAGATGCATATCAAGAACGCACAGTACATCAATGACTTCGGCCCATTAGAAGAGGGTTGTACATGTTATACGTGTACGCATCATACGCGCGCGTATATTGCCCACCTTTTCCGCGCGGATGAAATGACTGCGGGCACGCTTGCGAGTATTCACAACATTCACTTTCTCTTGCGGTTGGTAGAAAAGATCCGAGCAAGTATTTTGGACGATACATTTTTTGAATTTAAAAAAGAGTTTGTGGAGCGGTACTACAAGAAACAACTTTAGATTTTCTTTATCTCGATTCGATATAGTATAGAAATGAAGTTAAATATCTATATTGATAGTAATAATTTGTATCGAGCCGCAAAGGAACTTGGATTTCATATTGATTATAAAAAATTTCGAGGATGGCTTCGCCAAAAATATAATCCTAAAAACGTATTTCTATTCATAGGATTTATTCCTGACAGAAGAGGTTTTTATCAACATCTACAAGAAAGTGGATTTATTCTCATTTTCAAACAAACGATTTCTGTAGAAGGTATCGTCAAGGGAAACTGTGATGCTGAATTAGTTTTGAAGGCAGTTTCAGATTTTTATACTAAAAACACGGATTCTTTCATTCTTGTTACAGGAGATGGAGATTTTGGATGTCTTGTTGCGTTTTTGCAAGAAAATAATGTTTTTAACAGAATATTGGGACCAAATAAAGAAAAGTTATCGTTTCTGCTCCGTAATAAAACAAAAGACATTACTTTTCTGACTGATCATTATCATAAGTTTTCTATTCAAAAAGAAAAAGCCCCCGGTGCAGACGTATCTACACAAGGTTCTTTTTCATAGTGACCATCATATAGTAGCACTGATATCACGCTTATGTCAACGACACATTTTTTGAATTTAAAAAGGGGTTTGTTGAGAGGTATTATAAGAAATAAAAAATCTCCTGAATATCAGGAGATTTAATTGGTAATCAATTACTAGTTTCGTTCCGGATCTAAGTCGGGAAAAAAGTCTATTTTTAAGGAAGACTCCCCAATCTTTTTAATTGCTAACTGTTTTTCTGTAGTTGTTACGTCTGGAATATCAGCATCTATCAAATCGCCCGAGAACTCAAGTATCCAAAATAAGTGATTTACGCTGTACTCATTTAGTTTCTTTCTGAAATGTAGTACGCCATTTATTCTTCCTTCTTTTGTATTGTGGATGGCAGATAGTGACGGGATATTCTTATTGAAAAAAATAATCGCGTCTTTGTAATATCTATGTCCAAACAGTTTTGACTCATACGCTGCTAGTTTTGCAACTACATTGATATTTAATTGAATGATTTCTGGAGGAAAGAAATGTTCATTCTCTTTCTCAATAGGGGGCATATATGCCATATGCTTTTCAGTGTATAACTGAATGTATTGCTCCTCAGTTTTTACAAGATCCAAGCATTTTGTCATTTCTTCGATGCGTGTAGCTGTCGAAGACATGTACTTTTCACTATATGTTTCTACTCCTGAAAATTCAGCCTTACGTATCTCGTACATTTTGAATTGCTCATCGAATGTTTTCTGAGCATTTGATGGCAGGAAATACATAATTGCAAACGCAAAAAGGATTACTTTTTTCATAATATGATGTTTTAAAGTTTTTATGAATATACATGAAATATAATATTTGTCAATAATTGACCACTTCTATATACTGTAAGGATGAAATTCAAACTCTCCGGAGAATATCAGCCCGCAGGGGACCAGCCAAAGGCAATCAAGAGCCTGATCAAGGGTCTCAAGGATGGTTTGCAGATGCAAACACTTCTCGGTGCGACGGCGACCGGCAAGACATTCACCATGGCCAACATCATAGAGAGCGTCCAGAAACCGACACTTGTGATTGCGCACAACAAAACCCTCGCAGCGCAGCTCGCGCAGGAGTTCAAGAGTTATTTCCCCGACAACGTCGTGCATTACTTCGTTTCGTACTACGACTACTACCAGCCTGAGGCGTACATGCCGATCACGGATACATTCATCGAGAAGGATGCACAGATCAACAAAGAGATCGATCGACTTCGCCATGCGACAACGCAAGCCTTGCTCACACGCAAGGACGTCATCATCGTTGCATCGGTATCCTGCATCTACGGTCTCGGAAGTCCCGTGGAATATGAAAAAACTAATTTCAAAATAGAAAAGGGGATGAAGCTCTCGCGCACGCAAGCAATGGAGCGACTGATTTCTATTCACTTCACCCGTACGACTGCAGACCTCACGAGTGGTTCATTTCGTGCACTCGGCAACAAAGTCGACGTCATGCCAGTGTCTGATACGATCATGTATCAGATCGACTTCACCGGCAACATCGTGCAGAGCATTACAAAGATAGACCCAGTATCGTCACGCATCATTGCTGACGAAGACTTTGTCTATATCTTCCCGGCAAAACACTTCATCACCAATGGCGAAGAAAAGGATCGCGCAGTCCGCGACATCCAGCATGAGCTCGATCAACAACTCAAGCACTTCGAGATAGAAGGCAAACTCCTCGAAGCAGAACGCATCAAGCGTCGTACTGCGTATGATCTCGCCATGATCAAAGAGCTCGGGTATTGTTCGGGTATCGAGAACTACTCTCGTCACATGTCGGGCAAGGCTGTCGGCGAACCGCCAGAGACATTACTCTCATACTTCCCGCACAAAGCGGACGGTAGTCCAGACTTTATGTTATTCATTGACGAGAGTCATGTGACGATCCCGCAACTCGGTGGTATGTACGCAGGGGATGCCGCGCGCAAGACAACGCTTGTTGACTTCGGATTTCGTCTGCCAAGTGCCAAGGATAACCGCCCGCTCAAATTTGAGGAATTCAAAGAGCGTATTGGGCAGACGATATTTGTCTCAGCGACTCCAGGCAAATACGAGCACGAACATTCACAGCAGGTAGTGGAGCAAATCATTCGTCCCACCGGGCTCGTGGACCCACTTGTAGAGGTGCGTCCAATCCTTGAGAATCGTGACACTGAGTACAAGGGTCAAGTATATGACTTCATTATCGAAGCAGAAAAAGAGATCGCGACTGGCGGACGCGTGCTCGCCACAACACTCACCAAACGTATGGCCGAAGATCTCTCTGCATATCTCAAAGAAAAGAAAATCAAAGCCGAATACCTGCACTCCGATATCAAGACGATCGAACGTATCCAAATCATTACCAAATTTCGCAAAGGTGAGTTCGACATCCTCGTCGGGGTCAACTTGCTCCGAGAAGGACTTGATATGCCCGAAGTCTCGCTCATCGGGATCCTCGATGCGGACAAAGAGGGCTTTTTGCGAAGTGAGGTCTCGCTCATCCAGACGATTGGTCGTGCTGCCCGCAATGCCAATGGTCGCGTCATTCTCTATGCTGACAACATGACAGGTTCGATGGAGCGCGCTATCGGCGAGACCACTCGTCGCCGAGAGAAACAGCTCGCATACAACAAAGAGCATGGCATCACCCCAAAGACTATTTCTAAGATCATTCGTGATATCACCGAAGGTATGGAGACTGACCACAGCAAGGCCGTCAATGCAGAGCTCGCGCTCGACCTCGCACTCTTTGCTCAGATCGAGAAGGATCAAAAGGGGAGAAAGACCAAAGGGCAAAATCCTATTGAAAAGTTGATCAAGATAAAGGAAGCCGAAATGAAAGAAGCAGTGAAACTCCTCGACTTTGAGACTGCCGCAATACTACGTGATGAGATCGGGGTGTTGAGAGAGAAGACGTATATCAATCCATAGGGTACACTATCTCCATGCAAACATATCAATGGTACAGCACACTCCAGAAGCCATCGTGGGCACCTCCGAGCTGGCTCTTTGGGCCGGTGTGGACAGTACTCTATATCATCATTGCGATTTCGTTTGGGTCAGTGTTTTATAAGGTCGCAACCAAAGCTATCGCACCTGTAGTAGCATTGCCATTTGTATTGAACCTTATCTTCAACGCTTCGTTTACATACTTTCAATTTGGTCTCAAGAACAACCTGCTCGCTTCGATCGATATCCTCCTTGTGCTCGGTACACTCATCTGGGCAATGATCGCTATCTACCCGCACCTCCGGTGGGTCGCGCTCGTCAACATTCCTTATCTGGTGTGGGTTATATTTGCAACAGTATTGCAGCTGACGATCACGTGGATGAATGCATAAATAAAAAACGCCCGACTGCTGTCGGGCGCATGATTACTGGTTCAATGGAACCAAGATAAGTTTTTGTATTGTTTCATCTTTTTTTTCAGACTTGCGACATTTACAAATGTAGGTCTGATTATCTTTGAGGCTACTAAAATGGATGTCACATTCCGGGGACAAAATAAATTTTTGTTTCAAACCTTTTTTGTTGGGTGCTTGATCTTCCAAACAAAACCACTCTTTTGCATGAGGGTGAGGTTTTTTTTCGAATGTGTGACCTATTTCTGTAAACGAAAGAAAAAAAAGTTTTTGACTGGGTCTGAAAAGAGAAATAAGAGCAGATTTTATTATCTGGTACATAAGTTGTTTTTTTACAGTATAGGACGATTAATCCTTCTGTCAAGTTTTGCGAGGTAGTGGGTGGAGGTGTGCGGCGATACCAATAGCTGCTGCGATGATGACGAGGTTTTTGATGATGTACTGCCCGACGATTGTTGGGACAAATGGTGCCTGCCAGGATTCGGTAGGGAGGAATATTAACGGCAGGAATGTCGTAATCATATGGAATAGAAGGAGGGGGAGAACGATACGTTCTGCACCCTTGATGAGAAAGAGGATACCGATGATGCATTCAAGTGCAGCAAAGAGCATATAGAATGTCGCGAACGGCATGAAGTGTATCGTCTGATCAAAGAGTCCGTGGACGAGCCCTCCTGCAGGTGAGAGACCCAATAGTTTCAGTAATCCGAACCAAAAGAACACCACAAAGAGAGATACTCGTGCCGCAGGGATACTAATGCGTCGAAAGAAGTGAATGATTGATGAATCTGTTTTTGATATTTCCATATATTAAAGTATACAACTAAGGAAGGAAAAAGGGGGTATCTTTGGAGAACTGTTTGAGCGTAGCGAGTTTTCGGAAAAGATACCCCTTTTGGATGACGAAGCTTGTCATATATGGTAAAGTGTACCTTATATACCCCTATACGCCACTGCGAGGGGATTTCGCATATGACCAACAAACCTTCCGACCCAAAACCAAAAAAGAAAGACATCAAAGATCAGGGCTATATCGTCGTCAAAGGTGCGCGCACCCACAACCTCAAGAACATCTCAGTCGAGATCCCGCGCGGTACAATGACCGCTATTACTGGACTCTCTGGATCGGGCAAGAGTTCGCTCGCCTTTGATACGATATTTGCCGAAGGGCAACGACGCTATGTGGAAAGTCTCTCCTCATATGCGAGACAATTCTTGAATCAAATGCCAAAGCCCGACGTCGACGAGATCACCGGACTCTCGCCAGCGATCTCCATTGACCAGAAGTCTCGCTCCAACAACCCTCGTTCTACTGTCGCAACCATCACTGAGATCTACGACTATCTCCGTGTGCTCTATGCGCGCATCGGCAAGGCATACTGTCCTGTCTGTGGCACGCTCATCACAAAGCTCTCTCCCGAAGAAATCAATACATTTATCCTCGCAAAGATAAAAGACGTCAGCAAAAAAGAAACTGCCCAAACAAAAAAAGTTATGGGAGTCGAGTTCAACGACACACGCATCCAGATCTATGCCCCGATCGTCCGTGGTCGCAAGGGTGAATACTATCAGCTACTCTATGATTTGCTCGGCAAAGGCTTCACAACAGTACGCGTCGATGGCAAGATCCATCAGTTGCGCGAGCGCATCGACCTCAAAAAGAATGACAAACACACCATCGAAGTACTCGTCGATGAACTCGCCGTGCACGAGTTCAAGGACAATCCTCGTGATGCAGAGCTCCGACTCTTTGAAGGGGTAGAGCGTGCACTACTCGAAGCTGACGGACTCGTCCAAGTTGTGATCGGCAAAAGTGAAGACTTTGAGATGCAGACAGAATCAATGCAAGAATTCTTGCTCTCATCCAAATTCTCATGCCCAAATGATGGCTATAGTTTCCCGGAGATCGAGCCTCGACTCTTTTCATTCAACTCTCCATATGGCGCATGTCCTGAGTGTAATGGTATTGGTACCAAATTTTTTGGTGGTACAGAGCCGTGTCCAGTATGTGAAGGCAAGCGACTTCGGCCCGAAGCACTCAATGTGTTCCTCGAGACTCCCAAGTCAAAGACTAATGTTGTGGACCTCACCAGTTTCTCTGTCGAAGAAGCATTCGACTTTTTTGCGACACTCAAACTCTCTGCAAAGGATCGTGAGATCGGCAAAGCTATACTCAAGGAGATCGAAGACCGCCTCACATTTCTCCTCAATGTCGGGCTCGAGTACCTCGCACTCTCTCGTACGGCCAACACGCTCTCTGGTGGCGAGGCACAACGTATCCGACTCGCGTCCCAGCTCGGCTCACGTCTCGTCGGCGCACTCTATGTACTCGATGAACCCACGATCGGTCTCCATCAGCGCGACAACGAACGTCTCATCCGTACACTCGAAGATCTGCGCGATCTGGGCAACACGATCATTGTTGTCGAACACGACGAGGACACCATCCTCGCATCAGACTTCATGGTAGAGATCGGTCCCAAGGCCGGGATCCATGGCGGACAAGTCATCGTCGCAGATCACCTCCAGACACTTCTCAATGCAAAGAAAAATGATAGTGGCTCTCGCACGCTCGCATATCTACGCAAGGATGAAGAAATCGAAATCCCTGAGAAGCGTCGCGATACAGACAAAGGTACGATCAAGGTAGTCGGCGCCAACCTCCACAACATGCACAATCAGAACATCGATGTACCACTCGGTCGCATGGTTGCCATCACGGGAGTATCGGGGTCGGGCAAGAGTACATTCCTCTATGATGTGTTGTACAAGAACTTGCAAGCCAGATTTGACCGCAAACTCCGCAGTGCACAGGTGTACAATGCGGCCTCATTCACCGGGAGTGAGTACCTCGCTCGTGCCATCATGATCGACCAGTCTCCGATCGGACGTACTCCTCGCAGCAACATCGCGACATACACCGGAGCGTTCACCCACATTCGTGAGATATTTGCCGCTACCGAAGAAGCTCGTCTGCGCGGATGGAAGCTCAATAGATTTTCATTCAATGTCAAAGGTGGTCGCTGCGAAGCCTGCGAAGGTAACGGTGAGATCGCAGTCGAGATGCACTTCCTCCCGACGGTATATGTGACCTGTGATGTCTGCAACGGCAAGAGATTTGACAAAGAAACCCTCACCGTCAAATACAAGCGCAAGAATATCTACGATGTACTCCAGCTCTCAGTCGAAGAAGCACTCGAATTCTTTATGGATATTCCTGCGATCAGTGATAGGTTGAAAACTCTCAACGATGTCGGGTTGGGGTATGTAAAATTGGGACAAAGCGCCACAACACTCTCTGGGGGAGAAGCACAACGTGTAAAGATTGCGAGTGAGCTCTACCGTCCATTCTTAGAAAAAACAATCTATCTGTTGGACGAACCAACCGTTGGGCTCCACTATGATGATGTCAAGAATCTGATCGGGGTTCTCAACAGACTCGTCGCAAAGGGCAACACCGTCGTTGTGATCGAGCACAACCTCGACCTCATCAAATGCGCCGACTACATCATCGACTTTGGCCCCGAAGGTGGAGTCCATGGTGGCAAGGTTGTCGCAAAAGGAACTCCCGAAGATGTTGCGAATAATAAAAATTCTCATACGGGAAGTTATCTGAAGAAGTTGGTATAAAAATGCACATAAAAAAGCCCCGAATTATCGGGGCTTTACCTTTTAGGGTTTAATTTTTAGTTCAATCTTCAATCTTATTTCATCTTCTGCAGTAATCAAAGAACTTGTTACTGATTTTGTTAAAACCTTTTTCACAAATTTTTTGTGTAATTCTAACATACCTTCTTCCATTCTCAGTTCTATTGATAGGATTTCAATTGCATAATCAGCAAATCTTTCGGTTTGTGCTTTTGTAAGGCCGTGCTTTGTTGCTAATTTTTCAATTTTTTCTTCCAACGTATCTTCTTTTGGAAGCTCACTTACAGTTTCAGTTGTTTTTTCTTTTTCAATAATTGTAGCCTTTGAAGGAGTTTTTACTTTGATAACTTCAAAACCTGTTCGCTCCCCAAGTCTAGTAAGGAATGCATTGCTTTCATCATTTGAAGCACTTGTGTTTAAGGTGATAAGGTCAACCTTGTTGTTAATGATAGCAATTGCTTTTTCTTCAAGATCTTCAGTTGTTTCTGCAGTAATACTAATATTAATAGGTTTTTCTGCGGGTTTTTTGGCCTTCTCTTTTTCTTCTTCGGTAAGAATTTCTTCCGGAGGTTCTGTAGAAATTATTTTATTCATAATTTCATAGTGATCTCCTGAGATAAGAAACAGTTGCTTTGTAGTATCAGATTTTCCCAGACCATTTGTAACTTCAAGTTCTATAATAGTCCGGCTATCACTGTACATATCAGCGGCCCTCTTGTAGATCGCAAGAAATTCCTGGCTGGTTGTTGTATTTACAATAACCAGCTCTGCCGAACTTTGCATTTCTTCAAAGGGAAGTCTCTCTCTTCTGAGAGCAACATTATGATCAAACTGATGTGGGGTGCCTTCTTTAATTTTATCTTTTATTTCCTGCGTTACAATATCGCCTGAAATAACTCTTAATTGGGTAGGTTTTGGGAAACCTATTTTGAGGCGATTTAGGAGGTTATCGACATCTCCCGATGCGAATATCGCGATTTTTTGGCTCATACATTATGGGTTTATTTTGTTATGAAATTTTTCTTCATACTACTTATTTTCCCAAAATTGTCAAGTTTTAACCCCGCTGATGGCGGGGTTTGATATGATGAATATGATTAGCGAAAACGGTTGTTTACGAATCCTTCTTTGTGAGAAGGGTCGCCTAACTGCTTGATAGTGATACGGGGCTGTCGCTCATTGTTCTCAATGAGGGTTGCCGAAGGTGTAGCCATAAGGGCACTAAATGAAGTACCAAATATAACTACTGAAATGGCGAGAATGATCATTGCCGAGCTAAGTATTCTTTTCATGGCCGTACGATTTGGTGAGGAATGATTGTTTATCTATATGATACTCTTCTTGTATGACGAGTCAACAAATAGCACAATCTAAGGCGATTTGGGCAACTATTGGCCCAGTGCTACTCAAGCACTACCGTCGCGACGAGACATTCCTCGACTACCAGAACCCATGGCAGCTGAGCGTTGTTGTCACACTCTCTGCACAGACAACTGATGATGCGGTGAACAAAGTGACACCGTTATTGTTCAAGACATTCCCAACACCTGACGCACTGGCAAAAGCTCCTATCACAAAGATAGAAAAAATAATTGGAAGCCTCGGCTTTTATCATTCCAAGGCCAAATATATCAAGGCCGCTGCTGCAATAGTCCACAACGACTGGCACGGAATCATCCCGCACATTCCCGAACAATTACAAAAGCTTCCCGGGATTGGTCGCAAAGGATCTATCGCAGTCATTAGTAATGCGTATCCAAAATTTGCCAACATCGGGATCCCTGTCGACACGCATGTCATCAGATTTGTAAAAAGATTTCGTCTCACCAAGGCAACTGACCCGAGCAAGATAGAGCAAGATTTGTTACAAATAATCCCCAAGAAGGATTGGAAACGCGCCGGCTACGCCATCAAGGAATACGGGAGAAAGGAAGGGAAGGCGAGGGGGTATAAACCAGAGGTAGATCCACTTATGCAGATTTTTGTGGTACAATAGATTTATGATTCGTCAAGATTTGGACAATCTCGAATTGCCACAGACCCCAGGGGTCTATTTTTGGCGTGATAACTCCAACAATATTCTCTATATTGGCAAGGCAACCAACCTCCGCGATCGCACCCGCAGCTACTTTGCTCCCGACCTGATCAAGACTCGCGGCCCTCGCCTCGTCGACATGGTATTCAAGTCTTCGACCGTGACATGGCAAGAAACGTCGAGTGTCCTCGAAGCATTGATCCTCGAAGCCAACCTTATCAAACAGTACCAACCGTACTACAACCGCGATGAGAAGGACGACAAGAGTTTCAATTGTGTCGCCATTACCAAAGAAGACTTCCCGAGGATTCTCCTCGTCCGCAAAAAGGATGTGGACGAACGCGCAAAGACTGTGCGACCGCTTCGTTCCAAAGTCGCTATCAAATACGACACAGTATTTGGTCCGTACCCACATGGTTCGTCGCTCAAAGAAGCACTGCGCATTATCCGTGGCATATTTCCATTTCGCGATCGAGCGAGCGCAATGAAGGACAAGGAAGCGTTCTATCAACAGATCGATCTCTCACCGGCGACTGCAACAGCTGAGGACAAAGCCAACTATCGCAAAACGATCGGGCGTATCAAGATGATGCTCCAAGGCAAGTTCTCGTCGCTCAAGACCGAGCTCAAACGCGAGATGACCGCCGCCGCAAAATCTGAGCAGTTCGAAGAGGCCAATGATATCAAACACAAACTCTTTGCACTCGAACATATCAAGGACGTGTCACTCATCAAGCGTGAGCTCGTCACTGGCAATACTGACGAGACGTTCCGTATCGAGGCATACGACATCGCACACCTCTCGGGCAAGCAGATGGTGGGAGTGATGACTGTCGTCGAGAATGCCACCGCAAACAAAAATGAATATCGCAAATTTATTATCAAAGGGTTCGATACTGCCAACGACCCTGGCGCACTGCGTGAGATACTCACTCGACGCCTCGCGCATACTGAGTGGCGCTACCCTGATGTGATCGTCGTCGATGGCAACATCATTCAGATCAATGCAGCAAAGAGTGTGCTCGATGAAGTACAACTCGCTATCCCAATTGTTGCAGTGACCAAGGACGAACATCACCGTGCAAAGTCTCTATCTGGTCCAACAGAACTCATCGAGCTCCACAAATACGGCATCTTGCTCGCCAATGCAGAGAGTCATCGCTTCGCCATTACTTTCCACAAGGCACGACGGAGCAAGGCAATGCTATAATATATTCATGCAAAAAATAGGCGTACTACGCGGCGGACCAGGAGATGAATATTTTCTTTCATTAGAGAGTGGTGCGCGTATTATGAAGGCGTTGCAAAAAGAAGGCTACGATGTCCTCGACATGCTCGTCGACAAAGAAGGCATTCTGCATATCAAAGGTATCCCCGCATCGATCGAACAAATCTCTGACGAAGTAGATATGGTGTGGAATGCTATTCATGGAGAGGTGGGAGAATACGGCCGCATTCAGAAACTCCTCGAAGAGATAGGTATCCCGTACGCAGGCTCTGGTCCTGACGCATCTATGGTGACCGCCAACAAACTTCTCGCCAAGGATCATGCGCGCGATATCGGACTCAAGACTCCGGACGCAGTACTCGTCATGCCAGATGGTACCGAGAGTGTTGCGGCTATTACTCAAAATATCTACAAGCGCATGTCACCTCCATGGGTGCTCAAGCCTCTCGTGGGTGGTGCATCGATCAATACATACTTTGCCTTCACTCCACTCGAGCTCGCACAGTTCGTCGAAGAGAGTGTGACACATGGACAGAATTTCATTGTGGAGCAGTATATCTATGGGAGAGAAGCATCAGTCGGAGTGATCGATGGATTTCGCGGCCAAGACAACTATGTATTGCCAGTGGTCGAACTCAAGAGTCCGAGCAAAGGTGTCCTCACCCACGACGCTCGCAAGGATGATGGACACGCAGTTGTTGGTGGCGGATTTCGTACTGACGAACGCGAGCAACTCAGCGCACTCGCAAAACAACTCCACACTCACATCGGTGCAAAGGATTACTCTCAATCAGAGTTCATTATCGATAAATATGGCAAGATCTGGTACATCGAGACAGACACAGTGCCACACATGGGGGATCACAATGCATTCGTCAAAGCACTCAAGCATGTCGGGAGCTCAGTCGGAGAGTTTGTGAAATCTATTATTGGGAGAAAATAGGTTTTTTTAATAAATTCCTCGAGGGTTGATACCTATCTATATATAGTATACTTCTAGTATGGACCACAAAAAATTACAACCGCTATTTTTCTTCTTGTCACTAGGTACGGTCATTGCGCTTATCGTGAGTGTGTCGGCATTGCTCAACCTCTCCTTTGAGACACTCAACCACGCACTCCCCGATGTGCTTACTGATAGCTATCAGTATGGATACGCGAGTTATAGCTACGATGGTGTACGAAGTGCACTCGCCCTGCTTATTATCGTGTTCCCGGTGTACCTCATTCTCGATCGTGCATGGTTTCGCCAATCCAAGAAAATGGAGGGTTGGAACAGTACGCTCCGCAAATGGGCGATCTATCTCGTCTTGTTCCTCGCAAGTATCACTATCCTCACCGATCTCGTAATACTCGTCCGATACTTTGTCTCAGGCGAGATTACCGCGCGCTTTCTCTGGAAAGTAGGTATCACACTGGTAGTTGCTGGCAAGGTTGGCTACTACTATGTGCGAGTATTGATGGACAAGGCGACACGTGCTTGGCGCACTATCTATCTCGTCGGGTGGGTACTCCTCGCGCTCGCTGTCCTCATCTGGAGTTTCTCAGTGATCGGCTCACCAATGAATCAACGCAAACTCCGTATGGATCAGCGTCGTACCGAGGATTTGCAGTCGATACAGTGGCAGGTGATCAGCTACTGGCAACAAAAGGAGAAGTTACCCGAGACGCTCGCCGAGCTCAACAATCCACTCTCGAGCTATATGGTGCCGCGAGATCCCGAATTTCAAAAAGGTGCGGTATATGAATATTCCAAGACTGGCGCGATGAGTTTTGCGCTCTGTGCGACATATGATCTCCCACAACCAGAAGGGTGGGTACCGGGAAGTAGTGGGGGAGGATATTATCCGATGGATGGTATGCGTGATGTTGCAGTATCTGCGGTCGCACCATATCCAGGTATCGGAGGCGACACATGGGATCACGAGACTGGACGTACCTGTTTCGACAGAACAATAGATCCCGAACTCTATCCTCCGTTTCCAAAAGCGGTGAAGGGATAGTACACTACTACACGGTATTTTCTTTTTATAAAATAAATTACATTGTATGTGGGCATCAGCATCCTTTTTGGGTTATTGGTGGAAACGCTAATCTAAAGACCTTCAGTGTGAAGGTCTTTTTTATTTGCTACAAACCCCTTTTTGTGGAAAAATGAACTTCTATGAATGAGTCCTATGACCACAAGGCAATAGAGCAGAAATGGCAGAAAGAATGGCAGGACACACAACTCTACAAAGTCAATGATACTGTAGTCGGTAAAGAGAATTTCTACATGCTCGTAGAGTTCAGCTACCCATCAGGTAATCTCCATGTCGGTCACTGGTATACATTTGCGGTGCCAGATATCTATGCTCGCTACAAGCGCATGAAAGGATTCAATGTGTTGTATCCTACTGGATTTGACGCATTCGGACTTCCTGCTGAGAATGCCGCGATCAAACTTGGCGCTGACCCCAAGGTCTGGACCTATGAACAAATGGAAAAGATGCGTACTCAGCTACGCACGATGGGAGCAATGTTTGATTGGTCTCGTGAAGTCGTGACTTGTGCACCAGAGTATTACAAATGGACGCAGTGGATGTTCAACCAATTCCTTGCGCACGATCTCGTGTATCGCGATACAACTATGGTCAACTGGTGTCCCAGAGATCAGACGATCCTCGCAAACGAGCAGGTGGTAGATGGGAAGTGTGAACGGTGTGGTAGTGATGTTATCCAACGTGAACAGCCACAATGGATGCTCCGTATTACAAAATTTGCTGACGAACTACTCAATGATCTCACTGAACTGGATTGGCCACATGCTATCAAAGAAAGTCAGCGCAATTGGATCGGCAAAAATGAAGGGACACTCGTCAAGTTTCGTATTGCCGAAAGCGATACGTCTATAGAAGTATTTACAACTCGTATCGATACTATTATGGGAGTGACGTTCGTTGTACTCGCACCAGAACATTCGCTTGTACAACAGTTGTTGTCTCAAATCGCAAACAAGGACGCCGTACTCGCATATATAGAGAGTACAAAAAAGAAATCTGAGCTTGATCGTCAGCAATCCAAAGAAAAGACCGGTGTGAAGCTTGAAGGTATATCTGTAGTAAATCCTGCAAACAATGAAGAGGTACCGTTGTACATCGCAGACTACGTACTCGCTGGATACGGTACTGGTGCCGTCATGGGGGTACCACACCATGATGATCGTGATCGAGAGTTTGCGACAACACTTGGTATACGTGTCATCGATCAACCACTCGTCGACAAATTTGAGATATCAAAGAAAATAGGCGCAACCGCCCACAAGACATATCGTCTGCGTGACTGGGGTATCTCTCGTCAGCGGTATTGGGGTACTCCGATCCCAATCGTCTATGATCCTGACGGCAAGGCGCATCCAGTACCAGACGAGCACCTCCCATGGATTCTCCCCACTGATGTTGATCACACACCTGATGGTACAGCACCACTTGCGCGTAGCAAGGAACTGCACGAACGCACTGAGCGGATATTTGGTGCTGGGTGGAAACCTGAAGTAGAGACGATGGATGCGTTCGTGGACTCAACCTGGTATTTCTACCGATATCTAGATAGTCACAACGAATGGACATTTGCATCACCTGAGAAAAGAAACATGTGGATGCCCATAGATCTCTATATGGGAGGTGCGGAGCATACGACCATGCACTTGTTGTATTCGAGATTTTGGACCAAGGCGCTCCATCGGCTCGGACTTGTCCAAGAATCAGAATCATTCAAGCTTCGTCGCAATCGCGGGCTCATCCTTGGTCCCGATGGCAACAAAATGAGTAAGTCAAAAGGCAACGTCATCAATCCCGACGAGATCGTCGAGCGTCTCGGTACAGACACTGTGCGCATGTATCTTGCATTCATGGGACCATACGGTACACCAGTCAACTATCCATGGGATCCCAATGGTGTCGTCGGAGTACGTAGATTTCTCGAGCGTGTCTGGAAACTCAAGGACAAAATAGGGGACGGATCTATCACTGCTCAGTTGCACAAAACTATCAAGAAGATGACTGACGATATCGAAGACTACAAGTTCAACACCGCAATCGCTGCGATGATGATACTCATCAATGAATGGGAAAAAGCGCCTGTAATACTCGCCGCAGAATATCGTACGTTGCTCCAACTCCTCGCGCCGTTTGCGCCACATATGACCGAAGAATTGTGGCACATGCTACCAGATGATCGAACGAACGTACCATATGGCACAAGACTCCCAAGTATTCACACGATAGAATGGCCACAATACAACCCGAGTCTCCTCATCGACGATACCCGCACCATCGGTATCCAGATCAATGGCAAGCTCCGTGCAGATCTCACGATCAGTACTGATGCTACCAAAGATGAGATACGAGCAGCTGCGCTCGCACTCCCGCGCATTGTCGAACTCACCAATGGGCAAACTATTACCAATGTGATTGTTGTCCCTGGACGTATCGTCAACATCGTTATCGACTAACTTCCGAGCACGTCATTTGTGCGGTATGATAAACACTATATGTATCAATCTTCCCTCAAGCGCTTCAATAGTATTTCATTCTTTATTATTGTTGGACTGTGCGCAGTGTTGCCATTCATCTTTCTCACTAGCAACTGGGGAGCGATAACTGCAGTAAAGAGCGCGGTATTGTACGGAGCGGTATTTCTCGCGAGTGCATGCTGGTTGATCGCACAGTTTGTCGGAGGTACATTTGAGGTTCCAAAGCATCGAGCACTCATGTTTATCGGGGTATGGGTCATTCTCGCACTCACTAGTGCACTCGCCTCTGCCAATCATAGCGTCTCATTGTGGGGGAGAGGGTTCTCGCTCGACTCATGGGCGACGACACTTGTGCTGGGGGTCTTTGCATTCCTTGTAGCGTCATTTGCTCGTGAGCAAAAGAGGCTCGTCACTATCTTTCTTGCGGCGTTCACGGGGTCCGTCATTGCGCTTGTGTTGCAGGTGAGCTTTTTTCTAGCAAAGAATACTGCATTCGTTACAAAATACTTTGGACACATTGCAACCCAAGGGACTCTCCTAGGGAGTTGGGTAGATTTTGCATATGCGGCTGCGATGACATTTGTTCTCGCACTTATGATGTACGAAGTCTTGTCTCCCAAGGGGTTCTTCAGAAGCTTCTCACTCGCCGCGATGGTGCTGTCAGTTATTGTACTTGTCTTTCTCAATTTCAAGGCGGCATGGATCATTGCAGTGGTGTCGTCTCTCCTCGTCTTTGTGTACAAATCGTCGGTAGAACGATCGGTGTCGAAACTTTTTCCAAAGCAGTTTGATACATCAGCTGAGAGTTCTACCCGCTTTCCCATTGCGTCTTTTGCGGCACTGCTCATTTCGCTATTCTTTGTACTTACGAGTGCTTCTGTGGGGGTACGGATAGCACAGCGAGTGGGGATCAACTTTACCGATGTGCGCCCTTCATTTACAACCACAAACCATGTCGCTGGTGCTACGTTGCGAAGGGACCCATTACTTGGTGCGGGTGCGGGACGATTTGGGGAGATGTGGGAGCTCTATCGACCACTCGAGGTCAATCAGACAGAGTTTTGGAATGTGCGGTTTGAGTCAGGGTATAGCATGTTCCAGACCATGGGTACGACCAATGGTATTCTCGTCGTCATTGCATTCCTCTGTGTGATGGCTGCAGTAGTGATCCATGGCTTCACGATGTTTAGCTACAAGTTCCCCGATGCATTCAGCCGCTTCATCGCAGTATCTTCATTGATTATGGTGGTGTCATTTGTGGGACTTTATATATTCTTTTCTCCGGGAATAGTACTTGTTGTATGGGGCTTCATGTACATCGGACTCCTTGTGGGAGTATCGACTCTGGTCAAACGTACTACCACTATCACCATTACGTATCTCAAGGATCCCCGCACAAGTTTCTTTGCGATACTGCTCTTGGTAGTTGCCACTATTGCTGCCTGTGGCGCTACATATGCAACGGGCAATAAATTTGCGAGCATTACATACTACAACCGAGCACTCCTTGCTACCGATATTGCAGTGAGCAAGGCGCACCTTGATCGAGCGATCAGACTATCGACCAATGATGTATATCTGCGTACACGTGCAGCGCTTGCGGTCCAAGAGTTTGCGACTACCGCACAGACTGATGCGTCCAACAAGGCGTCGTTGCAGCGTGCATTCTCAGAAGCAGAATCATATGCCCAAGCCGCAGTGGCATGGGATAGAACTTCTGCGACCAACTGGCTCGGTCTCAGTCAGGTATATCAGCTCATTGCTTCTGCAAATGACAATGATGCATATAGTGCTGCCGTCCAAGCAGTCGAACAGGCAGTTGCTCGTAGTCCATACAATCCCCAGTATCGATATAGTCAGGCCGAGATAGCACTGACCAAGGCAGATACAACGAGTGCGCTTGCGTTCATTGCGCAGGCGATAGAGCTCAAGCCCAATTATCTCGCCGCATACGTCTTGCGCGCGCAGGTACGACTCAAGGCAGGCGAGACTGATGCTCCTGTCCAAGAACTCATGTCGTATATCAAGGTTGCTCCCTACGATGCAAGTGCATATCTCTTGCTCGGACAAGCTTTCACTTCGGCACAGCAATACTCTCGTGCCCTCGAAGCATTCAAGTATGCTCGGGAGATCAACTCAACTGACCCCAACGCGCTCCTCGGTATTATCAACACATATTCTTCTCTCGGCAATACCACAGAGGCACTCCGTGCGCTTGACGAATTTGCGCAACAATTTCCCAATGTCACCGGTGTCGCAGAGAGGCGCGCGCAACTCCAGTCATTCCAAACCCCAGTACAAACCACTGAAGAACAAAAGAATCCATGATGGTATCCCGCTTCTTCAAATTACTCAATCGTGATGTGACGAGCATGAACCAAGCCGCGCTCGTGCTTGCGGTGTTTTCGATTGTTTCGCAACTCTTTGGACTTATACGCGATCGACTCCTTGCCTCTCTCGTCGGACCTTCGGCATCATTGGATATTTATTATGCTGCATTTCGTATACCAGATTTTATTTACAATTCATTCGGAGTACTCTTTTCATTGACGGTACTCATCCCATTTATTTCTCAGTATATGGAAGAAGAAAAGTCCACCGGCAAGGCGCATGCTCTCAAGCACTTTCTCAATACAGTCTTCACAGTATTTTCTCTCGGCATGGTGCTCATCTGTCTCATCGCATTTGTCTGTATGCCGTGGCTTACTCATCTGACAGCGCCAGGATTTGATGTGGGTGCTCGAGCGACCTTGGTGCTGTATTCACGTATTATGCTCATCTCACCATTCTTTTTTGGATTATCGAGTTTGTTGTCGTCATTTGCACAGGTCCAAAAGAAATTCTTTTCATTTGCGATTGCGCCATTGTTTTATAGTTTTGGGATATTGGTTGGGGTTGTACTCTTTCGAGAGTGGTGGGGGATGATAGGGGTGGTGATCGGAGTTGTTGTGGGGGCGTTCATGTACTTCCTCGTACAAGTACCAACATTGTACGAGCTCGGCAAGATCCCGCAGTTTGTACGAGTTATTGATTGGGGGTTGATACGCCGCATTATGAAGCTCTCGCTGCCACGGACTCTAGGGTCGTCACTCTCGAACCTTACATTCATCGCGATGGGCGCATTTGCATCAGTCCTTGCGGTGGGGTCTATATCTATTTTCCAGTTTTCATACAACATTGAGAATACACCACTGCTCATCATCGGTATCTCGTATGCTGTTGCGGCATTCCCGACGATGAGTCGGCTCTTCTCCGAAGGTAATAAAAAGGAGCTGCTCCAAGTCCTCGAGAGCGCCGTACGCAATATATGTTTTCTCGCGATCCCTGCGTCACTCCTCATGATCGTGCTTCGTGCACATGTTGTACGTGTACTCCTCGGGACCGGAGCGTTCTCGTGGAATGATACCCGACTCGTCGCTGCTGCTGTGGCGTTATTCTCGATATCGATCGTTGCGCAGTGTATCGTACTCCTCATGGTGCGCGCATTTTATGCAACAGGGGAGACACGAGCACCGCTGCGTATCAACGCGCTGGGTCTCATTGTGACAATAGTTGCCGCGGTGGTACTTCTCATTTCATATCGCGACATTCCATTCTTCCATTATTTCATCGATAGTCTGATGCGTATCGAAGGAGTAGAGGGGAGTACGGTCATCATGCTGCCACTTGCATTCTCGATCGGGCAGATCGTCAACGCAGTGTTGTTGTGGAGAGCATTCGCTCGCCGACTCCACGGCTCTCGAGCTGCGCATACAGCGCTCGGTCGCACTATCTCGCATATGCTTGCCGCAGGTATCATCAGTGCGGCGGCAACGTATGCGACATTGCGGGCGGTAGGGACGGGGGTAGACCAGAGCCATGTTTTGGGAGTACTCATTCAGGCAGGTATTGCTGGAGCAATAGGACTCATTGTCTACGCAATAATACTCATCGCACTACGCAACCAGGACATCACCCTATTTATTGCGACTATTCGCTCCAAGTTCTGGAAACAGCGCCCAATGGTCGTCCCACAGCAGCAGGATCTATAAGATATATTTTCTAACAAGTCGCTGAAATACCCTTGATTATAAGGGTATTTTTAATTGACAAAAAGACAAAATAATGATATAATATATTCAGTACTGAACCTTTAAAAAATCTATATATGAAAGTAATATTTTTCTTCACATTATTATTTGCAACGAAAAATATCTGTGCGCAAAACACTGTAACATTCCAGCAACTTATGTCGGGCAAATATGGACAACTCATAATGTCAGATCAATTCAAATCTGCCGTTGCGTCCCACATTCCCACCAAAAATGTATCTCTTCCGACTACATTCAAAAAGAATATTATTCCGAGGAGTTATATTCTAAAGAAAAGTATGAGCATAGATACTCTGGTGCATACATACCATGCCCCTAATGCATTGGAGTTGCACGATCTCTCATCAATATTGGGAAGTTATGGCAAAGGGAACTTCAACAAGCTTACCTTTAGCAAAGATGTACCTACGATAACGTTCGTGGTTTACAGAGGTGTGACTCGCACGGAGGAATACATTGTTGAGCTATACTTTTCGCCAACGAAAAACGCATGGGTACTCGAAGCATTTCCTGTTGGACCTATCATGGGTGAAAAGTCCCCGATCAACAAAGGAACACAATTTCTCACGTATTGAGTAGTACTCGCACAAATTCGCAAAGCCACTTCGGTGGCTTTTTTTCTTTTCCCAAAAACACATTTTTCTGGTATAGTTTGCCCACATTTATGGACTCAAACCACATCCGCAATTTTAGTATTATTGCCCATATCGACCACGGCAAGTCAACGCTCGCCGACCGTATGCTCGAAGTCACGGGTACTATCGAAGCCCGCAAGATGCGTGATCAAGTCCTCGACTCGATGGAGCTCGAACGCGAACGCGGTATCACGATCAAGATGCAGCCGGTCAGGATGAAGTATGCACACAACGGTGCAGACTACCTGCTCAACCTCATTGACACCCCAGGTCACATCGACTTTTCATACGAAGTATCGCGCGCGCTCAAGGCGGTCGAAGGATCTCTCCTCCTCGTCGACGCAACCCAAGGGGTACAGGCACAGACACTCACGACACTCGAGATGGCGCGTAGTAGTGGCCTCGTTATCATTCCTGTCATTACCAAAGTTGATAGCCAACTCGCCCGTCCCGACGATATCAAACTCGAGATCGCAGAGCTCCTCGACTGTGATCCGGCAGATGTCATCGCTGTATCTGGTCGCACTGGGGAAGGTGTCGCAGAGCTCCTCGCTGCCATTATCGAACGCATCCCGCCACCAGTCATTGAGACAGTGGACGCATCTCCACAGGGACTTATCTTTGATTTCTCATATTCCAACCACAAGGGTGTCATTATCTTTACACGTCTCTATCAAGGCAGTATCAAAAAAGGGGATGAACTCATCTTTGCCGCGTCCAAACAAAAGTTCAACGTTCTCGAAGTCGGCGTCTTCACTCCCGAAGCCACCGCCACAGATGCTATCGCCGCTGGATCTATCGGCTACATCGTCACGGGTATCAAGCAGCCAGGTATCGCAGCGGTCGGAGATACGATCACGAGCTTCAAGAACCCTGCCCCATCTCTCGGTGGATACGAGCAACCCCGCCCTGTCGTATGGGCATCGATCTATCCGGAGAGTCAGGACGACTTTGACGAGCTCAAACTCGCGCTTGGCAAACTCCGTCTCTCCGACTCCTCATTTAGCTACGAAGAAGAAGTCTCTGGCGCACTCGGTCGGGGATATCGATGCGGATTTCTTGGGATGCTCCACCTTGAGATCATCAGTGAGCGATTGCGACGTGAATTCAACCTCGAGCTCATTGTGACGATTCCTTCTACTACATACGAAGTCATTCTCCGTGGTGGCAAGCAGGTGAAGGTGTATTCACCCCACCTCTTTCCTGATGATGGATCGATCCAGAGTATCGAAGAACCATGGGTTCGCGCATCGGTCATTGTACCGCTCCCGCAAGTCGGTATCCTGATGCCATTCCTCTACGAACACGAGGCAGAGGTCACTGATGTGGTCAACTTTGCGCATGATCGCTCCAAGGTTATCTGTCTCATGCCACTACGTGAGATGATGCGCAACTTCTTTGATGAATTGAAAAGTCTGACTTCTGGATATGGATCAGTGTCATACGAGATCGCCGAGATGCGTAGTGCAGATGTGACGCGTCTGGATATGATCATCGGGGATGAGGTACAGCCTGCATTCACTCGCATCATCTCACGACGTCGTGTCGAAGAAGACGCCAACGAATTTGTCGACAAACTCGAGAAGCTCATGCCTCGTCAGCAAGTCGTCATGAAGATCCAAGCAAAGGCATTTGGGCGCATTGTAGCATCACGCACAATGAAGGCGTTCCGCAAGGATGTGACCGGACATCTGTATGGTGGTGACGTCTCGCGCAAAAACAAACTTCTCGATAAACAAAAGAAGGGAAAGAAAAAGATGCGCGAACACGCGACGGTGAACATCCCGCACGACGTCTTTATCAAAGTGATGCGAAATACTGAGTAGTCGTTAGTTGAGAAGCGGTGCAATAGTAAAGATGAGCATACTCAAGATCACAAAGATACCAAAGACCTTGAGCCACACACCTGCACGCTTTCTGTTATGATTGAATAGCATATCCATCATCCTATCACGCAATGGCAAAAACACAATTTACCAAAACTCCACACCGTGTCTCTCCCAAGCGCCTTCTCGCTGCCCTTGTCGCGCTCAGTGTTGCATTCCTCCTCCTAACTTCAGTGGTGAGTATTGCGCAGAAATATAGCGCCACTCGCAAACATATCGTCGAACTCGAACAAGAAAAGGCTGCTCTAGAGGCAAAGCAGGCCAACCTCAAAGAAATGAATGATTACATTCAGACCCCTGCAGGATCCGAGCAACTTTTGCGTCAAAAATACAACGTCGTCAAGCCAGGAGAGGGGGTTATCGTTGTCGCAAATCCATCCACAATAGAGCCACAGACTCGTTCCAGCGCTGTCGGACGATGGTGGAACGCCATATTGATGGGGCTTGGAATCCGCAAAGAGTAGGATTATACTGTACTTATGAAACCTATCACCATCTACAGCACACCCGTATGTCACTATTGTAACCTTGCCAAGGACTTCTTTAAGGCAAATAACATTGCGTATACCGAATATAATGTGGCTACAGATATGGACAAGCGCACCGAGATGATGGAACTCACGGGCCAGATGGGGGTACCTGTCATTCGCGTCGGAGACGACATCATGGTTGGCTTCCAAGAGTCTCATATGAGGCAGGTCTTGGGAATGGCATAAACCCTCGCTTTCGTAGTTAAATGGATATAACTGCCCCGTCCTAAGGGGTAATTGTAGGTTCGATTCCTACCGAGAGCACTCTTTGGTATACTAAGTAGTATGATAGACACAGACCTCGACGTACGACTCTCGGCAATGGAGAAAAAGATCGACGATATGCATGCAGTCGTCATGCGTATGCGCCGTGCACAGATCACTGCGCGCAACCGCAAGGTGCTCTACTGGGCCGTCATCATCGCACTTGGTGTCATTTCCTACTACTCGATCAAGCCCTATCTCGAGCAGATACAGTCGCTCACTGACACTGCAGGGGACTATGGGGCACTCCTCAATAGTATCAATCAATAGCGTTGCTTTTTGACCCTTTTTCGTGTATAAAATGTGTACCAAAAGCGTAGCTTTTACGCTCAAGTAGCTCAGTTGGTAGAGCGCTCCCCTGAAGAGGGAGATGTCACCAGTTCAAGTCTGGTCTTGAGCACCAAGAAACAAAAGATCCCTACATATCGTGTGGGGATCTTTTGTTTGTATTATATTGATTTGATCTTCAACACACTTCGTCGTCGCTTATCTACCTTTGGCATCTTGATGATGAGCATGCCGTGGCGTTCGATGGCTTCGGCGTTGTCGATCTCGACTTCCTCAGGGAGGTCTACAATGCGCTCAAATGCGCCCCAGTAGAGCTCACGGACGTGGTAGGAGTCGTTGGGGACACCTTTACTCTCTTCGCGTTTGCCGCTGATAGAGACGACGTCACGCGTGATATCGATAGTGAGGTTCTCGGGAAGGACGCCTGCGATGAGGGTCTGGATGATGATCTCGTTTTGGGTCTCGTACACATCGACAGGGAGCTCGCCGACTTCTTCGGACTTTACGTGCTTCTTTTCGCTCGTATCATCCTCGGTGATGTGGAGCTCGCGTTTCTCGGTTGCACGAGGGGATTCGCGCTTTGGTTCTTCGCGTGCTTCTATCTCATCGGTATCGTCAAAGCGAAGGTTGCCTGCGAGTCGTTCAAAAAATGATGGTTTCTTCATAAGGTTTAGGTTAATGCTCCTGGTGGATACCGGCGGAACTTCTCGAGAATGACGTGACTAATAATCGCAACGATCCACAAGTACCCATAAATTTGCAGAAAACTTGCAGTGTCGTTCTTTAGTATAAAAAAGTTGAACGTACTATGCAAGAAGATTGCACCAGCGAGACCGAGTATCATGCCACCACGACGCATCCATCGAGGCGAGAGTGTGATGACAATCCCGATAAAACACGACGCGATAGCGTGCAACAGTGTCGACCCAAAGAACCGCAGGCCGCCAGTGAGGAGTCCCGCAGTGACGTTGAAGCTCGCTGCTGGCTGCAATACATAGAATATATTCTCAAGCGCTGCAAAGCCGAGGGCAACCGCAATGAGGTACATAGCTGGATCGAGGGCGTCGTTGTCATAGTCACTCTTGTACGCGACGATATAGAATACAAAGAATTTGAGGAATTCTTCGATACCAGCCCAGACTGCAATGCGTGTCCGAGGGTCTACAATAATATCTTTGAATATATTCTGAAGATACGTCGCAAGGAATACACTCGCTGCTCCAAGGAGGAAGCAGATAAAGACCAGTCCACGAGGTTCAGGCCGCTCACGATCGAGCTGGTGCCAATACAACAACCATATGAGTGATGGTACGGTACCGATAATGATAGCCCAAGTAGTCGGACTTATGACGAGCGAGTGGAGGAGAGAGGCCATGGTGTTACCATGAGTAGTGTATCATCTGCCGCGATGAGTTCCCACAGCGCCTCGGTGACGAATGGCATGAATGGATGCAATGTTGCGACACATTCGCGCAATAGTTCGTGCAAGAGTTTTTGTCGGGATGCTTTGACGAGTGCATCAGTGCTCGAGAGCAAGGGTTTGCTTTCCTCAATGATCTTGTCTGCGAATACGGTCCAGATGTACTGGTATATCTTTTCTGAAGCGAGGTGGAGGCGGTACCCATCGATATCGGTGGTGATTTGCTTGAGTTCATTTCTCCATCCTTCGTATACGACAGCGTCTTCTTCGCTCAGTACTGCATCTGTCGGCATACCGTCAGTACTCGTGAGTACAAAGCGGGCGATGTTCCAGAGTTTGTTCGCAAAGAGTTTCTGACCCTTGATCTTGTCTTCGGAGAGTTTCATATCAGTGCCGGGAGCAGTGCCAAATATGAGCGCCATACGTCCTGCATCCGCCCCAAACTTTGCGGCGACATCGAGTGGGTCGATACCGTTGCCGAGTGACTTGGAAAATTTGCGCCCTTGGTTGTCGCGGACGATACCGGTGAGGAACACATTCTCAAATGGAATAGTGCCGAGTGCGTACTGTGTCATCAGGATCATACGCGCAATCCAATGAAAAAGAATCTCATATGCAGGAACGATAGTCGTGGTCGGGTGATATATCGCGAGATCCTCAGTCTGGTTGGGCCAACCAAGGGTCGAGAATGACCAGAGACCAGAAGAGAACCACGTGTCGAGTGTGTCGCCGTCTTGTTCCCAGCCGTCACCAGCAGGTGCTGCAATACCGCAGTAGATCTCGTCTCCTTTGTACCAGACAGGGATACGGTGCCCATACCAGATCTGTCGAGAGATACACCAGTCGCGGAGGTTGTCGATCCAGTGGAAATACGTCTTGTTGAAATATTCAGGGTTGATCGCGATCTTGTTCTCAGCGACAGGGTCGCGCATGAGTTCCTTGAGGGTTTTGTTTCCTCGTGCAGCAACCGGTTTGTTCACATTGATGAACCATTGGAGTTTAGGCAGAGGTTCGATGATACCGCCAGTACGTTCAGCCATTGATACATTTTGGTCGATCACTTCTTCTTTTTCCAACAGATTTTCTTCGTGTAGCCATGCAACGATCGCTTCTCGAGCATCGGTAGTTTTCTTATTCAAGATTCGTTCGTCACCAACAGTCATCTTTGCGTACTCATTGATCACTTGTGGGCGAGGGAGATCATGTCGGTCGGCAATCTCCCAGTCAGTCATACTATGTGCCGGCGTCACACCGAGCGCGCCAGTCCCAAAGTCCTTGTCCACCTCTCTATCTGCAATCACTTTGATGTGGAGGGGTACACCACAAAACTCGAGGTCGTATTCTTTGCCAACGTACTCTGCATAGCGTGTGTCATCTGGATGCACTGCAACTGCGACGTCACCTACCTTTGTCTCAGGACGAGTTGTCGAGATAGCAATAGGGAATTCTTTGGAATAACGGAACGTATACATCGTCGCCTTGCGCGCTTCGTGTACGACTTCGTCATCAGACACTGTGGTCTGTCCTTTGGGATCCCAGTTCACGATGCGGTTGCCACGATAGATGAGTCCGTCGTCGTACATGGACTTAAATATTGTGCGCACTGCAACGTTGCGCTGTTCATCGAGGGTGAATGCTTCGCGTGACCAGTCGCATGAAAATCCGAGTGCTTTGATCTGACTGACCATGGTGTCGTGACTGCCTTGTGCAAAGGTCGCAATACGCTTGAGCATTTCTTCGCGGCCGAGGTCGTGACGAGAGAGACCTTCTTCTTTTTTGATTATTCCTTCGACTTTGGATTGTGTTGCAATCGCAGCGTGGTCAGTACCGGGGATCCAGAGTGTACGAAACCCTTGCATGCGTTTGTAGCGAATGAGAATGTCTTGGACAGTACCACCGAGTGCATGACCCATGTGAAGTGTACCGGTGACGTTGGGTGGAGGGAGGACGATGGTGAAGGGTTTGGCGTCGGGCTTGGTGAGGCCGTCCTTGATCATGTTCTCAGGCGTGAAGTAGCCAGAGTCTTCCCATTTCTGGTAGATGCGGGATTCTTCGTCGACAGGGTTGTACGGCTTCAAAAGCTTCTCAGGGATAGCGGGGAATTCCATTCAGTTATACTAGCAATTTTAAGGCGTTTTGGGGAGTGGGATTGACTAATGTCCTTTGTATAGTAATCTGAGGTCAATATTGTTCACCGCATAAAACTACCATATGCCAAAAGTAAAACCCGGTTCCAGAAAGCAAAGAGAAATCTTTATCAAGCAAGCAATAAAAAAAGGGAAATTTAATACAGCACGCACACAGGCTTGCAAACTCGGTCCTGATTGCGAGTGGTATATACCAAAGAAAAGATCACTACAAAGGACGAAAAAGAATCGTTACGAAGGTCACCTTAAGCGACCAAAAAGACATTAATACTACAACGACAAATTTCCATCCGCCACCAATGCATCTGGAGCGGATGTTTTTATTTGTCCACTGTTGATTTGGGAGAGCGCTGCGAGGCCGATCATGACTGCGTTGTCAGTGGCGAGCCATTGTTCGGGGAATAATACGACGGTATCAGGTAGTTGTTTTGCGACTGCCTTTTGTAACTCGTTCCGCAAGTAGGTGTTGCCCGCAACACCACCACCAACGATGATTGTTGGAGTGTGGTGTTCTGTTGCAGCCCTGATTGTTTTCTTTACGAGTACTTCTATTGCTGCAGTTTCAAATTCGCACGCAAGTGCCATCTTTTGGTCATCGCTGAGTTCACCAACTTCTTTTGCGGCGTAGAGCACTGCGGTCTTGATACCAGAGAACGAGAAGTCATAGTCGCCAGAGTGGAGCATCGGACGAGGAAGGGTAAATTGTGGCGGGAGATTGGTGTCGCGATATGTTGCAGCGAGTTTGGACACGGCAGGTCCACCGGGGTATGGGAGTCCGAGGACACGAGCGACTTTGTCAAAGGCTTCGCCGACTGCGTCGTCGCGCGTTGCACCGATTTTTTTGTACGTTCCAAAACGTTCTGCAATGACGAGCTCGGTGTGGCCACCAGATACTAACAATGAAAGTACGGGGAACTCGAGATCTCCAAATCGATAGACGTCGTCTTGGAGTTTCTCGATCGCTGCGGTCACCACGTGACCCTCCATGTGATTGATTGCGATAATAGGGATGTTCCAGATACTCGAGAGCGCGCGAGCGGCATTGATCCCCACCCAGAGCGCGGGCTCGAGTCCCGGACCGACGGTCACGGCGATGTAGTCGATATCAGGACGTTGGTAGTAGGTAAAGAAGGGGAGGAAGTGCTCCTTGAGCGCTGACTCTTTGTCATCCATGAATGCGAGGGTGTCGGACATATCGGCGAGCGGGGCATCGACTGCCTCGAGGAGGTCGGCTTTGTCGAGGGCCTCGATGATGAGGGGGACCATTTTCTCTGCATGAGCGCGCTTTGCCATGGTGGGGAATACACCTCCGTATTGCGAGTGGAGCTCTATTTGGGATGCGAGGGCATTGCCTCGTATGAGTATGGTGTCGTCAGACTGTTCGAGCACGCAGATGCCTGTCTCGTCACAGCTCGTCTCTATTGCCAGGATTTTCATCCCGACACTATACCAAGACATTGTATTTTAGAGAAGGTGTGGTAAGGTTATGAAAAATCTACGACATGGAAAAAAATATAAATCTACTAATCTTCGGGATTGTTGGCGGTAGTGGCGCTGGTAAAACAGAGCTTGCAAAACTACTACTAAAACATTATTTTGACATTCTCACGTTTTCTGTTTCGGGCACGACTAGACCTGCCGGAGCTAATGAACGGCACGGAATTGATTATCATTTCTACAGTCATGAACGATTTGCACAATTAGAACAAGAAAAACATTTTTTAGAAACCAATTCGCTTGCAACAGGCAATCGATATGGGACACCTCTTTCAGAATTACAGAGAGCTCAAAATTTACAAAAAATTTTACTTGTTGATCTTGAAATCAATGGCGCTAAGCAAATTTATGATCAGTATCCTGATAATTCAAAATTTGTATTTCTGGATGTTGATGATTCTGAAGCAGAGCGTAGGTTGAAAAATGCAGGAACTCGCAAACGGGAAAAGATCCCAGAGCGAATTCTCAACCTTCAACAACAGCGTCTACTTGTACATCAATATGACTGGATGACGACAATTATCGACACAACCAATTTTGAGGTAACAAAAATCTACGACTGTGTAGTAAATACTTTGTTAAACGAGATCAGTTTCAGAAAAAGTTATTTTGTTTCTTCGTAAAAGTAAATCCCCCTTCAGGGGGATTTTTTGTTATACTCCTCATATGGACTGGGAAATCAAGGACAACAAGCTGGTGCGGGAGTACACCTTCGAGACATTCACTGATGCGATACGCTTTATCAACGCGGTTGCAGTCTTTGTTGATGAACAAGATCATCATCCTGAGATTTGGAATAGCTACACTACTGTGCGACTCACACTGACAACACATGATGACGGTGACAAAATAACTCCCCAAGACTATGCACTCGCATCTGTCATCGACGAGATCAAGATATGACCACACATCACCCTACACCTTCCGAAAAGAAAGACTACCGCATCCGTAATGCGGTCGTTGTCGTGCTCATCGCACTATTCCTCATCGAGACATCGGTCTTGATCAAGGAATTCCAAGGTACGACTGCATTTCGCGACTTGCGTGCGCATGAGTATCGAGAGATCTCGATCGAGCCATGGATGACATTCCGATACGTGAACACGGTCTACAATATTGCTCCCACGTATTTCCAGACAGTGCTCGGCATTGGGGACCCCAAGTATCCTGACATCGAGATACGCAAGTTTGCGCGCGAACGCAACATAGATCCAGACGATCTGATCCGCGAGATCATGATCGTCCTCGATCGAGGAGTATAGTGCTATGGATACGATCATCCAGAGTATCCTGCCGTTCCTCCTCCTGTACAAATACTGGGCACTCTTTGGGATCACCTTTCTCGCAGCATTCATCATCCCTATACCTCCGGGTACGATCATCATGGCGTCAGCCGCTTTTGCATACCAAGGGTACTTTGAGCTTGGATGGGTACTTGTCGTCGCGTCACTTGGCAACATTGCCGGAGACAACATTGGGTACTGGGTTGCACGTATGTACGGACATCCTATCTTGTACAAGCTCGGATTTCGCAAGGTGCTCGAGAGTCGTCGATATCAGAGTGTCGAACGCAGTATCAAGCGCCGTCCGGGATTCATCATTTTCATTAGTCGATTCGAAGTCTTTACCAACCTTGCGGTGAATCTTATTGCAGGTCTCGGCAAGATCCGGTACCGCAAGTTCCTCCTATACGAATCCATCGGCGAGGTCGTCCAAGTCTCGCTCTACGGGACCATTGGGTACATATTTGGCAGCAACTGGCAAATGATCAGTAGTATCATCGGACGTTCGCTCGTTATCATCATGGTGCTCGCTATTTTGTTTGTGATTATTTTTTGGAAAAAGATTTGGAAGCGCAAGTAGTATCGAGTATTTGGGAGACAGTGCAATGTGTGTCATAACACAATTGAGCTATCTATTGTCAATATAGTGCTGTATAGTCTACGTCTAGTTTACGGATTAGGTATTATCAGTCATTCGAGAACACATCTATGACTCAAGACGAAATCAAGGCACAAGAAGAAGCAGAACTCGCCAAAAAGGTAGCCGCTGCAACAGAAGAAAAGAAGGAAGAAGCGACAGAAGAAGTAGCTGCATAATAATGTACCTCCAAAGGAGACCTCGAAAGAGGTCTTTTTTGTTTGCTGAAAAATCTACTATTGACTAATCATAAAAAAGGTAGTACTTTAATAAAAAAATATGCACAATGAAAAAGAAAACTATTGATGAAAAATTATTAGCATTTTTCCAAAAAAAGAGTGATTGGTTACTAGAATGGTTCGGTATCGACAACTTTGATATTGCGAGATTTCTGTTTTGTTTCTCTGGATTTTCTATTATTTCTGCCGATACGCACCTGTTTTATGTACAGAAATTAAATGGCTTAGATATTGTTCTTTCAGTTTTACTCCTATTTTCTATGGTACGTAATTTAGCCCACAATGAAGCAGGAAGGCGATCAGTCCGAAACAATCCTGTGTTTACCAACCCCAATGTTCTAAAGTTTTATTACTCTAGAATATCTACTGCACCGCTTGGTTTTGTGGCAATATTGCTTATTCCCGCAATATTCTTTCTATCCGAGAAGTCATTACAGATAAAGATATATGCTATTTATATATCTTTATACTTTATTAGCCAAACTGCAGGCTATTATTTCTCATCCTGTACCCCCAAGCCTCCTTCACATGCAAAAAAGAAATGGAGGAAATTGACGGAAAGTATTGGTCAAATCGGAAAAAAGCACATAATTATTACTACAAAAAATTAAAAATGAAGTCACTGCAACAGTCAGTGGCTTTTTTTTATTTCCTAAATTTGTGACCCCAAGACTTGGATTTCCGAAATACTGGGGTATCAAACTTTAATGAAAAGTAGTATTCACGAAATGCAGGTACTATTGCCAAATGTTGGGTAAATGGTAATGTATCTCAAAATATTCATCATTAAAAAAACTACTATGGAAGCAGTTAAGACTGGCTATACACAAGCCACAGAGAATTTAGCAGCTTTATTTAAAGAAAGAGCCGCCAAAGCAGAAGAGTTAAACAAAGAGTCTGCTGATTTAACAAAGAAATTTGAAAAAGAAGCAGAAGAAAATAAAGAAATCCTTCTTTTTTCTGCTCCTTTTAATGAAGTCGTTGTGACCTTTGGACAGCAACAAATTCATAATCTGTTTCTGCACTGTGAGTATCCAGCAGGCGGGCTTTTTTTGAGAGAGGTTCGTTTTGTTCATCTTGAAACTGTTGCCTCCAATCAGCTCAGGTACTTCACATCTATTCGTGTTCAATTCTTGTTCAGTGAGAAATGTTTTAATCATCATGTGTCATTACAGTGTTTACAATTTGACGATGATGAGATGAGAGTCAGTGAGCAGGTTGTTGGACTAGGTACCAATCCACGTTTTGCAAACAAAGAAAAGTACTTAGAAGTAAGAGATGTTCTAACAGATATAACCGAAAAATTATACGCAGAACTAAAAAAGTAGCTTTTCAATGGAATTTAATTATTTGAGCTGTCCTTAGGGATGGCTCTTTTTATATTTCCTAAATTTGTGAGCCTTCTCGAGATAGAACCTTTTGATCCATTGCCCTGTAAGGTTGGTTCTAGTAATTCTTCCATTTTGGAACGATCCTTCTCGTGCGTCTATAAAAAGTGACAAAAGTGACACGGGATCGCCTTATAAAGTTACAGCTCACTGTAACAAAAAAAGCCGGGAAGTATGATACTTCCCGAACTTTGCAATATTGTTTACCCACCCACCAGAGCATCCACTGACTCAACAGCACGCAATTCCTTGTCACTCAGTTCTGTGATGAACTCGGTAACCATAAGGCAAAATATTGGTATGATCCTATATTCTGAATGCATGATTTTGGCAGTGCCATATGCCTGTGCAAGCACCTTGCATCCTTGCGACTTAATAGTCTTGATTTGATACGCCAGTGCTTCAGGCACAAAGAGCATCTGGATTGGTGCACGTCCGAACATATCGAACATGTCATTTCCAGTAGGGGCAGCACTTGCAGACCAGTCCATTTTAAATCCGGTCATAATATATCCTTGCTCTTTGGTGAATATATTTTTCTTATACCATCCGGGTTTTGCAGGAGTGCTGTCATAGGCGATCTTGGCCCAGTGTGATGCTGATTCCATAACGATTTTAAAATAGTCAGGACTCAGGATGCAGAAGGGTTCAGGGGTGAAAAGTTTTGTGAACTTCATATACAGTAGGTTTTAATTGTTTAGGAACGAAAAGACTGAATATATAATATCACATATATATTATATGTCAATATGCAATATATGCGATTAAGATATACTAGAGATATGAAAGCCATACTGAAATCTGGTCGCAATTCCTACAATGCAATGAGCGAGGCAGAGCTCGAAAAGAAGAAAAAGGAGCTCATGGAGAGCCCTATTTTCAAACAGGCTCAACAAACAGTCAGAGACGTGACTGAGCGTGTACAGAAAGTTGCCGATACGCTAAAACCAGTATTTGAGCGTGTCTCGCAAGCACGGCAACAAATGATTGCTTTGCAGCCTAACTTACTCTCCGATACCTTGGTTATACCAACTGATAATACTCAACATCTTATACTCAAAGAATTACGGATATTAAATGCGGAAAAGCTTGTAACAAAAAATCATGCGAATACAGAGATTGTTATTTCATACAATACACAGGAGAACAGTTTGATGAGGGTAGTAGATGGTACAGAGTACTTCTACCATTTTAAGGATGACGCAAAAAGAAAAAGATTATTTGATATTTTACTGCTAAGAAAATCCTATATACAGCGCAAAGAGCTCAAAGTACTACTCGGCTCTCCAACGGCAGATGCTATCTCAACAATGGTTAAAACTCTTAATGAAAAAGTAGCTCAAAAACTACATCTTAATAAACTGAAGATCGTTGTTGCTAAATCTGGATCGGGGTATCGGATTAATCCGAATGTGATAATCCAACGAGTATAAAAATAAGCCCGGACATAATCCAGGCTTATACATTTTCACTCAATTCATCCCATGAAGACCACCCATGCGTTGCAGATAATTTTGGTTGATGATCGCCTCTATCCTTTTTTCAGAAGCTGGTATCTCAACCTCAATCAAATTCCGTATTGCCGCAGAGAATGCATTTTCAAACTCAGTCTTGTACCTTTTCAGGGTATCAGAAACTTTTCTCGATACCCGCGATATCCGTTCACCGCGTTGCTCCTGTCTTTGCATCAACAAGAAGTGTTCGCGTTCTGCTTCTTGCATAAATGCATCTGCAAGGTGAGGTGGTATCTGTGAAGGGTGAATACTGTAATAGGTAAAGAAATGTCCACGGCTGACTATGACAAATGATCCGGCGATGTTTACCGCGATACGAGCGTATCCTGAGGTGAGGTTTTTAAATCGCTCAAGCCATTTGGCATTGCAGTCGCAGAATTCTTTGAATGCCTGGTTGAGAAGATTGTCGCACGCAGTTTCCTGCTTGCGGAATTCGTCTTCAATCATACAGACTGTTTGATAATCAAGTGCATCCTGCTTTGCGAGCGGGAAGGATGTTTCTTTGAAAAGGACAAATAGGGTCCTGATCATTTCTTTGGTTTCGCTCGCAGTTTGCTTAGCGAAATCTTCAAAATTGAAGTCATTTGATGGTTGGCTCATGTCAGTATATTTAGTTTAAAAGATCAATATAAGCATAATACAACCATATATTGACTTTGTCAATATTGTATGGTAATATACGACAAACAGAACAATATGAAAAAAGGTATCATTAATGATGTTACAAACAACGATGGGCGACCCGTAGTTGAGATCACTTGTCTTGCCGATATTGATAAGCTAAAGGAATATAAGGAGAAAAAAATAGATGTCCGGATTGTTATGCATCCCAAGACATGTACCGATCCTTATCCCAAACTTGTCGAAGCGATGACGAATCTATTGGGAGATCCCGAAAAAATCGCACTAGCAACGACAAAGAAAGAGATAAAAAATTAATATCGCAATGCTGTTCAAAATCCGGAATATTTCCGGATTTTTTATATGCAAATAAAAAAGGTCTAAACAGTAAATTGTTTAGACCTTGAGTAGTGTTTAATAACTCATCCAATCTTTTTCTTCATTGAATGGCCAGTAGTTGCTGTTGCGTCGTTTCCGGAAATTTCCGGTACCGTTATAGCACTCCATTTATGGAACTCATCAAGTGAGCCTATAAGTTCAGGATTTTCTTGTAATAGTCCTGAAATGTTACCGTCGTTTTGATCGGCATAGGTTCCAATTTTTTGAGCCCCACTAGAGAGGTTACCGAATCCAGACGCATCAGCCCATTTTGTGTCGCTGCGCATAACTTTTGAGTTTATTTTAAAGAAATCTTTTTGAAAGCCTGTGTTTAAATGGAAGTTTACGAATTGCCTCCTTTGCAGCCATTTTCAGCTCTGGATCGTTGTTTTTTGAGATCATAGCATTGTGTAGCGATGTCTGGCAAAAGCAATAATCCAGAATGAATGAGCTTGTACCGGTGACCCGCTCATCAATTCCTAAAGAATTAATAGCGGCAATTGCGATGTGGTAATAGCTGTCTACCGCAAAGTGTGCTTCTGGATGTACTAATACACCTGTGTCATTCCAGTGGTCGTCAATCCTGTTTAATGCTAAACAGTGATAGTACGTGTACACACAATCCTTTTTTCGCTGTAGGAAATGCTCAGGATCATTCATAAAATTCCCCAATAAGTTATCGGTTGGACCGAATAGCATATCGCTAGCGGTATTGACCTTAAAGATCTTATCAATATTCGAAGGGAATTTCTGACCCGATGTTTCTTCAAATAGAAGATCAAATTCGCCGCTATCTACAAATGCTTCGACAATTTGTACGAAGTCTGTAAGTGGCTGCAAAAGATCTTCTAATTTTCTTGAACGAATCAAGTATTCTGAGAATATTTGATTGATTTGGGCTACGCCCCGCTCGAGCTCCAAAGGAGCACTCGCTACGACGCTAAGTCCTGGTAGTACTTCTCTGTATTTGGAAATTTTTTGAGAGATTTTTTCCATATCCCATTCTTCAGACAGGATACCCCAGTTGAGTGAATTTGAATCAATAACAATCCATCTTCCGTCTCTTACCTGTATAACGGGACAAACATGAAATGAATCTCTCATACCTTCCAACTCTTCCATTAGTATTCCTGCATCCAAACTGTCCATGAACTCGGGATCAGGAAATGCGATAGAGCGTCCCTCAATGTCTTGTTTGATTTCAGCAGCTTTCTTATGCTTTAGCTCATCCAAAACGTCTCGGGCAGTTCTGTTGGGAAGCATCAGTATTGTCTTAGCTCCTACGATTTCTGCGAATGCCAGTATCATTTGTGTTTTGCCCTGGCAGTTTGCACGATTGTCATTTTTGTTCCATTTTCCGTATCCTACAGGAGCAACACTGTTGAAGCCGTCTTGATTGCTTCTCATTTCAGTTTTACGTCTGAATTCACTAAAAAGGTTCTTGGATGACATAATCGTTTTTTCCCGCTGTGCTTCCGCGTGGAACAGGTTGTACAATTGTTTTGTAAGTTCAACTTGTTCGTTTGCGGTTGCAGACTTCCATTGTTTGGCGATCAGGTGAGCTTCGTCTGGCAAATTTTTCTTTGCAGCCGTAATAAGTGCTTTACCTAATCCACCGATCATTGCTCTCATTTCAACCCCATGACCATATTTAGAATATGTGGTGGAAGCTTCAGTGAGTGCGCAATCTTCTGAAAAAGAGTTTAATAACGTCCCGCTGACCAAATGGCCAGCGCGAAGCATCTTTCCCTCATCGGTGTCCGCTGGATACCTTGTAAGAAGTGTCTTCTGTTGTTTAAGCAGAGAAGTGTACGTTTTTGACCTCTTAAACGAGGCAAGATTTACCCCACATCCTTGTGTGAGTGCAAACTCAAATAGTTGTTCTATGTTCATGTTAAAGTGCTTTTTTTGGTTTAGAATTTTTCTTGATATTACAATCAATACTTGACTATGTCAATACATCGTGTATAGTCTTGTAAGATTGATAAAAATGAAAATATTCACTATTTCGAAAGATCAGATGCCTTCATATGTAGCTCTGTTTCTGAAACGCAAAGGAGTAACATACCGGTTCTCTTTCATTTTCTGCCCCAGGGAGCATAAGGAAGATTTTGTACTGACTTATCCGCAGGATAAATTCCCTGCCAGTGGCTCCATCGAGATTTTTATCTCCGAAGTTCCTGCAGAGTTAAGAGAAAAAGACCTTCATTCTGTTCACATTGCAACCGGTAAAGACTGGTCACCGATTGAACACTTTGTTTGCCACTATCCTGGAAAGGATCATGATGAAGCACTTAGGATTGCAAAGTTCTGGGCACAGTACAACCTTAAATTTTTGGAAACAGGTGATACGTCAGTAGAGGCTGCCGACGTGATGAATTTCAAACTTGATGAAGATATTCAGGTAATGGAAATCAGCTAATGTGTTTACAAAGAAGTTGCGAAAGCAGCTTCTTTTTTTGCTTAATTTCTAACTTGTCATCATCTTGTGTTAATAACTCTCCCAAACCGCTTATAGCATAAGCGGTTTTTTGCGGTCCAACTCAACTATATGACGATTACATGACCCTGTACCTATTTGGTCTGATGATTAGGGGGACCAGTCATCCTTCACTTATTCCTTTAACAACATTTAGTATGACCAAACTACACTGGACAACCGTCCAAAGACGTATAAGCGACCTTGTGCCTCAGGACATCAATCCTCGTACCATTAGTGATAAGCAACTGTCAGATCTAAAGAAGAGCTTGCAGAAATATGACCTTGTCGAGATCCCCGCGATCGACCTCGATGGTCGCATCCTTGCTGGGCATCAGCGCATCAAGGTGATGCAATTGCTCGGACGAGGAGAAGAAATTATCGATGTCAGATTGCCTAACCGTAAATTGACGTATGAAGAAGCAAAGCAGTATCTGATCGCAAGCAATGCGCTTGGCGGTGATTGGGACTTCACATCTCTGAAGTCCTTCGATCTCGATATTCTCACAAGTGCAGGCTTTGATGACATTGAGCTTGCCAAATTCTGGGACGATGACAAAGAAATCAAAAATGATACCTTCGATATCGATGCAGAATTGAAAAAGATCAAAACGCCCAAGACAAAGCTCGGAGATATTATCAGACTCGGCAAACACAAGATCATCTGTGGAGACAGTACTAAACCAGAGACACTTACGCGACTGCTTGGAGATGACCGCGCAAGCATGATCTACAGTGATCCCGTTTATAACATTTCCGTGGACTACCGAGGGGGTATTGGCGGAAAGAAGGACTATGGCGGAGACGTAAATGACACTCGCACCTATGACGAGTACAAGAAATTCATCGCCGACAGTCTCACTGCATCACTTGCCGTATCACATCAAGATACACATGTCTTCTACTACTGCGACCAGATATTCATAGGGTTGGTGCAAGATGTATACCGCTCACTGGGCATTGCAAACAAGCGTGTATGTCTATGGCTCAAGAACTCACAGAATTGCGTGCCTAAAGTGTTTTGCAACAAAGCATACGAGCCTGCCGTCTATGGCACGCGCGGACGACCACATCTTGCACCCTCTATGACTTCACTCACTGAAGTATTGAATCCAGAATTCGGTACTGGTAACGAACTCCTCGAACAAGTAGATGAATTCATTGAAATCTGGACTGCAAAACGACTTTCCGCAAAGGATTACGAACACGCAACCTCAAAACCTATCTCGCTTCATGAGAAGGCGATAAAGCGATGCACGAAACCAAGAGATATCATCATAGACAGCTTCCTGGGATCGGGTAGCACACTTCTGGCAGCAGAACAGCTTGATCGGCGCGTCTATGGCTGTGAGCTTGAAGAACGCTTTTGTGATCTCATTGTCAAGAGGTACGAAGCATTAACTGGCAACAAAGCAATATATGAAAAAGAATAAAAAACGAGACGAATTCCTAGATCAACTCAAAAAGATTCCCATTGTACTCGTCGCATGTGAAAAAGTCGGGCTCTCACGCAACTCCATCTATCGCTGGCGCAAAGAAGATGAAGCCTTTTCCACTGTAATGGACGAGGCACTCACCGAAGGCGAAGCTCTCGTGAATGACATGAGTGAAAGCCAACTCCTCACGATGATCAAAGAAAAGAACTGGTCAGCTATCAGCTTCTGGTTGCGACACCGCAATCCAAAATTCAGAGACAAAGTTGAAGTCACCACAAAAATCACTTCTGACATCTTAACGCCAGAGCAAGAAACACTCGTCAGAGAAGCATTAACATTAGCAGGCATTAATCAACACCAATCCAATGAACAACAATAATATTATTCCCGAAGAAACTATCAACGCAATGATTCATGATAAAAAAGTGCGCATTGCAATTACGACCCAAAGCCACCTTCACTTCTTTCATTTCTACTTCGCCCATTACATCAAATACCCAACCGCAGACTTCCAACGCGAGATTATACAACTGACAGAGGATGAAACAGTGAAGAACTTTTGTGTGGTTTCGTTTCGCGGATCTGCAAAATCTACAATCGTCACCACCTCATACCCAGTCTGGGCAATTCTTGGTCGTCAGCAAAAGAAATTTGTCTTGATCCTGTGTCAGACACAGATGCAGGCAAAACAGCACATGATGAACCTCCGTCGCGAACTTGAAACAAATAGTATTCTGAAAAATGACCTCGGTCCCTTTAAAGAAGAATCAGACGAATGGGGTTCAACGTCAATCGTATTCTCAGAATCAAATGCGCGAATCACGGTTGCTTCTTCTGAGCAAAGTATCCGAGGGATTCGCCACAACCAACATCGCCCCGATCTCATCATTTGTGACGACGTGGAAGACATTGCTTCAACTAAAACGAGAGAAGGACGAAAAAAGACGTATCAATGGCTCACGTCTGAAATCATTCCCACAGGCGACCGTAACACCCGGTTAATCGTCATAGGGAACCTATTGCACGAAGACTCTCTCCTAATGCGCCTAAAGAGCGACATAGAGAATGGTCGTATCAATGGCGTATTCAAGTCATATCCACTTATTGATGAGAATGGGAAAATCCTCTGGCCTGGAAAATATCCGACCCTTGCTGATATCGAAGAGGATAAGAAGAAAATGGGTAACGAGTACGCGTGGGAGCGTGAATATATGCTCAAAATTATCCCCACAGAAGATCAAGCAATTCATCGTGAGTGGATCCAATACTATGACGACATCCCATACAACAAAAAAGACGAGGATGGATACGGTGTCAACATGGGAACCTTTATTGGTATTGATCTTGCGATCTCTCAGAAAGATACCGCCGACTATACTGCGATGGTACCCGCACAGATCATCGGAAACGGTGACGAGGGAGTGTTCTACATTCTGCCAGGGATTATTAACAAACGCATGACATTCCCAGAGACTATTGAGTTATGCAAAGTTCTTTACACGATGTATCACAAAGGTGGTCATCACCCAAAGCTCATCATCGAAGATGTTGCGTACCAACGATCGCTCCCGCAACAACTCAAACATGAGGGCGTACATAATGTACGAACCGTGCATCCTGGCAATCAGGACAAACGTAGTCGCCTAATTCTCACTGCGTATCTCATCAAATCAGGGAAGATACTATTTCCTCGCACAGGTGCAGAAGAGCTGATTAGTCAGATCGTGAACTTTGGCGTCGAAAAGCACGACGATCTCGCCGATGCATTTTCTAACTTAATACTTTGTATGGTTGAGAAGCCACAGATCATCCCAAAGATCACGTGGTTCAATACCCGCAGAAGTTATTAAGGTATTACACTACCTTACAATTCCGCACGATCACTTTCCCAATAGTCGCTCCAGAAACCGTACCTTGTACGGTTATCTGTTGTCCTTTCTTGAGAGTAGCCAGCTGGGTTTCTTCAGTGGATTTAAACATACACTGTACGCTATCAAGTGAGTATGATTCAGGAGTTTCGAATGTGATGTATGCTTCATCAGTGATGTCTTTGCCGATGCTATCAATTGATCCAGAGATATCAACAAGATATAATTTGTATTGATTATCTCCGCATACTTAGTTTTATTTGTATGCCTGACGGAGTGTTTCAGAGT
>CAYUQD010000003.1:0-70163 GCA_964446965.1 uncultured Candidatus Saccharibacteria bacterium
CCGCTATCACCTTCCCCACTTTCGCGACTACCTTTTTGAATTCATCAATAGTTATGTGTTCCATGTCCAGAGTCTAATGGTGAATGAAGAATTGAGCAAGAAAAATCCGCCCAGTAATTGGGCGGAAGATTTTTCAGCATTCGCTGATGTGCGTAGCTTTGGCTCGCATAATTGTTTTACTGTTCTCGATTTACAATGTCAAAGATCTCGAAATCTTAGTGAAAGCGTAAATCAACATACAGTTGGGACAGTATCGCCCCTGATCATGTAAGTTAAAAAAGAGCAATTGGGCATATGGTTGCCAATTTTTGACACCGATACCTACAAGGAACTGAGAGATGTAACGATCCTGGTCCGTTACGGGATTGCTACTTTACAGCAGTATTGGACCAGTAGCGAAATACTACACCCTTTTATATATTTGGCAATAAAAAAACTGCTCCCCGCCGAAACGAGAAACAGTTAGATACCCTGGTTTCTGCTACCTTATCACGCCTTGTGCTGCTTATCAAGGAAGCGTTGCAATATGATTGCGGCGGCAGAGTCGTCACGTGCACCTTTGTCTACTTGGTAGCGGTGCGCCTCCACAGTCGAGAACCCTTCACGTTCAAAGAATATGGGAAGTGTTGTTGCAACGACAAGTTGCGCCTTGAAGGCTTGGACGAGAGACGCGAGGGTATTGGGTTCGCCATTACTTGCCAGAGATTCTCCAATAACGATCGCTTCTACTCGTTCTGCTTTGCACAAGTTAGCAATATCAGCGACTGCAGTTGCTGACTCATAGATCGCCTTGGGGAATGCGAACGATCCTGCGTCATCAGAGATCGCAACCCCTACCCGCTTGGTGCCAAAGTCTATGCCGATATATTTCATCCATTGAGCGTAGCATACGACCGTTGAAAATCCACATCTCCTGTGGTACAGTGGCATCACTTCGAACCAGAAGCACGTCAGGAAGCGTGGCAGAGTGGTCGAATGCACCTGTCTTGAAAACAGGAGTCCTCGTAAGGGGACCGTGAGTTCGAATCTCACCGCTTCCGCATAGTAAGACTATCGTTGTTATTAAGCAGCAGATTGAACGGAGAAACCAAGGTAAACTCTAGGTTTTTTTCGTTTAGCACACAGTTCTGAAGTAGGAAACCAAGAAATTGTCTTTTTTCGTCCACTTCGGAACTTATGAATATCTCTTTTGCACGTTTCGCTATATTAAGCGTTATATTCGCAGTGATATAGAACTGTTCGTCTGCATCAGAGTGGTCTTGCATCTCACTAAGTAATTCGGCTTGCTTTTCTTTGTACTCTCGCAAGAAGCTGTCATACATTTCAGGCGTAATACTCATACACCTTACTTTAGTTTACTTTGCTTTTCAATACCTATCCTTGAAAATCAATTTCAAAAGGATACATTCCCATTCCACAAGACCCCTGTAGGGTTGCAACCTGTTGTGTTCCAACATCTATATCAGTGCTTCCAGACTGTGGTAATACTTGGCTGATATTCATACTTGGAATACGAACAGAGGAAGAACAATCGAACGTTCCTTTAGTATTGAAACGAATGATTGTAGGAATACCTGCTTTAGCGATGCTTTTGCGTGGCTGATACCCGCCTTTTGCACTTATTTCGATGATTTGTTTTCCATCTACTATAGATACGTTATTTGCAGGAGCATCAGCGACTTTTGGTGCTGATGGTTTGACGAGGAAAAAAGCACCTCCAACGATGACTGCTCCTATAACGATTGCGAGTGCTGTTTTGTTCATAATGCTGATTATACTAAAAATTGAATAATGGCGGTAGAAATCCGATGACTACCAAACTGTTGAGGAGGTTGAAGATAGCGAACAGAATGACAATAAGCCCTGCTGTTTTGAAGAAAATGCCTGCCTTTGAACTCTTATGGATACTGAATGAGCTGAAACTGATGAGAGCAAGCACAGGAAGCGTTCCAAGGGCGAATGCGAGCATTGTAAGTCCTCCTTTGAGAAATGACCCTGTAGAGAGCGTATAGATTTGCATGGACTGTGTGAAGCCACACGGCAAGAAGAAAGTAACTACTCCAACTATCAGGGGTGTGAGTGTATGGTTAAGCTTGGTTGCACCATGAACATGTTTTGATATGAACTTCGGCATAGAAGGTTGAAGCTTTTTTGCCCATGGAAATACGTCTAATAAGTTTATTCCCAAAATAAGCATTACCAACCCTATGACAAGACCTAGGATAAAAGTCGCCGAAGTATTCAATGTAAATGCTGAACCGATTGCTCCAATCACCCCTCCGAGGACAAAGAAAGACACAATGCGACCACCGTGGAACAGCAGTTGTGGTTTTATTTTATCGCCTTCCTTTGCGAATGTTGCTGACATGGAAAGTAGTAATCCTCCAACAACTGCCATACAGGTAGACAGAGAAGCAATGATGCCTATAACAAACGCTGTACCGTACGTTACCTTGCTTGCATCTACGAGGTTCACAATGCCTATCTTCTGCAAAACAACAAACAATACAATAAACACCAGAGCTACAGGAACTGCTACTTTGAAGTCAGACCATTTTATTTTTTTAATTTTTTTTTCGGTAGAAACTGTATAGCCATGCTTTTCAAGTAATCCTGTAAGCTGTTTGGCTATCTCTTCTTCAGTCTGATTACCGAAATTACCCGTCAGCACAACCGTATGAGTATCAAGGTTGGATTTCGCTGATGTAACATGTGGTAAGTCCATAAGTTCACTTTCAGTAAGAAAGACACATGCCTTGCAGTGCATACCGTGAATGTGGAATGTATATGTTTTTGTTTCTTGATTATTCATAGTTATAATTTTTTAGTCTTAAGGCGAAGAGAGTTCCCGACTACCGAAACACTTGAGAATGCCATTGCTAACCCTGCAAAGATAGGGTTCAAAAGCCATCCAAACAATGGGAAGAATAAACCACCAGCCAGAGGTATACCGATAACATTGTAAAAGAATGCCCAGAAGAGATTTTGCTTAATACCCCGCATTGTAATTTTCGAAAGACGTATTGCCTTTACAAGCTTTGAAATATCACCATGAAGAAGTGTTATACCTGCACTTTCAATTGCTACATCTGTTCCTGTTGCCATTGCAATACCGACATCAGCTTGGGCAAGGGCAGGTGCATCGTTTACCCCATCACCTGTCATAGCTACAATGTATCCTTGAGATTGAAGCTGTTTAATTTTATTAAGCTTATCTTCAGGTAGTACTTCCGCTACCACTTCATCGATGCCAACAAGTTTAGCAATAAAGTTTGCTGTGTTTTGATTGTCTCCTGTGAGCATTACTGTTTTGATACCAAGAGTATGAAGTTTTGCTATAGCTTCTTTTGCCTCAGGTTTGATTGCATCGGCAACCATAACAATACCGAGTACTTTTTCTTTTGTAGCGAGAATAATCGGTGTTTTACCTTCCATAGTCTCTTTATCCAGCAACTCTTTTTCGAATGAGATATTCAAATCTTCAATGATTTTTACATTTCCTGCAAAGTACTCTGTGGTACCAATCAATCCTTTCAAACCTTTCCCCTTTACTCCCTCAAAGCTACTTATTTCTGAAAGAGCTATATTTTTTTCAGTCGCATAGGTAACAATTGCATGAGCAATAGGGTGTTCTGATTTATTTTCTAAGGTGGCAAGTATTGCAATCAGTTCATCATCTTTCTTATCTGAATAATTGTGGATAGATACAAGTTCAGGTTTTCCCTTGGTAATAGTTCCTGTTTTATCAACTACTACTACATTTACCTTATGAAGCTTTTCAAGGGTTCCTGCATCCTTGATAAGTATCCCTTCACGTGCTCCTTTTCCAACACCAACAATGATAGCGGTAGGGGTTGCAAGCCCTAGAGCACATGGACAGGCAATGACTAATATACCAACAAACGAAACGAGGCCGTAAGAAAGGGCTTGAGAAAAACCGAGATACTGTGTACCTACGAGAAGCCACAGTCCTAGGGAAACAAAAGAAAGTACAAGCACAATTGGAACAAATACAGATGATATTTTATCAGCTAGTGCTTGAATAGGGGCTTTACTTCCTTGTGCCTCTCCAACCATTTTTACTATATGGGCAAGCATTGTTTCTGAACCTATTTTAGTAGCTTTGAACGTAAATGAACCTGTGGTATTTATAGTTCCCGCTATAACAGTATCCCCAATAGTTTTTTCTACAGGAACAGGCTCGCCTGTTACCATGGCTTCATCAACAAAAGAAGACCCGTCAGTAAGCACACCATCTACTGGTATTTTCCCTGCTGGCTTCACTACTATCAAATCCCCATGTACCACTTGGTCTATAGGTATTTCAATTTCTTTTCCTTCTCTAATAACTATTGCTGTTTTAGCTTGTAAATTAAGGAGTTTTTCAATCGCATCGCCTGTTTTTATTTTGGAGCGAGCCTCAAGGTATTTACCGAATGCGATAAACGCAATGACCACTATCGTTACATCATAGTAGGTGTGTTCAACATTGATGAATGCACGAAGCGGTTCTTCAAAAGCAGTAACAATAAAACTGTATAAAAAAGCTACAGAAGTCCCAATACCGATAAGAGTATCCATATTTGCTTTGCCGTAGCGGAGAAATCGATAAAATCCCATAAGATAGGGCTTCCCGACTACAAACAAAGTATATGTAGCAAAAATTGGAAGTAGGTGATGGAAAAATTCATAGACAGTAGCCGACATCTCTCCAACTACCTTAAATTGAGCTAGAATATCCCATGCCATAACAAAAATACTAAAGATAGCGAGAGGTATAACTGATACAACCTTAGTTTTCATATCAGCTACTTCTTTCAATTTTTCTTTCTTGGATTGATTAAGTCCTAGATGAGAAGCATGTTCATCAGCTGACATTCCCATACTTTCCGCTGTAGGAATTTCGAGTGTATATCCAAGCTTTTCAATCTTTTCAGAAAGATGGTGTGGACTAGTTTTACTTTCATCATAGGCAACCTTAGCAGTTTCTGTTCCATAATTTACTTCAACAGAATGTACGCCATCTGTCTTTTTGAAGGTCTTTTCAATAATGCTGGCACATGAAGCACAGTGCATTCCTTTTACTTTGTATGTGTTTGAGGTAGACATATTATTTTCTCTTTAGTTTATAAACTTTCAAGACTTCCTCTTGTGCCTTTTCAACTTGACCGTTAGACATTTGGTGATGAACACAATGCCCTAGGTGATTTTCAAGGAGAGCATCTTCGACGCTCGAAAGACTAGACTTCACGGCAGAAGTTTGAGTAATTACATCTATACAATAAGTATCATTCTCAATGAGCTTCTGTAATCCTCGCACCTGCCCTTCAATAAGCTTCAAACGACGAACTATATTTGCCTTACCTTTTTCATCCATGTATTTCATATTCCTAGTCTATACCCCCTAGGGGTATACGTCAATATGCCGTATCTACCCCCTCAAGAAGAGGTGCTTTATGCGACTTGTAACCCGAGCATTGGCATCAGCCCTGAATACTCAAGATTGCTTTTTACTTCCTTCCAATTTATAGTTCTAAACGCATCTAACCACTCCCGCAAAAAAAATCGTACATGTTATACCAAAATATATTCCCAAATGCTATAGTAGTCAGTATATGGATATGATCAAAGGAAAAGTAACAGGATTTATGGACTTTATTCGAGAACAAGGCGTCGTCGGACTTGCAGTCGGTTTCATTCTCGGTGGCGCTGTCTCAAAGACGGTCACCTCGCTGGTGGAGAACATCATCAACCCGCTCGTTGGTGCAATGCTGGGCAAGGTCGCGCTCGCAGATAGAGCCGCAACTATCGGTGCCATCTCTATCAAATACGGCGCATTCATTTCTACTGTCGTCGACTTCCTCATTGTTGCCGCTGTTGTCTACTTTGGTGTCAAAGCACTCGGCCTCGACAAGCTCGACAAAAAGAAAGAGTAACTCCTCGTGATACACTAGCACTATGCCTCTAGAAACTCAGACATCACCCACTCCTCCCCCATCACTCTCGTGGAGTGTGCTCGAATTTCAACCGCAAGACCGTCATCCCGACTGGCTCTGGTATACAGGGCTCGTCTTTGGGATTGCGGCGACCGTGTCATTCTTTTATGGCAATATTTTCTTTGGGATATTCCTCGTCGTGGCTGGAGCATGTGTCATCCTCTTTGCACAGCGGGCACCACAGATGATGGTGGTGACCTTTAATGAGAAAGATGTGTTGGTGGACAAGACTCTCATCACCTATGACCGGATCACTCAGTTTTGGATTGACGAAACCGGAAAACCGGATAAGCTGTTAATGCTCGTCAAAGGACACATCGTCCCCATGATGACAATCCCTCTCGGAGGCGTGACGGCAGCTACTGTCCGCACCGAGATGACCAAGCATGCCCCCGAAGTCACTATGCGTGAACCTCTAGGTATCAAGATCGCAGAGCGCCTCGGATTCTAGTACGCCGTTCCCCCACCATCTATCCCTCTCGTCGTTCAATGGATAGGACGTAACTTTGCGGAAGTTATGATATAGGTTCGATTCCTATCGAGAGGACATTTTTTTCTAAACAAAAAACCTCCCCGAAGGAAGGCTTTTCAAAAAACACCTCAACTTAATGATATAAAATCACAATGATAGGAATAAGGAAACACACTATAAAGAATACCGCGTAGAGGAGAGCCTTCTTTATAGGGCATATGTAGGTTATTGCGGCAATACAAATGATTGTCACAATAAGCCATTGTGGTATGAGCCACACAATAATTCCCAATGATGCGATGATACCAAAGATTAGTGCTTCTTTCCTGGCAAATAAATGCCGACCGAGTGCTTGAACTTTTTTCATCCTGCCCAATTTGTACTTGATACTAGTACAAAACCCCTTTTTGTCAATCTACTTTACTCCTGCCCATTTTTTCAGTTCGTCGAATGAAACTTCACCACAGAGCCATGCTTTGTTGTCACTGTTAAAGTAGAACGGTACTCCCCCACACTTATCTCCCTTATCGCATTCCTTGATGAACTCCATGTTGCGTTTGTCATGCCAGACTTCCTTGCGAGAGATCACTACTTCTGGGTACTCCTTCATGAGTTTGTTCGTCAGCTCGCGCATACGCTGACAGTGTGGACATTCTTCTCCATAGAATTCATATAACATGTGTGTAGTATAGCAAATAAAAAATACCCCATGGGTGAGCAAGAGGGTATTTTTTGAAAAAAGGGTTGGGCGTGGGTTTGGCTTTTTGAAAAGAATACCCTTGCGCGAACTATTTCTCCTTTGTCATGCGAGAGAGGCGAGCCTTCTTGCGACTTGCGGTGTTCTTTTTGATGACACCTTTCTTTGCAGCCTTGTCGATGGCACTGTATGCGGCCTTGAGAGACTCCTTTGCATCCTTCCAGTTCTTGGCGACAACGAGCTTCTGGAGGTCTTTGACGCCTTCTTTGAGGGATTTCTTTGTACGAGTATTGATCGCGTTTTTCTTTTCAGAGACGCGGAGGGCCTTTTTGGCATTTCGGGTGATTGGCATAACGGCAAAACTATAGCAGGAGAGACCCAATTGTGCAAGGGGTGGTATACTTTGGCCATGATTGCACGGATACAAGGAGTCGTCGTGGACATTGTGGACAAAGGGGTCGTGGTCGACACAGGCCCCGTCGGCTACCTCGTCTATACTCCAGCACTGCTCGCTCCTGGTACCTCTGTCACCCTCCATACCCACCTCATCATCCGCGATGACGCACACGAACTCTACGGCTTTGCGACTGCTGAGGAGAAGGCACTCTTCACAACCCTTATCGGTGTCACTGGTGTCGGTCCCAAGACGGGGCTACAGATGCTCACCATATATCCACTCCCCGATCTCGTCGGCGCGATCCGTGCCGGAGATGCAAAGGCAATATCCCTCGTCCCCGGTATTGGCAAAAAAACCGCCGAGAAGGTCATCATCGACCTCAAGGACAAACTCGAAGGCTATGCGACGAGTGGGAGCAGTGCGAGTAATGATCTCGTCGAGGCACTCCTCTCGCTCGGATTCAAGGATCACGATATCCGCTCCACTCTCCCCACTCTCGACACCACACTCCCCATCGAACAACAGATCACGATCGCGCTACAAATCCTCAAGAAATAAAGAATGCCTCCCGTGTGGGAGGCATTATCACTAATTTGTATGTTGCTGTATCCAGTCAATAAATACATGGAGATGCAATCGATAGAAGTCTGTCAAGAGATCACTGTGGTTCATCCGTGCGTGTTGTCCCAACAATTCTTTGTAATGAGGATCTCCGAATTTAGTATGGGGAGCAATATCTATCTGTTTGCTCAGCCCGCAAACTTCGGTAAGTTCTGCAAAGAAGCTCGGCTCTATATCAAATACAGAAAGTACTGGCATTCTATTAAAATATTTTTCAAGTTCAGCATACGCATGACAGTGCAGATCAGTGATACCACACCCTCGTTTCGTGTCGATAATTCTTTTCCGAAGCTTTTGGTCAGAAGTTGTAGTGAACCACTCCATCGGCTTCATCAAGAATTGTCCAAGAAATACAGATCCCGAAATTTCATCAGGAAAAAGATTTTTAATGGTTTTGAAATAAATTTCCCTTTTTACCGGTACATGACTACACGGGAGAATGTCATTGAACAAATTGATCCGCTCATTGATTCTCTGTGTCAGTTTGTCGATAGTAGGGGTGTGTCTATTTTGTTCAGTTGTGTGGTGCATGGGCGATAGATTTTTCTCCATACTACCTCGCCATTACCTTTTGTCAAAAGGTGTATACTACTGACATGCATAGTGAACTCAAATGGTTTCTCCTCCTCTTTGTCGGTCTGTGGCTCGCCTGGCTCGTCACTGGTGGACCCTCTCGCATCCAACAAAACCGCGCAAATCCATTCATCCAAGAGACATACAATGGAGGACAGATCTATCACAGTCGTTAGATATTGAGCATGCGATAGAGTGCGATACCTCCAGCCACTGCAACATTGAGAGATTCTTTTTTACCTTTCATAGGTATCACCACAATAGTATCTACTAGACTCAATACATCTGGTGCAATACCTCCGACTTCGTTACCGAGAATGAACGCAGTGGGTCCTTCGACTATCACTTGCTTGTAATCAATCGCTTCAACAGATTGCTCTATTGCAATTATTCTAATTCCTTTTTCTTTGAGTTCAGTAATCAGCACCCCTATATCATCATACGGTTGCCACGGCATCGTGAGCTGTGCACCGAGGGCCGTCTTTGCAATGTCGCTTCGTGCCCGCCCAAATCGATCGAGTGGTTGTGGAGTAATAGCCGAGAGATAGATCTCCGATATTCCCGCCGCGTCAGCCGTCCGAAAGAGGGACCCCACGTTCTGCGCACTACGTATATCGTGCAATATGAGGATGGTATGTGGCGTTGATTTCATACGGTACGCATGGTATAGTTTTGCTACTTTTTTGCAAGACATAGTTGCAAACAAACCATGCCCCTATAGCTCAGTTGGTAGAGCAGCTCCCTTTTAAGGAGACGGTCGTAGGTTCGAATCCTACTGGGGGCACAATAAAATCACGAAGTGATTTTTCCCAGAAGGTTCGAACCGTAAGGTGCCTATTTTTAAGGAGCAAAGCGACTATATAAAATAGTGCATCTCGACCGCAGGGAGAGGCGAATCCTACTGGGGGCACAAAAACACCCTCAATGGAAGTTGCAAAAGTTGCTCGTGCACGGTACCGTAGTATGTATGAAGAAACAATATTGGATCTGGATCGTAGTCACTGTACTCATCATTGGAGGACTCATCGCACTGTTGGTCGTACAAGCAAAAAAGCCAGGCAAATATGACACCGTCGCACAATGTATCAATGACAGTGGTGCAACATTCTACGGCGCATTCTGGTGTCCGCACTGCCAAGCAACCAAGGCAATGTTCGGCAAGAGTGCAAAACTCCTCCCCTACGTCGAATGTTCACAACCCAGTGGCAAAGGCCAACTGCAAATCTGTATAGATGCGGGTGTGACCGGATATCCTACTTGGAGATTTGCCGATGGGAGCGAGCTCGGTGGTGAGCGCAGTATGAGTGAACTCGCCGCAAAAACCAACTGCCAAGCCCCTCTCGACGCGATCAACGCACAATAGTATGTTCAACACCTTTGCAGCGCTCGGAACGATCGCAATCCAAATAGCTCTCGTTATTACAGTCATTGGATATTTTGCCCGTGCTCCATTTATTCGTACTGTTGCCAACAATGCAGGACTCCTCGTCGCAAGTATATTCTCGATGAGCGTTATTATGAGCTTCATCTATCAATACGGATTTGGGTACGAACCATGCCTGCTCTGCTGGTATCAGCGCATCTTTATTATTCCTGTTGCACTCCTCGCATGGACTGCATCACTACGCACCAGTCGTCTCCTCCAAAATCAAGTCATCATTCTCTCTGGGATGGGAGTATTGATCGCATTGTTCCATGTGATCATCGACATCTTCCCCACCGGTCTCGATGTCTGCGGAGCTACCGGTACGAGCTGTCTCGTGCGCTATGTGTACGAGTTTGGCTACATTACGATCCCGATGATGTCATTCACCATACTCTCAGCTGGACTCTTCCTCTCACTCCTCGCTAAGTATTATCCACAGAGCGATCTTGTGACTTCTGACAAGTAACGTATACTTATGTATAAGTCCCCGTACCTTCGACTCATACAGAGTCTCCTGTATCGACAGATACATATCGTTCCTTCCCTAGCAGTTCATTCGCACTCATAATAATAAAGTTTTTTACTCCTCAAAGGCCCCTTTCTCAAAAAGTGGCCTTTATTTTTTGTACTATTATTTTTTATTGCTCAAGTATTACCTTTTCTACCATGAGTTCCAGTGGTGCACCTGTCTCCCACGCACGTGCATGCGCGAGCAAGAGACTCCGATACAGGGCGTCATACGTTGCTTTCTCTCTTGGACTCTTTGCAGACATATCACGCACTTTCCAATACAGTATTCCCATCACTGCTTCGATACTACTATCGATGAGTGCCGCACGAAATGCGAGCCAGCGAGATTTCTTGTCAGATGCAGTGAGTGCTTTGGTTACTGCAAATACATCTCCCTCTTTTTTTGAAGGAGATTTTTTTTCACCAACATGAACGACTGCTCCAACCTTTTTGAATACAGTAACCGTTGGCGCAGGTAGTGCGATCTCTTCAAAGATGAACATTGTCGGACTCACGAGGAGCTGCTTGAGGAATGGAGCTGCAATAGCAGTCTCTGTACCGAGCATATACTTCACATGTACAACAGGTGCTGCAGGACTAAAGAGTGAGGGGTAGAGATACTGCTCGAGATCAAGGACACTACCATACGTATCGTCATACATGATCACCTCACTATCCACGAGCGGATCAGTGATCGATGCGATGTGTGTGTGTCGAGTAGTTTGGTTGTCGGCAACAATGAGAAAGAGCATTAGAGAATCTTTGGGACGTCTTGTTTGTAATCCTCGTAGGCACCATCATATGTCTCATAGAGTGCTGCCTCGTATTTATGAAAAAAGATATTTGAGATGAAGTATCCGATCACCGTCACCGCAAAAAATGCGAGTGACCCCGACACGACCGTATACCCTGTCACGAGCAAGACGATCCCGAGATGGGTGGGGTTGCGCATATAGCGATATGGTCCACGAAAGAAGTATGGCTTTGTCTGTGTACCTGCAGTATGCATACCTCGACGCGATGTGTACTGTGCCCACACGACGAGCACTGCACCCACTCCAAAGCAGACAAATGCGGTGATCTGTGCGTGGAGACTTGGTGGTATCTCGTACCCGATCATTGTATCGACAAAGAGTCCGATAATACTGCCGAGGAAGTATGCAAAATACGATCGAGCCAGCGAGCTATGCATAGTGTGCTGTGAGTCAGTCATAGTATGTATTGTAACCATTTACTTGAGCTCATCAAGTCGATGCCCTATTCCGACCGACACTGCGAGCGGGACAGTGGGTATGGTGACCTGTATTGGACTGCGCGCAAAGGCGTTGACCATAGCCTCAGTGATGATTGTCTGTGCAGTATCTACAACAGCTTCTTCTACTTCGTACACGAGTTCATCATGGATTTGAAGTGTGAGATGCACACGATCTACAAGTCCTTGTGTGCGCAGGTCAGTATCAATGAGCGCAATTGCGATCTTGACCAAGTCGGCATTTGTCCCTTGAATTGGAGCATTGACTGCAGTACGTTCTGCCATTGCGCGCAAGAATGGAGCCGCACTTGTGATACCGGGGAAGTATCTGCGTCGACCAAAGACTGTCTCAGTATATCCGTTGGTTCGAGCAAACTCCTTGGTATCTTCGAGGTATGCTGCAATCGTTGGGAATGTTTTGAAATAGTCTTCGTAGTACTGTGCGGCTTCGGAGCGAGTTGAGCCCAGATTCTTTTGGAGCGCGGTGACCCCCATGCCATAGAGGATCCCAAAGTTGATGACCTTTGCCTTGCGTCGCATATCACTCGTGACATCAGCGAGTGCAACCTTGAACATATCGGATGCAACACGTGTATGAATATCTACTCCCGACTCAAATGTCTCGATCAGTCGCTCGTCTCGCGAGAGCATGGCGAGTACACGCAACTCAATCTGTGAATAGTCGCATCCGATGAATACATGTCCCGGTCTCGCCACAAATCCGTGTCGGATCTCCTTGCCTCCCTCCCCTTTTGCAGGAATGTTTTGGAGGTTGGGATTGGTCGAAGAAAATCGCCCCGTAGTGGTGCCGTGTTGGAGGAATGTCGTATGTACACACGCGTCTGCATCAGCGTGCCCGAGGAGTGCGTCGACGTATGTCGTCAGGAGCTTCTGGACTTCTCGATACGTGAGTATCAACGGGATGATCGGGTGGTCATCGACGAGACTCTCGAGTGTCTCAGCGTTCGTCGTATATGCACCAGACGCCTTTTGCTTGCCCTTTGGTTTGAGTCCGAGGGTGACAAAGAGGAGTTCTGACATCTGCTTTGGGGAGTTGAGGTTAATAGATGTGCCGGTGAGATCTGTAATTTGTGTTTCGATACCAGCGAGTTGCTCCTTCATTCGCACTTGGAGCTTTTCAAAATATGCGCGGTCAATGCGAATACCCCACTCTTGCATTTGGGCAATGATTGAGATGAGGGGTACTTCTATTTTTTCATACACATCGAGTACGCCTTTTTTCTTGAGCTCGATGAGTATGGCGTCGTATGCTTCTGCCAGCGTCTTCTTGCGAGTACGGTCGAGTATGGCGTCATAGTCCGGATTGGTGTTCTCAGAATACAGTACCCACAACGCAATAGATGCACGGCGCAGGAGATCGGGATCTATATCCTCGGTCGGGAGCGCTGGTGCAAAGTCAAAGAGTTTGCGAATGCGCGGCAAGAGACTGCGAAACTCATACTGAGTGAGTTTCTCGAGAATAGTATCTTGTACTACTGATGCTCGGTATGGCGTATCAGGAAGGCTCCAGACGATCGGTGCATCACGACGGATAGTGGCCAGAGTTTTTGAGAATAATGCATCATCTTCGTGTTCGGTGAGGATACCGATGATGCGTGGGGTGAGACCGGCAACTTTGAGTTCGTCTGGCTTTTTTTTGAGGGCCTTGTAGAGGGCTTCGATAGAGCCGAATGTTTGGATGATCGTTGTTGCAGTCTTTTCTCCAATCCCAGGGACACCAATGATGTTATCCGATGGATCTCCGCGAAGTCCCTTGTAGTCGACGAGCTGCTTGGGTTTAAATCCGTATCGCTCGACGACTCCTGCCTCGTCATAGATTACGGTATCTGTCACACCTTTTTTGAGAGTGAATACTCTCACCGACTTTCCTTTGACGAGTTGGAGTGTGTCCATATCTCCGGATGCAATCACGATCGAGAGGTCGGGTGTATGTTCAAACTGCTCGACCAGAGTACCAATGACATCATCCGCTTCAAATCCTTCAGCGTCGAGACATTCTATATTGAATGCCGCAAAGAGATCTCGTGAACTCTTGAGTTGTGCTATCAGATCATCATCTGCCTTCACTCTCCCTTTTTTGTATGCATCATATGCTGCATGACGAAATGTGGGTTTGGGCAAGTCATACGCTGCAACGATATAGTCCGGCTTGAGATCCTCGATGATACGGATGAGCATGGTCGCAATACCATAGAGTGCCCCGGTGGGCTCCCCGAGACTATTGGTGAAGTTTGGGAGCGCATGATACGCGCGATGAATAATCGCGTGCGCGTCAAGGATGACGAGAGTTTTTTGATCTTTTACCTTTGCCATATGCCATTACTGTACTACCCCTTGGGGAGTTTTGCTACTACCGTTGATTGACAAAATTAATTTAGAATTGTAATGTCAAGAAAAATCTCTAACAATTAAAACATACTTATGAGCAGTACAAACACATCCATCCCTGAAAATGGACTAACTATTACTTCAGAAATTCCAGATGTAGAAGAAGGGTATTACGACCTACTATTTAAAGAGCTTGATATGCTCAACAACAAAAATGTTCTCCGAAACACGGAGCATGATAAGGGTCGATACGTAATTGCAAATTATATTTACCTAACCTATGAGCATCTGCAATTAAATACAGTCAGAGAAATTGACTACGACCAGGTCAGAGATTGGGGACACAAAAATCGTATACTTGCCGAACTTTTATTGTGCAAAGAATATTTATTTAAGAAAAAAAAATTCCCCCTAGAAGCGTTTCTACACTGGATATATCGTTTTGGTAACCCTGCCGATGTTGGCATGATCAGATACAGTATGTATCAATAATAAAAAGAATTGAAAGACCTATCTCTGATAGGTCTTTATTGTTTCTTCATAATCCGTCGTTGATCTTCTATGTGTTCAATCTCATACCGCACTGTTCCTTCTGGAAGAATACTCTCTATCCTCTCAGGCCATTCAACGACAACTAATATATTCGGACTTTCTATCATTTTCTGCCATCCAAGTATTTCCAACTCCTTCGGGTCTTCTATTCTATAGGCATCGATGTGTATTAATTTATCCCATCGTTCATCAGTGGTTTCATAAAACTTCGCGATCACGAATGTCGGACTGACTACTGGTGTCGCGACGCCGAGCGATCGAGCAAGTGCTTGTACGAGGGTCGTCTTGCCGGCACCGAGGTCACCACGTAGTCCGACGACAGTAGCAGTCGCTCCTGGTACAAGAGACGCTATGAGCGCGTCTGCAGTCTCCCCAACCTGATCCTGTGTATAGCGAGTATCCATACCTAGGATAGTAGCACAATACAAAACCCCCGCGTGAAGCGGGGGTTTTGATCCTTGTGGTGGAGTTATTTAAGCGTTGTTCTTTCTGTAGATATTACGAGAGAGAACAATGAGGGCGAGAATCACGAGGATGAGGAGCAACCATCCGATGAGTGTATTTGGGAGGAATGATCCAAATCCGAACACACTAGCACCGAGGAGGTTAGGACAATCGTTAGACACAGTGATCAATGAGTATGCGATTGCATCTTCTTGAGCACGAGTCTTTGCGTTGGTATATACCACAGTTGCAGTTGCAACAGTGAGGTTACCAGTGATTGCGGTTTCATTTACGCGTGCATGCACGGTGATGATCCCCTGCTCACCTGGACGAATGTCTCCGAGAGCAATCGTCATCGTACGGTCAACTACTTCATAGGTGCCTCGTGAGGCATTGAGGTAACTGAGCTCCTTTGGATGACTGAACTGGAGAACTGCTTTTTCAAGTACTTGGTTAGATACGTTTTGGTACGAGATCGTATAATCGACTGTACCATTCACACACATTCGATCGTAGTTACTTTCGACAGTGAGTTTGAGTAATGACGGCGCGCTCTGGGCTACCACTACATTGTTGTGCACAACCGGAGTTGGCGTAACAATAACTGGCGATGAAGTTTTAGTTGTCTGGAATCGAACAGTGTCACCATAGGCGATGCCATTTGAATTCTGGACAACAGCACGATAGAAGTATGCGGCACCAGGTACGAGACCTGAGACGAGATCACTGTAGTACTGGGAACTATTGCCACCCTGTACTGTCTGTGAACTTGTGCGGTTGCCGAAGCTTCCTGAAAGTCCCCATTCGAACCACGCAGTAGTGTTACTGGTAGTTGTGTTAGGAACTGCGATACCGTTGAGGCGAGCCTGTGTGCCACCGAATACGGTTGCAACAGTAGTGATCGCCTGTGGAGCGGTATCAGTGTTGACTGAGCGAACGGTTACAGTTGCGGTGTCAGTCTCAGAGTCACCATTGTTACAGTATGCGCGGAGTGTATAACTCGTTGTACTGTATGGACTGACTGATACAGAGCCGTCTTCGCTGCGGTTTCCTGAGAGACCACTGATCGTGACGTAGTCGACGTCTCCACTGGTTGTCCAACGAAGGGTAGAACTACTGCCTCGATCGATCAATGTAGGGCTTGGGTAAAAGTCATCAACACTACATGCTTGATCATTAGTGTCAGTTACTCTGATAGTGAGTGAACGCGTGTCGCCGAGATTACCATCGAAGTCATACGCCTTGAGAGTATATGTCTGCGTGTTATCTGGACTTACATTGCGAGATCCATCAGCATTTTGCTGACCAGAGATATCAGTGATCGTGACATAGTCACAGTCAGTAGTATTCCACACGATCTCAGTGCTGTCTCCTTCATCGATAGATGAGTCGTCAGCATCGAAGTCGTTGATCTGACATTCGTCAGTATTGCCAGTACCAATGCCATCAACATACACAGTTACATATCGCTGACCACCAATGTTATCATTAGCATCATAGACGGTAAGTGAAAACTGGGTTGTTGCATAGATTGCACCAGTGTAGATGCTCCCGTATGGAGGGCGATCTCCGGGATATGCCGCAGGGTGGATTGCTGCACTGTCACAGTTTTCACTGTCCCAGTGGAGGGTAGTCCCTTCTCCGTACTGTACAACTGCAAGTGCCGCTACAAAGTCAGTAGGTACACATCGAGCAGTTGGTGTCGTCGGAGTACTTGGTCCGTTGGGGCCAGTGGTACTACCAGTGACGGTAATAGTAATAGACTTTGAGTTGATGCTTGTCGCACCAAAAGAGTCACGTCCTACGACAGTAAATGTAGTCGTAGCCGTGAGCGGGCCAGTCGGTACACTCCCTGATGGAGGACGGTTGTCCGGGTTTTGCGCCGGAGTGATCGACACCGTAGCACAGCCACTTGTAGACCAGTTGAGGGTTGTCCCTGTACCAGTCGACACAAATGTCTGATTTGCGGTGAGCGTGTTCACCGTACACATACTCGCCTGTGCTGAGTCAGCAGAGACAGATATCATGAGTGCGAACACTGCGATTGAAATAATAAATTTTTTCATAATTATGATAGTGAGATAATAAAGTTCGACGTTTTACTCTTTAGCACTCCAAAGTTCTCGCCCTGAAGTACTAAAGAATAAAAGAGATGGATGAATTCACACCCATCTCTTATTTTAAAACAAAAGCTCGCATAATCCTTACAACACACACCTTCGTCTGTTGATTAATACCCAATGAGAGATCCGTACTCACGATTGGTAACAGGAATTAAAGTCCTATTACCATTGAGACTTCCTCCAGGTAAACCTACAGGATTGAGGGTCGTATTATTATTATGACCCGTTCCTGTAGTACCTGTCGTCCATGGTTGATTGGGATTGAGAGGTCCAGTTTCATAGACGATGCCGGTATTGTTGTTGTTGGGGAACCGTATTGGGGGATTATATCCACCAATAACCTGTTGCTGTTGCTGGATATTGCCCTTGTCTCTCGTTAAGAGATAGAGTATGCCAGCTCCTGCTACAACTCCGAGTCCTGCTGCTAACCCTGGAGAAATTCCACGCTTTTTCTCAGGTACTGGTGGTGGAGGTATGTACCCTCCCATGTTGGATGCACCGAGTGGTGCACTGTTTGTGGCGGTGGCATTGTTAGTACTACCGTTGTACACATACACATTGACAGCACCATTAGTTGCTGGTGTCCCCGTAGCCGGATTGGGTGGCGGGGGTGGTGGTGGAGCATTTGGGATGTACTGACCTCGGGTCAGATTGCCGCAATATGTTGAGATAATAGGTATGTCGCCATACATTCCCAACATTTCTCCAACACGTGGCCATGGTTCCATTTGACCAGTCTCAGAATTTGCATACGGAATCGATTTGAATTCCGTCCGTTCAAAGCCTGGCGTCAACATACCCATTTCGAGCCTCCCAGTAAACTGGTTGGCTGGTACCCATTGCAAGCCATTGATGACACTTGCTGGATTTCCTGGGTAATTACCTCCTAGTACTGTCGCACAATGTGCAGGAAATCGCTCATTGAAGCGCGGGTCCTGAAAATACGTGTGATCACCTTGTAGTACAGCATTGCGTAATACTGTAACAAAGTCCGCGAGGTTTTCACCAGTGAAAACACCGCGATACTGTGGATGAAGGAATCCGTGAAATGGTTTCGGGTTTAGCGTTGGGTAGATTGCACCGGAATTGTCTCCAAATGCATTCCCTTCGGCATTGCTTGCTTTTGTATGTAGCGTGCCTGATAGTAGTATCACCAGGGAAATCGCTAATTTGGAAAGTACACTCATTTTTATCTATTTTTAGAGGTGAAATTGAAATGATTAGATTTGCATATATCATAGCATATTTCACTACCCTTGTCAACTACCTTCCCCTACCCCTCTTTTAGTGGTCAAACGGGCTATATTTGAGAGGGGTTTTGCGCCTATGTAGGGTATACTTGGAGTACTATGGTAGTCTTTGACGAAGAACAGCAACAAAAGCGATACAACGAGCTTCGCACCCAAGAAGAAGAAAGTCTCGTCGCTACCCTCGCACAGACTCGGTACAATATCGACTCAGTCGATCTCTCGGGACAACCCATCGACAACGACGCAATCCGCCTCCTCGAAGAAAAGGAAGCTCGTGCACTCGACGTCGGTCCCTACAAACTCATCGGCAAAAAACTCATGCTCGCCGTACGCTCTCCGCGCGCCGGAGGCGCCCAAAAGGCAAAAGAAATCCTCGAAGCAAAAGGATTTGAGGTGACATTTGTCATGGCAAGTGAGCGCAGTATCCAAAAGGTATGGAGTCGCTACGAAGACCTCTCGTTTGCAACCCGCTCGCGCGCCGGAGGACTCGACGTCTCGCCCGATGTCTTGGTCGAACTCTCTCAAAAGATCAAGACGACCGAGGACGCAGTCACCGAGATCGAGACTGCGCTCGCGGACGACTCGGGTACCCACCACCTCTCGCGAATACTTGAGATCATCCTTGGGGCAGGTATCGGTCTCGGCGCGTCTGATGTACACATCGAACCAATGGAAGACAAAGTTGAGCTACGGTTCCGTCTCGACGGTGTGCTCCGTGTGATCACCTATTTCAAACACACCACATACAAACAGATCAACACTCGTATCAAACTCCTCTCAGGTCTCAAACTCACCATCTCGAGCACGCCGCAAGACGGACGATTTAGCGCCTTCCTCGGCACTGGCCCTGATCAGATCGAGATATCATTTCGTACATCACTCATTCCAGGAGCATATGGCGAGAGTATCGTGCTCCGTATCCTCAATCCAAAAAGTATCCGTGTCGGACTCGAAGACCTCGGTATATCAGCCCCGATGTTCGACATCTTTATGCGAGAGATCAAGAAGCCTAATGGCATGATATTGCTCACTGGACCGACAGGAAGTGGTAAGACAACGACACTCTATGCGTTCTTGCAAAAGATCTACAGCCCCGAAGTCAAAATCATCACCATCGAAGACCCAATCGAGTATCACCTACCCGGTATTACACAGACACAAACTGATCACAAAAAAGGGTACACCTTCCTCGAAGGTTTGCGATCAGCACTGCGTCAGGACCCCGACGTCATCATGGTGGGAGAAATCCGCGACCCCGAGACTGCAAAGATTGCCGTAGAGAGTGCGCTCACCGGTCACTTGGTCTTCTCTACCCTCCACACCAATAATGCAAGTGGTGTGATCCCTCGCCTCATCGATCTCGAGGTCAACCCCAAGATCTTGGTATCCGCACTCTCGCTCTCGATCGCGCAACGACTCGTGCGCACACTCTGTACACAGTGCCGTGCTGAACGCCCTGTCACCCCCGAAGAAAAATCCCTGATCGAAACAATCTGGGATACCGCAGTCGCAAATGGCAAAAATATAGAACAGTATGGCGTGCAGCGCACTATCACCACACTCTGGAGTGCAGTCGGTTGCGAACACTGCAATGGTACTGGTTACAAAGGACGACTCGGACTCTTTGAGGTAATTCAAAATAGCGAAAGTATTGAACAGATAATCGTCAGCTCCCCAAGCGAGCGCGAGATCAAAAAAATCGCAGATACCCAAGGCACCCTCGACATGCGCGAAGATGGCCTGGTAAAAATCCTGCAAGGAAAGACTGATTTTGAAGAAGTAAAAAGTGTCGTGGATCTATATGAAAAGTAAAAACACCCTAGCGCTAGGGTGTTTTTACTTGAGTTTGAATTTTTATTCAAAAAAGCACTAATCTCTAAACAGTCCTTATGGATATAAAAAACATAAGTAAGACAACTTTGTAGGATAGCCCCAGTCGAGACCAGAACGTCCTGCGCCGAAATCTAGAACCGTAGCTGACTGCTTAGAGATTAGTGACTTCTTGATATACAATAGATTTGTGAAGCTCTAGAAAGAGTATAGCATATATAAATATTATGTCAAGTATTCCCCCTATCCCTCCATCCAAAGTCCCCGACGAACAGTTCTCGGACACTGTATTGCGCCCAGGCACCTTTGATGACTACATCGGGCAATCTCAGATCAAAAAAAATCTCTCTATCCTCATCGGTGCCGCAAAAGCGCGCGGTCATAGCCCTGAACACATCCTCTTTTATGGCCCACCAGGACTTGGCAAGACAACTCTTGCCCACGTCATCGCTCGCGAAGTTGGTGCAAACATCCGTGTGACGTCCGGTCCCGCTATCGAGAAGGTCGGCGACCTCGCAGCGATCCTCACCAACCTCAAGCCTGGCGATATGCTCTTCATCGATGAGATTCATCGACTCAACAAAACGATCGAGGAAGTCCTCTACCCCGTCATGGAAACTGGCAAAATGGATATCATGATCGGCAAGGGGCCAAGTGCGCGCACCGTACAACTCGACCTCCCTCCATTCACACTTGTGGGAGCTACTACTCGATTTGGGATGCTCTCTGCTCCGCTGCGCACACGTTTCAGTGGTGGCGCATTTCGTCTCGAGTTCTATACTCCTGCTGAGATCTCTACTATCCTCGCGCGTTCTGCGAGTATCCTCGACATCGCACTTCCACAGAGCGAGCTCGACGCGATTGCGAGCCGGTCTCGTCAGACTCCGCGCATCGCCAACTACTTGTTGCGACGTGTACGCGACTATGCACAGATGAACAAGCGCTCTATCGACACAAGTGCGGTGCGCGAAGCATTCGCCCTCCTCGGACTCGATGACAATGGTCTATCTATGAGCGACATCGATATACTACGCACTCTCAAGGACAAGTTTGGTGGAGGACCGACTGGGGTCAAGAATCTCGCTGCAGCAACCGGTGAGGATGAAGGCACTATCGAAGACGTCGTCGAACCATACCTCATCCAACTCGGCCTCCTCGAACGAACGCCACGCGGTCGAGTACTCACAGAGAAAGGGAGAGAGTATCTTGAAAATGCATAACATTATTATTGCCATTGATCCTGGGTACGACCGCTGTGGCGTCGCGATCATTAGTGATGGAGCTCTTGCCCACTCGACCTGCATCATCACCAACAAAAAGGATTCCCATGAGAAACGTCTGACACAGATCTATGAAACGATCACAACGTTGATCCAAGAGTGGCACCCAACACACCTCGCCGTCGAGACACTCTTCTTTTCGACCAATAAAAAGACCGCGATCAAAGTAGCAGAGGCTCGGGGTGTCATCATTCTCCTCGCCGGTATACACAACATCGAACTCCTCGAACTCTCCCCCCAAGATGTGAAACTCGCCATGGCTGGAGTCGGCAACGCAGACAAAAAGCAGGTCCAAAAGATGGTTGCAATGACGCTCAAGATCGATATATCGGACAAACTCGATGACGAAATCGATGCAATCGCACTCGGATATGCAGCGCTCGGTCTCATACGAGTCAACCAAATGGGAAAAAGATAACTATTGGTCTTGCAAAGCAAAACACTATTTGATACAACTTAATGCATCATTATCGGAATAATTAATACAAACGCACACCCATGGACGAAGAAATCGACAAAGAAGAACTAGAAGGATTCTCTATCCTCAAAGAAGGAAGTGATGATATCGATGTAGTAGAACCAGAAGTAGAGGTAGTAGAAGAAGATCCCAACACAGCACTCTACGACAACGCATTCGCAAAAGAAGAGGACGGCTACTCCCCCGAAACGACCGACCCTGATGCACTCGAGATGTCTAAACTCATCTTTGATGAACTTGGCTACGAAGACCGGTAAATAAAAAAACACCGCATATGCGGTGTTTTTTTATTTCTTTGCACTCGTACGCTTTTCTGTACATTTGGGACACAGACATCCTTTGGGTTTGATGTATTCGTTCCAGTACTCCTTGCCGTAGTCGTAGCAGAGTTCTTCGCCCGGAGCGATGTTGCGAATGGCAGAGATGTACACTCTCCCTTTTGCGGTATCGGGTTCACAGTTGGCGCGACACGAATGATTGATGTATCGGGCGACATTTTTGCGCGTCGTACCATCGATGTGACGGTTGCTCGATGTCTCGAACAAATATCGTCCACCACGTCGATTTGCCTCTGCCGCAGTGATGACATCGCCAAAGTATTCGATAATGCATTCACCTTTCTTGATCGGGACTTTTGCAAAGAGTCCGAGTCCGTTGATGCCGCGCTTGACCGAGAGATCCTTTGGGGCTGAGTACTGTGGAATATATTTGACGCGGGTCATGATGGGATGAGTATACCTTAGACACTCCATTTTGCGTAGATACCTGTCGTGAGGACGCGCTCATCATGTGCGTGCTGAATACCGACATCACCGTAGGTGATCGTCCCCTCAGGCAAGGTACCGTGTAGCAACTCTGCGAATGTGCGTGCACCGTATCCTGCAGCGTATCCATTGAGTATGACGAGACGTGCAGTAGGTGTGAGGAGTTGTGGGATCAATGCAACAAGTTCTGCGAGGGACTCCTCAATCTTCCAGACTTCCCCTTTGGGACCGCGCCCAAATGCCGGTGGATCCATGACGATAATGTCGAATCGTTCTTCACGTTGTACAAGCCGCTTTGCATACCGCAGTGCGTCTTCGCAGATGACACGCAATGCGTCTGGTGCGAGACCAGAGAGTGCTGCATTTTCTTTGACGATATCTATCGTACCCTTTGAGGCATCGACATGGGTGACCTTAATCCCCGCCTTTGCAGCTGCGACACTTGCCGCTCCGGTGTAGCCAAAGAGGTTGAGCATCGTGAGGTCACCATGTTTTGTACCAAGCACGTGTAGCTCATCCCATTGCATCGCATGTTCTGGGAATATTCCAACATGCTTGAATCCTTTGAACGAGAGCGCAAGTGTAATGTCGTTGTAGGTGATATTCCATGACTCTGGAGTACCGGATGCGACAGTCCATCGCTCACCTTTGTCTGCCCAGAGGAACTGCGCCTGCGCATCGAGCCATCTGTCGGTATGTAGTTTGTGTCCCAATGCTTGTGGGTCTGGACGATCAAGAACTACTCCCCCGACCAGTTCGAGACGGCGTCCATCTCCACTATCGAGAAGTTGATAATCGTTCCACCCTTTTGTGATTGTATCGATGCGTTTCATTGTTGTTATTGTGGTGTCGTCGAATTGGTGAGTGCTGGTGCGAGATCAGGATACTGGAATACGAATCCTTTGTCGAGGAGGAGTTGTGGACTGACACGTTGATTGCGGGTGAGTTCAGGGACGAGTTCTGCCCCAAAGAGTATTCGTTTGATAAAACCAGGAATGCTGCCGAGTATTCGACGGTGTAGTACTCGACTAAGGGTCGCCATGAATGTGCTGTGCATGAGTTCGGTTGGTGCGACTGCGTTGACCGGTCCCTGCAATGTCGAGGTCTGTAGTGCAAAGATGTACGCATTCACAATGTCGTCCTCGTGGATCCATGGTTGCCAGAAATCTGTACGAGAGAGCTTCATAAGGAACCCAAACCGTGCAGTCTTTGTGAGCTCGCCAAGCATTCCACCGTGTCCGACAACGGGTGCAGTGCGGATGGTCACCACTCGCGTCCCAAAGGATTCGGCAGCAAACGCTTGTGCTTCCCACTCTCCAACGACATCTGCAAGGAATCCTGTGCCTCGCTCGCTCTTCTCGGTGAGTTCTTCACTCCCGCGTTCACCATAATATCCGACGGCGGATGCATTGATGAGGATACCCGGACGTGCTGTTGCTCCTCGCATACTCTCGACAATATGACGAGTGCTGATGATGCGACTATCGTGAATGAGTTGCTTGTATGAAGGTGTCCACTTTTTATTGATAGGCGCACCTACAAGGTTGATCACTGCGTCGGTATGTTCGAGGACGTTAAAAGGGAGTTGGTTCTTTGTACTGTCGCAGGCAATATAGTACAACCGCTCGTGCGTGAAGCGTGGCGCTACACGGTCAATAACAACCACAGTATCTCCGAGCGCCAAGAGTTTGCGTGTGAGCTGGGTCCCAATGAAGCCTGATCCTCCAGCTATAACAATAGTCATAGCTGTATGGTATCACGATATTTTGCATACCTTGTGATAGACAACATAACTCACTCTTTTGCAAAAACCGAGTTCTAGGATAGTATGCGCCATATGGATGGATTCCTCGATATCGTCGAAAAGGTACTCCTCGCAATACTCAACTTTGCGCTCTTTGTCGTGCTCTCTCTACTCTTTCTCCCCGCATTCCTCATTGTGCAGTACCTCCAAAAGCCGTGGGAGGACTCAATGAAAAAGAACCTCAATCTCTAAAAGGTGTTAGATGATTTTAATAAATCTATTTTTGCCGACTTTGTAGGTAGCGAGAGTTGCAGGAAGTTTTGCATCAAGCACCTTTTCTTTGGTATCGAAGTTTGAGATTGCACCTGCATCGAGGAGTCGACGGAGCGCGCTCTTTGATTCGACTACTCCTTCACTGAGGAGGATGTCTTCGAGTGAACGCGCGTTGCCAGTCACCTCTGTACTGACATCGGTACTTTCTCTCTGTTGGAATGTCGCGACGAATGCGTTCTCGGCAGCGATCGCACTCTTTTCATCGGTACAACTTTTCACTATCTCATATGCGAGGCGCATCTTGATGTCTCGGGGGTTGATACCGCTATCGAGCTCACCTTTGATCGCATTGACTTGCGACATCGTGTAGTCAGTACAAAGCTCAAACCCTGAGAGGATCATGCCATCGGTCCAACTCATGATCTTGCCGTACATATCACTCGGAGTGTCAGTGAGTGCGATCATGTTGCCAGTGGTCTTGCCCATCTTTGACCCTGTATTGTCTTCGAGGAGTTTCATCGTGATCACGAACTTCTCTTTGTCTTTCATCTGCCGCATGAGGGTTCGGCCAGCGAGCATATTGAAGAGTTGGTCATTGCCCCCAACTTCTCCATCGACATCCATGTGGACTGAGTCGTACCCCTGCATGAGTGGGTACATAAATTCGTGCACATATATTGGCTTGCCTTCTGCGTGGCGCTTCACAAACATGTCGCGCTTGAGCATCTGATCCACCGTCATTTGGGACGCGAGGTTGAGTACATCGGCAAATTTCATTTTGCCGAGCCAGTCGTTGTTGAATTTCACCACAGCAGCGTTCGCTCCGCTAAATCGGATGAACTTGGACGCCTGCTTTTTGTACATCTTGAGGTTCGTCTTGATCTCTTTCTCAGTGAGTGGTTTGCGCACAGAGAGTTTGTCCGGATCGCCGATGCGCGCCGTGAAGTCCCCAATCAGAAATATGATCTTGTGCCCGAGGTCTTGGAACTGGCGAAGCTTGCGCAACTGAATGACGTGCCCGATGTGCAGTGTCGTACCAGTAGGATCGAAACCTGCATAGATCGACAGTTTCTTGGTACCAGATATCGCCGCCTCGACGAACCCCTTGCTTGGGAGGATTTCTGAGACACCCTTGTGCAACACGAGATCAATAAGTTCCTGCTTGGTCGGCTTGTCCATACAGGAGGGATTGTAGCATTTCCCATCAAAAAACTCCTTATACAGTATTAATGTATAAGGAGTTGAAATGTTCCGGGATATGCTAAGAGATATCCGACAAGGAACACAATGATATAGCGCCAGTGCTTTTTTACAAATCCAGCAATGTGCTTCTGGGAAGATTGGAGGTACTTCTTGTGGTCTTTAACTATTATAGAAAAGAATAGTCCTATGATCCAAAGAAAAACAGCTATTTGTACTATGACACCGAGCGCAGTATCGAGCATACCGTTTGGCATAAAGATGAAGTTTTGGTGAACAATTTATGAGTATATTATATACCAAAATATGACTTTTGTCAATATAAAGTTTATGGTTTATTGAGGTAATTATTCTCTTAAGAAAAAATTTATCTCTTTTCCCTATACTTAGTATATGGAACATGAATACGACACGTGGAATACATTGAAAAAGAAGTTGAATGCAAGAACAACTCCAGTATATGCAAATACTCGAGAAATATGGTGGTGTTCATTTGGACTCAATGTCGGTACCGAACTCTATGGCAAACACGAACTTTTTGAGCGACCTATTCTCGTTCTCAAAGTATTTAATACAGAAACTATTAAGGTTATTCCCCTCACCTCTCATACACCAAACAAATTTCACATTCCTGTTCGTTGTGGAGATATAGTTTCGTACGGAAGCATTGCCCACATAAAAACTATTAGCACCAAGCGTCTCTCTCGCAAAGTTGGTCGTATAGATATGCATCAATTCAAAGAAATTATTGCTGTATATAAACAGTCCATCTAGAAATCGGAAACCGCATCACATGATGCGGTTTCCTCGGAGCCCGAAGGCCTTATGAATAAAGTATATGTTATCTCGTTTCTTTGTCAAATAAAAAAGCCGATGATTATCAACAAATAATCTAGTGTAATCGTGCTATAACTCCTTCGTCTTTTATAAATAGCCCCCTATTGCTATGATGAATGGTATGCAAAAGAAACAACACTCAATACGACAATGGTTCAAGCACTTCACGTGGAAAAAAGCTGGGATAGTAGCCATCGGGCTCTTTTTCTTCTTTTTTGGTGTGGGACTGCTCTGGGCAGCGACGATCAAACTTCCCGATATCTCGACCTTTGAGGCGCGCAAGATTGCAAACTCATCCAAGATCACCGACCGCACCGGAGAGATCGTCCTCTACGATATCAACCAAGGTGTCCGTCGGACCGAGATCCCCTTTGAAGAGATGGGCGACAATATCAAGAACGCCGTCGTCGCAATCGAGGACGCGCACTTCTACACACACTCTGGTATCCGCCCGACGTCCATCATTCGTGCAATATTCGTCAACATCACTTCTGGTTCATTCTCCCAAGGAGGCTCGACACTGACCCAACAGATCATCAAGAACACCCTTCTCAACACTGACAAGACCGTCGTTCGCAAATTCAAGGAATGGGTACTCGCACTCAAGCTCGAGCGAGAGTTCACCAAAGATCAGATCCTGACTATCTACCTCAACGACGCACCATTTGGGAGTACTATCTATGGAGTCCAAGAAGCATCAAAGGCATTCTTCCTCAAAGACGCAAAGGATCTGACACTCGCCGAGAGTGCGTACCTCGCAGCCCTCATGCCGGCACCGTCATATTACAGTCCATTCGGCCAACACAAGGACAAGCTCGATGGTCGCAAAGACCTCGTCCTCTCCAAGATGGCGCAGTACGGATACATCACCTCTGACGAAGCAGCGACTGCAAAGGCAGAAGTGGTTGAATTTAACATATCTGCATCCAACAGTATCAAGGCTCCTCACTTCACGTTCTGGATCCTCGACTATCTCGAGGCAACCTATGGCAAGGACGTCATGGAGTCAGGTGGATATACGATCAAAACAACGCTTGATTTTGAGTTACAAAAAACCGCCGAAGCAACGATCACCGAATTTGCGGCGAGTAACCTCAGTCGGTATAACGCATCGAACTCTGCGATGGTTGCTATCGACCCAAAGACTGGGCAAATCCTCTCAATGGTTGGATCCAAAGATTACTTTAGCAAAGACATCGATGGTGCATACAATGTCGCGACTGCACTTCGTCAACCAGGTTCATCATTCAAACCATTCGCATATCTCACTGCATTTACAAAAGGATATACTCCCGACACTATCCTCTTTGACGTACCGACAGAATTCTCGACATCATGTCCTCCTATCACTACTCCCGCAGCAGGCAATACTGACGACGCGTGTTATCACCCCCAGAACTTCGATGGCAAGTTCAAGGGACCACTCTCAATGCGTAGCTCGCTCGCCGAATCCCGCAACGTACCATCTGTAAAGACACTCTACCTCGCTGGAGTAGATGACGTCGTCGACAACGCCCATAAACTCGGTATCACCACCCTCAATAACCCAAAATCTATCGGCCTGTCGCTCGTGCTCGGAGGTGGTGAAGTGAAACTCCTCGATATGACGAGTGCGTACTCAGTATTTGCCAATAGTGGCGTGCGCAACCCTGCAGTCGGCATACTCGAAGTCAAAGATAGGTCTGGCAAGATCATCGAAGAGTTCACCGAAGACTCTCGTGAAGTCATCGACAAGAATGCCGTCCTCACACTCAACGACGTCCTCAGTGATGCATCGGCTCGTACTCCAACCTTTGGTGGAGCAATCACTATCCCAGGAGTCGCTGTAAAGACTGGTACCACCAACGACGAGCGTGACGCGTGGATCATTGGCTACACCCCAAACCTCGCAGTCGGAGTATGGTCTGGAAATAATGACAATAAATCAATGCGTAGTGGTGGTTCTGCGGTGTCCGGTCCTATCTGGAAAAAATTTATGGAACAAGCACTCCAAACTATCCCTACAACACCCTTCGAAAAGCCAGCTCCCGACCCTGACTACGACACCCTCAAACCTATCCTTCGCGGCAAATGGATGGGCAACCGCACTGTTGAAGTCGATCGTGTGACCGGACTTCTAGCAACTGAGGCTACTCCACACGAATCCCGTATCGAAAAGATCATTACCGATGTCCAAGATATCCTCTACTGGGTCGACAAGAGCAATCCTCGCGGACCTGCCCCTACCAACCCGAATAATGATCCCCAGTTTCGTCTCTGGAATCCTCCCGTGCAAACATGGTGGATCAATAACTATATGAAGTATCCAGGTACAAGCATTAGTGATATACCGACTGAATACGACACTGTGCATACCAGCGACAACCTTCCTTCTATTATCATAGGTGGTATATCTGATACGATGAATAGTTCTAGTACAACAACGATATCAATATCTACTGATGATCAGTACCCCCTCACATCAGTTGACCTGTTTGTGAATAATACATTCATTACTAGTCTATCGAATCCGTTCCGATTTCGTTTTACTCCGAGTGATTACAACTACGGTCCTGGTACATATACCATCAAAGCGACAGGAACAAATAGTATCTTTAGTAAAAGTAGTATTGAAAAAACATTTACTATTATCTAATACTCTTTACGAGTAGTTTGTGTTCAGTGAATGCTTTCACGAGATGGTCCTGCTTTAGACGCAGGGCCATTTTCATTGTGGGAGAAACATGAAGTGTGAGAACACCTTCTTTGAGGGACACAACATTCTCGGGAGTGAGCGTGATGTTGGTAACCGATTTGATCACAGTAACCACAGTATCTTTGTACGCAGACTGTGCATCAATCTTTTGCTTGAGTCCATAGAGAATACTGTTGAACAAAGACATATATATTTAGCGATTGGTTGGCATCAAAAGGTAGAGGAAATGAGTGTCGTTGACTGAAGTAATAACAATAGGCTTGTTGGGTTTAGTAAATGAGAGTACAACACTATCTCCAGTGAGCGCCCCAAACACATCAAGGAAATATTTGAGATTACAAATAACCTCTATTGGATTGCCTTGTACTACTCCATCAATGACTGATAGAGATGATCCGACGTCACTATTCTTTGATGAGATGGTGATCTGTTTTTTACTTGGATCAATCGCAAAGACAACTTGTAAAAATTTGTCTGCAAAAATAGTCGAGAGACGAAGGGTATTGAGAAGGTCTTGCTTCATCACCACAACTTTTGTTTCTTCTTCTTTTGGAATAATGAGTTGGTATGGTGGAAATCCTCCATCAATAAGTCGAGATGTAAAGTAGATAGTGGCTCCTCGAAGTGATATCTGATTGCGCGTATATGATATAACCGCAGTATCTCCACAAACTTCAAGTGCACGCAAGAAATCTCCCACATTTTTGTACGGAATGAGTATTTTTGAGATATCAGGAATACCTTTAATAGAGATTTTCTTTTCAGCGAGGCGGAATGAGTCTGTTGCAACTATATACAGAGTACCTTGCTCACTATAGAGATATATACTCGAGATCTCAGGTTTGATCTCACTCACTGCCGCAGCAAAATAGACACTTCGTATCCCTTCGAGCAGTACATCACTCTTTATTTCAAATTGATCCCCTTCTACAGTTGGGAGTGCGGGAAATTCTTCTGGAGGAAGAGACTTGATCACTGTGGTCGTCTTTTGTGATGCTAGGGTAAGGTTGTCATGCTCGAGACTGAGTTCTATATCTGCTGTCCCAGAAAGGTTATTACATACATTTGCAACAACATCTCCCTTAACAACAACAGTGCCTTCTATTTCTACTTTTGCAGGTATTTCTACTTCTATTCCAACTGCAAGGTTAGTAGAACGAATCTTTATAGATTTACCCGACGCAGTGATGAGAATAGAGTGAAGAATAGGAAGCGTGAGATTCTTGCCCGTCATACGATCAGCGAGAGATACTGCGTGTTTTAATTTTTCTACTTGGCAGATTGCTTTCATATTTTTTATATTAATTACTCTAGGCTTACTATAGGATGTGGATTGTGGATAAGATCTCTTTTGTGTTGATGTATAACGGTTAATTTGGAATTAGTAAATGTGGATATAAAGAGAAAAGATGGGATATGTTTTAATGGAGGAGTACTTATACATTCATTGTTCAGAGTTTTTGCGAATAGTATTCTATTGTTGTTCCTTGTTATCCACATACTACACACAGTTATTTGAACAATATGCGGATATCTTCAAGTTGTTTCATGAGATTTGGATCTGTGGCGAGCTCTCCTTTGATCTTCTCATATGAGTGGATGACTGTTGTATGATCTTTTCCCCCAAGTTTTGCACCAATAGAGGGATAGCTCTCGTTGAAGTCCTCACGGAGCATGAACATGATGATTTGTCGTGCACGAACAATCTCTTTGCGACGAGTTTTCTCATAGATTACTCGCTCATCGAGGTTGTAGTAGTCAGAGATGAGCTTCACGACGGTGTCTATAGATACTATTTTCTTTGGTTTGACACTATTTTTGATAAGGAGCTTGACCTCAGGGAGACTGATTGGTTTTTGTTTGACTGAGGCGTGTACATTGATCACATTGAGGACGCCTTCGAGTTCACGGATACTGCTTGTCACCACAGAAGCTACATAGAGGAGTACATCTTCTTCGAGGGGGTGTGGGAGGTGACTACTCTTTTCTCGGACAATGGCGAGACGACTCTCGAGATCAGGTTCTTGGATATCGATCGTCATACCAGCGTTAAATCTGGTCTTGAGGCGGTCTTCGAGGCCAATAATATGGTTGGGGTGCTTGTCACTTGAGAAGATGATGTTCTTGTTCTGTTCATAGAGCGTGTTGAACAGGTGAAAGAGTTCGGTCTGTGTCCCCTCCTTGCCTGAGATGAACTGGATATCATCAATGATGAGTACGTCGTACTTGCGGTACTTTTCTCGGAATGTATTGGAACGGTTGGCCTGCACTGAGGTAGTGTAGTCATTCATGAATTTCTCCGCAGTGGTGTAGTAGACACGTTTGTCAGGAAAGAGCCGTTTGAACTCATTCCCTACAGCCTGGATGAGGTGAGTTTTGCCGAGACCACTCGGACTATAGAAGAAAAGGGGGTTATATGCGTTCTGAGGGTTCTTGATGACGGCTTGGGCTGCAGCATAGGCGAGCTCGTTGAATGGCCCCACAATGAAGCTCTCGAACGTATAGCGAGGGTTGAGGTTGTCATCACGGTTGATATAGAGTTGTTGGAGTGGGAGTTCGTTGCGCTCAGGTTCAATCGTCTTTGGGGTGGATTGGGCGACTGGAGTCGGTGTGCCAATAATGAACTCTACCCCTCGAATATGGTCGAGATAACTCACAATCGTCTTGAGGATGAGTTTGTGATACTTGGTCATCATCCATTCACGGACAAATTCGTTGGGGACGGCGACATAGATGATCCCTTCCTCCTCTTTGTTGATAGCAGTATTCTTGAACCACGTCGTGAAATTGGCATTGGTAACCTGAGGTTCAATGTCCTGCAAGCATTTAGACCATAGTTGTGAGACGGAGTGTTCCATGAGTATCATCATACAGTATCCGTACCACTTTGTTGAAAGTGTGGATAAGCTGTGTACAGAGTGGATTATAGCAGAATAGGAGGAAGGAGAAATACTACTTGATTACTTCCCTATCTTTGTGTATAGTTCTCGATACTTATGTCACAGACCTACCAGCCAAACAAGCGAAAACGAGCTACAACACACGGATTTCTCGTGCGTAGTGCCTCTGTAGGTGGCCGCAAGGTCCTCAAGGCTCGTCGCCAGAAAGGCCGAGCAAAAATAAGCGTATAATACGCCTATGCTCCCCTCGATAGAACGGGTACCCCGCTCAGAATTCCAGAATATCCTTGAAAATAAGGGTATTTTAGTTATTTATAACAAACTCGGCACCCTCAAATACGTCCCAATAGCGCCCAAAATGCTCTCTGTCGTGACCAGTAGCAAGCACGAAAAGAAGGCGGTACTGCGCAACAAGCTCCGCCGACGGATATACTCCCTTGCCCAGACCCTTCCTATACCTATACAAGGCATCTTTTATGTTGCAAAATCAAGCTATTCCCTCTCATTTCCCGAGATCAAGACCCTTTTCAATGAATTACTCACAAAAGCTCAAAAAACTACCAAATAGCGTCGCAATTCTATTAATACGTATATATCGGGTTATTTTCTCGCCTTCAGTCGGTATACTGCGGATTATCCCCTTCTACCCCCGCCCTACCTGTATCTTTTATCCTACCTGCTCCCAATACGGCATCGATGCGTTCCGAACATATCCATTTCTCACCGCCCTACGCAAAACAGCAAACCGTGTTGGTCGCTGTCATCCGGGAAATGAACCTGGGGTGGATATGATTTAGATAGAAATTTTTACTTTAGACATTATTTGATCGTATATTTGAGGGTTTTTGAATCGATTCTTAAATTCTTCTATATTATCAGATAGATCACCACGAATTATTTCAGGTCTGTCATTGTCTTTCCTGCCTCTTTTAATAAACGTATCAATTACGTTTTGAACATTGGTCGCTATTTGGTCTGGAGTAACAAGGCCTTTATAGATCATATACTCCGCAGTATTTGTACTCCCTGAGACTAATGCTCCAAAGTTGTTGTAATTTAATAATAATTCTTCCACGTGTTGTTGTGGAAAGTTTTTTATGGAGGATTTAGTAGAATCACCAATTTCTGGTTCGACGAGTTCTCCTTCTATTGATGCTTTTTTCTCTATCAAGTCATTCAATGCAACTTCTGTCACAAGAGTACCTTCTGTTGCTTTTACTTGAACATACTCGCGAGGATGTATTTCATTAGTCGTTTTGATATCAGAAGTTACTTCCACTTCGACAAGCTCTCCTTTGCTTTCCAAATTAAATTTTGAACCAATTTTAATTAATTCTCGAGGCGGAGCTTTCTTTTCAAAAACTTCAACATCTTCCTTGATTTCCCCCCTTACTTCTACTTGATCCTTTTTACTATTCAATTCACGTATGTTATCTATAATTCCAGACTTCTCAGATTCTTTTTCTCTAGTTTTTTCATCTAGTTCAGTGTTACTTTCCACTCCTTTTATTTTGCGATCAGATAAGTCACGAAGTTCGTTTATAACTGAATTCAAATCACTTTTTTGTTGTGAAAGCAATGTATCCTTATCTATTACAGTATTCAACTCTTCGGAGTTACCACCACGTGCTTCAGCATTCTCAATATTTGCTGCGGTTTGTGAGCTCATACTTTCGACTTGAGTATTGAGTGCAGCCAGTTTCTCGTCAGCGAGAGCTACTAAATCCTCGTGTCCCAATAACTCTGTGTCTTCTTTGAATTTCTCTAAACCAACCCTGTCTTCCCCTATTGTCTCGAGTTCTTTCTTGAGTAAATCTTTTTCGTTATCCATGGTATTAAAATAAATTAGTAATTTCTTGTCTGAGTGCCTCCATTTTTTTCTGATCTATCTCTTTGAAATACTGGGCAATTACCTCTTTTTGGCGGGCTTCAAGTTCCAAGAGTTTTTGTCTCGCTGTTTCGTAAATCTCTTCTATTTTCTGCTTTTTCTCTTCATTGGTCATATTTTTTCATAATTGTACCAACATAGCCTGTCAATTGCCATTTTTGGCACTATCTGTACAATAGAAAGTCATGAATACCCTTTGGAACACCGTTATCTACGACCCGATCTACAACGCGCTCATTTTCATTGCCCAGAACATCACAATGCAGGATGTAGGACTCGCAGTGATCGTACTCACGGTGCTCATCCGCTTCATCATTATGCCCCTCTCCAAAAAGAGCATTGTCGGGCAGTACAAGATGCGCGCGCTCGAGCCCAAACTCCAAGAGATCAAAGCTCGCGGCCTCTCAAAAGAAGAAGAAGCCAAAGAAACCTTTGCGCTCTACAAGACCGAAAAGATCAACCCGTTCTCCGGATGTCTCTACCTCCTCATCCAGCTCCCGATCCTCTTTGCGCTCTACTTTGTCTTCATGCGTGGAGTGGTACAACCAGATCATCTCTACTCATTCCTCAGTACTGATGGCCTCCGCAATACCCTCTTTGGGATCATCGACATTACCCTCCCATTCCTCCCGTTTGCAATACTCGCTGGTATCACCCAAGGTCTCCAAGCCTTCCTCCAACCAAAGCCTCCAGTATCAAATGAGAAAGGATTCCAAAATCAATTTGCAAAGAGTATGTCGGTGCAGACTCGGTACGTACTCCCGATCATTATCATTATTGTCGCAAGCAAGCTCGCTGCAGCAGTATCGTTGTACTGGATTGTGGCAAATACGTTCTCTATACTTCAGGAACTCTATTTCCGCAACAAGATCAAAGCAGGCAAACTCTAATAAAAAAACCGCTCACCTCATAGTGAGCGGTTTTTTAGTTGTATTAATATGAGAACTGCCAGAGGAGACCGGTCTGTTTGTCGACGAAATACACACGTTGCGCCCCTTCGTCTACAGAAAGCATCGTCATGTCATATGAAGCACTCGTGTTGTCATAGAGAGTTGTTGCAGTGACTGCACCGGTGTTGATCCGGTAGAGTTTGTCACTAAACGATATTGTGCCTTGGTACCACGCATCAGGATATTGTGCCTCTGCGACAGTATCGTTGCCGGCACAGATGAGGTCGTCGGTAGTGAGCCAAGCGCATTTCTCGGGCATGACTTTGATATTGAGGGTACGAGTCGTGTTGTTCTTTGTGTTGAGGATCTTTGAGACGAATGCTGTATCAGTACTCTGTGAGTAGAGTATGTATGCCCCAGAGGGACTCACACTTGCGGTCAGACCGTTGATGTCCCCGATGACGCGACGAAGTTTCTTTTCAGTGGTATCGATTTTGTAGAGGTATCCAGGTGCTTGGGCAGTTGCCTTGGTCTGGAGATAGATCGTCTTTGCGGTCGGCCACGAGAGGATCCATTCTCGGAATGGAGTGCTCACGATGTCTACCTTCTTTGCATTGAGACTCGTCGTGGTTGAGAGAAGTGCACCATTAGCATCTATTGCAATACGTGCAACCTGTGTACCATCTGGAGATGCGACCGCAGAGATAATGTTGTCGGGGAGATATACCCCTTCATGTTGCGTACGAGTGCCGTTGGGGTTGGGTGGAGGGATCGGGACACTATATGTTGCAACAGTACGTGCATCTGGACGAATAAAACGCAGGAGTGCTGTTGTAGACTTGTCCGCAAAGACCGTCTCATAAATATTGGGGATGTAGACGTTCGAGATCTGGAGCGGTACTGCGTCGTCCTCTATCTCGTACACATACCCATTGCTGCGTGAGACATAGCGTACGATGCGTTTGATAACGGTCTGTAGTGTCGGCTTTGCTTTGGGTGTGTTGGGGTCTGCCGCGATCGTGAGGGTTGAGGATTGTGTGAATGCGCTATACCCTGCTACTGCACTTGCGCTCATGAGGCGAAATGCTGAAGGAGCTGCTGATTGGGATATTGGGATTGTTGAGGTTGGAGTATCGGGGATGAGACCGGGAATGTTGGTGGGATCCCCACTATCACCTATCGGAAAGAATGCCGAAAAGTCAGTGATCGCAGGCACTCCCGGAGCGGTCTGTCGACTCTTTGCATACAGATACCATCCGACACCTGCGACAACAATAACGATAAGTATGATAATGAGGCCCTTGCGCATACGAGTAGTATATCACTAGAGAGCGTATGCAGCAGGATTGCTTTTGCAAATCTGATATTCTCGCATCTTTTTTGCGACGGTTGCATTCACGACAGCACTGTTTGCATTGCAACCACCCCCTGCCCCAGCTTGGTAGACACGAAATGCTCCTTCGGCACTACCACCACACTGTTGCAACCCCTGTTTGAGTAGGTTGATACCTGCGGTTACGTTATCTTCGGGGACGAGAATGGTCTGCCATCCAGTGAATGGAACACTTCTATTGATCCAGTGTGTCCCCCCTTCTTTTACCCCCTCACGCCAAGCCGCAGTGTTGTATCCTGTTGGGAATTTTGTTATCTGCATGAGTCCCCCACCTTTGCTAAATCTCCAGTCGAGACCGTATCCTGCTTGAGAAGAATTGATAGATTTGGGACAGATGTTGAGGGTTTGTGAATCAGTAAATTTTGTCCCATCGAGCTTGATACCACTTCCGACGAATGCAGTTCTCGAAGGCACGCCGCTCACACGAACATTCTCATCACATCCGATGACGTTGGGTACCCAACTAGACTCGACCGTGATGGTCGCTTTGACGAGGCAGGCATCGATGGACTTTTGTTGAGAGAGTATGGTGACCATGTTCACATACACGGGCTTTGCTTTAATCGTCTGCCCAGTGAGCGTCTGATAGAATGCGGGATCGATGACTGCTTTTTCTACCCCCACCTCCACACTCGCCACATTAATACTATTCTCCACCAACTTCGGATTGATTGTATTGAGAATGAGATACGCCGAGAGTGCCAGCAATAACCCAATCAATGCAGTCTTGAATCCTTCTTTAGACTTCGCTTGAATGAACGGAACATCAGAGGTGAGAATTGCATACCCTTCATACATCAACCGCAACACCAACACCACTGCAGTGAGCCCAATCAATGTCTTGAAGGCAAAGTTCAAAAATCCATTGATATCACAGACTGCATTTTCACCAATCTTTCCCTCAAGTTTCTGTTGTGCACACAAATCTGGATCCATCAGTACTGCAAGTCCAGGCCATGGTGCAAGCAAGTGATAGCTCTTTGCATCAAATGCTGCTTGTTCTGCTTGGCTCCCTGCCCCGATATATCCCTTGGTACTATCGAAGTCTCCGGCGCGGGAGTCGAGGGTTGTGGTTGTGCCTTTTTGTTTGATGATGTGGCGAAAGAAGTATTTTTTGTCCGGGGTGAGGCCGCTGATGTTCCAACGATAGGTCCCATCATCGCTGATTCCTTCGAGATCAGTCCCTGATCCTGTATGAGCAACTGCCACGAGCTTGTCGCTCGGTCCACCATCTGTTACGAAGGGTGATCGGGAATATTCAAGTTCTATCTTGAGGTTGTTGACACTCGGATACACACTCGTATCTATTTTGCCCGAGATCGTCGCAGTCTGTCCGGTCGTATCAAAAGTGAGTGGCCATTTGTAGAATGACGCCGTCGCGTTGCCAGTGTTGACGATGAGAGTAGTCGTGACAGTGGTAGCAAATCCTGACATTCCGATACCTCCGCCCGGGAGTTTGAGCACTGAGAAGTAGTATGTGCGGTTAGTCGCATACGCGCTCCCCGCAATAGTCCATACGACACTACCATTGGTTGCAGACTGGATATTTGTGCTCGCTGGTGCGACTGGTGGAACGGGGTTGGGACCGTTGTAGAGTTCAAACCGAGCAGTAGCGTCGGTGACGCCGGTCATCGTCACGACGATACTAGTGGGTGTCTGTGTTGCGGTGAGTGGATACATCTCCGCAGAGGCAGATGTGGTGCAGAGAGAGAAAACAAATATTAAAAAGAGAAATAGTTTTTTCATCTAATATCGAGAGGATTATAGATGTATTGTACTACGAACATTACTTTCCGTTTACTGACCAGTGCCAAGCTTCGCTCGGAAGATTTTTGAACCCATACTTTGCCGCATTGATAGATAGCCATACATAACAAGGATTGCTATGGTCACGCTGCCCTATTCGTGAACCGTTGCAACTAAAATCAATCGCCATTCCTCGCTCGTGCATTGAGTGTCCAGGACGAGCTGTGGGAGGTCGGCACGATGTAGATGGTGTCGATTCATCAGGGCATCCGTGAGCTACACGCAACTGCTTTTGACGTATTGTAGAACGTGATCCGTATCCCGTGAGGATGATATTGTTATTTTTTGCAGCGGCGATCATAGCAGTTAGTTTTTGGGCGATTGATTTGCACACATTAATTTTATTTGGTGTACCAAATGTAGTGACATCAACAAATCCTTCGGGGCAGGATTTTGTATCCCCTCCCACTGCATATATGTTGTTGGGTTCGAGTTCAGTTTCTTCATCTACCCCCACCTCCACACTCGCCACATTAATACTATTCTCCACCAACTTCGGATTGATTGTATTGAGAATGAGATACGCCGAGAGTGCCAGCAATAACCCAATCAATGCAGTCTTGAATCCTTCTTTAGACTTCGCTTGAATGAACGGAACATCAGAGGTGAGAATTGCATACCCTTCATACATCAACCGCAACACCAACACCACTGCAGTGAGCCCAATCAATGTCTTGAAGGCAAAGTTCAAAAAACCATTGATATCACAGACACTATTTTCTGATACTGTCTTCTCAACGTACTTCTTTTGATAACAGAGATCTGGATCCATCAGTACTGCAAGTCCAGGCCATGGTGCAAGCAAGTGATAACTCTTTGCATCAAATGCTGCTTTTTCTGCTTGGCTTCCTGCCCCGATATAACCCTTGGTACTATCGAAGTCTCCGGCGCGGGAGTTCAATACCGTCGCCGTACCTTTGAGGAGAACAACATGACGAAAATAATATTTTGTACCAGGCGTGAGTCCTGAGATATTCCAATAATAAGAACCGTCAGAGGCTACACCTTCGACACTACCTCCATCAGTAGTGTGCGCTTTTGCGATGAGTTTGTCGCTTGGACCCGCAGGAGTGGTGAAAGGGGTTCTCGCGTAGTGGAGTTGGAGCTCGAGCGCGCTTGTGTTGGGATACTTTGTGGTGTCGATGAGTCCTGAGATCATCGCAGTCTGTCCGGTGGGGACGAATGTCAGTGGCCAGCGATAGGTGTCGTCGGGGATACCTGCAGAACCGTTGATGATGGTTTGTGTTGCGGTGACCGGTTCATCTGTACCGGGAGAGATACCGTTGAGTTTGACTGCTCGGATATAGAGCGTTGTAGCGGGGTTGATACCAGATATCGACCATGCGACGACATTGTTGGTGACAGGTTTGATCAGATCGCTCGCAGTACCGACAGGGAGAGTGTTTTGGGTATTTTGTGCAGCAATCGTAGAAAAAGGGGCCCTCAATATCTCGAGCTTGTATTGTGCGGTGTCGTTGGGTACACCAGTCATCGTCGCGGTCACAGCTGTCGTGGTGACAGAGATAGTGAGTGGGTATGTGGCAGCATGTGCTGTGTCGATACGTGCCACACCCCCAACGAGGAAGTTTGCGACAAGTAGTAAAAGGAGCAGGAATGGTTTCATTAGTTAAATAAAAGGGTAAAGGTCTTTTCGACGTGTTGGAGTCCGTAGGTGACCGTGGTGATGGCGAGGTCGAGGATACTCTGTCCGCGTCTGTCTGGTCGGGATAGACCGATCTGGTTTGCCTGAGGGCGCGACACACTCTCTCCATCAACCTTGAGATCAAAGGTGAGGTCTGCGAGTACGGTGCGAGGAATAGAAAAGAAATACGGCTCAAAATGGAGTACTATCCCCTGCTCGATGAAGGGAATGGTCGAGAGGTAGCCATGAGCATAGTCGATGTATCCTTGGCGAGTCTCGTACGCAATGACTTGTGGCGTGCGCAGAGGACTCAGTCGACTCATCCCTGCTCCTGCAAATGACCCTCCTCCGATCGAAACCTCGATGGTTTCTTGGGGGTTAAATTCGTTGTGTTTGATCAGGAGACTCGACTTGCCAAAGCCGCTCTCTGCAACGAGTGCAGAACCATTGCGAGACCAGTTATAACTCAACCCTTTTGGGGCGCTCGCAGAAGGGATGACACTGTAGCGGATGAGGCCGTTGACGGGCAGGAGCGCCTTGCCTTTGTAGAATGGGTGTGTGTAGCTGTCGACCGCCTCCCAGAGCAAGTCGATACTTGCCGGACGCAAGACGAGTGTTCCGCTTGCTGATGTTCCATTTCCTGAAGCGGTAATACCAATAGTCCCTGTTGCGCCTGCTGCTGGAGCTACAACAGCGACACTAGTCGTCCCTGTCCCCTTTGCGATGACGACATTGTTGTATGTCCACGAGATGTTGGCTTGGTTGAGATCCATTGCATAGCTCGTTGCGGTCAGTGTGACAGTACTCCCCGGAGTAGGATTTAGAGGGATAGTGTCGATTGAGATGTCGCCATCAATACTCTGCGCATGAGCAGTACCTACTAGTACAAAAATCAGTATTAGGGTTGCAATACATGTGCGCACGAATGCCATATGCATCAGTATAGCACTACAGATAGGTATAGAGATGCTAGGACGAGCGGTTTTGTTCGCTAAATTCTTTCTTTGCGGCACGGATGGAGATGACTTGGCTTGGGTCAGAGGTAATAATCTGGTCTTCGGTATAGGACGCGATGATCTTGATGGCGACATGTTTGAGTCCTGCAAAGAATATTCCTTCTCCAACACCACTCTCGAGAAGTAGGAACTTTTCTTCATCGGTGAGGTTGAATGTCTTTTGGAGGACATCCATTGTCGACGGAGACTGTTTGAGCAGGAGTTGAATGGATGAGTTGGTGACGATCGGGACACCGTATGGACTCTTCATGAAGTCCCCCACGTCCTGCGTGATCGTACAGAGTCCGAGGTAATATTTGCGACCTCGTTTTGCGATCGAGTAGAGGAACGACGCAGTGTCATCACTCTTCATCATCCACCATGCCTCATCGACGACGAGCAATCGCTTTTTGAGCTCCTTGCGAACGGCATTCCAGATGAAATGAGTGACGATGTACATCGCCGCTGGTTTGAGATCATCCTCCATGTCGCGAACGGAGAAGACTACAAACTTTTTGTTGATGTCGACGTTGGTTGGTTGGTTGATGAAGGTCGCCCAAGATCCGTGTGTGTACTTGGTGAGACGTTGGAGGATGGATTCTGTCCCCTCCATCCCAGAGAGCACCATCTCAAAGTCTGAGAGAAGTGGTGGCTCGATCGTTGCAAAGTCGCTCTCTGGACTAATGTCTTTGAGTGAGTACGTCTCGGTGATGGCGCGGTCGATGAGTGAGTCTTCTTCGGGAGAGAGTCCTCCGAGCATGATACGGAATAGTCCGACGAGGTTGATGATGTTGCTGCGCAATACATCTGCAGGAGATTCGTCGACACGAGGGATCGGTAGGTCAAATGGGTTGATGTGGTTGTCTGATGAAAGTGAGATATTGAAATAGCGTCCACCGATCGCTTCGGCGAGGTATTCATACTCTCGTTCTGGGTCGATGACGATGACATCGGTATCGAACATGAGGGTACGGATGATCTCGAGTTTGGTCGCATAGGATTTGCCGGCACCAGACTTGGCAAAGATGATGGAGTTGTAGTTCTCGAGCGAGAATCGGTCAAAGATCACGAGTGATGAGTTGTGACGGTTCACCCCATAGAGGATACCTTCGTCCCCGGTGAGATCAAATGAGACAAATGGGAACATACTCGAGATGGGTTCTGAGTTGAGTTTCTGGGTGATACCAAGCTTGTCAGTACCGAGCGGGACAACGGTCTTGAAGCCGTCTTCTTCTTGGAAGAGTGCGGGCTTGATATATATCATCTTGCTCTCGAGCATGCTCTTGATCTCGCTCTCTGTACGGAACAAATCGTTCTCGTTGTCAGCGTAGATAGTGATATAGAAGCCGATGTTGAACATCTTTTCTTGGGCTTGGGTCAGGCTATCACGGAGCTCCTCGAGGTCTTGGTAGGCAGTATCGAGCATTGGGTCGCGAACAACACCCTTTTGTTGGCGGACGATGATCTGACTTTCGACTTCGGCGATCTTTTTTTGGAAGTGTTTGAGGAGTTCGGCAGTCTCGATCGGATTGACGTAGATTGCCACATCAAAGATCTTGTCGAGGTTGATGATGGGAGTGAGCCAGTTGTCGGTGAGAAAGCGTGGATATGATATGACAAAAAAGGTTCGCACAATCTTGTCCCCGATACGCATGCTCTTTGGGGTGATCTCGATTGCAGAGGGTGCGATCTTGTCCGCGAGCTCCATAGTCGCCCATTCATACACCTGTGAGGGTGCGATAGGGAGAGATTTATTTTCTTTCTTTTTGCTACCAAAGAGTGACATTGTGTCTCTAGTATACAGTATTATTTGGAGTTTACGGTTGCTTGGGTAGTACTTTCTCCGGGATTGAATGTTTTGTACAGAAGTTCGATCATTTCTTCGGTACCGAGTTGTGCGACACGGAGGCCGACACGCGAGAGTCCTTGTTCGACGACATTGACGCGTTCTTCGAGTTGGGTGCGCTGTTCTTCGAAGTCGCTCACTGTTTGCGCAGCGGTCTGTTTGGAGCCGAGGAATGAAAATACCTTACCAATCCCCGTTTGTTGGCTGAGTATCGGAGGGATATATGGGATCACCACAAAGAAATTCTTGCGCATGATGTTGACTTGGTCGGTGAAGCTCTGGATGAACTGGATGTACTCGCGTGTCTGTACTTGGAGGAGGGACTCAGTTTGCTGCTTGAGACGGTTTTGCAATGTCAGAATATATGGACGGATGTCGTATCGTCTACTCTGGATCACGATCTGTATTGGGAAGTCGAGTGTGTTGAGGAAGTTTTGGAACTGCATGAGGGTTGCGCGCTGTTCGTCATAACTCTTGAGGGAGAGGTTGATCGACGAGACGAGGACGGCCATTGCGAGCGTGCCGTCTTTGAGGACGACGATACCATCGCGAACTTCTTTGACGGGGACGAATTGTTGGGCAGGTGTGCCAAAGGTTGCCATAATTATTTGGGAGTATTGGGGTCAATCACATCGAGACTCCACGAGAGAGTCTTGAGCTTGCTCTCCGTCAGTGTACCACGACCATTGCTTGCGATTGCTTCGGGTACTGCGCGACCAGGAGTTTTTTGTTCTTGTTTGTGCCAGAGATAGAGGCGTGAACGCGAATAATATTTGATAAATGACTCGAGGACGTTGATGAATGGCTTGTCATTGTAGCGAAAGAATGTGAGCGCAAGTGCGAGTGCCGCAAGTGCCGGAGCGACAAAGATCGAGATGAATATCGGGAGGAACTTGAATGCGAGATAGACGAGACCTGCACCTCCGGCGAGATAGACGAACTGTCGGAACGTGAACGGTCCGAATACTTTGTCTTCGATATCGATAAATTGGGGAACCTTGAACTGCATAGGCATAGTATACTATGCCAAGGACAAAGTTTATAAAACTTATATCACGCTTGACTTCTTAGGTCGCCTGTACGACTATTACCACTATATGAGCATGGAATCCCCCCAACAAAAAGCAAAGCGAGTAATTAATGAACATCCTGGTCTCGATCCGGATTTCGAGAAGAAATTTGAAGAGGTCCGACCAGTACTTGAACAGTACGAAAAGGAGGGTAAGTTCGATAATATTGCAGAACGCGCAGCTGAAAATAATGCAAAATTTGCAGCGCAAAGAAGAGAACGTGAAGAAATGGAAGAGCCTCAGATCGCTGAAGTCATTTCAACGATTCTTCATACAGAGAGATCTCCAGAAAAGTCTGAAACCTCACAAGGTCATGTGAAGTACGATGGTTCTTGGACAGATGAGTCTAAAAAGCCTCGCAGTATTATCTTTGGAGCAGATCCAACTAAAGAAGAGATAGAAGCTGCATATAAAAAGTTACCTAAAGAAGAGAGTTACTCACAAAAAATGGCAAAAAATCATCTCTCAATGGTGGAACACCTAACGCTTGATACTAACGAAAAAAGAACACGAAACAGAATTAATTTCATGCAACGGGCAGATAGAATCGAAGCAGATCGTCAAAAAAAGAAGACGGTTGCTCAGCAATTGATGCAGTGGTGGAAAGGTTTGGACGATAAAGATAGGCTCAACTAATCTTCTACTTATCAGGAATTTCTCGATAGGGATCGATCGATTTGATGCCACTAGGAGCGGATGATGGTGCGGCTGAAGGAGTCGATGGCGCAGGTGTTGCTGAAGGATCGGTAGTATAGGTGCGCTTCGTGGGAGCGAGCGTCGATGGAGTAGTCATGGTTTGATTGAGGCGAGCGAGCATGTCGGATGGGGTTGGGGCTGAAGTAGACGCCTGGGTAGGCTCAGATAATTGAACATTGCCATTTTTAAGAAATGTATACATCTTATCAATAATTTTTTCCATATTTCCCTTTTCAAGTAACAAAGAAAGCTGTGTTTCTAAGTTCTCTCCCAACTGTTTTATATCATTTTTCTTTAAAAGAAATAATGTCATCTCCCCATCAAGTATTGTAGATACTTCTTCTGTAATATTGAATTCTTTTTTTAATTCATCCAAGAATGTATCAATTTGTGCAAGCATACCAAATTCCTTGGAATTTGGATCAAGAGATTCTAATAGTGTAAGCGTTTCCTCGTTTATATCCATAGTACTATCCTAAACCAAGTTGCTTCCGAATGCTAGAAATATCGCTGTTGATACGATTGCGTTCAGCAATAACTGTATTTGGTGACGCCATACCGTGATTTACATTTGAAGCCTGATAATTTTGAACATCGAGTACGGTGAGACTGTCAAGATCGTTGTTGTTGGCATGTCGAGCAACTGGTGAAAGTGTTTGTTGCATACGGAGTTTATCAACACCAAGTTGTTTGAGGCGACCTTCCAGTTTTGTTCGCTCGCCGGCACTAATAGTATCTTTTGCCTTTGATTCTCGACTATTGATAACATTTTCTCGAGCTGCTCCTTGAATTGCTCCTTGTCCAATCGCTGCAGCTGCACCCACTATAGCGCCACCGGTTACTACACTTGCCCCTGCTGCAGTTGCAGCCGCACCGACAGCTGCACCAGGAGTGGTAACTCTGTTGGTGGATCGTTGAGCTACTCTTGATAGGAATGTGCCGCGTGCAAGTTTTGCCTGGTATGTTTTTTCACGTGCGCGATTGACTTCTGTGGTTGTCTCTACGCGCTTATTTCCTTGAGCTGCTTGCGCAGTAAGATCATTTTGTCGGAAATCAACTTCATTAAACGCAACACCGTTTGCGAGATCGGTTGTTTCCGCTGCTTTACGTCGTGCATCATATCCAGCTTCCCATGCTTTGTTTTTCTTGTCTTGGGTAACAGCCGCAGCGCCTCGAAGTTGAAATCTCTCAGCGCGATCGACAAGTACTTTCTCGTTTCGACTAATTGCCTCTTTGAAGCCCCCTTGTGTTTTATTGGTTCCAGTTCCTGTCATTTTAACTAGTTTATTATCCAGCCCAATACCAGTTTCTTTTTCAAACCTTTTTCCAACAGCGCTATTTCTCGCATCGTATGTCGCAGTAGACATTTTTGTCCCTGTTTGCATTGTTCTATCAGCAAGACGCGCATACCATTTACCGCTCGCTGAAGCATCTTGTAATGTTTTAGATTCAGCAAGCCTGGTACCTAATCTTCCTAAAGTATTTCTACCAGCAAGCGCAGCTCCACCAGTCGCAACCCCAAGCGCTGCCCCACCGACAAATCCTACTGCTTTTTCAGAGTAGTTTTGTACTAACTTCCCTGCAAATCCCGCGTACTTTTCAGCTATTTTCACACCTTGCTTAATCATCATATATACAATAAGCATCGGGATTGCGGTGTAGATAACTATCTCAAGGAATGACCCAGAATCTTTGTTGAGATACACCGTGATGAAATCTGTCTCCAGGAATGAATAGACAATATATAAAAAGAATACAAAGATCGGTGCAAGGAGTGCGTATCCTGTCAGGTCACTAAGCCATTTTTTCCACGAAAGTTCGCTGATAGAATTCAAAAAAGGAATGTTACCCTGAGTGAGGACTGCAAATGGTGCAAAGATCATACAGAGATAGAGTCCGATCACGCGTCCGAGGAACATGAAGGTGGTCTTCCAAAACATAACCGCAACTGCAAAGAGAATGATCGCTGCAATGAGACTGACAACGATATAATACGTCGCATAGTCATAACTATTGAGATCGACTGCGGTAGTACCAGAACCGTCTTTATTTGGGAGAGCCTTGTTTGCGCTGAGGACTTTTGCACTAAAGAGCTTTTGCGGGTTGAATGCGGACACTATCTTTTCGGACAGTGGTTTGAAGTTACCGGTACCTTCCTTGAGGTTGGGTATGTTGCCGTCGCTATTTCTCGGCTCACACTTACCTTCACACACTTCTACAGAATTATAAAACACACGCGCAACGACATTGGATATGTCGATGACGACTCGGGTTGCAAAGAGTGAAAAGTTGATGAGGATGGCGTTGAGGATGAGGCTCGCGACCACGCTCTTCATGTTGGTCTTGGTGTTGAATACAGCAGAGAGTCCTGTCCAGACGAGGATAATAATAAAGAAAATATTGGAGATATCGCGCACGAGTTGCCATCCACGCACCGCAAACTCTGCACGATATGATGTGTCAGAGAGTGAGTATCCGAGAAAGAAATCAAAGAGATTACCCATGATACCTGCGAACCATTGAATAGGAACATAGAAGAAGTAATACACGAGTTGTGCAATACATCCCACAAATGTCCCACTAATAACACCGATTCCACAGTTAGGTAATGTATCTGTTTGAGTGTCAGATGTGTTTGCAGCAGCAACACTTGCCTCGGTCTGACTTGCTGCCTCGGCGTTGGTGGCAGGCATTCTGAATTTTTGAGAACTTGCGATACGGAAGTACGGTTTGTTACCGTCACAGAGGTTGTTGAATCCTTGCACGCTCTCGCTCTCACTATTGAGATTGAGTTGGTTGCCATTAGTATTTTGACCACAATACCAAAGTTCAGCTTGGTATTCTGTAGGGTCCCCTACTTTGAATTTATCATTTTTTGCGATGTATGCCCCGAGCGTACCATTGCTCAGGAGTGGGGCGAATTGGCCGACGAGGAATGTGACATTAAATTTTGCATACTGTGTGTCACCTCTTTGAAAGCCTAGACCAGTATTAGTATCAAGTTTTGCGCGATAGTGGTATATCTTTGATGTCGGTGTTTCTTCAGAAGGTATAGTACATGTACTTTGTGTTGGACATAGTGGAGTGCCATCGCCTTTGAGGTCGTTATTCATTGGAGAGTGGGCGTATGGTACATCAGAAAATACACACTTTGTCCCATCTATTGCTCCAGTCCCAGGGTTGATATCGCAAATACGAAGCATAAACACATGTGGTACAAAATCTTGGAAAAGTGTACCTGTATAAAAATCCTTGATATAGGCCCACTTTTTTTCTTTATAAGGTATGTCATTAACAGGCAAAAAACTTCCCTGAAAATTGAATTTGAATGATGAGATCACCTGTGTCGGAGTAGTAGAGGTGGGATCAACTGGTCCCTGCCCTTGTGTCGGAGTGGTAGTTGTCCATGTACCTGGTCCTTGAAATCCGCTTTGACTCGTGAAATTTGCGATCTGCATCGTCAGACCCTTGGCAGGATCAGTCCCATCAAAGAGGTTGATGTATTCATTGATGTCTGCATGCGAGAGTGCGACATTGCCAAATAGTGTCACGAGAAATACAAGCGAAACGATCGCCTTTGTCATATTGCGCCCAAAAGATCTAGCTATCCGAAACCATAGCGAGGAATGAGAATTCACGAATACAGTGTATCACGGGGTGCGCGACTATTACCACAAATTGAGACGCAATGCCTTCACAAGTCTGCCCTTGCCGTATCCAAAATCATTGAGATTAACAATAGGTTGGAATGTTTCTATTGAATCCGTTACAAAACCAAGTGTATCGGTCGAGCTATTGTTCCAGAATGGTGTTGCGACACGTTTTTTGTACAGAGGATTTGCAAGTTGTGGAGTTTTGTTGAGGCAGTAGGTGAGAAGTTCTTGGAGTTGTACTCCTTTGATATCGAACGTGTCATGGTTTGAGACCTCACGAGCGACGTCTTCGTCGGTACGAATGGACTCTGCGATAGTGTAAAAGCGTCGTTCGAGTGTCTTGAGGTCAGCGAGTTCTTGGGGGGTAAAGATGATATTGAGATCAGCATCACTACACTGAGGTAGTGGGGTTGATCTTGTTGGGGGTGGAGGGGTGGGGTTACTACCAGGATTAGAGGTCCCAGGAGTTGTCGGAGTGGTAGTGGTAGTACCCGGACCTGTACCAATAGGTGTTGTGTTGGGAGTCGTAGGTGTCGTGTTCGGAGTAGAGGGTGTTGTACCGGGGCCATTAGTGTTTGTGCCTGAGGGTGAGGTTGTCGGACTGAGTGTCTCGTCGGTAAAGACGCTCACTTGTGTCTCAGATGGAGTGAGAGATCCTGACCATGATGTCTGTGAAGGAGTTTGTCCTGTAGGTGTGTCAGTCGTCGTACCGGATCCGTCTGTGGTGAAATCTGATGAGAGACTTCCTGGATCGTCGGGAGACACGGTACCACTACTGCTACTACCTGTTACAAATTCACGAAAGCTCAGTGGGTTGCTACCATTTTCAGTAGCGGTCTTGCGGGCAGAGAGCCACAATCCCCCCAGCACGATGGCTGCGACAATGACTATGATGATAAATATAGGGATAAAACGTCTCATGGTTATAGATTACTATAGAAATACTGACTTGACTGTATTGATTGTAATACATGACTGTTGGGAGTGTCAGACTCCACTCGAGCGACGGGCACGACTGGAGTAGTATTGATGACGTATGCTTCGTTGATACACGTCGTATCTACTGGTGTACCTGCTGCTGCTTGTGCAGCTATGTAGCGCGCCTTTGCTCGAGAGACAATGTCCTGTGTTTGGCGATGGATCTCAGTGAGTTGTTCGAGCGCGTCTTCGGTATTGGAGATATTTTGGTTGTACTGAGTAGTGTACTCAGTGATGTTGCGGTTGTATCCGACGAGTTTGCCCGCCTCTTTGTACGCACTCTTTGCAAATGCCCGTGCATCTGCTTGTTGAAATGTTCCGGATTCTAGACTTGCATATGCAGTAGCGAGACTTTCTGGGTCAAAACCAGATGCATTGAGCTCATTGATGATGGTCAAGAGAGATGCTTCGAGGTATGGAATGATACTACTGACGTTGCCGGGCACATTGAAAGCACCAGCACTTTGTCTAATCATAAAAGTTTCTGGTTTGAGTTTGCGTTGTGTGTCGGTGACCTTGTCATAGAGAACTGGTTCACCGGCGAGAACTGGTGGAGGTGAAGTGTTCCCTCCACCAAAGAGTCCTCCAAGGATAGGAATACTACTCATGAATCCTTGGAGTGCAGTTGGACCACTTGCGGGTGGTTGCGAGAGACTACCGGTGAGTGCTTGGAAGTTATCAGAGAGCCCTGTCCCCCAACTCGGGTTGGGTCCGGGGAGGCAGTAGTCGAGCCAGCCGAGTGTTGGGACGATGCGCTCCATTGCGATCTGAGCATCACTCGCACGACTGATGTAGTCGTGTTGTGTCTGGAGAATGGCGCGGAGTTGTTGCGGACGACTAATATCAAAGTCGTTGTTATATCCACCAGTCGCGCTCTGGTACCCGAGTTGAATATCAGTAGTAGAGACACTTGCGAGGGGTTGACCGTTGGTGCCATAGACGACATTTGAGCCGACACCGATACCACTACTGGTACCACCACGACTACCAACGTTCCCGAGACCATTTTGGAAAAGTCTGTTGATGAGCTGGTCAAAGAATGACCCAAGGACTTCATTGATCTTGTCTGCTTGTTCGAGCTGGCGCACTGCTGAGTTGGTCACATAGGATGTCTGCTGTGCAATGATGGCTCCCGGAGTGACAGTCTCGTAGCGAATGCATTTCGGAGCACCTGCTGGTGCGGCAGGAGTGATAGGGCCAGAGACAGTACCAGGAAGTTGCTCGTCCACCGGGACACCATTGGCAGTCGTTGCGCTGGTGAAGCGAATGTCCTCGTACTCAGCACATTTCTTCATACTGAGGAAGCCGTTGCCTTGGACGAGTTCGCTCTTGATGTTTTCTTGGGCGTCAGAGATTTCGCGACTGACTTGCTCGCTCGCGCTAAAGTATGCCCCAAGTGGGTTGTTGCGGAAGTCGAGAAATGAATCCCACCCCCCATTAGTGAAGTCTTTTTGGAACTTTTCGTACTTTTGTCCCTCAGGAGTATTCATTACTTGACCGACGCGTCCATCATCAAATCCGGTGACTTGCGATGTAATGGTAGAACGGATAGCGTTGCCAAAGATTGAGTTGTTGTTCGGCACTCGAGCGAGGAAACTCTGGATCTTTTCGTCATTGATGGACTTGAGGTACGAGTCCATGTCGCGTACATAGAGTGGGTTGCCACTAAATCCGGTGTTGACCCAGTTGAGGGTTTTGTCAGAGACTTTTTGGAGGGCGTTCTTTGCGACTGCATAGGCGATGCCATCGAGACAGTTGGTCTTTTTTGCTTGCTTCTCAGCGAGCTTTTTTGCTTCTGAGTCTTTGACGGGGACCATTTGTGATGCACCAGGGATTGCGTAGAGGGCTTGTTGGCCGACAGCCGCAGGGTTTGGGCTCGAATTCCCAAATAAATCTGACGCCATACTCGAAATAGAACTTCCGATGTTGGTACAGTTGAGGATGGCACCACCGACTCCGCTAAATGACATTCCTTGAAAGCTCGTCGTTGCCGCACCTGGAGTACTTGGGGTGAAGGATTGTGCGCCGACAACGATCGGTGTACACAGTGCAAGTATGAATATAAACAGGGATCGTTGCATTATTGTTGTAGTATACCGTATTCGGACAAATAGTCAGTCAGTCCGATGACTGCAGTGTCGAGTTTGGTGTTGTAGTTTTTGTACAAGGCGACACCGATGAGTGCGGAGATACCATTATCAGAGAGTTGTTGAATGATCTCAAACGAGTCCCCTACTCCGGCAATACCATTGATAATATCGAGGTGGTAGTTGGCGACTCCGACAGGAGTCCGGACTGCGGCGAGCTCTTTGGTGAGTTTGATGTATTGTGCGCGTGTTGCAGTGAGTGCTTCGAGACCGCTTGTATCTTCGGTTTCGATAGCTTGGACGATGATGGCGATGTCGTCATCCCCTTTGCTATATCGAGAGAGAATATTCTTTACTTGGGTAGAGTAGGTGGTGAGAGATTGACTCGTCGTCTGGATCGTCTGGATGTCTTTTGAGGAATAGGTATTGGTGACGAGGTCGGTATCGATCGATGAGCCAAAGTTTGCGGCGATCTCTTGCAATGTTGCACTATCGACTGCCTCGGACTGACCGAGTGCTATCGCGAGCGTGTAGAGTTCGCGAGAGAGACGGTCGGTCTCGTTGGTAGGGGTTGTTGCAGTACCCGAGACACCGAGCGACGCCTTTTTGTCTTCTATGATCTGTCTGTTGGATATGCCGTGAGTATAGAGGACTGTCGGGTCGAGGCCCCAGAGCTTTTCTTCCCAGTCGGGGATACCGTTACCATTTGTGTCTTGGTTGAGGATGTCTCCGACGGTGGTGTTGTCGACGGTGACGCGAGACTCGTCAGTATCTGACGAAAAGAGCCCTCGGAACCACGATGTCTGGACGATCAATACGATCGCGAGTACTCCGATAGCAATGCCGCCACGAATGAGGAACTGTTTACTTGGTCTGTTGGTGTCAGGCTGCATAAGATATATTAGAGTCCGTAGCTCCCACCAGAAACGCCGTAGTTTGTCGTTTTTTTCACAGGGAATGGTACTGAACCCATCGAGCACGTACTGAGGTTGGGGATGAGGTCGTGACGCCCGAGGACCCATTGAGTTACTTGAGGTTTCTTGGTAGGGCTAGTCGTATAGAGTGGAATGACTCCGTATACATTGCTCACGATGTTGCTGACACTGCCTCCTTGGAGAGTAGAGAGACCAGCTGCGAGGTTGCTCGCAAGTACGACTGGTCCTGTGCCCGTGCCAATACAGGTCACTGATGGAATACGGATCGAGAGAACCTTGCCACCAAATGGTTGTGTCATACCTGCGGCTCGCGCCATGTATGGGAGCGAGATGATACAGAGAATGAGTACGACGATGATGTGATAGTGTTTCATTACACTCTATTGTACACCGTTTTTGTATTTTGCGAGTACGGCGACGAGTGTGTGCCACTGGATAAGTGTAAGCGTCTCGGGTCGAGCGGTATGTGGGATGTCGATCTCATGAAGTGCATGTAGTGCCATATCCTTGTCACCGAGGTAGTCACCGAGACTTTTTGCGAGTTGCTTTCGCTTTGTCCCAAATACTGCCTTCATCACTGCAAAGAACGCTTGCTCATCGATATCTGCAAAGAAATCTCTCGTGATCCCTTCTATCGAGACGATTGCACTCTCTACTGTTGGTGCGGGAGCAAATGCGCCTCGGGGTACACGTTCGATGATACGAGCTGTACCATATGCTGCTATCGCAATAGACAACACACTCTGTTTGCCATCGCGAGCGACGATGCGTTCTGCTACTTCGCGCTGCATGAGGAGGACCATCTGTGTGGGTGGATATGATGTACTGAGAAATTTCTCAATGATTGCCCCGGTAATGTAGTACGGAATGTTTGCGACGAGTTTGTATGATGGATATCCATATGCGCGCATAGCGACTGGGTCATAGGTGAGGATGTCTTGTTCGATAATATCGAGCTTGTGATCGGCGAGGGCTTGGGCAAAGCGCTCGCGTAGGAGTGGGATGAGTTCGCGATCCTTTTCGATTGCAACGACCATGCCAGCAGTTGCTACGAGTCGCTCCGTCAGCACTCCGTGTCCTGGACCTATCTCAAGGATGAGGTCGTCTACATGATGATCTGCTGCACTGACAATAGATGCGAGCGCGCGTTCGCTCCGGAGGAAGTGTTGGCCGAGAGACTTTTTTGCTTTCATATATATAGACACACTATACCGTATTTAGAGAAAGACGGTGGTAAATCCGGGTTCTCCCGCTCTCGTCTCCCTGACAATGATCTCTTCAGGGATGTCGAGGACAAACTCTGACGGCATTCGTACATCACGCATACCATATATAGTACGCATACTGGCGTAGGTAATATAGAGCTTGTGGCGAGCGCGAGTGATGGCAACATACATGAGTCGTCGCTCTTCTTCTGCATCAGCTCCTGTTGCTCCCCTATCTCGTCCACTAGGAAAGAGTCCTTGTTCGAGTCCGACGAGAAATACCACTGCAAACTCGAGTCCTTTTGCGGCGTGCACGGTCATGAGCTTCACCCCATCTGCGGCTTCGAGGTTGTCTTGGTCACTCATCAGTGTTGCTTCTTCGATTAGCTTTTCCATACCAGCTTCGGTCCCGAGATGGTCGTAGCGTGTTGCGATCGAGACGAGTTCTCCGAGGTTCTGGAGGCGCTCTTCGCCGTCAGGTTCCCCTTTGTAAAAAGTATCCATCCCACTCTTTGTGATGATGTACTTGATACTCTCTGACACAGTGTTGCCTTCCATGTGTATGCGAATGTCTTCGAGGAGTGCAAAGAACTTCTGCACCGAGAGCTGTGCCTTGCCAGTGAGCGCTTCCTTGGCAAAGACTTTTGCGATAGTGACCTTGCCGATACCACGAGCAGGGACGTTGATCGTGCGTTTGATATCGAGCAAACTGTCGGGGTTGATCGCGGCGCGCATGTACGAGAGCACGTCTTTGATCTCCTTTCGTTCAAAGAATCGCACTCCGAGCACTTGATATGGGATCGAGTACGAGAGGAATGCTTCTTCGAGCGCACGAGATTGCGCATTGGTGCGAAAGAGTACTGCAATGTCGCTTGGCTTCACACCTGCATCGATATGCTCTATTGCGCGCTCAACGACAAAGTTCGCCTCGTCACTCTCGTCGTATGCGGTGTACATTGAGATGAGTTCCCCATCGCTGTTGCTGGTGAAGAGGTTTTTGGGAGTGCGATAAGTATTTTTGTTGATGACTTCGTTTGCAGCGGCGAGGACGGTCTTGGTCGAGCGATAGTTTTCTTCGAGGATGACGACGACTGCTTCGGGATAGTCTCGCTCAAATTCCAAAATGTTTTTGATGTTGGCACCACGCCATGAGTAGATACTCTGGTCAGAGTCACCGACGACACATATATTTTTTGTGTGCGACGCGAGAGCTTTTGCGATACGATACTGTACTTCGTTGGTGTCTTGGTACTCGTCGATGTGGATGTGTGACCAGGTGTTGTTGCACCATGCGCGGGCTTCGTCATGCTGTTCGAGGAGGAGGACCGTCTGTGTGAGCAAGTCGTCAAAGTCGAGCGCCTTTTGCTCAGCCTTGAGGGTGCGGTATTTGCGCCACACTCGTCCAGCGAGACGGTACTGCGGGTTTGCTTCCTTCTCGAGGTCATCGGGGCTGATGAATGCGTTAGCTGCGCGGCTAATGGTATTTTTGATTCCGCGAGGGTCGTTCTCCTTTGGGTCGAGACCTTGGGCGAGGAGCGACTCTTTGATGAGAGAGAGAGTGTCAGCGTCATCGAGAATGGTAAATCGCTTCACTGTCCCCCCGAATGCTCCGAACTTTCGCAACAAAAATACCCCCAGACTGTGGAACGTACTGACAAATGGCACACCATCGGCTCGCTCGATGAACGACATCTGCCCCAATAGATGGAGCGCTCGCTCGCGCATTTCTTTTGCAGCCTTGTTGGTGAAGGTCACGGCGAGTACTGCAGATGGTGCGACCCCTGTTGTGATGATGTGGCAGATGCGATGCACGACCGTCTTGGTCTTGCCAGCCCCTGCCCCAGCCACGATGAGGAGTGGTCCATCTGTGGTGAGGACTGCTTTGCGCTGAGCGTCATTGAGACCAGTAGTGAAATCCATAGTGGAGATAGTGTACTTTATTTACAACAAAAGAAAAAACGCATGGGATACATGCGTTATATGCTACTTTAGACCTTATTGAGCCAATACGATATTTCTGGTTTTAATTTTTCCAAAAAATTTCTCTATTCCCACCCACACTATGTACAATAGTTGAGCGTACAAAAAGTAACAGGTGTACATCGATACCCACTCACCCGCAGTGGGATCAATAATCTTTGAAAAGCTACCCATAATTAGTAATTGGGCTATATGAGCAAATATCATTGCTACTACGAAGATAGTCGTGAATATTTTACATTTGACCCACTCTGGTTTTGACCCACACAATAGTCGCGATAACAAAAGTCCAAAAAGGACAGCAAAAATGAAACATATCACTATAGTACTCTGCTCACCACTCGAAGTATATATGAGTACGGGTACAATTTTTTCACCCTCTTCTCTCAAAACTACGCCGCGATACCTTACTTGGAGTGTAAATGCTGGAATATAAGCAAAAATACCAACTGGACCTTTAGTGCGATTAGTAATGAAGTTCATAGCGCTGATGATAGGAATTCTTCGATCAACGAATACTGTTTTTTTAATGGACACCTTTTCATTATTATGAACAAATGTCTTGGTAACAATACCGGTCCATCCAATAAACTCTACAGAATAGGCAGTATCTGATGAGTGTTGTGAAAATGATAATTGGCACAACAGGTTGGAAATGAGCAATAAACATAACGTTTTTTTCATGATGATAAGTTTTTTGTAACTATACTTTATCTAAATCGATTGTCAATTTATATAAAAATAAGGGTTTTTTGGCAAAAAACTATTGACTAATGTTGTATAATATTGTCATATCACAACCCGCGCGCATTTCATTGGTACACTAATGATCTACTTATGGTTCCACAACAAGATACACCCGGAACGTCTACCGACGTTCCCAAACGTTCAAAGAAGCATTTCTTCCGTGATATCGGCAAGAAACAGATTATTTACATAATAGTTCCCCTCTTACTCATTAACGCAGGTATTGCGCATACTATTGCTGACCAGATCAAGATCAAGGCAAATGCAGAGACGCCTTTCATAGAGGTCAAAGACGAGAGTACAAGCGCCGATAGTGCAGATCTCGCAGACACCGATAGTACTGAGGAGTCTGAGATAGTCTCCGAAGGAGAAGACACCGTTATCACGACATACGTAGTCAAAAGTGGCGATACTCTTTCGGGTATTGCAGATAAGTTCAATATCACGATCAACACGATCCGTTGGGCCAATGACCTCACTGAGAAGACGTCCAAGATCAACATCGGCGACGAACTCGTCATCCTCCCTGTTAGCGGAGTCGAACACACCGTCAAAAAGGGTGAGACTCTCTCTGGTATCGCCGCAAAGTATGACGCGAGCCAAGAAGATATCCTCAAGTACAATGACATTGAGAAAGATGCGATCAAGGTAGGGACCGAACTCATCATCCCTGGCGCAGAACCAATCGCTGTCAAAGCTCCGGCAAAGAAGGTTGTTGCGACAAAGACAACTTCTCCATCAACAACCACAAAAGTTGTAGCGACAACAGCTACGACAAAAGACGATGATGATGAAAAAGAACCTACAGCATCGTCTTCATACAGCACTCCGGTACACGGCATCCTTACCCAAGGGCTTCATGATGGCAACGCAGTAGACTTTGGTGTCTCAGTAGGTACGACAGTATCTGCATTCAAAAGCGGGGTCGTCACTATCGCAAAGAGTTCTGGATACAATGGCGGATACGGCAACTATATCGTCATCAGTCACGAAGGAAGTTGTCAGACGCAGTACTCCCACCTCTCATCCGTCAGTGTTGCAGTTGGAGACAAGGTATCAATGGGAGAGACAATTGGTCGCTCAGGCAACACCGGACGATCGACTGGTCCACACCTCCACTTCAATGCTCGTAACTGTGGTGGCAATCCATTCTCAAAATTCAAAATCGGTACTCGTTTCTAAAAAAAGAATCCCCTCCAAATGTTGGAGGGGGTTTTGTTTAGGCGGCAACGCCATTTGTTTCGATGAATGATTCAAATCGAACTTTTAGTTTGTCTTCGAGCCCATCGTTGTTGGTGCCTTCAATGTAAATTGTTTCCCCGGTAGATGCACACATAGCAACGACAAAGTATGGTTCGTTGTTGTGAATTATCTTGGATAATCCGATCCCATAAATATCGGCATAATGTTCACGCTCACTTTGCTTTTCGGGAAAATAAAATGGGGCAATCAATTGCTGCGCAATGTGTTCGGCTTGTTTCCGTGCATCCTGTTTGTTTGTGATGTTGAGCCTTTCAACATTTTTTGGGACTTCTCCATTGAAGTGAATTACTTTTCTGCAGGTTGTCAGCAGGGCTTGAGAGATCATGTTAAATAAATCTCGAGATGTTCGGTCAAAGACAAATAAATTTTGTTCCATATTCTTTTATATTTTTTGTGCATTCTACTGATATGGGAGATAAAGTCAATCACTCAATTTTGGGTCGATACTGTAGTGCTTCGAGGATGTGTGTGAGGCCGATAGTGTCGGACTCATCGAGGTCGGCAATCGTTCGTGCAACTTTGATCGTGCGCATATAGACTCGTGGCGAGAGCTTGAGTTTCTCGGCGTAGACTTGGAGTTGGATGCGCGCATCATCGCTGAGGTTTGCGATGCTTTGTACTTCGCTCGATGTCAGTGCAGAGTTGAGTTTCCCATATCGATCATGTTGGATTGCACGCACTGTTGCTACGGTATTTCGTATTGCAGTACTCTCCCCAACTCTCGGTGCATCATGGAGTGTTGCGTACTCGACGTGCTGGACGGGTACCCAGAGATCGATGCGATCGACGATTGGTCCCGAGAGTTTCTTGGTGTATCGTGCGATCTCAGCGCCACTGCACGTGCAGTGCTTGACCCCACTTCCTCGATATCCGCACGGACATGGATTCATCGCCGCGAGCAATATAAACCGCGCGGGGTATCGCACACTCCCTTTTGCCCGAGCGACTGTGATCGATCCGTCTTCGATGGGTTCGCGCAATGCTTCGAGCACTCGTCGATCAAATTCGGGAAACTCATCGAGGTACAACACACCGCGATGTGCGAGCGTGATGTCACCCGGACGCAGTTGTTGCCCGCCACCAATGATCGCAATATGCGACGCACTGTGATGTGGAGCACGCAATGGGACCGTTCCACCCAGCGCATCGTTGATGAGTCCGATTGATGAATAAATTGTTGCGACTTCGAGGAAGTCGTCTTGGGAGAGCGCGGGCATGATGCCATGGAATGCCTTGGCGAGCATCGACTTGCCGGTGCCAGGTGGACCGTAGAGTACGATGTTGTGTCCGCCAGCAGCGGCGATGGTGAGCGCGCGTTTGGCTTGGAGTTGACCTCGCACATCGGCAAAGTCTGTAGTTGTGGTATGTGACGAGGGTTGTGGTGGAGCATATATCGCCGCGTGTAACGACTCGACACCGAGGAGGTGTGAAACGAGGTCAGCAAGCGTCGGGATGAGATAGATCGTGATGCCATCGATCAGCGTTGCTTCTGTTTCATTTGCCTTGGGTACGTAGAGTTCTTTGTACTCGTGTGCCTTTGCCCACTGTGCGATCGAGAGGATGCCACGCACGCTCCGTACGTCGCCATTGAGCCCAAGCTCTCCAACAAAGAGTTTGTCCGACTCATCGAATGCAATGTCCCCGATCGCGGTCAGGTATCCGAGTGCGATCGCCACATCAAAGTATGCGCCCTCTTTGCGCAGCTCTGCCGGCGAGAGCGACACAATGATCTTGTGGTTCTCGCTCTTGGGATTCTTGTCGCAGTTGTTGCGCAGTGCCGAGATGACTCGCTCACGACTTTCTTCGACGCTCTTGTCGGGAAGCCCGACGATCTGGAATACATAGAGTCCCCGATTGATATCGGTCTCGACCACGACTCCCGCCGCGTGGAGTCCCGAGAGTTGTGCGCAATGAATTCTGGAGAAAGCCATGAAACAACCGTACCAAAAAAAGATAAAGATTTTCTAAAGTTTTTGTGAAACAAAATAAAAAAGCGCCTCTTAATGATTTTAAGAGGCGCAGAAAAGAGAATTACATAGTACATATATTCACTGTGGTATAGGGGCTACAATATATACATCGTTATATTTTTTGAGCTCCACATACAATTGGATAACATTTGTCTTTCTGAGTTCGTTCGATATCTCCCATGAAACATCCAACCATCCATAGCCACCTACGAATATTTGATATGTATCACTATCAAAGTTGTGGCGTACATTGACCTCGTCATCATCTATATATGAGTAGGCTCCATCGACGTCGCTAGAAAGATTTAAGATTACTGAATATGTCCTTTGAAATAACTTTCCATTTTTTAGTATCGCGTGTGTAGAAAAAACAGAGATACATATTGTTTCGGCAATAAGTAATGCAAGGTTCATAGCTTTTTAGTTTTCCATACTTTACGCAAATAGTGCGAAAAGTCAATTACTTGTACGAAAACAACTTTTTATCGAAGTCTTTGATCACACCCTTCTTATCGACTTCGATTCCTTCTGCTTTGTAGAGTTTGAGACGGCGAGATTTGTATTCGTTGGTGAGCCATACTTTCCCACCGGCGTAGACAATGCGGTGAAACGGGATGTTCTTTGCGCCGGCATCAAATGCCTTGCCGAGTATTGCCGTCACACTTCTCGCTGCTTGCCCACCTCCGCCAGCGGCTCGTGCGATGTGCCCATACGTCGTCACCTTCCCTTTTGGGATCAATAGTGCGAGCTCAACAACTCGTTCGCTAAATGTTTTTCCAATTTCTTTTTTTACGATCTTCATGTGTGAAACTATGCACTCGAGCAAATAAAAAAGCAACCACAAAAAGTGATTGCTTAATAAATGTTTAACAATGATCAGAGGTGCATTAATCGAAAGTCATCCCACCAACAAGTCAATTCAAACCATTTCCATGAGATCCACTCAACAATCATATTGAGTACGACTGTAGCAGTAATAACACAGAAATATAAAATCGGTACCAATAAGGTAATGTACAAAAACACAGGATTCTGAACTAAAAATAAATTTAATCTATCTTTATATGGCCATAAGACCTGATAATTATCTTTAATCCTTTTCCATGTTCCTGTTCCCACATTCCCACCTGTTTTTTTATACAAACTATCCATTTGTAGCCATAACATAAGTGGTGTCATTATCATGTACATAATGATCATGAACCATGCAGTATTTCTGTACACCTTTATATCCTGATGCTGGAGGATATGATTTCTCATTAATAAATTATACGTAACTGCGCTGTACAGTATCGTAATCAATGCTCCGGCAATGCCGATAATCCATAAATGTTTTTTCATCCCAATTAGTTTTTTGTGAAAAGATTTTGTTTCACACACTTTACATTTTTTTCGCAAAAAGTCAAAACCACCCGTTCGGGTGGTTTCTATTTTTACTTCTTATCCATTCATATGCTCCTTGCACGTTTTCGCACTAGGATTTGCTTCGAGGCGTTCTGGTTCGATCTTTTCTCCGCCGATTTCGCAGATGCCGTAGCCACCTTCTTCGATCTTTGTCAGTGCACTGTTTACATCAGAGAGACGAGCTTGGAGTGTTGTTACCATACCACTACGTTCTTCGAAGTCTTCGAAGCGGTCAGCGGCGTCGTTGTCATCGATCTCGCCCATCATGTCCTGGTTTGGGGTTGCTTCCCAGATGTTGGTCTCCGTGTTAAAGAGGGCTATAGAACCGAGCTCTTCTTCGAGAGTCGCCTTTTCTGCTACGAGCTTTTCTTTGTATTGTTTGGTATCTTTCATGCCGATTATAGTAGCATGTCACCCCAAATGCACAAGGGTGTTTTTGCACAGCTTTTTATATGAAATTTACAGCCCCACGCACCTCGTCGGGCCTTAGTGCTATCTCTGTCGAATGATCGTATCGTACACCGCTTTGAGGACATTCGGGTCAGTAGCAACGACGATCGTGCGTTCAGTTGCGTAGCCATAGTAGAGAATGATCGTCTTTACATTGGTATCGATGTTGGTACTTGCGAGCGTGCGCACCGGCAAGTTGTACATATAACTACTCTCAAATCCTGCACTCACCTCTTCGGCATCAGTGCGTGGTGGGATTGCAAGTATTGCTCCGACACTGTCGAGGAGTTTTGGTTCTGCGATCAAGAATTCTTTTGATGCGATCTCTGCACTAGGTACGGAGAAAATGAGGAAGGGAGACACACGCGTGCCGTTGTTGTACACACCGAGTCGGACGAGCGAGATCGCCGCGAGGAATGGTTCGCCAAAATCAATACCAAAGTATCGGAACACTTCTTCGGATGACAGTGGGGTGAGTGTTGTGCTGTCAGAGAGGAATGGTACGAGGACTGGCTTGCCTTCGATGATGTCAGGACTGGTGGTGATGCTCGTGATCGCGTCGAGGGAGGCTGTCTTGTCTGTAATGACAGGAGCGATATTTTGGAATACGCCGACTGTCGGGAGAGGTGCAACAGAGACCGTGAGAGTGCGGTAGTAGTATCCACCATAGACGATGGCACCGAGTGCGAGGATGACGAGGATGACTCCGCCGGTGGTGTACCACCCTTTTTGGTGACGAACGACGTCGCGTTCTTTTTCGAGTTCTTCGCGTTCACGAGCGGTGTGCAGCATTTCTTGGACGACGTGTGCGTCAGTCGCATTCATCGCAAGCGAGAGATCTTCTTGGAAGGTGTGCACGATTGGGCGGTTCTCGTGACTCTCCTCTACTGGCTTTTGCGGCACAGCAGGAGGTTGTGTTGGAGGAGTCTCGGGTTGTGTCGGTGTGGTTGGTTCCATGGAGGATTAGTATCCGATGAGGTACTTTTTGGAGTGAGTAGAGAGATCGAGGAAGTCGTCTGCGGCGAGCTTGAGTGATGCAGACGCACTTTGGCCAAATGTCGCGACCTCAACTTGGATACCGTGGTGGTAGCGGAGGAACTGACACAGCGGGACGAAGTCGCCGTCCCCTGAGACGATGACAATGGCATCGAGTTTGGGGGCCATGGTGACACAGTCGATGGCGAGTCCGATATCCCAGTCGGCTTTCTTTGAGCCGTCATAGAATATCTGGAGGTCTTTGCTCTTGGTCTCGATCCCCGCTTTGTTAAGTGCCCCGAGGAATGCCTTCTCGTCTTCATTCTCGGTTGTGATCACGTACGCGATCGCACGCACGAGCGAGCGACCTGCGAGTACGTCTTTGACGATATTGGCAAAGTTGACCTTGCGTTTGTAGATATGCTTTGCGGTGTGGTAGAGGTTCTGTGCATCGATGAATACCCCTACGCGTTGTTCCTTGTGTTTGATGATGGCCATGACTATGAGTATACAACAAAACACTCCGCAAATGCGGAGTGTTTCAGTATTAACCTTTGAGAAGTTTTGAGACTTCTTTGTGCTGATCAGGGTTTGTCTTTTCGAGTACCTTGAGGTGACCACGTCGGTCCGCTACCATCTTGATGAGGCCACGTCGTGAGTGGTTGTCCTTCTTGTGCTTCTTGAGGTGGGTTGCGAGTTCGTCGATCTTTTCGGTCAACATCGCTACCTGTACCTTCTTGCTGCCAGTATCAGTCTTGTGGACCTGATGCTTTTTGATGATTGTCTGCTTTTTCTTCGTTGATAACATGATATGGTCATCATAACACATGCCCTCGAGAAAGGCAAGTACCCCACCTTACCCCCGAAATATAGACAATGTGTACGAAATGCGAGAGCTTTTTTATGTCGCACAATATTTCGGCTATACTATGTATATGGACTTCCCTACTGCCAAGCGACAATTCCTCGAATACATCGAGATTGAAAAAGGGCGCAGTCTCAAGACTGTCGAGAACTACGACCACTACCTCACGCGCTTTGCGAGTGATATGAAGGTTGCCAAGGTGAGAGACATCACCGAGGATACACTGCGAGAATTTCGCCTCAAGCTCAACCGTGCTCCAGGTGTCAAAGTCCGTGGCCAAGCCGCAGCGACCATGAAGAAGAATACACAGAACTACTATATGATCGCGCTTCGATCATTTCTGAAATACTGTCGCAAGCGCAACATCGAGAGTGTCGCACCAGATGCAATCGAACTCGCAAAGACTGGCGCACGTCACCTCGATCTCATGACGACGGATGAGCTCGGGCGATTGCTCCAAGCTCCCGATCTCTCGACACTGCGAGGCTTGCGCGACAAGGCGCTCCTCGAACTCTTTTTCTCCACAGGACTTCGTCTCGCCGAACTCTGCTCGCTCAACAACGATCTGGATCTCTCTCGAGACGAGTTCTCTATCCGTGGAAAGGGCGAGAAGGTCCGCGTCGTATTTATCAGTGATGACGCCCGTACTGCGATCAAGGCATATCAGAAGGCGCGCAAGGATATGGACGAAGCCATGTTTGTCGATATCGCAAAGAATGGTGCCGGCCGCAATGACCGACGCCTCACTCCTCGCTCTATCGAGCGCATTGTCCGTGCCTATGCCATCAAGGCTGGTATCTCAAAAAAGGTCACTCCTCACGTATTGCGCCACTCATTTGCCACCAACCTCCTCTCCAACGGTGCAGATATCCGTAGTGTTCAGATGATGCTCGGCCACGCCAACATCGCTACTACACAGGTCTATACGCACATTACTGACAAGCAGTTGCGAGAGGTTCACAAGAAATTTCACAGCAAACGATAACTTCTTATTCTCCTAAAAATCTGTTATCATTGGGAAAAATAATTTAATATGAATCAAAAGTTAAAAAAAGTACTGCTCGCAGGAGTGATTGCAGTATGTATCGCAGGTGGAAGTATGACACTAGCCTCAAAAGGCGCCCCGAGAAAAGAGGTCAGCAATGACCAGTATGTCCGTGGATGGATCGACAATTCGTGGAACACATTCACAATCCCCAAAAACCCCAATTTTATTATTGAGCCCACTATGCTCTTGATAAAACAAAAGAGAGAAAGGGATACAATTCTCAGAATTGCAAACCTTTCCTACACTGGAGAGGGATCTATGGATTCGAGCGTGCTCTCTATGAGAACAATAACTAATTGTGAAGTTACACAATAAGATAATTTATCACTCACCAAAAAATGCCCAGCAATGGGCTTTTTTCTCTGGGAAGTTATACACAGTTGTGTGGTGTACAACGTATTGGTACAATAGATGCAAAGGTAGTTATTCAAAAACCCAATATCTTTTACTCAACGACCTAACCGTCGTCCATTCCGCACTGTGTGCATCCGTCGTAGTACGTGTAATCCAAACAAACCACCGCAAAATGGTACTCGCAGTAGTTCTTCCAGTAGTTCTTTCAAATTTTAACCCCATGAAGTCTCAGACTTCATCTCCAATACTCTAAACCCCCTATTTTTAAACTAAGGGGGTTTTTCTTTTGCCTGCTATACTATTTTTATGCGAATTATCTCCTGGAACACCAACGGCCTGCGCGCCACTGCCAAACAAGGCTATTTTGACCCATTATTTCGCGACTTGGACCCCGACATCCTCTGTCTGCAGGAGACCAAGGCACTCCCCGAGCAGCTCCCCGAGGAAGTCCGAGATGTATTTGGATACGCATCATACTTTGCCTTCCCTACCCTAAAGAAGGGGTATAGCGGTGTCGCTATCTATACCAAGGCTACTCCCCTCAATGTTACCTATGGTATCGGCATGGAGTCACTCGACAATGAGGGTCGCACGATCACTGCAGAGTATGACAACTACTACCTCATCAACTGCTACTTCCCCAATGGCGGGGGTGCTCCAGAGCGTCTCGAGTACAAACTCGCCTTTTATGACCAATTTTTGAAGTACATAGCCAAACTTGAGAAACATAAACCCGTGATCTTTTGTGGAGACGTGAACGTTGCCCATACCGAGATAGATCTCGCTCGTCCCAAGGAGAATGCGACCCACGTCGGCTTCCTGCCTATAGAACGCGCATGGATGGACAAGGTCGTCCACAAAGGATGGATCGACGTATTCCGCCACCGCAACCCCACTACTACCGAGGTCTATACTTACTGGGATCAGTACTCCCATGCCAGAGAGCGCAACGTCGGCTGGCGTATCGATTATTTCTTTGTTTCCCCTATGTTGATCGGCAATGTCAGTGACTTCCAGACACTCACCCAATACTACGGTAGCGACCACTGCCCGATACTCCTCGACATCACGCTCTAACTTTACATTTGGACAATATATGCTATAGTTTTAAAAAACTACTGTATATGCATATCTTAAAAAAGAAAATCACGATCAAAACAATTATCGCTACCGTTGTGGCACTCTGCCTTCTGGCTCTCACTGGCATACTCATCGACCGGCAATGGTCCATCAATGCAGGATTGGTCTGCTGGATCATTGTTGTTGGTGGGATCCCTATTGGCTTTCTTGTCAGATGGGCTTTCGAGAAACTTCGGAATCGGAAATGGTTTAAAAAACCAAAGTCCAATGTACCATCTATTCAATGTCGTCCTGGCGAAGTGTCTGAGGATGAATTCCCTACCCCGAGTGAGGTGTTCACAAAAGAGTCATGGCCGGAGTTTGTAGAAGCCTAATTACCCCCTACAAAAAAATTAACCCCATACACATAGTGTATGGGGTTTTTTAAGTAAGGATGTAGTAATGATTAGGCAGCTTTTCGTCGGTAATTCTGTTGACGATTACTTGGTCGATGGACGGTGCCTTTTGTTTTGCGGTCAAAGGATCCTTTTTCGGCAGCAATTTTTGCTGTACCGGTACTATTAAATTTCTTTTTACCCATAGAGAATTATTTTCTATGTTATACCAAAGCCCTCTTGTGTTGTAAAGGAGAAGGAGTAGACTATGGGAAACTGTTAGCTATGAAAATAAATATATCTACGTTTCAGTCACGAACTGTAATAACTCCTCTTTTACAGGAAATATGGAAGGACACAACAATACTTCCACTTCCAAAGGATATTAGTTCATACATCACGTATTTCGATATTTTTTCTACATTCATCCGCAATACTTCATCTTTCTTGTTTCAAGAAGTAAAAAGAACAAATCTTTTTACTGAGGATGCAATACAAGATATTGAAGCAGATCTAGCAAGTTTGCACCGCCTTTGCAGTGCAATACAAAAGGAATTGCGCAACAATTATTTACTTTCCCGCAAGGATAAACGGTTGTTTGCACGGATGATGAATAAAAATGAAGAAATCTGGGAAAAATTTGATATCCTCTCGCTCAAGATAGCTGACCTCAATGATAATTTGTTGCATCCACATATTGGAGATTATCTCCCATCAGTAGAAACAACACTTACTCAATGTGATATGTCTGTTTTCTTGAATCAAAAAAAAGAGTCGTTCCGAAAAAATTAAAACTGGCCATAATTGGCCGGTTTTTTCTTGCTTGGTAATAGGACTTCCTTTTTATACAAACATTTTTGCAATCACAAGAACGAGTCCGATCGTGACAAGGTAGGAGATACTATCACTTGCGAACTTTTTCCATGCGATATCGCGAGGAGTATTGCCCCAGAGAATGCCCGAGCCAATGACGGGTACCATCATGGCAAGCCATACAAAGAATGCTTCTGTTGCAACCATCCCAAATGTCTGACCATTGCGCATCCCAAAGATAGTGATAAATCCGATAAAGAATGCCGTAAGCGCCGACATGATGAACTGTGCGAGATAGCTCTTCCACATCTTGGGTTTCATTTCCTCGATGAGGCGCTGTTGCTCGTCAGGCGAGATCTTGTCAAAGCCGATAGCCTTCATGTGGAGGCGTCCCATCGGGGTACCTGGTGAGTACCAGATACTTCCGACAACGACTGATACTACTGCTCCAATAATAGCGATCAAAAGTATTGTTGTAATCATATAGTGAGAGTATATCGCAAGAAATGTTAGTCGCATACTTCCCTCCTGTGTTTGATACGAAGAATGGTGAGGATAATGATATCGCCGTTATTGTCACATCTGAACACTGCCCGATAATCACCAATGCGATATCGGTACCTACCTGCAAGTCGCCCCGCAAGCGCTGTTGCACGAACGAGCGGATTAGAAAGTTCGCTGTTTTCTTTTATTTTGAAAACAATACGGAGCGCAATGCTCTTGTCTAGTCGCTCGAGGTCCCTTCGTGCTTGGGTAGTATAGGTGAGTTGGTATCTATTCATTAAAGCCAAGCGCCTCGAGGACGTCTTGGTGTGAATGGAGTCGACCGTGTTTTATGTCTTCCTCTGCCGCAGCGATGTCAGCAACGAGTTTATCGAGCTTGGTATTGCGGGCAAACGGCTTCACCTCAAAGAGTGGTGTTGATCTGTTCATGACAATAAGTCTCTCAGTGCCCGCATTGGACTGAGCAAGGTTTGCAAATGTTGCGATGTTTTGCCGGAATTCTTTGATTGATACAAACTTCGTAGTCATTTGGTAAGTGTACACTTATGTGTACACAATTGTCAATTATTCCCCTTTTAGATTCAATCGATGTTGATATTCGAGAGCAACCTCTGGCACATGGTACCCCTCCTCCCGACACCACTTGATAAAGGCCTTTACTGTAGTGGGATCCTCTGTAGTGTGAGGTGCCTCTAGGGGGTCACTTCCCTTCTTTGCGAAGGGGTCGATCGCTCGATAGGAGACCTTGGGTGAAGTTCCCTGCTTGGCGATCCAACCACTGTCCGAGAGTCTACGGAGTGCGGCGTGGATGGTGACCCGGGATTTGCCCAACATGGCGACAAGTTCATGGGGTGAAACAGGTCTGTTGAGTCGGTTGATGTATTGGAGGACGGCAATATATGCACTTTGTTCCTTCTTGATCATATACTTACACTTTACTATAAAGTGTAAGATTTAGCTATATCATTCTATCTATATGCGCTTTCTCCTCTGGGCTGGCACACGGTTGGTCTGACGGTCGCTGACATTGTGTTTCATGTGTAACGCTTGTACTTCTGCTTGTTCGAGCTCGTCTTTCTTGTCACGACCTTTTTCACCCAGGACCTTGAGGTCATTGTCAGACAGTTCATTGAGGGCGAGTGCGCGTGCAGAGAGGATGTCGAGGGTATTGAGCTCTGGATTCTCAAGGACTTCCTCGAGGAGTGCATGGAGGATCCATCCCATACGAGGAGAAGGTTTCATGTGTAACACCTCTATGAGGTACCCCCCATCTATCTTGAGCTGTGAAACCGAGATAGGGTCGTGGAGCGCTTCGTCGATCATTGCGTGGTATTTGCGCAGGCGATAGGGTGCCTCAACTTTCTTCATGCCGACACGGTCACATTCGCGGACCTGCATGAGCTCCCAGATATGCTTCGGTGAGACCTTCTGGATGATGCGACGTACCGCAGAGAGGGTGATCTGCTCAGTATCTGAGAAGAACATGTGGTTGCGGACGAGGGTGACGACGAGAGTGATAGTTTCACGTGAAAAGCGTAGTCGCTCCATGATCTTCTTGGTCATCCGTGCTCCCACGACTTCGTGCCCAAAGAACGTGTATTTGTCCTTCGATTTGTCATATCGGCGAGTCGTCGGCTTGCCAATGTCATGAAATAGGGCGGTGAGGCGGATCTCGGTCGAGAACCCTTTGTCAGCAGCATGCTGGAGTGCGTGCAACAAGTGCTGGTACACGTCATAGATATGGGCGCCTTTTTGCTCACAACCAACTCCTTCGAGGAGTTCGGGGATGATATAGGCGAGGAGTCCAGTACGGTAGAGGAGGTCGATACCATATGCTGGAGCAGGGGAGTCGATGAGTTTCACTAGTTCGTCTCGGATGCGCTCGCCAGAGATGTGAGCGAGAAGGGGAGCATTGGCGCTGATTGCCTCGAGTGTTTCATGTGTAACGGTGAATCCCAGGGTCGCAGAGAAGCGAATAGCGCGCAACATACGCAACGCGTCCTCCTTGAAGCGTACCTCAGGATAAAGGACACAATTGATAGATTTGTCCGTTATGTCCTTTATACCACTATAGGGATCTATAATACTGTCCTTTACAGGGTCCCAGGCGATAGCATTTATGGTGAAGTCGCGGCGCTCGAGATCCTTGGTGATATCCGTTTCATATGAAACGGTATCTGGATGGCGATTGTCACTATACGAGCCTTCGGATCGGTAGGTGGTGACTTGGGCAACGTTGTCACTGTCTGGTGTTACACGTGGAACGTCAGCAGTACTGTCTGGGGGTATGTTGAGGACGGTGACGGTCCCAAAGGTGTTCTCGTTCACTGTCTTGAGGTGGGGAAATGCTGCAAGGATCTGTTCAGGGCGAGCATTGGTCGTGATATCCCAGTCCTTGGGGGTCCGGTCCATGAGGATGTCGCGTACACACCCGCCGACGAGGTACGCCTCAAAACCCGCGTGGTGGAGCGAGGTGAGGGTATCTCTGATAAATGGTGGAATCTTTGTTGTATCCATATGAGGATCAACGAGCGGTGCAGGTACAGGGAATCGAACCCTGGTCTCGTCCTTGGCAAGGACGCATTCTAC
>CAYUQD010000004.1:0-60336 GCA_964446965.1 uncultured Candidatus Saccharibacteria bacterium
ATAACTATTGATGAATTCAAAAAGGTAGTCGCGAAAGTGGGGAAGGTGATAGCGGCAGAGGCAGTCGAAGGATCTGAAAAGTTGATCAAGCTTAGCTTAGACTTTGGCGAAGAAACTCCACGACAAATCCTATCGGGGATACGACAGTGGTATACACCTGAAAGTTTGATTGGCAAACAATTGTTGTTCGTCACGAACCTCGCACCCAGATCAATGATGGGGCTCGAAAGCAACGGTATGCTCATGGCAGTCGATGGAGTAGATGGATCTCCAGTATTTCTCGTTCCAGAAAGTGAAGTTGCACCAGGAAGTAGTGTGCGATAGGAGAGTTGTATCGTATACTTGTATACGTGTCGCTTTTTTCTTCTCACAAAAAAACAGTAGTCGGTATCGACATCACTGATACCACACTTCGCATACTGCAGTTGCATCGAGTTGGTGATGCGCTCGTACCATCGATGTGGCGAGAGATCGCGCTCCCTGTCGGGTGTATCGCTAGTGGCGTGATCACTGATGCGCGCGCGCTCACCGCCATACTTGCATCTCTTCGCAAACAATACAAACTCAGAAACGTTCACATCGGTCTCCCTGCGTCCCTCGTCACGCTCGTCACTGTCCCGGTCCAGAAGGACACTCCCAACCTCACGCAGTCCGTCCGTGCGCACATCACAAAGCGTGGCATCGACCCCAAGCAGCACGTCATCGAGTACCGTGTCGTCGCGGCGACCGAGACCGACGCCGTCATCCAAGCGCACGCACTCCCCGAATCCGTCGCCAAGGATTATGTGCGCGTCTGCATGCTCGCTGGACTCACGGCGACTGCATCCATCCTCGATGGCCAAGCCCAAGCTCGTGCACTCCTCACCCCCAACACGCAGACTACCAACCTCATCGTATCGATCGGGAGCACGCTAACCACAATGACGATTGTCGCACATGGAGTCGCGATGCAGACGACGACAGTACCAACAGGAGGCAGAGCGCTCGTCGACATATATATGAATGAACTTGGCATCGATGAAGCGACGGCCCGCAAGCGATTGCTCGATGACGGACTCCTACAGATACCTACACCACTCTTTGAGCTCCTCACTGACTCAATCGGACTCCTCAAGGATGAGATCCGCCGTGTCTATGTGCGCTGGCATGAAAAGAAGGGGACATATGGCATCGAACATCCTGTCGACCATATCGTCCTCGCCGGTGAGTATGGAGCAATCGGGGGACTCGATGACTATCTCAGTGCGAGTCTGCGCACTAAGGTGGTCGTTGGCAATCCGTGGAGTCAGTGCCTCTCATTTGATGCAGTCATCCCAATGCTCCCGCATGATGACGCACTCGGGTACACGACGGCGATCGGACTCGCACTCGATGATGGGACACACCTCAACCTCATTCCGAGTATTCAGAAGCGCTATCTGCAGAAGCGTCGTGCAATGCATCGGACCGTCGCCATCATTGTCGTGTGTATCATTGCGATCGTGGCTGCGTTCCTTGTATCCACCGTATTTTCTGGTGATATTCACAAAATGCTCACTAAATGATACAGTGGCAGTGTCCTCGGATAGCAGAGCCCTTGTAGTTAAATGGATATAACTGCGGACTTCTAAGCCGTTATTGTAGGTTCGATTCCTACCGGGGGCACAATATATAGAGCATGCGCTCTTAGCTCAGTTGGTAGAGCAGCGCTTTTACACAGCGAAGGTCGGGGGTTCGAATCCCTCAGGGCGCACAAATATTTTGCTATGGAACAATTTGATCATAATAAAAAAATAGAGAATGATCTCGTTTCAAGTAAGGAGAAGGAATATGATCCAATGAAATTGCAACGATTAACTTTGCATTATGCAGAACTTATAGACGAGCAAGGCAAACTTTGGATCGTACAATTTGATCATAATACATGGACAGATGAGATAGGAGAAGAGCGAGGCAATGAAATAGATGTACCATCGGAAAAAATTGAATTTATAAATAAAGAACAAGCGTTTCTATATTTGAAATCAATCGCCTTTAGAAAAGAAATGGAGGAAAATATTGCAATCTCTAAGCAACACCAACTTGATACTACTGTGTATGAACGTGTTATTGAATTAATCGATCAGGCTGAAAAAGAATCCGATGAAAATAAAAAGAAACAACTAATACTTGATGCGTTTACACTTAGTGATGAAGAATCATAAAAATATATGGAACAACTTGAAATCAAACCATTCGAAATAAAGAAAGTACAAAAGATTGTTGAATCCCGGGAGACTGAGGCGTTGATTGAATGTATTGAATCATTAGAAATTCATGCAGAATCAATTGGAGAAGGAGGTAATGCAGAAGTCTTGGCTATCGCCGAAGGTCCGTTCTCAAAAGTGTGTTTGAAACGACTAAAAGAAACCCCGCAAATTGATTGTAATACTATTGACCGAGAGAATGAGTTGCAAGGAATGGCTCGAAAGGCTGGAGTTCGTACACCACTATCTCTAATATCAATTACAACAGAAAAAGGAGATTTTTTGATCATGGAAAGGGTAATTGGATCAACTCTTGAGGAAATCCTCGCGACACCATCCAAATTGCCAGAAAATTTTTCACATGAAGTGTTTATCAAAGAGCTGGATGAGCAGATCGCACGATTACACAGTGCGGGAATTTATCACCGAGATCTCCATAGTCGCAATGTGATGATCAATGAAGAAGGCTTGCCAGTGATTATTGATTTTGGAACAGCGACAGAAGGATCAGGAGGGGATTTTACTTATGAAGAGCTGGCAAATGTGTATAACCCAATAAAGAAAAAATACGAACAAGTGTCAGGTAAGTTTAAAGATGATAAAGATATGGTTCGAAATCTCAAAGGTGCTATGGCGCCACTGATGCTTCGGAAGGTATTGACAAAAACAGATTAATGAATATAATATAGAAAAATTAGATATATGTTTATAGGAGAAGAATACAAGGAAATAGTCGAGAAAAAATTTGCTGAAGCTATAGCTAATGGTCAAACAGAAATACTATTGGATGAAAAAACAATAGGTGGTATCAAATTATTTATTGGTACAAAGCCAGCTATTTCAATGGGAACATTTGTTATGGAAGATGGTACAGAGGTACACGTAGGCGCACAATCATTAGAAACGGTTTCTTAATATATTAAGGAGCCGTTTATTTTTTATGCATATAGATATTTTATTAGAAACACAAAATCTTCTCATCATCAACAAACCTTCCGGTCTCCGCACCCATGGGGATGGCAAGTCTGATGTACCAACTGTCGTTGACTGGATCTTGAAAGAGCGACCAGAGATCGCTGGAGTAGGGGAGAACATGGAAGTAGATGGCAAGGTCATCGAGCGCCCGGGTATCGTTCATCGACTCGATGAAGAGACATCGGGGTGTCTGGTCATTGCCAAGACCCAAGAAGCATTTGAATATTTGAAGCAGCAATTTAAGGATCGCCTCGTCGAGAAGGAATACCACGCGTTTGTCTGGGGGCACTTCAAGGAGAGTACAGGAATCGTCGATGCACCGATCGGGCGAAGTGTTGGTGACTTTAGACGATGGCAGGCAGGGCGCGGTATCAGAGGAGAAGTCCGCGAGGCTGTGACCAAGTGGGAAGCTATCGATCAGTTCGAAGACGAGCAAGGGGAGCGGTTCACATTGGTACACCTCTGGCCCAAGACTGGCCGTACGCATCAACTACGCGTCCATATGAAGTATCTCCAGCGCCCCATTGTCTCGGACTCGCTCTATGCCGCATCCAAACCCCAAGCCTTGGGATTCTCCCGAGTAGCGCTCCATGCACGCACCATATCCTTCGTCGCTCCTGAGGGGCAACAGGTCGCTGTCAGCGCCCCATATCCGGCTGATTTTGAGCAAGCTATTGCAAAGTATACTAAAGCGTGATAGATTGGAGGCCTTATGGCAGACTCATTTTCTCCCGTTGATATCGAAGCACGAAAGGCACTTCCGTTTGTGTCAGGTGACACTGTGCGCGTATGGTCAAAGATCGAGGACAAGGGCAAATACCGCCTTCAGGCCTTTGAAGGACTCGTCCTCGCCCGCAAGCATGGTACCGGTCCCTCTGCGACATTCACTGTCCGCAAGGTGTCCAATGCTGTTGGTGTAGAGCGTATTTTCCCACTATACTCACCAATGATCGACAAGATCGAGATCACCAAGAAGGCAAAGACTCGTCGCAGCAAGCTCTACTACATCCGCGACAAGGCGGCAAAGGAAGTTCGTCGCAAGATGAAGCAGATCCTCGGAGGCAAGATCGCTCCAGAAGCAGAGATCGCCGAGACCGAGACTGTCGTCGAAGCTCAAGCAGAATAGAACGGTACAACGACTCCCCAGATGGGGAGCGTTTGTCTTTTATTTGCTTTGAGGGTACTTTTTGGTATAGTACGCAATACATTCGTATGAATGTACCCTGCGCGGGTGGCGAAACTGGTAGACGCACTACCTTGAGGTGGTAGCGGGAGCAATCCTATGGAGGTTCAAGTCCTCTCTCGCGCACAAAAGAATTTGATACTCCGACACAAGAGGTGTAGTATTCAAATTATGAAAAATAATAAGGTTCTAGGATTGGTAGTGGGGATTATACTCATCGCAGGTATTGTACTTGTGGTACGTGAGCATAAAACTGAAGTTGCGTCTAATTCGCAATATCCACTACCCGAAATGGTTTCTCCGAATCCTACTACAGTACCAACTTCTCAATCAGAACAAGTAGTAATCCCAACTCCAACAGTAACAACATCTCCATCCCCAACACCTATTTCTGAAAATGATGAATGCAAGATGGTGACAGGGTTCAGCTGTCTGGAATATAAAAATGGTTGGATTAGTGCATTTAAAGTAGAAAATAATCTAACAGACACTTCATTCAATAATTATATTTCGATTGACTCAACCAATTTTGCCGCGGTTGGAACAAACTATGAATACACTGTTACCTACACGATCAAGAAATCGTGGATAACGGTACACAGGGAAGACTCCATGTTGCTCTACAATGGTACGCGTACTCAGTTCCTCAGCCCAACACAGTGGCCTATTGAGCGAAGTACAACTACAAATGGGAGAGTGGGAGTCTCAACAATTCATTTGAATGACAATCTTGCGTTCGCGAACAGCAGCAGTGCGATTGATTATTTTGTAAGCCAGCGCAATGTAGCTGGCACCAATTCGACAATATACAAACAAGATTTTCAATACTATTGGAACAAGGAAGCTGCAGACAAGAGCAACACACTTTTCGCAGGACAAGGAGGGGAACCTGTTATTGTTATTGTCGGAACAATCAATGCTTCTCAAAATAAATGCTATGTAGGGGAACTATCATTAGTCAGCAGAGAGACAATCTACCGAGAAACACCCTGCGAAATCAATTAAATTGCTCAAGTGGCATGCTCTCATGCTTGGAACTTTTCCATGCTAGACTAACCCTATGTACGAACAATCAACCCGCAAATATTTCTACGCCTCATTATTCATTGGAGGAGCAATACTTGTTGCGGCCATACTCTGGCCATTTGCAAAGGTTATTATCCTCTCAGTCGCGCTTTCGGCAGTGCTGTTCCCGGTATATCGCATGCTCAACAAACACCTCAAGGTGTCATGGGTGGCATCACTCCTGACAGTACTCATATTTATTATCGTACTGTGTATCCCACTTTTCACCGTAGGGACGCTTGTGTTCAAACAATCACAAAACCTCTCTCTGTGGGTATCTGATCACGGTGGACTCGACAATATCACCCGACTCTTCAATAGATCTATCACCAACCTTTTCCCAGGAGGTGCGATCAACCTCAAGCAAAGCATTGCCTCCCTCACTGGCAATTTGAGTGCGGGTATCGGGAACGCATTCACAGCAACTCTTGCGACACTCTTTTCATTCCTCTTGGTTATTTTGGCTACATTCTATTTCCTCAAAGACGGTACTGATTGGAAGAATACATTGGTACGATTTAGTCCACTCTCTGACGATAGTAGTCACAAGATATTGACCAAGCTCAACGTGGCAGTCAATGGGATTATGAAAGGCTACCTCCTCATCGCGCTCGCACAAGGAGTCCTCATGGGGATAGGGTTGTGGGTCTTTGGGGTTCCAAATGCGGCACTCTTTGGGGTGCTCGCTGGTATTGCATCTCTTGTGCCCACCATTGGTACCGCGCTCGTCGCAATCCCTGCCATCCTCTTTTTGGTGATTAGTGGACACACAGGTTCTGCAATCGGGCTCAGTATCTGGGCTGCAGCGTTGGTAGGATCTATCGACAACCTCCTCAACCCATACCTCGTCGGCAAAAAGATCGACATTCATCCGCTCCTTGTCCTCTTCTCAGTCCTCGGCGGTATCGCACTCATGGGTCCGATCGGTATCCTTGTTGGCCCACTCGCGATCTCATTTATGTACGCGCTCGCAAGTGTATACAAGACAGAGATAAAGGATTAATCTAAGAGAGTGCACCCCCTCGCATCCTCTATCCGCCCAACTTCGCTCGACGAGTATATCGGCCAAGACCACTTGGTATCTACGGGCGCGCCACTGCGGGTCGCTATAGAAGAGAAGCATGTATTCTCATTCATCCTCTGGGGTCCGCCAGGCGTTGGCAAGACGACACTCGCTCGGATCTATGCGGCGAGTCTCAATGCTGACTATCACGAACTCTCGGCCGTGTCTGCGGGCAAGGACGATATACGACAGATCATTGAAAAGAGTGGAGACCTCTTTGGTCCCAAAATACTGTTCCTCGATGAGATTCATCGGTTCAACAAAGCACAACAAGACTTCCTCTTGCCATATGTCGAGAGTGGTCGACTGACACTGATCGGGGCAACGACGGAGAATCCGAGTTTCGAAGTGATACCGGCGCTACTCTCGAGACTGCGAGTATTCACACTCAAGGAACTCACGCATGACAATATACTCAGTATCATTGGTCGGACTAGTATCGAGATGAATGCAGATGCCAAGGACTGGGTCGCATCTATCGCCAATGGCGACGCACGACAAGCACTCGCATTGATCGAGAATACGAACAAGTTGTACAACGTAGTGACTCTCGAGACGCTACAGCAATCCCTCCAAGATACGCGTCTGCGATTTGATAAAGGAGGTGAAGAACACTACAACACCATCTCTGCGTTCATCAAAAGTATGCGCGCTTCTCAGCCTGATGCTGCACTCTATTATCTGGCGCGCATGATCGAAGGGGGAGAGGATGCCAAGTTCATTGCGCGACGTATGGTGGTATTTGCTTCCGAAGATATCGGGATGATGGATCCACATGCACTTGTGCTCGCCAATGCAGTATTTCGCGCAGTCGAAACTATTGGGTACCCCGAAGCCGGTATCAACCTCTCGCATGGCGTCGTCTATCTATCCAAAGCTCCAAAGAGTAAGGCTGCATACAATGCCTACAACGCCGCAATGGCAGACGCAAAGAAGCATGGCAACCTCCCGATCCCGCTCAAACTCCGCAATGCACCAACCAAACTCATGAAAGACGAAGGGTATGGCAAAGGATACGAGAAATATACCAAAGAAGATTTGTTGCCAGAGAAGTTGAAGGGTGCGAAGTATTGGGAAGAAGATCAAAAATAAAAAGTCCGCGTGATATACTCATCCCATGCACATCTATCTCGGACTATTTGCCGCAATCTGCGGACTCATCATATCGACATACATATATCGACAGAAGAAAAAGAAGACATCCCTCGTCTGTCCTCGTGAAGCGAGTTGTGAAAAGGTTGTGCATAGTATCCATGCGACGACTGCTGGTATCGACAACACACTCCTCGGTATCGGATACTACGCAACGATCGGCCTACTATATGCCTTTGTACTCGTGTTCCCACAGTATCTCACTGCACCAGTGTTATGGGTGATGACGGTGATGACATGCTTTGGTGTTCTATTCTCTCTCTATCTCATTGCTCTCCAAGCCTTCGTCATTCGCGCGTGGTGTGCGTGGTGTCTCGGGTCGGCTACAGCAACAGCACTCCTTGCAGTCGCACTCATGGGTCACCATATGACTGACCTCTACACACTCCTCGGTACACAGCGTATCTGGTGGATCATTGTGCACAACATCGGATTCATTCTCGGACTTGGAGGTGCGACCATTACTGATATTTTCTTTTTCCGATTTCTCAAAGATAACCGCATCTCTGAACAAGAAAAGGGGACTATGGATACTCTCTCCAATGTGATCTGGGTAGGACTCGCGGTGCTTATCATGAGTGGTCTCATGCTTTATTTGCCAGAGCAGGCACGGCTAAGTGTGTCATCGAAGTTCTTGCTCAAGGTCGTCGTCGTGGGAGTGATCGTCGTCAACGGCATACTTCTCAACCTCCGCGTTGCTCCGCGGATGCGACAGTTCTCGCTCGCGAATACAGTTCCGGCGAAGAGTTTCCGCCGGCTCGCCTTTGCGCTCGGGGGGATCTCGATTGTGAGTTGGTACACGGCGTTCTTGCTCGGATCGTTGCGGTCGATCAATCTCGTCTTTCGCGAGGGGGTTGCGCTCTATGTGAGTCTGCTCATCGCCGTTGTGGTGGGGAGTCAGGTATACGAGCGTATCGTCAGTCGGCATCACGACGCGGTGCCGCCTGCTAGTCAATAAGGGGCAAATCTGGTATAACGAAAAGCACGCAATACACATGGGGCTTATGGTGTAACGGTTAACACTGAGGTTTGTGGAACCTTCGATTCGGGTTCGATTCCCGATAGGCCCCCTTTTCGGGATTTAATATAACGGAGTCAGGTAATTTGGTCGGTCGTATAGATACGTTCCGACCCCGACCCCTGACAGGACTTATTATAACTGAGTCATCCGTTGTAATATTTTCTTTCGCAAAGGCTCGATTCTTCAAAGGATCGGGCTTTTGCGTTTCGTTCCAAATGAGCGCGCCGGTTGCCTCGAGTCCGAGCACGATCGGGGATTTTGTTGCCTCAACAATGATCTTGTCTTCGGCTTTGAATTGGTCCCAGAAAAGCCCAAGGTAGAGGCGTTTTAATTCATCAGGTGCTTTCTCGTAGGTCTTGCCGATATTCCGCATCAGGGCGAGTATGTCCTGAACTACGTCCATTTTGAGGTTCTTGGTCCGGTCCAGTTTGTGTACTTCATCCTCAACACCCTCGATCTGTTCTCGGTAGCGCAACTTGATCTTAGTAAAGGCTACGTCATCAATGATTCCGTTGATCAGTTTTTCTTCGGCAATCTCGAGCTTGCGTTCAAAATTAATCTTCGAGGTCATGAACTGTTTCTTCTGGTTGCCGATATCTGATTTCTTTTCCTCATAGATACTTCGCATTTTGCTTACGACCTTATCGATGAAGTCGTCGGAGAATTGCAGTCCTTTGAATTTTTCCGTGATCTGGTTTTCCAAATCAAATACCTCGACATACTTATCGTTGCACTTTATTTGGTCACTGGACCGATTGCAGTGGTAGTACGCCTTATTCTTTAGGGGATGGTACTCGGCGGTATATCGCTGTCCGCATTTTCTACAAAACACAAACCCGCGCAGCAGAAAGTTATGCTTGTGTCGTCGGCACGCGTAGCGATTGTTTTCTTCGAGGACTCGTTGGCATTTATCGAATAAGTCTTTTGTGATGATTGCCTCATGCTTACCAATGTCGTTCATACCGCGCCACTCCATCCCGCCGTAGTAGAAGGGACACTTGATGGTCCGAAACATTTTACTCATAGCGACTCGCTTGCCCACGGTACTCACCAATCCTTTCTTGTAGAGCAGATCCCGAATCTCAATCAGGGAATAGTCGCCAGTGCTGTAGAGTTTGAACAATTCGGCAATGAGTGGAGCTCGGACCGGATCGGTAGTGATGATTCGTTTCTTCTCGTCGTCAGGAGTTCCCGAGTTGAAATATCCCATGGGAGCTTTTGTCGGCCACCACCCATCCTTGTATTTTTGTTCCATGCTCTTGAGTGTCTTTCGGGAAGTGATCTGTGATTGTAGTTGGTTCACTCCGGCAATGACAAGGTCCATGAAGTTTCCCTCGGGCGTGTTCTCGAGTCCCGGCTGTGACACTGAAATAAGTTCAACGCCGTGCTTTCTCAAAAGTGCCTTGATGGTGAGGTGATCGCCGGCATTGCGGGCGAGTCGGTCCGTATCTTGTACAAAGACAGCAGCGATGCTCTTGTCCTCTTGGATGCGAATGAGCATGTCTTGGAGTCCGGGACGGTTCATATTCGTCGCACTCTTGCCGGGGTCCTTGTACACACCGTTGTCGGCTAGCTTATAGACTTTCATGTCTTCGATGCCTCGCTCGCAAAGGCGTAGCTGAGTCTTGAGGGAATGCCGTTCGTCACCGGCTTGTTCGTCGGTGGAAACTCGGCAGTAAATAAGGGCTTTGTTCATGGTAATGGTAATTTAGAGCTGATAATGGGATGCGAACGACACTATGCCAAGAATACGGGATATAGCAATGGTTTGAGCTGATTTTTCACTACTGGCTTAACATGGGTTATTTTGGAACGGTCCTTATAAAATAAGCATTTTTCAAAAAGGATTTTCGTGACTACTGGGTTTAAGAATCACTGTGGCTTAGTCTGGTTTATTTTGAAACGAGCCTTATATTTATTGATTTTTCGCTCGGGGTTATTCGGGGTTATTTTGATTTCGTCCTTATTTTATAAGGGTTCGAAAAATGAGGGATTTACTTTTTTGTGGATAAAACCTTCTTTTTTGGCAGGGTGTGTTTGGTTTCTTTTTTTATTTCCTTTCTTTTCTTTCTTACCCCCGCCAAAGTGTTCAGTACGCTGAACACCCTACAGCGGTTTCACCCTGAATTTATCAGCTAAATTCTCGATTTCGCCTTGTAGATTTGAGCGGTCTTGCTGTTCATTCTGTCGAATGTTCTGTTCGGTAGGCTGAATATCCTGTTCAATACATCGAAATCCCTGTTCAGCTTGGAGAACGTTAGCTTGATATATCCAGAAGTTATTCACACCTGTTTTGTTTTTTGGGAGCGTGGCGAGATATCCCTTTTTGACAAGGGATGCCCGGACCCCACTGATCTTGCCAACGGACCACTCTGGTAGGCAATCGCTTTGGATGTCTCGTAGTGAAAAATCCTCAACAATGCCGAACCGTTCCTTGTCGCGTTTATCCCACCTTGCATGGATCACATACATGTCAAAAAGCCGATACTCTTGATCGGTCATCGGTTTCTTGTATTTGACTGCCATGTACCTATACAGCTTCAGGTATCCTACTGGTTTGTTCTTCATGTTCATTTTCATGCTCGATTTGCATCAAGAGGATTTGGGCGAGACGTTCGACAAAGAAGTCCAAGTCTTTTGGATTCATAGGGACCTGTGCAGGGACCGGATTGTTGTCGAGCGTCTGGTCCATGATTAATTCACCTCGTATAGGCGGGTCTTTAATGCTTTGATCTGGTCAAAGTATGCGCGCGGTTCGACCGACAGCTGACGCTTTTGGAATTCTGAAACGATGTCTTCAAGCTCCGGGGTTCGGGCGAATATGAATTGCGCCCGCCTCGGGATACTCTTGTCGACATCTTCGAGCGGTACGAACAGCGAGAGGGCTGCCGCGCACGCGAGATCGGAGGTTTGGTACATGTGTTGTGTATTCATCGTCATGTTCATTGATAATCGCCAATAAAAAATAGGCTTGTGTACAGCCTACTTTCGGGGGAGTGATTCAATTTCGAATACTGCGACTCAAGTGAGTCACTTATTGCTCACGCCAGATGGTATTCATGCGCCAATGAAAAAGTTCGGGAATATCGAGCTGTTCTTTGGCACGCTTGTTTACGAGGCGCATTGCATCATAAACGCTACGGCTCGAGTCCTTGCTCCAGTCGATCATATCCATGACATCGGTTTCTTTGACGCGTGTACCAAGAGGGACCTCGAATAGTTTCTTGCAGAGGAAGAACTGGTTGGTGTTGATGGGTACCTCCGTTTGTCGGCCGTTGAATGAGAAGATGCCGGTTGCGGTATCGAATACAAGTTTGGTGTCGGAGGTTACATTTTCTTTCACATCGAGCTTTTCGTATACGGTGTTGCGTACTTTCTCGAATGCTTTCCAGTTCGGAATGCGAAAGCTCACAAAATTCTTTTTGAATACCTTGGGGTCATTGATTGCATCAAGGTATGCGGAATCGTGATTACCTAGGTAGTCGGGACCGTAGTGGAAATTGATCAGCTCGCCGGGGCCCGTCGAGATTTTAACAGGGAGGTATAGGTCCTCGATGGTGTTGGTACGGTAGAGGTGTATGAAAAATACGAGGGCGTTCTCATCCATCAGGAGTCTCGGGAATTCACTTGAAGTCAGAATGATCTCGCCATTTGCCCGATCGAGTACGTTGTACGCCGAAGAAATGCAATCAATGACGGTCTTGATGGTTTCGGTAGTGACGAAGGTTTTGTTTTCTGGGTACAGGTCCAATAGGGCGGACCAGTCCTTGGTATTCATTTTCATAGTAATTTTGGGCAAACGGAGTTGATCACGTTCAGCTTTAGCGATTATAGCTATTTTGAGTATTTTTAACAGCCCCTACACCTGCTGTGGGGTATTGCTTTCCAAATCGGGATAATATACAATCAGAAAAGAATGTAAGGTAAAAACTAACATTCAGTCCAGATATGGAAAATAAAGGATATTTATCAATTCTCTTGCGATCGCCACAAACCGTCTTTTCATTCAAGGACATTATTTCCTTGTGGGGCGAGGAAGTGAAAAGTGCTACAGATAGTTCCTTGCGCGTACGCGTGAATTACTATGTCAAAAGTGGAGAGCTTTACCCGATTCGTCGTGGGATTTATGCGAAGGATAAGAATTACGATAAATTCGAAGCGGGCAATAAAATCTTTACTCCGTCCTATATCAGCTTTGAAACAGTTCTTAGTCGATCAGGAGTATTGATTCGTCGTTTCAATCAGATATTTCTTGCATCGTATCTTTCTCGGGAAATCATTGCCGACAATCAGGTGTACACATACCGAAAGATAAAAGACTCGGTGCTGAAGACGGAAGGCTCAGGTGTTGAGCGTAAGACAGGGTATTCTATTGCGACACCGGAGAGGGCATTCCTTGATCTCGTGTATCTTTCCACGGAATACCATTTTGATAATTTATCAGCATTGGACTGGGAGAAAGTTTTTGAACTCCTACCGATTTTCGAAAGCGAGCAGCTTGAAAAACGAGTACGAAAATATTATGAGCAATTCCAAAGCTCGGAGTAGGGAAAAGAATAATGAGAATGAAAATGAACATCATATGAAAATCACCGACCAACATGCAAAATATTTCGCCTATGAGCTCACCAAGCGGTGTCCTTCTGATAGCTTGGAGAAACTTTCTTCGACGCTATCGAATGCTCAGGTCGATTTGAATCCGCACCAAATTGAGGCGGCACTTTTTGCTTTTCGTTCACCGCTTTCAAAAGGAGCGATTCTTGCCGACGAGGTGGGTCTTGGAAAGACGATCGAAGCAGGCTTGGTCCTTTCTCAGAAATGGGCTGAACGAAAACGGCAGATACTTTTGATCGTCCCATCAAGTTTGCGTAAGCAGTGGAACACTGAGCTTCAGGAAAAATTCTTTTTGCCGTCATCCATTCTTGAAACAAAATCATTTAATCAGGCGATCAAAGATGGAAACCTTAATCCATTTGTTCAAGAAGATTCAATCGTCATTTGCTCTTATCAGTTCGCTCGTTCGAAGTCGCCGTATCTTAAGCAGGTGAAATGGGACCTTGTTGTTATTGATGAAGCGCACCGATTGCGAAATGTGTACAAGACAAGCAATAAGATTGCGCGTGAAATTAAGGACGCGCTTTCAGACGTTCCGAAAATTCTCCTTACTGCAACTCCACTTCAGAATTCGCTCCTTGAGCTGTACGGTTTGGTTAGCATTATTGATGATCATGTCTTTGGTGATCTGAAGAGTTTCAAGGAAAACTACAGCAGGGTTTCTCGAGAGCAAAGCCAGTATGACAGTGAGCTCGGGCTTGTTGAGCCAAGACAGGAAATGTTTAACGATCTACGCGCACGCCTGAAGCCTGTGTGTATTCGTACGCTCCGAAGCCAGGTTCTCGAATATATTAAATACACCAAGCGTATTCCTATGACGCAGGATTACACCCCTACGGCGGATGAAGTAGAGCTCTACGAGGGGATGTCTGAGTATCTTCGCAAGCCGAAGCTCTTTGCCTTGCCGAATAGTCAGCGACAGTTGATCACTTTGATTCTTCGCAAACTGCTCGCATCTTCAACGTTTGCAATCGCGAGCACACTCAGTGGTCTAGTTTCAAAGCTTACAATCTTGATTGATCAGGCAGAGAAACAGCAGTCGCTCCAAGAGACCGGCATTCCGGACCTTGCTGAAAACTTTGAGTCATTTGATGAAATTTCCGACGAATGGATTGATGATGAGGAAGAAGAGGTTGAAGAAAAAGACAAGGAAAAGGAAGCGAAATATACCCCCGAGGATATTGAGCTTATGAAAGAAGAAAAAGGGGAGCTCGAGCATTTCCACGATCTTGCAAAAAGCATTTTCAAAAACTCAAAGGGGGATGCATTGATCACTGCCTTGGAGAATGGGTTCAAAATGACCGAAGAGCTTGGTGCAAAAAAGAAAGCTATCATTTTCACTGAATCAACTGTCACGCAAAACTACCTTTTGAAACTTCTATCCGAGCAGGGATACGATGACAAGATCGTCTTCTTTAATGGCTCAAACAATGACGAGAAATCGAAGAAGATTTATCAAGCGTGGATGGCGCAGCATAAAGATACCGATAAGGTGACAGGGTCAAAGACCGCAGACATGCGCGCCGCGCTTGTGGACTACTTCAGAAATGAAGCAGAAATCATGATCGCGACTGAAGCGGCAGCAGAAGGCATCAACCTACAATTCTGTTCTCTTCTTATCAACTATGACTTGCCATGGAATCCGCAACGTATTGAGCAGCGCATCGGACGTTGTCATCGTTATGGACAGAAACATGACGTAGTGGTTATCAACTTTGTGAACAAGACGAATGCGGCAGACCAACGCGTCTACGAATTGCTTGATCAGAAATTTAACCTTTTCAAGGGCGTATTCGGTGTAAGCGATGAGGTACTTGGGAATATTGAATCTGGTATGGATTTTGAAAAGCGAATCGTAAAGATCTATCAGACGTGCCGAAGTGAAAGTGAAATCAATACTGCATTCGATACTCTCCAAGAGGAAATGGAGGAAAGTATTCAGGGTAACTTGCGGGAAACCCGCCAGAAGCTTTTGGAAAACTTTGATGCCGAAGTCCATGAGAAGTTGAAGATGAACCTGAAGGAAAGTCAGGCCTACTTGGATACCTACGAACGATGGTTGTGGGATGCGACCCGCTACTACCTTGGTGACCATGCGGATTTTTCAGAACAGGAGTATTCCTTTGTCTTGAAAGACAATCCGTTTGTGAGCGAGGCGATCGATCCGGGTCCTTACAAGATCGGAAAGAATATCGAGGATGCTCATGTGTATCGTCCGGCGCATCCTTTGGCACAACTGATTTTGTCTGATATCAAAGCTAAGAGTCTTGATGAAGCAGAGGTCACCTTTGATTATGCGACAAGTTCAAAAGAACAGGGGATTGTTTCAGTCATCGCTCCGCTTGTCGGGAAAGGTGGTGTATTGAAAGTTTCAAACTATACAGTCGATTCATTTGAGGTAGAGGATATGGTCATCGTTTCGGCGATCGATGACTCAGGAGATGTTATTGATTCTGAGACCGCAAAAAAACTATTTACGATCGCTGCACAATCGGTTGCTCCGGCTATCGTTTCTGATGATCAAAAAACAAAGCTCGATGAGATTGAGGATGGTTCGGTTGATTTTGTCTCGAGTCGCATTGCCGAGCGTAATGGAGAATTCTTTGACGATGAAGTTGATAAGCTCGACAAGTGGGCCGACGACATGAAACGAGCGCTTGAGCTTGATCTCAAAAAGCTCGATGTCGACATCAAGATCAACAAGACAAGTGCAAAGAAAATACTGAACCTTGAAGAAAAGTTGAAAGCACAGCGTGGGATCAAGGATATGGAAAAGAAGCGAAACGAGATGCGAAAGAAATTGTACGAGGCACAGGACGATGTTGATACTAGAAAGGAAAAACTTATCGGACAAGTAGAATTACAACTCAAGCAAAAGTCGAAGCGCGAGCACCTGTTCACCATGAGGTGGAAAGTGGTATAAATTATCAATTTTAATTATCATTACATTTATGAACGAATCAAAAGACATAATCCCTCAAGAGTCCGATTTTCTTCTCTACACCACTCCAGAAGGTGGTGTACGTGTGGATGTACTATTCCATGATGAAACTGTTTGGCTAACCCAAAAAAGAATGGCCGAATTGTTCGGTGTTGATGTGCGAACAATCAATGAACACATCCAAAATATTTACAAAGGTCAAGAGCTTTCTGAGGAGGCAACTATCCGGAATTTCCGGATAGTTCAAAAAGAGGGAAACCGCGATGTAAATCGGGATATTGAGTTCTATAACCTTGACGTTATCATTTCTGTGGGTTACAGAGTGAACTCTGAAAAGGCTACCCGATTTCGTACATGGGCAACACAAACACTCCGCAATTACATCGTCAAGGGATTTGCTATTGATGATGAGCGATTGAAGAACGGCATTCATTTTGGTAAAGATTATTTTGATGAGTTACTTGAGAAGATCCGGGAGATTCGTGCGAGCGAACGCCGGTTCTACCAGAAAATCACTGATCTCTATGCGGAGGCGAGCATTGATTATGACAAGGACTCCGAGATTACTCAAAAATTTTTCAAAACAGTTCAGAATAAATTGCATTGGGCAATAACTGGGCACACTGCAGCTGAATTAGTTGCGGGACGGGCAGATAGTGATAAGCCCAAGATGGGACTTTCAACATGGAAGAATGCCCCTAAGGGTAAGGTTATGAAATCAGATGTTTCTGTTGCCAAAAATTATCTTGAAGAAAAAGAAATGTCTGAATTGAACCGAGTAGTATCAATGTATTTGGATTATGCTGAAAATCAAGCAAAAAAACAGCGTCCGATGAGTATGGCTGAATGGGTTGAAAAGCTCGATGCGTTCTTGCGGTTTAACGAATACGAGATTCTCGACAACCCAGGAAAGATTTCACACGAGGTTGCAAAAGAGCTTGCGGAAAAAGAATACGAAAAGTACCGGGTGATTCAGGATCAAGAGTTCATTTCCGATTTTGACAAGGAAACAAAGAGATATCTTGATGGAGGGGAACCTAGTAGTGAACAAAAATAATTTATGAGTAACAAGAAACAAAAACTAGAACTTACATGGATCGGCAAGGATGCGGAGCTCAATCTCGAACCGCGGATTTTGATTGAGGACCCGACTAAGTCCTACGGCGACAAATCGACAGAGAACTTACTGATTCATGGAGATAATTTACTTGCGCTCAAAGCACTTGAGCAGGACTTTGCAGGAAAAATAAAGTGCATATACATCGATCCGCCTTACAATACAGGTAGTGCTTTTGAGCACTATGATGATAATCTTGAACATTCCACTTGGCTTAGTTTAATGCGACCACGCCTAGAGTTACTAAAAAAACTTTTGAGAAAGGATGGAGCTATTTTTATACAAATTGATGATGAAGAACAAGCGTACTTAAGAGTCATGATGGATGAAATCTTTGGGAGAAATAATTTCATCAATACTGTATCCGTTAATATGAAGAATATTGCGGGAGCATCGGGTGGCGGTGAAGATAAGAAGCTAAAAAAGAATATCGAATATATCCATTTATATGCAAAAGACTATACGGAATTTCCATCATTTGAAAATGTTTATGACTATATCCCTGTTGCTGAATTAGTTCAGGCCTACAGAGACGAAGATAAAAGTTGGAAGTACACAAGTGTTCTTGTCTATGATGGCGATGAAGAATATGTCGGATCAACAGTTGATGGTGACGGAAATGAAATAAAAATATTTAGTCGAAAAAATCCAATAATTAAATCTGTAAATCAAATAATAAAGGAAGAAAAACTATCCGAAAAAGAGGTGTACAACAAATATGCTAAAAAGATTTTCCAGACAGCAATGCCACAGAGTTCTATTCGACCTCGGGTGATGGAAAAAGTTGCAGAGCTAGGTATTCATGAAGAATTTTACTCAATAAAATATGTTCCTAAGACAGGAAGAAATAAGGGTCAGGAATATCAGCAGTTCTATAAAGGAGACCAATTCAGACTTTTGGCATGGCTGGGCGATGTTTCAGAAGAGCGCGATGGAGAATTATATAAAAAGGAAATGCAAGGTACCTATTGGAATTTTGCAGGTGAGACAAAAAATCTAACAAAAGAAGGAAATGTTTCTTTTCCCAACGGTAAGAAACCAGAGGCGTTGATTTCTAGAATTCTTGAAATGACAACTGATGTTGGCGACATTATCTTAGACTCTTTCCTTGGTTCAGGAACAACTGCGGCTACTGCTCACAAAATGGGAAGAAAATATATTGGTATAGAAATGGGTGATCAGGCGGACACCCATTGCAGGAATCGCTTGGTTGCGGTTGTTGATGGTACGGATCAAAATGGTATTAGTAAAAAGGTTGATTGGCACGGCGGCGGCGGTTTTAAGTTCTACGATCTTGCTCCATCTCTTTTGCGAAAAGATATTTTTGGCAACTTTGTAATTGATGAGGAATACAATCCGAATATGCTCGCAGCTGCTATGTGTAAACACGAGGGATTCAAGTTCCACCCCGATGAGGCTTTATATTGGAAGCAGGGTAAGTCAACCGAGACAGATTTCATTTTTGTGACCACCGGCTTTGTTACAACAGAACAACTTGATAAGATTCATTCAGAAATGAAAGAGGGTGAAAGTCTGCTTATCTGTGCGAAGTCATTTGCACCGGAATGCGAGAATCGATTCGTGAATATCACTATCAAGAAAATTCCACAGATTATCTTGGGTAAATGCGAATTCGGTAAGCACAACTACGATCTTAATATCATTCGTGCAACCGAAGCGGCTGCCGAGAGTGAGGAAACAAAAGACTATGAATAGATACTCGCAAAACATCAAAAATAGATTGAGTCTTCGCAAACCGCAATCCGAGAGCTTGGATATTTTGGAGCGTATTACTGATACGATTGAGCTCAAGAAAAACGCGCCGGCCGCCGAGGCGCTTACTGCAGTCCGGGAACTGTATCCGACATGTAGTGATTTTGAACGAGATTTTCCATCGGTGTGTTTTTCACTTGCTACAGGTGTTGGTAAGACCCGCTTGATGGGTGCATTTATTGCATATCTTTATGTCGCAAAGGGTATTAAGAATTTCTTTATTCTTGCTCCAAACCTGACGATTTACAATAAACTCATTGATGATCTTTCTAATACACAAAGCCCGAAGTATGTTTTTCGCGGCATCAGTGAATTTGCAATACAAACGCCCCGAATTATCACTGGCGATAATTATGCTCAGGCACGGACTGAATCACTTTTTGGTGAGTCGGTGAAAATTAACATTTTCAATATCTCAAAAATCAACTCCGAGGTGCGCGGCGGGAAAGAACCCAAAATCAAACGCCTCTCAGAATACCTTGGTGAATCCTATTTCAATTACTTGTCTGAATTGCCGGACCTTGTGCTTTTGATGGACGAATCTCATCACTACCGTGCCGATGCTGGACTCAAGGCGATCAATGAGCTCCGTCCAGTCCTTGGTCTTGAGCTCACGGCTACACCTATCGATACGAAAAGTAATAAATTCAAGAATGTGGTGTATGACTATCCGCTTGCACTTGCACTCAAGGATGGCTTTGTAAAAGAGCCAGCTGTTGCAACTCGACGGGATTTTAATCCTGAGCAGTACAAGAATGATCCACGGGAATTGGACCTTATCAAACTCGAGGACGGTGTACGTCTGCACGAAGACACCAAGGTTGCTTTGGATATTTATTCGCGTGATACCGGCAATCGTTTGGTCCGACCGTTCGTGCTTGTCGTTGCTCGCGATACTGATCATGCGAAAGAAATTCGAGAAATGATTGAATCCGATCGGTTCTTCGAGGGACGCTACAAAGGCAAAGTAATGGAAGTTCATTCCAATCAGCGCGGTGAAGAAAAAGAGGAAAACGTTGAACGGCTCTTGGGATTGGAAAAGCCCGAGAATACCATTGAAATTGTCGTACACGTGAACATGCTCAAGGAGGGGTGGGATGTTACAAACTTGTACACCATCATTCCGCTCCGCGCGGCAAACTCACAAATCCTTACTGAACAAACCATCGGGCGAGGACTTCGTTTGCCGTATGGCATACGGACCGGCGTGGACAAGGTAGACAAGCTCACGATCATCGCGCACGACCGATTCCAGTCGATCGTGGATGCTGCAAATGACCCGACTTCCATCATTAGACAGGAGAATATTATTGAAATCGATCCAAACGCTATACCCGAGGGGCAGGAGGTTATCACTTCATCAAATGCAACGGAGGAAGCATTGATCCAAAAGAGGGAAGAGGTTGCTCAGATTATAAACGTGGAAGATCGGCAGAAAGCGGGTCTTATGCTCGATGCTGAGGCATTGATTGCTGAGACCGTGAATACGCTTGGCTCATCAATCAAAAATATCAATGATCTCGGCAGTGTTGAAATCAAACAGCTGGCGATCGAGAAAATGATCGAGCGTATCGAAAGTAGTCCGCAACAGAGTTTGTTCAAGGATGAAATTATTGCAATTGCCAAGCAGGAGTATGAAGCAGTGGTGGCGGAAATAATCGACAAGACGATTCCGATTCCGCGCGTGCTCATTCAGCAGAAGCATGACATCAAGTCTGGATTCAAAGATTTTGACTTGGACCTTGATGGTTTGAACTATCAGCCGGTGTCTGAGGAGATTATTCGCCGCACGCTCCGTACCAACGAAAATGAAGTTCTTCAAAGCGAGTCTTCAGGCGTGACACTTGATACTCCGGATAACATCGTTATCAATGAGCTCATCAACTACCCCGAAGTTGATTATGATCGAGATGCGGAACTTTTGTACAAGCTCGTGCGCCAGGCAACGGCAAAACTCGGAAAGGGACGCGATGAGGACGATCTGCACAATATTGTTTTCTATAACAAGCGTGAGATCGGAAAATATATCTATGCTCAATTGCAGCATCATTTCTTCTTGGAGAGTTCAGGCTTTGAAGAGCCGGTAGTCTATCCATTTGACCGCATCAAGCCTCATAATTTCTCGAAGTACACGGCCGATAGTATTCACCACTACACTGAGACAATCACCCCGACCAATACAATCCCGTCGAAGGTATTCGGTGGATTCAAAAAGTCATGCCACAACCTCTATAAGTTTGACTCGAAAACAGAAAAGGATTTTGCCACTATCCTTGAAAACGATGGAGCGGTTTTGAAATGGTTGCGCCCGGCTGATTCTCAATTCGAGCTTTACTGGAAGCACAATTCAAGACGGTACAGTCCTGACTTCGTAGTAGAGACAGGTGATACGATTTACCTTATTGAAATCAAGGCTGAGAAAGACATCGATGATACCGAGGTTCAGGAGAAAGCAGAATCAGGTAAGAAATATTGTGAAGTGGTGAGTCACTTCAGTCTCATAAACGGTAGTAAGAAATGGGCCTATGTTTTGATTCCGCATAATGCTGTTTCATTGAATATGAGTTTGAGTGGATTGATACGCTAACTTGCCGGTCGCCGAAGAATTAAAATGACAATGAATATGAAATTATCGAAAACAGACTTTTTAATATGTCTCGACTGTGCAAAGAATGCATGGCTCAAGATACATAAGCCCGATATTTATAAAAAATATCCGTTGTCTTCTTTTGAATTGAACATTATCAATACAGGCAATCAAATTGACGAACTCGCACGGGGCTTATTTCCGGATGGAGTGACTGTCGAATCACGCGACGATACGGAATTCACTAATAAATTTCTTTCAAATAAGACACCAGTAATTTATCAACCAGTTTTTACTACAGATAAATTCATTACCGCCTCGGATATTTTTGTATGGAATGTAGGCACAGGTGTGTACGATCTCTATGAAGTAAAATCATCTACTGCCTCTGATGAGGGAGGGGGACGCAAAACTGAAGAATACTTGGTAGATATGGCATTTCAGAAAGTCATACTCAATGACTTGGGTATTCAAATCGGGACCACGAGTCTCATTCGTCTAAATAAAGAATACGTGCGAATGGGAGATATTAATCTACAGGAACTTTTCTTTATCGAAAACCTCACTGACCAAGTGAATGAAAAACTTGAAGAGATAAAGCAAAAGATGGAAGGGGTTTACGAATATTTTGTGAAAGAAGCTGAACCTGTCGGACACTGTGATTGTATTATGAAAGGTTGGAATTCTCACTGCACGACTTCAGGCCACTCTAATTCTGATCTTCCAGAATATCCTGTTCATGCTATATCTCGTATTCATAAGAAAAAACTGGCAGAGTTGGTTGATAGTAATATTTTCAGCATTCACGATGTGCCGGACGACTTTGAATTATCTGATAATCAGCGCAGGCAAGTAGATACGGCGCAGTCGGGCAAGGAATATATTGATAAAGATGGTATATCAGATTTTTTGCAGACTATGCAGTACCCACTCGCTTTTCTCGATTATGAAACATACCCATCTGCAATTCCCAAGTACAACGGCTACAGGCCGTATCAGCAAATTCCGTTTCAGTTTTCACTTCATGTGATTGAAGCGCCGAACGGTGAGTCCGTCCATTATGATTTTATTTACACTGATCAAGTTTGTCCGGACGAACATTTTGCCGAAGCATTAAAAAAGCATTTACCAAAAACAGGTAGTGTTGTTGTCTGGAATCAGAAATTTGAAAAAGGCATCAACGAACAGCTAGGGGAACACTTGCCAGGGTATAAGGATTTTATGGAGGAAGTTAATGTCCGTGTCGTTGATTTAATGATTCCATTCTATGGTAAAACAACGATGTACGATCATCCTGAATTTAAGGGTAGTGCATCGATCAAGTATGTTTTACCCGCTCTTGTCCCGACTTTGTCCTACAAAAAAATGCATATTCAAGAGGGTGGAACTGCATCAGATACATGGAACCGTATCGTGTCCGGTGAGTATTCAGAAGAAGATAAAAATATGAAGATACAGGCACTCAAGGATTATTGTCATCTTGATACTTTGGCGATGGTTGAAATTTGGCGAGTTTTGAACAGCTCATCATCCTAGGTTGGTTATATTTTGAAATCCCTTATTTCTTTTTCCGCTTTCTCAATTTCTTTCAGTACCCGCAGATAGAGCGCTTTAGTCTTTTTGCTTTCAGGGTTCCGCTCCATGAATGCCACATCATCATCGTCGATAAATGTGGCGAGGGATGTGTATGCGTCCGCGAGGTGTCGGATGCGCTCTTTGATTCCGGCTCGTAGTTTTTCTTTGGAAGAAGGAAGAGACGACAGTGCGTTCATCGGTCTGTGTCTGTTGTGAGGGATATGCGTGTGTGCGGCGGTTTTGAGGACCGCGTCGATGTCATCTTCCACGGCATCGAACACAGTACCAAGACAACGGGCGAAGTCTAGGGATACTGTGAATTTTTAGTAAAAGCAGGCATAATTCACGGCAAAACTGCTTTTTCGCGTGAATTTGCGAACGCGGCGTTGAAAGCTCCCGAAGGCTATTACTTCCCGAACAGTCCGAGAAGATCGCACACAGGGGCGAACACGCGCGAATTACGCCAAGACGGTGGAGCTTATTGCTTGAGGAAGTCGAGCTCGTTATTTTCTATGACCTTGGTCAGCTTTTGGTAGGCAACCGTCATTATTCGCATTCGTGCTTTTACATCGGCAATGATTTCTTTCTTCGTTTCGCCCTTTATGGCATAGGACCCAAGAACGCGCCTCATGAACAGCCACTCGAACTCATCCTTTGCTTTGGTAACATCGATGTCTTTTTTCATACGAACCGCACACTACCGAGAAGGTCCGATGAAGTCTAGTGATCATTGAAAAACTCTTCTCAAAAATATAAATTTGCGAATGGGTACCGACCGTGGTTGTTGTGCGTGCGCCTCGGCACATAACACATCATGAAAAACACACTATCGTACGCCGATTACCAAAAGAAAATGAAAGAGCTCAAGACTCCGGAGGATATCGCCGCATTCGCGCAGGAGCTCATCGCTCCCATGCTCGGCAATATCCAGAATGTGTCGGCACTAGAAGCGGTTGAGGAAGAAATCGAGGAACCGTTCGTTCCCGAACAGCCGAAAGCGGTTGCACCCGTTAAAAAGTACAACCGCAGGAATCCGTATCAGTTGGAAGTTGTCAGTCCGTGGCACGATGTCGCGGGAAACGACACCGAGGCTATGGTCATTGATCTTTATGCAAAGGGTCTGACCACTCGAGACATTGTAAACCATCTCAAACGCAGTCATGGTATTGAAATGTCTCAACCGAACGTATCCACGATCACCGACAAAGTATTTCCGTTGGTGAAAGAATGGCAGTCGCGTGCGCTCTCGTCATGCTATCCGATCATGTATCTCGATGGCATGCACTTCAAGGTTCGCGAGGCGGGGAAGATCGCATCCAAGGTTGCGTACATCGCCCTTGGCATAAACAACTACGGACAAAAAGAGGTCCTTGGCATTTGGGTTTCAGAAACTGAAGGAGCGAAGTTCTGGATGCATGTCTTGAACGATCTGAAGAACCGCGGCGTGGATGACATTCTCATTGCATGCGTTGATGGGCTGAAAGGATTTCCCGAAGCAATCAAAGCAATGTATCCGCACACTGATGTTCAAGTCTGTGTCGTCCATCAGATCAGACACACGGTCATGTTCATCGCATCCAAAGACAAGGACAAGTTCTGCGACGAGCTAAAAACGATCTACACCGCGCCGTCCGAGGAAGCGGGATTGGATGCACTGAAGACAATGCAGGAAAATTGGCCGATGTATCAGGTGTACCTCAAAAGTTGGGAAACGCGTTGGGCGGACCTCGCGCCGTTCTTTAGCTACCCGCAAGCAGTCCGAAAGACGGTCTACACGACAAATGCGATCGAAAATCTGAACCGTCAGTTCCGAAAGGTTACCAAGACGACACAGATATTCCCGCACGACGATGCGCTCTTGAAACTCCTATGGCTCGCGCAAGCCGATATCACCCAGAACTGGCAGCTTGCTGTCCGCAACTGGGGAGAGGTGATGGCGCAGCTTAGTATTATGTTCCCGGACCGCGTTCAGTTTTAGCAGTTAAAATATCTCTGAAGAAATTATAATCAATTAATAAAGTCCGAGCGTTACGCACTTCGATTGGTCGGTACTCGGCAAAGGTCGCGGCATGGTCCGTGGCCTTTTGCGTATAAAAGCAGGGGACCCGTGGTTTCCAAGGCTATATAGCTATATATTGACTTTTAAGGTGAATAGTGCTATAATATACCCAGAATACAGTACACCTCTCGCTGTCTTCAATATACCGAGTAGAGGCAACTTTCTTTCACAAAAAACAAATAAAATGAGAACAAAAACTCTCGAGCAGAACACGGCGCAAGATTTCGCTGGACTGCAAATCGACCAGTTGAGCAAATTGCGCAACGGCAACATGACCTTTCAACAGGTGAAATGGTTTAACAACCTTTCGTTTGAGCAAAGGGAAGCACTGATGGGCAAGCAACCTGAAAAGGCACTTATCCTGAAATTGATTTCCGAAGCACACGAAATCATCATTGAAACCTGTGACGGTTCCCAAACTATTGCAACTGCCAAAGAAACCTTTAAATCAGGAATCGATGGTGACTTCAAAAACTGGGGTACCAACAAGGCCGGTGCATCAACTGAAAAAACATCAGTACAGGTTCACGAGATGGTAAAGGATGCCACGTTCGCACAAATGTTCGGCTCCCTCGGGACCGATCTGGACAAACTGTGTCTGACACAACACCAGATAAAAACATTTTGCGAGGTTCACAAAGAGTGGCTCCGCAAAGACGGATACGCAACATTCTTCCTGTTTAAGGTTGATGAGCAATTCTTCGTTGCCTACGTGCTCGTGTACTCTGGCGGCTTGCGCGTCAGCGTGTACCGGTTCTGGAACGACCTCGTTTGGAATGCCGAGTACTCCCATCGTATGGTGGTTCCGCAACTGACCGCTTAGAACCTTGTTCTACTGACACTTATTTTCTTAATCCCTTTGATTCTTCCGAATTGAAGGGATTTTTTTATTTTTATATAATGTCCGGGCAGTGGTGCGGGTATGTCGCGGTTATGGCTGCGGGATCACGATTGCTCAAAATCATCATCGAGAATTTTGCCGGCTACGGCTATCAAAAGAGTGAGGGTTGTTTTGGAACAAAAAACTTTTCAGTTGGTGTGATGCGCTTGCGGACTTCTAGGTCCCGAATAAAATACAGCACGATCCCTGATGGAAACATGCTTGGATCGGCAGTGGTAGAGATGGTGCATCACACAATTCTTCGTTGCCAACGTGAACGTGAACTCTGACGGCTTGAACGTCAACGTGAACCGGTTCGAGAACGACAACGTTTGGAATGCCGAGTACTCCCATCGTATGGTGGTTCCGAAAATGAGGGTTTTCTCCTCTCGGATTTATTATCTGGGAGGAGTTTTCTTTTCAAGCCCCTTTCTCCATCCGCCGAGCATTTTTCCTATCTCATCCAACTGTTCGGAGAGCGTTGCGTACTTGTCATTCGGCAGGCATTTGTTTTCCCATGCCAATTGCAAAAAGAATTTCACCCCGTCGAGCTTTGATATTGAAATGGTGATGCGGTTTATCTTCTGATCACCCGAAAGGTATAGGGATACAAAAATGTTTTCTAACAATTCTAAAAAGTAGCTATCAATCTTGCCACCAAGGTTGTGACGATAGGTCTTTGGAAAATCCGCCAGTAATTTAAACCAGACTGAATACGATTCTTTCGCTTTTACGAGCACTGTAGGTGTTCGGGGGGGGGTAAATTTATAGGCATAGTAATTGGATAAAATGTATATGAAAAAATTCGGAAACTCGTATAACAATATCATAACGACCTCAAATTTGCTCCGGGCGTGGGAAGAGTTTTTGGCAGGCAAAAAGAACCGGGCTGATGTCGCTGCATTTCAGTATCGACTCATGAACAATATCTGCGATCTGCATCAGGAACTTGCCGATAAAACATACAGGCACGGTGCGTACCACGCATTCAACATCTCCGATCCAAAGCCGAGGAATATTCACAAGGCTACGGTCCGGGACCGATTACTGCATCATTTGCTCCACGCTGAAATGTATCCGTACTTCGACAAGAAGTTTATTTACGATTCGTATTCATGCCGTATCAATAAGGGTACGCACAAATCCATGGATCGTTTCAGGGATTTCGGCCGCATCGTTTCCAAGAATGACACTCGCGCATGTTGGGTCCTGAAGTGCGACATCAGGAAGTTCTTCGCCAATATCGACCATGCCATTCTGAAGGAGATACTTGCGCGGCACATCGAGGATACTGACCTCTTGCAACTGCTCGGGCATATCATTGATAGCTTTTCGACGCAGGGAAGGACTGACGTTGGGTTGCCACTAGGGAACCTCACAAGTCAGTTACTGGTAAACGTCTACATGAACGAATTTGATCATTTCATGAAGCGGACGCTCAAGGTTACCCACTATATCCGTTACGCCGATGACTTTGCCATTCTCCACCAGGACCCGAGCTATCTAGCGAGCCTTATTCCGCAAATCTCCGATTTCCTTGAGACCAAGCTGAAACTGTCATTGCACCCTGACAAGGTATTCATCAAAACCCTCGCCTCGGGCGTTGATTTCTTGGGATGGGTGCATTTCCCGCATCATCGAGTTTTGCGTACTGCAACGAAACGGCGAATGTTTGCCAACCCAGGCATTTACGCTGCCGATGAGGCTGTCGTGAATTCATACCGAGGGCTACTGTCGCATGGCGATGGATACAAGTTGGTCCGGACGATCGAGGACATTTCGGCGAACGTGCCATCGCCTGAAATCGGCTGAACGAGGGGGTTGAAAATGTGAAGGGGGACAAAGTCTCGAATGCGGTTTGAAGAGCTCACACGGGGCAAAATACGCGCGAATTATGCCAATTGTAATTCCTTCTTCTTGTCGGCAATCAGCCTTAGTTTCTCTCGTAAAATTTGCATATACCCCTCGTCGAGAAGTATAGTTAGAAGGTCATTCTGACTCTGCCCCAATAATCCATAAGAGAGTATTTGTTTGCTACAATTCTCTCATGTCATCATTTGAATCATTCCCAGGCAAAGTTGAAAAAGCACAAGTAATCGAAGCTTATAAAAAACTAATTGAAAAAGGTATAACCAACCCCTACGATTACAAAGAAACCGATACGGATGCAAAAATAGCGAATGATTTGTGTACAAAGTATTTCGAACAATTGGACCAAAGCGCAGAAGTTGATCCAACATTGAAACATCGAGTGAATTTCGAGAAAACATTCTTTTACCTTGACGCCGGATTTACTGACCCAGATTATGTAGAAGAAGTGTTAGTGGAATGGGTTCCAGAAGATCTCGCAGAAGCTGAGGAATCAGATCCGGCACTTGCACAAGAGATGAAAGAAAAAATTGCTCATTACAAAGCAATACTACTCCCTGATCTCAAGGAATAAAATTTGAAAATTCTCCCAAAAGTGCTATAACATCCTGACAAGGACGTGTTCTATACTCCAAGGCAAGTATGACGCTAGTCATGAACTCGAAGACCTTGTAGGTATATGAAAACAGTCTCCCTCAAAAACATAACGCACGGATTTCTCGAAAAGCCAGTCCTCACTGGTGTCTCTTTCAAATTCACGGATAGTGAGCGCATCTGTATTGTGGGTGATAACGGTACCGGCAAGTCAACGTTGCTCAAGATCATCGCGGGTGAAATAGAACCCGACAACGGCAGAGTCGAAACGACGGGTCATGTCCGCTACTACTACGTCCCTCAAGAATTCCCGCACGACCACCTCACCGAGACAGTCGAACACTTTCTCGAGACCTTCGCTGGCAAGACTTTGCTCAAGAAGGCATTCGCGTTTGGCACTGCGCTCGGATTTAACCTCGAGAAGCACCTCGCAAAAGAATGTCGACTCCTCTCGGGAGGACAGCAAAAGATCCTCGCGCTCTCTGTCGGTCTCGCGTCGGCCCCTGACTTCCTCATGCTCGACGAGCCCGAGAACCACCTCGACATCGTGAGTCGTCTCGAACTCATCAAAGTGTTGCAGCAATATCGCGGTGGTATATTATTCGTCTCTCACGATCGCCTCATGGTCGACTCAGTCGCAACCAAAGTCGCCGAAGTCACTGGTGGCAAAGCATATATCTCCGAAGGTGGATACCAAGACTACATTGACCAGCGACTCTCTCGTATCGCGGGACTCCAACGTGCGTTCGACAACGACTCTCGTCGTATCAAGCAACTCCAAGCCATGCTCCCGATCCTCGAACAAAAGGCGTTCCGTGGCAAGGACGTACCGACATTCCTCAAGCGCAAAGCCGAGCTCGCAGAGCTCAAGGAAAAGCAAGCAGATAGTCCTCGTGCTCGAGACTCTCGTACTTCGATCAAGCTCGCACAGAGTACAAGTGCGCTCCACAACGGCAAACTACTGTGTCGTATCGAAGACGCGTCGTTCCGATATCCGGATCGGGCAGGGGATATCTTTCACGATGTATCATTCGACATTCGCACTGGCAACCATCTCGTCCTGTTGGGCCGCAACGGTACCGGCAAGTCAACATTTCTCAAATCAATCACTGGAGAGCTCGCGCTTGGAGCAGGGAGTGTGCGATGGATCGAGGGAGTAACTCGTGCATATTTTGATCAGCACACAGCATTCGATCCTGCCAAGACCGCAATCGAAGTTATTGTTGAGACGCTCGGACTCACTGATATCAAGGCTCGTGCGGCGCTGGGTGCGATGAAATTTTCAACAGACAAAATGGAGACCAAGACTGGCGCGCTCTCTGGAGGTGAACGCATGCGATTGCGGTTTGCGATGGTCTTTGGGGTGAACCCAGACTTCATCATTCTCGACGAGCCGACCAACCACCTCGACGAAGTCACCTGGCAGATCCTCCTCGATGCATGCAATGCAACCAAGGCGACCATCCTCCTCGTCACCCACGACTTCGAGTTCATTCAAGAACTCAAGGACAAGCACTTCCTCTTGATCAAAAATCAGACCGTTGTAGAGCGCTACAAAGACCTCGAGGAGATTATTGAAGAACTCAGATAGCCTGCTATACTCATTTCCTATGATATATACCAAAGAAAACCTTATCGCTTCTATTGAAAACGAATTTCGCATTATCAAGCATTTGGCTGAGAAAGTCCCTGCAGATACCGAAGGGTACAAGCCAACAGAAGGGCAGCGCACCACACTGGAACTCTTGCAGTACCTCTCATCAGTATTTGCCAATGCGACACATGTCATCTATGAAGGCAACACTGATGCGTACAAGACATCTCCATTGACTGGGGCAGATACAACACTTGCAAACTTTGGGGAGAAAATGGACGCACAACTCTCACTCTGGAAGGGGATGATGGAGAAGTTCGATGATGCGCAACTGCAAACTGTCATCAATATCTACGGTATGGGCGACATGACCAAAGGGCGATACCTCGTGGAGAACCTTATCAAATGGGCAGGCGCATACAAGATGCAACTCTTTCTCTATATCAAAAGCTCTGGCAATAGTTCTATCGGTACTTCCAATCTCTGGGGTGGGATGGACATGCCGGTGAAATAAAGTATGAAAATCCTCAAACTATACCTCCGCAAATACTGGAAAATGTGCGTCCTCGTTGTAGTACTCGCGGTGATCAACACGGTGTTCTCATTGATTGAGCCCATCATCTACCAGCGCATCATCGATGACTATGCGCTTCGCTTTGACGAGCTTACTCGTGAGGAGTTCTTGCGAGGGACGATAACGCTGTTGCTCGTCTTTATTGGGACCGCATTTGTATCTCGAGTTGCAAAGAACTTCCAGGACTACTATCTCAATAGAGTCAGTCAAAGATCAGGTGCCGATATGTACAGCCAAGGTGTGGCGCACTCGCTCGACTTGCCATACGCAGTCTTTGAGGATGAACGCAGTGGTGAGACGCTGGGCAAGTTGCAGAAGGCTCGCACTGATACGGAGAAACTTATCCAAGATACGATTAATGTATTTTTTCTCTCAGGTATCACGCTCATCTTTGTACTCGTGTATGCGGCGACTATTTATTGGGTGATCCCTGCTATCTATGGAGCAATGGTGTTGATCATCGGTACGATCACGCTCGTATTCTCAAAGAAGATCAAAACAGTGCAGACGCTCATCGTCGCAGAGACGACAGCACTCGCTGGTTCCACTACTGAAAGTCTGCGCAACATTGAGCTCGTCAAAAGTCTCGGTCTCGCTGGACAGGAAGTGGGACGTCTCAATACGACAACTGAAAAGATTCTCAAGCTCGAACTCAAGAAACTTAAGTATGTACGCACACTCGACTTCATCCAAGGCACTGTCACCAACTTCATTCGTGCCGCTATCTACCTCTGCCTCTTTTATTTGATATTCACACGCAAGATTACATTGGGGCAATATTTCTCATTGAATATCTATTCATACTATTTGTTCTTCCCATTGACGATGTTTGCGGGATTCATCGCAACATACCGCACCGCCGAAGCATCACTTGCTAACTATGAACAACTCATGAACACTTCACCGGAACCTCGTGCAGACAACCCAACTGCAGTGGGTGACGTCACCAAGCTCGAGTTTGACACTGTCTCATTTGCGTACAAGTCCGCTACCAACCAAGCACTCACTGACATTAGCTACAGTGTGTCCAAAGGCGAGACGATTGCATTTGTCGGTCCATCTGGCTCCGGCAAGACATCTCTCGTCAAACTCCTCGTAGGACTCTACGAACCTACCAGTGGCACTATCAAGTATAACGACATCGCATATGATGCCATCGACAAAGATGAGCTTCGTGCACAGATCGGATTTGTCACCCAAGATACCCAGCTCTTTTCTGGTACTATCCGCGAAAATCTCTTGTTCGTCAGTCCAGATGCGTCAGACGAACAATGTCTCGATGCATTGCAAAAAGCACAGTGTCAGAACTTGCTCGAACGAGGAGGTCTCGGGCTCGATACTGTCATTGGTGAAGGTGGGGTCAAGGTTTCTGGTGGAGAAAAACAGCGTCTCTCGATTGCTCGCGCACTCTTGCGCAAGCCCCGAGTGCTCATATTTGATGAAGCGACATCTGCACTCGACTCCATCACCGAAGAAGAAATCGGCAAGACCATCAAGGATGTGTCTCAGACAGCAGTCCACATCACCATCATGATCGCGCACCGACTCTCGACCATCATGCATGCAGACCGCATCTATGTACTAGAAAAGGGGATTCTCAGCGAGAGTGGCACCCACGATGAACTCATTGCAAAGCAGAGCCTGTACCAAGCAATGTGGCGACAGCAGGTGGGGGAACGATAGAAACTTGATATATTTTCCAAGTGTAGTAGAGTGTGGAAAATATTAAATTATGACAACAAACACACTTGAGGCAGTGAAAGAGAAGAGATTCTCTGTCACTGGTTTATCTGCAAAAAATGCTGCAAAAATTATTGCTGACATAAACACTGAAAAGAAATATTGGTATACAGAGACAAGACCTATGATAAATCCTGTACCAAATATGAGTTGCCAACGGCCTGGTTCAGCTGGAACATCACCGGTTATCTTTGATAATTTTAGTAAGGATAAATTTGATGAAAGCTATATGCAATTTGTCCTAGATTGCTCGAAGTGTTTTCCAAAATTTACGATGTATGTTCACGACAGCCATTGCATGTTCTACCCAATTTTTGGGATATTGTATCGACCATGGTTTCTTGCTAAAGAATCATATATTCTAAAATTTACTAAATCTAATATACCTGACACAATGTATAAGGATTTTGTAGAATATTTGTATTCAAAGACAAATATAAGAAAGCATCAACACTTTGGTTTAGAAGCTATCAAAAAACTATCTCATTACGAGTATTAAAGATTACAACAGGTCCCTTTAAAAAGGGACTTTTTGCTTGACGACTCTGCTATAGTAAAGATATGGAAACAGCAACAGCAGTATTTGGCGGAGGATGCTTTTGGTGTACGGAAGCAGTCTTTAAGATGATGAAGGGGGTGAGTTCGGTATTGCCAGGGTATGCGGGTGGCACGGTGCCAAATCCGACATACGAACAGGTCTGTGATGGAACGACAGGTCATGCAGAAGTTGTGAAGGTTGAGTATGATCCGACACTCGTGAAGTACGAGGACTTGCTCACGGTATTCATGGGTTCTCATGATCCGACGACGCTCAATAGACAGGGAGCTGATGTTGGGACCCAGTATCGCTCAGTCGTTTTTTATACGACACCAGAACAAAAGGAGATTGCCGAGAAGTTCATACGGGATGCAAATAGTTCAAATGACATGGGCGCACCCATCGTCACAACCATTGAACCTCTCGACATATTTTATGTAGCAGAAGACTATCACAAGGATTATTATTCCAATCATCAAAATGCAGGGTACTGCATCGCCGTCATCAATCCCAAGCTCGAAAAGGTACAACAAAAATACGCAGATTTATTACAAGATATGTATAAAAAATAATATGTCAGACAACATTATCAAAACCGAAGAAGAATGGAAAAAGGAACTGACACCTGAGCAGTACGCAGTGTTGCGCGAGAAGGGAACTGAGGCTCGCATGAGTAGTGAGCTCCTACATGAGAAGGCAGACGGTACGTATATGTGTGCTGCGTGCGGGAACCCGCTCTTTGCAAGTGACGCGAAGTTTGATAGTGGCACTGGTTGGCCGTCATTTGATCAGGTAATTCCTGGATCGGTAGAAGAAGTCGTAGATGAAAGTCATGGCATGCGTCGCGTTGAAGTAGTATGTGCTCGGTGCAAGAGCCATCTCGGGCATGTCTTCAACGACGGACCAACAGCAACGGGCAACCGATACTGTATGAACGGTGTCTGTCTCGACCTCCAAAAGAAAGATACATCCGTCGATGACGAGCGCGAGCACAATTGGTAAACCTTTCTATAATGGCCAAATTTTGCTAAGCTCTCCACCATGGAACATCAGATTCTTCTCTTCTACAAATACGTCCACATCGACAACCCCGAAACAACTCGGGATTGGTTTCGTGGGCTCTGTGAAAAGCTCGGCCTCAAGGGTCGCTTGATCGTTGCCACAGAAGGGATCAATATCACGCTCGAAGGCGCCAAGGAAAACACCGAAACCTTCATACAAGAAATGGAAAACGATGAACGTTTCCAGCACATCCACATGAAGCGTAGTGTTGGTACCGGGAATGCATTCCCGAGACTTTCAGTGAAAGTTCGTCCAGAGATCGTATCACTACACCTCGGCGTGTGTGATATCGACCCCAATGAAATGACAGGTGTTCATCTTGCGCCTGCAGAACTCCATCAGTGGATTGCCGACGGCAAAGAATTCTACATCGTCGACATGCGCAATGCGTATGAGCACGCGATTGGAAAATTCGCAGGATCGATCTGTCCCCCAATGAATAACTTCCGCGATCTGCAAAAGGTAGTGAAAAGCCTCGCGCATCTCAAAGACAAGACAGTCCTCACGGTCTGTACTGGTGGTGTCCGTTGTGAGAAGGCATCAGGGTATTTGATCTCACAAGGATTCACCGATGTGTATCAACTCGATGGCGGTATCGTCAGCTATATGGAGCAGTATCCCAACGAAGACTTCGAAGGCAAGCTCTATGTATTCGACGGGCGAGTTGCGATGGGGTTCTACACTGATGACCCAAAGCACGTGATCATTGGTACCTGCGAAAACTGCGGTACAAAAAGCGAAAACATTGTTGACTGCCGAAGCGGTGCGTGTAATGGCCAATTCATTATTTGTGAAGACTGTGAAAAGAAGCAGATAGATGAGAAAGGGATTACCTATTGCCCGAAGGGGTGTGATGGTAAGGTGAAAAGTCCGTTTGGGAAAATAGTGGATAAAGTAAAAAATATCCTTAAATAAAGTTGACAGAAATATTCATTTGTATATACTTTTGAATATGGACACAACTATCCTCATCAAGACTAAAAAGGAAACAAAACTCAAAGCTCAGAAGCTCGCCAAAGAACTCGGCCTTTCACTTGCCGATGTGGTCAATGCATCACTGCGACAATTTGTCGTTAACCAAGGTATTACGATTTCCAAACTTCCAACTGAGAGCCTCAATGACTATCGCAATAAAGCTGCGATCATGAAGGCATACAAGGAATCGTTTAAAGAGTTCAAATAATCGTATGGCGCTCTTGAAGACCAAGTCATACATCAAGCAGTGCCAGACACTCACAAACAAAGACAAAACACTTCTCAGGTTACAAGAGAAGCGACTTGAGAAAGATATTCTTCATCCTTTGCTTCATACGAAGCGTCTCAAAGGGTTTGGATCTGATAGAGTATATTCATTTCGAGTCACGCGGACGTATCGTGGTGTATTTCGTATCCAAGGAAACGATGTTGTTCTGTTTGCAATAGGCCACCGCAAGGATATATACGACTCTTTGTAAAATCTCGGTATTTTCTGTATAGTTTCCATACATGCAAATCCCTACCGGAACACTCCACCCACTGAGCCTTGTAACTGAAGAAGCGATCAATATCCTTGCAAAACAAGGATTTAGTGTCGCGCTTGGTCCAGAGCTCGAGGACGAATGGCACAACTTCGACGCGCTCAATGTCCCCAAGGACCATCCCGCTCGTGATATGCAGGACACGTTCTTCCTCAAGGACAAGTCAGGATTCGTCATGCGCACCCATACGTCTCCCGTGCAGATCCGATATATGGAATCGAATACGCCGCCATTTGCCATTGTTGTGCCGGGCAAAGTCTTTAGAAATGAAGCAACTGATGCGACACACGAAATGCAGTTTCACCAACTCGAAGGCCTCGTCGTCGCACCAGACATCACCGTCGAACACCTCAAGGGAACACTACTGACATTCTTCAAGGAATTATTCGGAGAGAAGACAGACATTAGACTCCGGCCGAGCTTCTTTCCATTTGTTGAACCCGGCTTTGAAGTAGATGTGAAAGTTGGCGACAAATGGCTCGAGGTGTGTGGTGCTGGCATGGTGCACCCAACCGTGCTCACGAACGTCGGTTATGACCCCAAGGCAGTGACTGGTTTTGCATTCGGTATGGGTATCGATCGTCTCGCCATGATCAAATACGGCATGACAGATATCCGCAACTTTTATCAAGGAGATCTCCGTATTAGTCAATTTTAGAAAACAAAAATACAGATGAAATACTCCTACAACTGGCTACAAAAACATATTGAAGAAAAGCTTCCATCAGTCGAGAGTCTCAAAGAGACGATTATTTTTCATGCATTCGAAGTAGAAGATGTAGAGACAGTAGGAGATGATGCTATATTCGATATCAAGGTGTTGCCTGACCGAGCACACGACTGTCTCTCACACTATGGCATGGCGCGAGAGATCGCGGGGCTATGCAAACTCACACTGAAACCTCTCGAGTTGATCCCACTCCCAACTACTGATCTTGATACACCTGTCGAAGTCGCGAGCGATCTCTGTCGTCGATACATCGCGATCAAAATGGACACTGTCACGGTTGCGCCGTCTCCTACATGGCTTCGGACTGCGCTCGAGAGTATTGGCCAAAAGTCAGTCAACAACATCGTCGACGCGACCAACTATGTCCTCTTTGATCGAGGACAGCCCGTACATGCATTCGATACGAGTAATGTTGATGGTGGTATCGTTGTGCGTCTCGCAAAAGAAGGAGAAAAGATCATCACACTATCTACTGAAGAAAAAGAACTCAACCCCGACATGCTCGTCATCGCAGACTATATAGGTGCACTCGCAATAGCGGGAGTAAAAGGGGGCAAGAATGCAGAAGTCACTAACGCAACAACCTCTATTATTATAGAAGTTGCAAACTTTGATGCGACAAGTGTGCGCAAGACTTCCCGTGGTCTCGGACTTGTCACTGATGCATCAAAGCGATTTGAGAATGATCTCAGTCCTGTGGTCGCATTTGATGCTGCGCAGCAAGTGGTTGCATTGATCAAGGATCTCGCGGGTGGGGAAGTCGCTGGTGTGTACGAATATTTTCCCAAAAAGCCAGAGCAGACCAAGATCTCATTTACGCTTGCTGACATCACTCGATACTTGGGTCCAAGTATTACTGCACAGCATATCGACGATGTGTGTTTTTCTCGATATCACTACGACTACACAAAAGAAGGTGAGGTATATACACTCACCGTGCCATACGAACGCCTCGATCTGACAGGTCCACATGATATCGCCGAAGAAGTTGGACGAGTAGTCGGGTACGAGACTATCGCGGCTGCACCGTTGCCGCTTGAGTTCTCCGTTTCGCACTCTCCACAATATCAAGCAATCCGTGCGGTCAAAGCATGGCTCGTCCATGATGGGTATCGCGAAGTCCAGACGTATACGTTCGTAAAGAAGGGGCAGATCGAGATCGCACGTGGCCCAAAGGGCAAATCTGCACTACGAGCAAATCTCTCGGACGGACTCAAAGAGAGTGGGGAACTCAACAAACGCAATGTGGCACTCTTTGGGGATGGTGCAGTCAAGCTCTTTGAGATTGGGACAGTATTTCTCGGAGACCGAGAAGAAATACACGTCGCGACCATCGACACAGACGGTACTATCACCGAGACAACCATCGAGCAGTACATAGCAGATCGAAAGATAGTGGTTGAGACGACTGAGCTCGAGATCACCCCAACGACTACTTCATTTAAACCGTGGTCCATCTATCCGTTCAGTACACGCGACATCGCCGTATGGGTGCAATCAGACCAAGACAAGCAGATGCTCGAAACTATCATCACCGACTTTGCCAAGCAGTACTGCGTCCGTGCACCATACCTCTTTGATACATTCACCAAAGAAGGTAAAACAAGTGTTGCATATCGACTCGTCTTTCAATCGTATGACAAAACACTGACCGAAGCAGAGATAGAAGGATGGGTTACGATCCTCGTCACTCGCATTACTGAGAGGGGTGTATTTGAGATCCGATAGGGGGCTCGTGCTATACTGCACTCCTATGAAGCATGCAAAGGTTTGGATTAGTAGTATCGTAATAGTTATTGTACTCGCACTTGTTATTAGTAGTAGAACATCACGCCAGGAAGCACAACTTCCACCTGCTGATGCAACACTCGCCGGCCCCCAAGAATCTATCCCCGCAAGTACGTATGGCCCGACAGCACCATTAACAAAAAATAAAGTAATTTATAGTAACAGTATGAAAATAGAAATAACCACCGAAGGAACTGGAGCAGAGATAGACAATGGTCAGACTGCCGTCATGACATATGTTGGAAGACTCGAAAATGGTACCGTCTTTGACGCGAGCAAGAACCATGGTGATGGCACATTCTCGTTCACGCTCGGAGCAGGGCAGGTGATCAAGGGATGGGATCTCGGAGTGCTCGGTATGAAGGTTGGAGAAAGTCGAACGCTCACGATCCCTGGTGAACTCGCCTATGGACCAATGGGGATACCTGGTGCAATTCCACCCAATGCAACCCTTGTATTCGATGTCTCATTGGTAGCAATCAAGTAATCTGTGATAGTATCAGGTCCTATGAAAAACACTCGCATCGGTGCCTGGTGGCGCCAACAATCAACTCGACGCAAGATCTTTTATGTGGCAATCCTCGTCATTGTCTTACTCATTGTCTTTATCAAAAAGAATGATAATGCCAATGCAACGATCGAGACTGTTACTCGTCAAAATCTCGTGCGTACTATTTCTGCGTCTGGTACGGTTGTATCGTCGACTGACCTCAGTCTCGGATTTGAGCAGAGCAAAATGGTATCGAGTATTCGCGTCGCTGTTGGTGCAAAGGTTCGTACGGGCGATGTACTTGCGAGTCTCTCCAATGGAACTGAGCGAGCAGCACTCGCATCTGCGAAAGGATCCCTGCTTGCAGCCCAAGCTCGCTACAAAAAGGTCCTCGAAGGAAACTCGAGTGAGGAAGTGAAGCTTGCACAAGTACAGCTTGCCAATGCGCGTCGCGCACTCCTCTCCGAAGGGCTTGTAGTAAAACCCGAAGATACTGCTGTCACGATTGCACCTACTATTTCTGGTACTTATACTGGTCAAGAAGGTGAATACCGTCTCGAGCTCCTGACACTTCTTCAGAACACTCTCGAATACAGAGGACTAGAAAGCGGTAGTGTGCGCATGAGTGAGTCAGTACCGCAAAAGCTTGGTACCAAAGGGCTCTATGTGCAGTTCGCACCCAACACGCTCAAGCAAATCACGAATGGCACGACATGGACTATTGCAATACCTAACATAGAAGGAAGTTCATATATCGCCAACAAAGCAACTGTTGATGAAAAGGAGGCGGCGCTTGCGGTGACACAGGCAACTGCGCGACAGCCTGACATCGATGCAGCACTCGCTGATGTTGTCACCGCCCAAGCAGGAGTTGATACAGCCAATGCTGCCCTCGAAAAGACGATCCTACGTGCACCTGCAGATGGCACGATCACTGCGGTTAATGTAAAGGTAGGAGAGATACCCGCTGTCGGCAAGGTTGCAATAGCACTCCAAGATGTCTCCAATCTCTACCTCGAAGCAAATGTTAACGAAAGTAATATCAAGAGTGTCTCAGTAGGACAGCGTGTGACGGTCACCTTTGATGCATTCACCGGAGATACATACTACGCCACTGTCTCATCTATTGATCCTGCGGCAACGATCGAGAACAATGTCGTCAACTACAAGATCAAGGCACTCATCACTGAAGTAGGGGTTATTCGCCCTGGAATGACTGCCAACATGGTTGTCCAGACTGCGGCAGTCGATGGAGTACTCGTCATTCCTGGTCGTGTCATTACGACTACTGATGGAGTACAGCGTGTTGAAGTCGTCACTGATGAACGACGCAAAAAGACACAGCCACGTACGATCACTACTGGCCTCAAAGGAGATGGAGATCTGGTCGAAATACAATCTGGACTCACCGAAGGAGAAAAAGTTCTCTGGAATCCTGCAGTATAATATGCCAAAAAAGCACAGCGCATGGACGAGACTCAAGACTGACGGTGTTGTCGGTATGTTCCTCGCAAAACGAGATCTCAAACGAGCAAATCCATGGACGACCTCACTCATTGTCTTTGTGATGCTCCTGACGTTCCTCAACCTCGTCGTTGTGTCAGGTATCCTCGTCGGACTTATCGAAGGATCTGTCAGTGCTGACAAACAGTATTCGTCAGGCGACATTCTCGTCTCGCCATTTTTGAACAAATCGTCTATCGAACAAACTCCCGAAGCAGTAGCTGTTGCAAAGACCGTGCCGGGATATGTCGCAAGTGTTGTGCGATATACGGGTAGTGCGCGCGTCGAGAGCAACTACCGTACCACGATCCGCGCTGATGAACTACGCGATGGTGCAGGAGGGTCATTGCTCGGAGTCGATCCGGTCAAAGAAGATGAATTTTCAGGGATCAAGAAATTTGTTGTCGAAGGCACCTTCATTGAACCCGGGGATAGTGACTCAGTTGTCCTCGGCAAGAACTTGCTCTACAAATACACTCCTATCGAAGCCCCTGGTTTCCAGACACTCAAGGATGTATCGGTCGGATCTCGTATCCGTATCACCATCGGAGATGTGCAGAAGGAATACTATGTAAAGGGTATCATCGCGAGCAAGGTTGATACATTCGATAGTTCGGTGATCATGCTCGATAGCGAGGCACGCAAACTCATCGGTCGCTCTGACTTCAATGCAAATCAGATCGCAATCCAACTTGCACCAGGGACTGATCCTAGTGTCGCAAAGGCAATGCTCATCCAGAGTGGGGTAGGAGAGTATGGCCGCGTACAGACACACGACGAAGCCTTGCCCAAGTTTCTCAAGGATATCCAAGCAACGTTCGGCATTCTCGGGAACGCAATCTCGAGTATCGGGCTCGTTGTCGCGGCGATCACGATATTCATTGTGATCTTCGTCAACGCCATTACGCGTCGTCGCTACATTGGTATCCTCAAAGGGATCGGTATCACACCTCGTGCGATTGCGATCTCATACATGGTCCAATCTATATTTTATGCACTTGCAGGATCTCTCATTGGTATCATTGTCGTCTTTGCATTACTCAAACCACTCTTTGTGGCGCACCCGATCGACTTTCCATTCTCAGATGGTATCCTCGTTGCGACGATCCCTGGTACGATCACTCGCACGGTGATATTGCTCATCGCAACGATCGTTGCAGGATACATACCAGCACGTATCGTGATCAAACAGAACACACTATCAGCAATTTTGGGACGATAACATGATAACCATCAACAACCTTTCAAAAATTTTCAAAAGTGGCGACGCCGAAATACGCGCCGTCGACAACGTCTCGCTCGTCATCCCCGAAGGGGAGTTCGTTGCAATCACTGGTCGTTCTGGGTCGGGCAAGAGCACACTCCTCTATCAACTCGGTCTCCTCGACCGACCAACGCAGGGCACGATCCAGATCGATGGAGTTGATGTGACCGCACTCTCCGACAACGAACAGACACTCATGCGCCTCCATGCGCTCGGCTATATTTTCCAAGATTATGCGATCTTGCCGACACTGAGCGCCATTGAGAACGTCATGGTACCACTCCTCATGCAGGGTGACTCTGAGTCTGCTGCGCGTCACAAGGCAGCAGTTGCACTCAAGCGTGTCGGACTCGGAGATCGCATGGACAACTTGCCAGGACAGCTCTCGGGTGGACAACAACAGCGTGTCTCGATCGCGCGTGCGATCGGGCACAACCCCAAGATCGTCTTTGCTGACGAGCCGACAGCCAACCTCGATAGTGAGACATCTCGTACCGTACTCGACGCATTCATCGAACTCAACAAGGAAGGCCAGACCATCATCATGGTCACTCACGAACCAGAGTACGCAGCACTCGCAGACCGTATCGTCACCCTTGCTGACGGCAAGATAGTCGGGGATGTCATGAACTAGGTGCATGCTATACTGGGGTATATGCAACCATTTATTGAAAAGTACCACACTGCCATTATCAGAATCATTGTAGGGGTAGGGATTTTGCTCGCGCTCTTTTTGCTCGCGGCAACTGTCGTCAAAGTAAAGGAGTACCGATTTGTCGGATCTGGAGTTTCGGCGAGCAATACGATCACTGTCTCAGGAGAAGGCAAGGTAGATCGCGCGCCTGATACAGCAAAGGTTTCATTCACCATCATGGATGAACAAAAGGATCTCAAGAGTGCGCAGAACAATGTTAGTACAAAGGTAGACGCAGTGACCAAATCACTCAAAGCACTCGACATTGACGAAAAACATATCAAGACTGACTCGTATGACTCATATCCCCAGTACGACTACGTCAACACTATTCGATGTATCACCACTCCATGTCCAGGGAACAGTACACCAGTACTGCGTGGCTATCAGGTGTCACACAACATCACCATCAGTATCAAGAATCTCGAGTCAGTCCCTGCAGTTCTCGGAGCACTAGGAGATGTAGGAGTAACCAATATTTCGGGGCCACGCTTTGGCTTCGAAGATGACAAAGAGATCGCACGAGAAGCTCGTGACCTCGCCATCAAAGACGCTCGCAAAGAAGCAGACAAGCTCGCAGGATCACTCGGAGTACATATCGTGCGCATCGTATCATTCAGCGAAGGCGCAAATGGTATGCCAGTCCCAATGTATGCAACGCGTGATGCGATGATGGGCACGGAGAAAGCTGGTGCAGTGCCGAGCATTCCTGTTGGAGAGCAAAATATCACCTCTAATGTAACGATCGTCTACGAAATACAGTAGCAGACTATGGAACAGGACAAAGACACTACTTCAGTACGGTTCTACTTGAAAGCTGTAGCAGTCATCCTTGTCCTCGCTCTTGTCTTGTCAAAAGGGGTACCAATAGTGAATCGTGCGATGTACGGCAACGCGATCACCTCATCACGACTTGGTGCAGATGCATACGAGAGTTTGTTGCTATTGAAAAACCTCCAATCATCACCTACTACCGTAGGTCGTGATGATCTCACCACAGCTTCAGTCGTAGACACTCCTGTATTGGCTATTGCACCATCATCCACAATGCCTGGTCCACAAGTGGTGGCACCAGGGCAACTTGATGTACATATTGCAGATTTTGATCTGACACTCACCGGTACAGCTACTCCAGCAAAGCTTGGCAGAGCATTATATCTGAGAGGTATCTGTACTCCTGACCCGAGTGCGAGCTATGTGGATGCGTCGCTCCTCAATGTGCGCTACTACAGTGGCACAACCCTTCTTGCGACTGATGAGGCGTTTGGAGGATTCCCGTGCGGGGTACTCAATGCTGCATATCTCCAAAAAACTGTTGCATTAACACCAGGAGTCAGCAAGAAAATTTCGATATACGCAGATATTGACCCTGCGGCACAGTGGGGGACACAGTATCTGTTCAATTTTAGAGCATCAGTATATGGGGCCGCGAGCGTGCAAGACGGATATACAGCTGCGCCTATTACCGTTGGACCACAGACTGCATGTAGTATCGATGCATTTGTTCCACCGACGAGTACTACAGCTGCATCCAAATTGGTAGTTACTACTACATGGGCAACGAGCAATTGCACAGGGGTCGTGCTACAGATAGGTGTGGGTTCAGAACAACGCCGATATAGTGTCCCGACTACAGGATCCCTCAGGACGTCTTCGCGACCGACTGATCGTGATACGAGTATGGAAGTTACATTGATCGCATCAAACATAAAAGGGATTACTTCTCGTACGAGTGTCGTACCTATTACTGATATTGCACTACCTGATGTGACAGAGCAGTGTGGATTTTTCAACATTAGCGCAGTGCCGATGTCTGTGTTTGCAGCGGTACCCACCACCACACTCAGTTGGGATGCACCGAATGGTTGTGCTGTGGGTATTACCGCCTGGAGACCCAACACAACCGGAGTCCCTACACCGATGGTGATCCCTAATGGGACTGAAACAGTGTTCCCAAATGACGGACGTCTAGAGTACACTCCGCCAAAACCAACTAGTTTTTTGTTTATTTCACAGACCCCATCAGTCTCTGCCGCGAGGACTCTTGATATAGAGAAGCATTAGGGGCTAGTTGACCAGACTTTATGTTTAGGGTATTATGTGTGGGTAATGCCCCCAGGGCGTTTTTTAGTAAGAACAAAAACCGATGATCAAACCATTTCAATTCCTCAAAGAAACTCGTCTCGAACTCAAGCATGTTGTGTGGCCTACACGCACGCGCGCTATCATGTATGCAGTTATCATTATCTTATTCTCTCTCGCGATGGGGTATATGCTGTTTGGATTTGACGCGCTATTCCGAGAACTCCTCAAACTCATTATTGTTAAATAACATTTATCCCTATGTCGAAACAAGAACACACCGGTATCCGCCAATGGTATACCATTCATACATACTCTGGATACGAAAATGCCGTACAGCGCAACTTGCGTCAGCGTATCGATAGTCTCGGGATGCAAGACAAGATCTTTAGTGTGGTGGTACCAACTGAAAAGAAGATCAAGATCAAGGGTGGCAAACGTGTCGAAGTCGAAGAAAAGGTGTACCCAGGGTACGTGCTCGTCGAGATGATCGTAGACGACGACTCATGGTTCGTGGTGCGCAACACACCTCGCGTAACCGGATTTGTGGGAGCGGGAGTTACTCCAGTACCATTGACCCAAAAGGAGATCGACTACTTCCTCGGACGTATGAACGATGACTCAGTCACCAAGCATGCCATCGACCTCGAAGTAGGGGAGACGATCATCATCAACGATGGTCCGTTCAAGGAGAGTGAAGGACGTGTCTCCGAAGTAGACTCAGAGCGTGGCAAGGTGAAGGTTATGGTATCGCTCTTTGGGCGAGAGACTCCGGTAGAGCTCGACTTCTTGCAGGTGAAGAAGTTATAAGAACAGTTCGCTTCGAAAAAGGCCAATTTGTATACTATCCTCGCTACGCTGCGGGGTATACAAATTTGCCTTTTTCTCTGCTCGCGGTAGGTTTGAAACACTCCTTTACACACAGCCAATTTCTGCTATAGTACACAGCGTTACGCTATCGCTTCTACTTTAGCAATCACACACATTTATATGGCAAAAAACATTACAAAAAAGATCAAACTCCAAGCAATGGGAGGCATGGCAACCCCAGCCCCACCACTTGGTCCTGCACTCGGTCAAGCCGGAGTCAACATTGGTGACTTCGTCCAGAAGTTCAACGCTGCTACTGCTGACCAGCGTGGCGAGAAAGTCGGTATCAAGATCTCAGTATACGACGACCGGTCATATGACTTCGCGGTAACACAGCCAACTGTGACGTCTCTAATCTTCAAGGCAGCAGGCATCGAGAAAGGTTCTCAGAAGCCTCGCACCTCAAAGGCAGGCAAGCTCACTCGAGACCAGGTCCGTGCGATCGCAGAACGCAAGATGCCCGACCTCAACGCCAACGACATCGACGCAGCAATGAAAATCGTCGAAGGTTCAGCACGAAGTGCTGGTATCGAAGTGGTAGGATAATTATTTCTACTATATATCACAAAAGAAAAGCCACTCCTGCAAGGGAGTGGTTTTTTTAATTACTTATGCTCTGACCCATACTTCGACTGTGGCGTCATTGCTGTTGCCTCTGTCTTTGTCATCATTTGTTTTTGGAGCTCGTTGTTTAATCTCCATTGTTCTACTCGGATCAATACGATACTGATCGTGTGAGAAACCGCAAAATTTAATTTCTTGAGATTTATCACTACAAGGATATGATCCAAAGATGCGTGTTTGGTGGATTTCTTGAATTGCGAGATATTGCAATCCCAGAGAGTATATTATTCCACCACCAATAATCCAGGTGATCGTTCCCGTACAACGCTCTGCGAACGCAAGTGCTTCCCATAGATTCGGCACAACCGTAAAACCTAGATTTTCGAGTTGAGAAACTCTGTTTGTTGATATGGCAATACACGGCCTCCCTTTCAATGGTTTTCCCAAGGCCAGTGCGGTATTTGCACCCATTATGACAGGGTTACCCTTTGTTTTTGCCAAAAAGTTTAATACGAGATCATCATACATCTCCCATACCATATTGAGACCATGACCGATGATATTGTTTACTTCTGTGGCGACTATTAAATGTACAGGTTTCATAAAAATAATTATTTTGGTTTAATTCACCCTACCAAACATTGAACTTTTGTCAACTTTGACATATGAGGTAGAAAGGGTAATGTTGGGACAAATAAACAAAATTTCATAATTTAAATTCTTTGAAAATGAAAAAACAGAAAATAATTTCCGTTACTAAATGGGCTGTTTTGGAAGAATGCAGACTCATCGAAAATCACGAAGAGGTTCTTGATATCGTCAATGAAGCTCGAACATTAGGATTAAAAATTATATACACAATGGGTGCATACGACATGTTCCATGTCGGACATGCTCGATACGTAAGAAAGGCAAAAGAAAAAGGAGATCTGCTCATTGTTGGTGTTGATTCTGATGAATATATCAAAGCAACAAAAGGAGAAGATCGGCCAGTTGTACCATATGTAGAGCGCTCAGAGATGCTGATTGAAAATCGATCAGCAGACATTGTTGTAATGCTTCAAACACAGGATGCAAATATGCAATTAGTTGAGATGATTCGTCCTGATGCCGTAGTACTTTCATTCAGTAGTACAAAAGAAGATGTATCTATTTATCAGAAAAGAATGAATGAAAAATACGGTAAATACTGCGGTGATGTAATCATATTTGAGCGGCAGGCTGAAACTTCAACAAGTGCAAAAATACGTCTCATTGTTATAGATGGTGCAAAAACGCTTCTCGATAAAATTCAAAAAACTATTGATGAGCTCACAGAAGCATATAAATCATTCTTCAAAAAAAATGGAGGTGAATCATGAAAGAAGAAATAGCAATCGTATTGTACATGCCAGCTTTGCACAAAGGGTATTTAGATCTCATCAAGAAGGATGATAGGAACATCGATACGATTTTCCTCATTAGCGAAACATTGGTAAAAGAAACCGATGAGGAGCTTGCTTGGATGTTTGAAAAAGACCTTCGAGCAGTATCGGCTACTGAAATGCAACTAGCGCTTTCCGCCTTACAGCTCGCAAGTAGTGTAAAAATTTTGGATGAACATAATCTTGTAGGATTTAATCTTGTTATCATTCCAGATAATGATGATTTAGTGGAAAAAATAGTATCAAAATTATATCCACTCATTGTCCCTCAAAAAGAGAAATGGTTTATCCGGTGGGGTAAGAAGACCGTACTATCACAACGTGCACCTGTTCCAACTGCAAGTATTTCAACCACTGAACTTGATCAGGAAATTATGATGAAAGCTTTTAGTTTTGCTGAAAAAAGCTCAGACTGGTGGAGACAGGTAGGTGTGATTATTTTTCCATTACATGGACAACCAATTACAGGATTCAACCAGCACGTGCCGCATCCACAGGCTCCATATATAAATGGTGATCCACGGACAAATTTTAAACCCGGTGAATATATTGAGTTGTCTACAGCAGGACATGCAGAACCAACAGTAATTGGTTTTGCTAGTAGAAAAGGAATTGTTCTTGATGGTGCAAGTATTTATGTAACAACTCTTCCTTGTCCTGCCTGTGCATGGCTTATTATGAGTTGTGGCTTCAAGAAAGTATATTACTGCGAAGGGTATTCACAAATGGGTTCGATCGAAACATTTCAAAATGCTGGAATAGAAGTGATCTTTGTCGACGTCCCAAAATAATAAAACTGCTGATTGTTACATCAGCAGTTTTTTTGTTTTTACTTAAGAGGAATTCTAACGCCAGGACCATTTGGATCTGCTGCAATGATATGCCCGTGCAATCTTTTTACGGTTGCTCCGGTAAGATCAGTATCACCATATCGCATCCAATATCCACCGCCTTTAATTTCATACTCCGTGTTCATCTCAGCAATTACTTTTTGAAATTCAACAATTGCCTCAACGGGCAATTCTTCAAAAAGTTCAACATATATATTTGAGATTACCATGAAATGATGAATGGATCCGGGGTAGGGGTGAGCTGTCCTGGTAACGAACCAGTGATTGTAGTGCTTCAATATTGGGTATGGGTGATTCCTTAAGATATATTCTGGATCAAAAGGATCTATCCCATCGTCAATAATTTTTTGAAGCATTTCGATGTATCTTTCTCTCCCTCTTGCATTCTTGATGTTAACAAAGACTTTCTTTTCCATAAGTGAAATTTTGCTTACTTTACCATAGGTTTATAAATAAGCAACTGATTAAAAAAGCCTCTTTCGTTTTAGAAAGAGGCTTCAAATTTTGTTACATACTTACACAGTAATATCGCCTTTGATTTTTGGGTGCGGATCATAATTCCTAATTTCAACATCTTCTGGTTTAAATTCAAAGATATCTTTTATATCAGGATTTATGTATAGCTGCGGAAGCTCTTTTGGTGGTCTCGTCAGCTGTAGTTTCATTTGCTCAACATGGTTCTCATAAATATGAGCGCTTGCTTCTGAAACAATTAGTCTTCCTGGTGTATACCCAGTAACCTGTGCAATGAAAGATAACTGTAATGCATACTGAGCAATATTAAATGGAACTCCTAAAAAGAAATCACCGCTTCGCTGATACAGTTTCATATTCAAAAACTTTTCATCAGCAGAAACACTGCACTGGAAAAACGGATGACATGATCTAAGCTTTACCTTATTGAATCCAAGGTCGGGTGGATTCCACGCACTTACCAACATTCCTTTTGAGTGTGGAGCACGCTTTATCTCATTGATTAAGTCTTGAATCTGGTCAATAGTACTACCATCTGGTGTTCGCCAGTTTCTCCACTGTTGTCCATAAATTGGACCTAGGTCGCCGTTTTCATCAGCCCATTCATCCCAAATTTTTACCTTTCTTTCGTTTAAATATCTCGTGTTCGTATCACCAGATAACATCCACACGAGTTCGGTTGCGATGGTTTTCATAGGCATACCTTTTGTCGTCATAAGTGGAAATCCTTTTGTAAGGTCAAATTCCATTTGAACGGTCCCAAAGAATTCAAGGTCATCAGTCTTTCTACCTTTCTTAAGAGGTTGATCCAGTATGGGTTGAACCCAGCGGAGATACTCGTAATCCACATGGAATGGAGTGTATTGTTCTGTATGGTAAGGCATTATTCCAGTAGCCTGCCATTTTTGTAGTTGTGTATCCATATTTTATTTTTTTAAATTTGTCCAAATACTACCTTTATTTAGACCAAAGTCAAACGATGAAAATGTTACAATTTCTTCATGCAAATCCGGGTGAAAAAGTTGGATCCATCGTTGCCAGATCTGTGCTACGCAAAGCCAGGCGATGCAGGCTTTGATCTGTATGCTCGTGAAGTGACGGTGTTGGAGCCAGGTGTACAGACCGCAGTAGCGACCGGAGTGTCTATTGAGCTCCCCGTAGGCTACGTCTCGCTCGTCTGGGACAAGAGTGGGCTCGCCATCAAGCATGGCCTCAAGGTCCTCGGTGGAGTCATCGACGCAGAGTACCGTGGCGAGTACATGGTCGGGATGATCAACCTCTCTGACAAGCCATATACCTTCGAGAAAGGGGACAAGGTCGCGCAGGTGTTGATACAGAAAGTTGAACACGTGACATTTGAGATGGTCGATGAGCTCTCGGAGACAGCACGTGGAGCGACGGGCTTTGGCAGCTCGGGCAAGTAGGGTCCAATAGCAAAACACGGGTTTTCTGTTAGAATCACTGGTATGAACGACTATCTCGCAAAGTATGTATCCAAGGCAGTCCATGCTCTATTTGGGATTACCGGCGACTACGTCATCGAGCACCCCAAGGATATGTCGCACGGCGACTATGCGACCAGTGCAGCACTTGCTGTAGCAAAGCACGTCGGCAAGAGTCCGATCGAGGTTGCCACAGCACTCGTCGAGGAGTTGGAGAAAAATAAAGAAGCCTTCATCGAACGCATCGAGATCGCAGGTCCTGGTTTCATCAACTTCACCCTCGCTCGCGCGCATTTTGTATCTGCGATCAGTGAAGCCGCCAATGTATCGATGTACGGACACACCAACGTATATGCGGGCAAGAATATATTGGTAGAGCACTCATCTCCCAACCTCTTCAAGCCATTCCACATTGGTCACCTCATGAACAACACGATCGGGGAGAGTATTACTCGTCTCGCGCGCATGTCAGGTGCACAGGTATCTACGGTCTCATTCCCATCTGATATCTCACTCGGAGTCGCAAAGGCGATCTTCATTCTCCTTGAGAACTATGGCGCAGACTATGTACCGACTGATGTCGCAGTACTCGGAGATGCATATGTGGAGGGCGTGAAGCGATACGATGATACTGAGAGTCCATCATGTGGTAGTACGCAGTACCGCGTCAAAGAAATCGCCGACAACCTCTATACTGGCAAGGACTCTCCAGAATTGAAACTCTATAATACATGTAAGAAATTCAATATCGAGTATTTCGAAACCATCGTCGCAAAACTCGGTTCACACTTCGACGCATATATATATGAGAGCGAGGCAGGAGTCGATGGTGCAAAGATCGTCAAAGAGAATACCCCAAAGGTCTTTACTCAAAGTGATGGTGCGATCGTGTATATACCAGACGAATCAAAGAAAAGTTTGCACACTGCAGTATTCATCAACTCCCAAGGCAACCCTACCTACGAAGCCAAGGACATTGGGCTCCTCGATCTCAAGTTCCGTCGCTACAATCCTGACCTCTCCATATTCATCACCGACGTTCAGCAAGTCTCGCATTTTGGTGTCGTGCTCGATGCTGCCACCCATATCAATAGTGACTGGGCTGAGAAATCCCTCCACCGATACCACGGTCGCATGACATTCAAAGGGCAAAAGATGTCGTCTCGTCTCGGCGGGGTACCGCTCGTCACCGACGTACTCACTACTGTAGTCGAAGAAGTGAAGGAGAAAAATAGTGACATAGACGACGCAACTGCAGAGACGATCGGCATCGCTGCGATCAAGTTTGCAATATTGCGCGCAGCAGCGGGGAGCAACATCAACTTCGATCCTGAGACATCACTCTCGTTCATTGGAGACTCGGGTCCGTACCTCCAGTACACAGCCGTGCGTGCACAGGCACTATTATCAAAGGGGAGTGAGGCAGGCATTGCTCCCGATGCGACAACTGCCGTTGCTGGCACAGAGACTATCGAGCGTCTCATTGCACGGTTCCCCGAATTCATGACCCTCTCGCAGAGAGAATGGGCACCGCATCATATCGTCGGGTATCTCCTCGATGTCGCGCAAGCATTCAACTCTTGGTATGGGCAAGGCAAGATCATCGATGAAGACACTACTGCAACCGCATATAGACTCGCCGTCGTGAAGGCAGTGCGCCAGACACTCGTCAACGGACTCGAGGTGTTGGGTATAGAAGTACCGGATAGGATGTAAGTACTATCCTTGACTTCACAACTGTGCATGGTATTGTCATAAAAATTATTCATTATGACAATCATAGGACAACTCGAAATTTTTAGTAATCCATTTAACCTTTCATTTATTCTCTCTGGTAGTTCCTCCGAATGGTTTGAGATGATCGACATCTCGGGCCCCAATGTATACAAGAAGCAACTTTTTGTCGGAGAGCATGTTGCCAGTAGAGAGGAAATGATCCAACGTATTCGCACATTGCTCGCTAATGTGTTGGAGAACGGCAAAAAAGTTTTTGGTGTTTTACCAAATGAATTTGGTGAAAACCCGAGATTTTTGACCAAGGGTATGGCGGATAAGATCATTGATACTTTGCAAAAGCCTGACACTTGGCGAGTCGATACGCATTTTAGTCATTGGAAGAAATTATTTCTTACCAAGCAAGATGGACTCATCGCCGGCCAAAAGATAGTATTGATCTACAAAACCGGCGCAATGAATGGTGAACGCAGACATTTAACAATCCAATCTGATATCAGAAAGGGATATCAGATGGAATTTGCAGGAAAACTCAAAGATGGTAATCCAGTACAGAGCATCGAGACAACGGCGGTTGAGGGAACATTCCTTGTATCGACTAGAGACTTTATCTGTACTATTGATATCATTTAGTTACGACAAGCCGCGCATTGCGGCTTTTTTTATTTCCTGTACGATATGCGGGTATGATTCACGAAACAGAAGAACGATCCCTTATTATCATTAAGCCAGACGCAGTCCAACGCTCACTCGTCGGAGAGATTATTACTCGCTTTGAACGCAAAGGTCTCAAGATCATCGGTATGAAGATGATGCATCTTAAAGAGGCATTGCTCAAGGAGCATTACGCACATGTCGCCGACAAGCCATTCTATCCACGTATCGAGCGCTTCATGATGTCTAGCCCTGTCATTATCATGGCAGTCGCTGGCATCAAGGCTGTGGACGCGATCCGTGTGATCGTGGGACCAACCAAAGGGTATGAAGCAACAGCAGGAACGATCCGCGGAGACTTCGCACTCTCGATGCAGAGCAATGTTGTACACGCATCAGACTCTGTAGAGAATGGTGCAACTGAGATCAAGAGATTCTTTGATGAGAGCGAGATCATTGACTACGACAAAGTAGATACCAAGTTCATATTCTCTGACGACTTGATGTAAAAAACTTTTGTTGTTTGCTTGTGAGGTAACTCAACAACGAAGTTATCCACTGTCTATCTTGTCCACACTGGTGAGGAAGATATAATGAACATACGGCTATTTGAAAATAGTACTTAGAACATGACGATACGGGTAACCGTTGTAGTTGTCTGGAAACTATGGATGTGCTTTTTATTACGTACATCGAAGTCTCCTTGCAGCTCGCGTGACCCACTTGGCTTGAAGCTAAGGTACTATTTTATAAATAGCCGTAACGAACGATCCCTTGGGCATTGCCCAAGGGATTTTTCTGTACGGTGCTGTATACTGGCGATATGTATAGACGATTGATTGGGAGCGCAGCACTGGTGGGAATAGGACTATTTGTCGTCAATGCACTCGCCGTGACGTTCTACTGGTATGTATCGATCCTATGGTTCGATATGCTCATGCATACGATCGGGGGAGTATTCGTTGCACTTCTCGGAGCAGCGGTACTGTGGCGTCATATCAAGGATCTGCGTGGATGGGATGTGTTCATCACACTCGCACTCTTTGTATTCATCATCGGGCTCGCATGGGAATACTATGAATACGTCGTGCAGTTCTTTATCAAGAGTGTGCACCTCGCCGACATATCAGACTCAATATCTGACCTCATCTGTGATATGTGTGGAGGAATGCTCGGCGCAATCTTTGTCATCGTGCTCCAGAAACGGTACAATAGGAGATAATGTCGCAACCATCTTCGTCTTCGATAGAAAAAAAGAACACGCTGAGACTCACCTTTGCTGGTGGGACAGGTTCAGTTACTGGTGCAAACTTTCTCATAGAAGGAGAAGGCAAAAAAATCTTGATCGACTGCGGACTCAACCAGGGGACAAAGATGGCCGATGACAAGAACTGGGATCCATTTATCTATGACCCATCCACGATCGACATCCTCTTTATCACACATGCGCATATCGACCACATCGGACGCATCCCCAAGCTCGTACACGACGGCTTCAAGGGCGAGATATACTCGACGATCCCGACCAAGGATATCACTGAGCTCATGCTCGACGACACTGCGAACATTCTCGGTCACTCTGAGAACCCTACACTCAAGGAGATCTATAGCCCAAAGATCCTCGAACAAGTATTTCGCAATTGGAAGGTGATCGACTACCATCAGGATCTCACGGTCGGACCATTCGTCTTTCGCTATCGAGACTCTGGACATGTGCTCGGCTCCGGTATGCTCGAGATGATGTATAATAATAAAAAGATCGTATTCACGGGCGACCTCGGCAACTCACCGTCTCCACTTTTGCGCGATACTGAACCCCTCAAAAATGTGGACTATCTCCTCATGGAAAGTGTGTATGGTGACCGCAACCACAGCGAGCGCGCTGTACGACGAGAGAAGCTTGAAGCAACCATTGAGGATAACTACAAGCGCAAGGGGACACTCGTCATCCCAACATTCTCGCTCGAACGCTCCCAAGAACTTCTCTTTGAGATCGATCAACTCGTCGAACACGACCGCGTGCCACAGATGCCAATATTCTTTGATAGTCCGCTCGGCATTCGACTCACGACTATCTATGCAAAGTATGGACGATATTTCAATGACCTTGCCCGCAAGCTCGTCGGGGATGGTAATGACATCTTCAATTTTCCCGGACTCAAGTCAACCCTCCTCACCGAAGAATCCAAAAGCATATTGCACGAGACCAACCCCAAGATCGTCATTGCGGGGAGTGGGATGAGTAATGGCGGGCGGGTGCTCCACCACGAAGCCAACTACTTGCCCAACCCCAACAACACGCTTCTCCTCACCGGCTACCAATCGTTGGGTACGATGGGACGCGCCATCCAAGACGGCGCAAAGGAAGTGCACATCAATGGTCGTGTCGTACCAGTCAAAGCCAACATCGTCTTTATCGATGGATACTCTGGTCACAAAGACTCAGATCACCTCATCGAATTCGTTGAACAGATCGCAGACACTGTGAAGAAAGTGTATGTCGCAATGGGCGAGCCAAAGAGTGCGCTGTATCTCACCCAACGACTGCGTGACTATCTCGGTGTCGAAGCGTTCGCTCCCCAAGAAGGTGATGTGGTAGAATTGGACTGCAATTAATATCTATGGATACACCTTCACCATCAACCACAAACAAATACGTCTGTTACAACGGCCCAATGGAAAATGGCGAGAAGCATGGCCACATCAAGATCAAGATCGGCGTGAGTGGTGCAGCAGAGACAGGACATTGTGGACTCAATGCACTCGACAAAGCAAAGGACTTGGGTCGTGAAGTCATCCGACAAGGAGGCATTCTCATTACCGGAGCAACCACCGGCTTCCCATTGTGGGCATGTATGGGTGCCAAGGAAGAACACGGTGTATCGATCGGACTCTCTCCAGCAATTAGTGAGAAGGATCATGTCGAAGGCTATCACTTGCCGCTCGACTATATGGATCTCATCATCTATACAGGGTTCGGATTCCCAGGACGAGACCTCCTCTTTACTCGGTCGTGCGACGCCATCATCATTGGGTGTGGACGCATTGGTACGATTCATGAGTTCACGATCGCATTTGAGGACGGCAAGCCGATGGGTGTACTCGAAGGTCCATGGACGATGGCAGAGCAGATCAAGGACATGATCGCAAAGGGCAACCGTCCAGCAGATCGTGTCATCTTTGACGAAGATCCCAAGCGCCTCATCGAGAAAGTGATCAAGATGGTAGAGTCAGACCGCGAAGCATTACACAAAAACAATCCGCATATCTAAGTATTGAAAAGGTCGCGGAGTATGCTAGGATAGGAATACAAGCAATGAAGAGGCTATCACCTCTGAGCTCCGAGAAGAATCCGTAAGGATGTAGACCTCGGCGGGTATGCCCGATATAGCGGTAATGAGATCAAACTAAGGTGGTACCGCGGAATAAAAAATCCGCCCTTGGAAATAATCTTTTTGATTATTTCTGTGGGCGGGTTTTTATTTTTTATATATGGAACAAACACAAACAAACAAATCAATGGAGAAAAGTAGTGCAGCCCTTCGCGAAGAGGCAGTCTTGGCATTCTGGAAAGAGAACGGGATTTTTGAAAAGACTGTCGCAAAGAACAAGGGGCAAAAAGAATTCGTATTTTTTGAAGGGCCACCGACTGCGAATGCAAAGCCTGCACTCCATCACCTCGAAGCGCGCGCCTTCAAGGATGTCATTCCTCGATACAAGACGATGCAGGGCTTCTATGTACCACGCCGCGCTGGGTGGGACACGCACGGACTCCCCGTAGAACTCCAGATCGAAAAGAAGATTGGCTCACAGTCAAAGAAGGATATCGAAGCGTATGGTATCGCGAAGTTCAATCAGGAATGCAAGGACTCAGTATTCACCCACATCAAGGATTGGGAAGACTTCACGGACCGTATGGGGTACTGGGTAGACAAGGCATCTGCATACTACACATTCAACCCGTCATATATGGAGAGCTTGTGGAGTATCATTGGCAAGGTTAATGATCGAGGACTCTTGTACAAAGATTATCGAGTGCTGCCATGGTGCGCGCGCTGTGGTACGACACTTGCAACCCATGAACTCGCGCAAGGATATCAGGATGATAAGGATCTCACCGTCTATGCCAAGTTTCCACTCAAGGCCTTTCCCAACGCATACTTCGTCGCATGGACGACGACTCCATGGACATTGCCGGGCAACGTCGCACTCGCAGTGGGGCCAGATATTGTCTATGTTGAAGCAAAGGTAGGAACAGAAGTATTGATCATTGCAAAAGAACGCATTGCGTTGCTCGGTGAAAACGTGGAGATACTCGCAGAACACAGGGGGAGTGAGATGGTGGGTATGGAATACGAAGCACTTTATGATGTACCTTCGCTACAATCTGAGAACTCGTACAAAGTGTATGCGGCAGACTTTGTCACAACGACTGATGGTACAGGGATCGTACACATCGCACCGATGTATGGAGCGGACGACTTTGCAGTTGCGACAAAACATGGCTTGCCCAAGGTGCACACCGTAGACGAGGCAGGGCACTTCATTGCGGGAGTGTCATTTCTCGACGGGAGATTTGTGAAGGATGAAGATGTCGCTGTGGATATTATTAAGGACTTGGCAAACCGTCCGACAGGATCACTCTTGTTCAAGAAAGAAAAGTACGAACACTCATACCCACACTGCTGGAGATGCAAGACGGCGCTCATCTACTACGCACGCGACTCATGGTACATCCGCATGAGCGAGCTCCGTGAGGACTTGATCAAGGCAAACGAGACGATCAACTGGGAGCCAGACCATATAAAGGAGGGGAGATTTGGCGAATGGATCGACGGTGTCAAAGACTGGGCAATCTCTCGCGAACGATATTGGGGGACACCCCTACCGATCTGGCAGTCTGCGGACGGGGAACGGATCGTTGTGGACTCTATCGCCACACTCAAACAGTATGCAAAAAAGTCTGGCAACAACTACTATGTCATGCGACACGGACAGACTGGAAATAATCTAAAAAATCTTTGGAGTTGTGATAGTACAATCCCAGATCCATTGACACAAGAAGGGGTAATACAGGTGAGAAATGCCGCTTCACAATTACTCGATAAGAAAATAGATATTATTATTTCGTCGCCATTTCCACGCACACATGAGACAGCAGAATTGATTGCAGATATTTTGAAATATCCAATTGTAAACATTGGTATCGATAAGAGGTTAGGGGAATGGAATGTGGGTAAAGAATTTGATGGCAAAACTCATGAAGAATATTTTTCTATTCGAAATCAATCAGACGATCGATATGGATTCAAAACAAAAGATGGAGAATCATATGCAGATGTACTTACACGCTCTGCGGAGTTTATGTACGAAATTGATAAACAATATCACGGAAAAAATATTCTTATCGTCTCACACGGTGCCCCAACTCGTGCTATTGAGCTAGTGACAGAAGGATTTTCATACGATACTCTCTTTTCTCGAAATAGGAGTTACAAAAATTTCGACAATGCAGAAATTCGTAAAGTAGATTTTGCACCACTTCCTCATAACGACAATTTTGAGCTAGATTTACACCGTCCATATATCGACAGTATCGTCCTCGAGAGAGATGGCAAGGAATTCCATCGCGTCAAAGAAGTCATGGACGTCTGGTTCGACTCCGGCTCAATGCCATTTGCACAGGATCACTACCCATTTGAACACAAGGATGATCTCGCATATCCTGGCGATTTCATCTCCGAAGCCATCGACCAGACTCGTGGATGGTTCTATACACTTCTCGCGGTCGGGGTGCTCATGGAGCGTGGCGCTCCGTACAAGAACGTCATCTGTCTCGGGCACCTCCTCGACAAGGAGGGTAAAAAGATGAGTAAGTCGATCGGCAACATTGTTGAACCATATGAACAAATGGATAAATTTGGTGTAGATGCAGTTCGCTTTTGGATGTATTCGGTGAATGCGCCAGGTGAGAGCAAAAACTATGATGAAAAGTCTGTTGCTGAAATCAATAACAAAGTATTCAATCTACTCGGCAATGTGTATTCGTTCTACGAACTCTATCGAGACAAGGCGCTCGAAGGGGAATACAAAGCAAGTACCAACGTACTCGATCAGTGGATCATTGCGCGCCTCAACCAGCTCACCGAAAGTGTAACGAAGGGGCTCGATGTATACGATCTCTTCACCCCAACGCGCGCAATCCGTGAATTTTGCGATGATCTCTCGACGTGGTACCTTCGTCGTTCTCGTGATCGACTCAAGGATGGGGATGTGAGCGCAAAGCAGACACTCTATACAGTGCTCAAAACTACAGCCCAACTCATTGCTCCATTCGCTCCATTCACCGCAGAGGATATGTGGTTGAAGCTCAAGACTGAGAGTGATGAGGAGAGCGTGCACTTGAGTATGTGGCCAAAGCTTGGTGCGGTAGATAATGATGTAATTAAAAAAATGGAAGAGATTAGAGAAATTTGTAGTCTCGGTAATGCGGAAAGGAAAAAAAATAATATCGCAGTACGACAACCGCTTCAATGGATTCTCGTCAACGACACAAACTTTACGGTAAATGAGGAAGTGTATCTGCAATTAATTAAGGATGAGTTAAATGTAGAAAAAGTTCTATTGGCGTATTCGATGAATGAAGAAACAACCAAAGTAATCAAAAAAGTTACTATTGATAAAAGTAAAAGAGCTCAACTAGAAACAGAAATTACTCCAGATCTTAAAATAAAAGGCACTGTAAATGAGGTAAAAAGATATCTGCAAGATTGGCGAAAGGAAAATAATCTGACCATAGAGGACACTGTAACTGGAAGAATGTATTGTGTTCAGCAGGAATTCTTAATTGGAGAAGGAAAACAAATTCTAGAAGACGGTCTAAAACCTGCCAGATTTGCAATAACTGTTGTTGGTGGCGCACTGCCAGGAGATCGACTAGATGTATTAAATTTCTCTGTTAATAACATTGAATTTGCTCTCGAGTTTAATATAGTAAAAGGTAAATAATATGAAAACCGTAATTATCATTCACGGCAGACCAGACAAGGACGAGTACTTCGATCCGACGAAGCCAAAGCCTGAGAATGCGCATTGGTTGCCGTGGCTCAAGAGGGAATTGGAAGCGAACGGGTACTTTGTGCAGGTCCCCGCAATGCCGGTGCCGTATGAGCCAGACTATGAATCATGGAAAAAGGTATTCGAAGAACTGACTCTCGATACCGACACAGTACTTGTCGGTCATAGTCGCGGCGGTGCGTTCCTGTTGCATTGGTTGAGTGATCACGATATGAAAGTTGGCAAAGTACTACTCGTTGCGCCATCTATTACTCCTAACCATCCTGTCGAGATAGGGTTTTCAGAGTTTGCGATCGATACTGATCTTATCGCAAAGACTGATGGTGTCACTATGTTTTATTCTACAGATGACGAAGAGGAAATACTTGAGAGTGTTGCACATATTAAGGAAGCCATTAAGGATATCAATGTTATAGAACTCCATGACGCCGGACATTTCACTTCCGGAGATGGGTATGATGAGTTTCCTGAATTACTAAAGGAGATAGTGCGATAAATTAAAATCCCGAACATGTTCGGGATTTATCGTAGGTCAATTTCTTCGACAACAAAGGGATAGCTGCTGCGTATTTTTTCTTCAGAAATAGAACTTTCGGTAATCGGGAAGCAGATATATTCCTGTCTGAGATATCCGAGCATTCTTCCTTCGCAAATAAGTATTTTTTCAACTCCAGCTTCTATGAATAGAATGAATAGATCTTCCCAGCGCGGATGGTATTTGTAACCACGTTCTGAAATGTATTGCCATTCAAAGACTTGTATCGAAAGCTGTAAGTATCTTCTGAAATAGGGGGCTGTATATAAAGGGTGCATAGGTAAGTTTTTGCAAACTATACTTTCTCTCCGAGATAAGTCAATAGTGCTACAATATCACCACATGCACACCATCCATCACACTCGTGCGGTGATCCTCAAGAGTACGCCGATGCGTGAAGCCAACAAGATGTTCTGGCTGTTCACAGAGGAGCTCGGGCTCA
>CAYUQD010000005.1:0-50342 GCA_964446965.1 uncultured Candidatus Saccharibacteria bacterium
GTTGAACTGAGGTAACTCAGAAAAAAGGTTGTGGTAAGTGACTCAATACTTACTCGTTGTCCGAACGTTAGAAGACAAAAAACCCGTTGTGTGTATCTATAGAGCACAGAACTGGTAGATCGAGGCAAAAGAAAGATGAATTCTCGCATTCTCAATGTCATAGCAATTGGTACAGTCGCAATTGGAGCGCTCTTTGGAGTGCTCTTTTTGCGTGCAACGGAGCCTATTGCACCTGCGTACCTGATGAATGACGGTACTCGTATTCCTGTGCTCGTCCTCGAGCGGGAGATAGAGCGCGAGCGAGGGCTCTCCAACACGGTATCTCTCCCAACTCGTACAGGAGCACTCTTTATTTTTGCAAAGCCAGGCAACTACAGTTTTTGGATGAAGGATATGCGCTACCCGATAGACATTGTATGGATCGATGCAGACTGGAAAGTGCTTGGGGTTACCGAGAATGTGGCGCCAGAGTCGTACCCAACTGCATTTTATCCGCCTAGTGATGCAAAGTACGTGCTTGAAGTGAACGCGGGCGAGGCACGTGTACTCAAACTCAAACAAGGCTCGGTGGTAACTTTTCATACTTCGTAACTTTTTTTCAAATACCACTCCAAAACTCACGGTTTATAACGCTTTCTCGACAGGCATCTTTACAACGAAGTCATTTTATTTCACATACCCAAAAGTAGACCCCAAATATTCTTGTTGTACACATTATTTTGTATAATTGATGAATCATTTTTAGTAATTAATTTGTTGTAGCCTTATGACCATCACGCACGTGCGCAAGAGAAGTGGCTCCATCGTTGATTTTGACCGATCACGTATAGAGAATGCTATTGCACGAGCGTACGAGGCATCCAAGGTATTCATCGACATCGTCTCTCTCTCAGAGCTCGTCGACCGTGTCCTCGTAGAACTCGAAGTGACCTATACTGGAGACCGAGTTCCCGAAGTCGAAGACATCCAGAACGCCGTCGAAAAAGAGATCGCCACAAAAGGCGACTTTGAGGTGGCAAAGGCATACATCCTCTATCGTGAGGAGCGCAACAAGGAGCGCAAGCGAGACATCTTCAAGAAGCGCGTCTACCTCAAACCGTACGAATACCCCGAACTCTATGAGTACGTCGACGCAGTGCGACATTCATACTGGATTCACACCGAATTCAACTTTGTCAGTGATGTACAGGACTTCAGAGTCAACGTTGATGAAAAGGAGCGCAACGTCATCCGTAACGCCATGCTCGCAATCGCGCAGATCGAAGTCGCCGTCAAGACATTCTGGGGTGATGTGTACAAGAAACTTCCCAAGCCCGAGATCGGCGCAGTGGGAGCAACATTTGCCGAGAGTGAAGTGCGTCACACTGATGCATACGCACACCTCCTCGAGATACTCGGACTCAACGAAGTCTTCCGAAGTATCGACCAAGTCCCCGCACTCATCCGTCGTGTGCACTATCTCGACAAGGCACTCTCCAATGCTCGCAGTGAAGACAATAGAGACTATAGCCAGTCCATATTGTTGTTCTCGTTGTTCATAGAGCATGTCTCGCTCTTCTCACAGTTCCTGATCATGATGTCCTTCAACAAAAACAAGAATTTGTTCAAAGGTATCTCCAACGCAGTCGAAGCAACCTCAAAAGAAGAACAAATTCACGGACTCTTTGGGATCGACATTATCAACATTATCAAGGGTGAGCACCCCGAATGGTTCGATGCAGAGTTCGAAGAGACGGTCGTCAAACTCTGTCAGGAAGCCTACGAATCCGAAGAGCAGGTTGTCGAATGGATCTTTGAAAAGGGAGAGCTCGAGTTCATCACAAAAGCAGTCGTTCTCGAGTTTATCAAGCAACGATTTAACAATTCTCTCCAGAGTATCGGCATTCGCAAGATCTTTGATACGGACGAAGCATTGCTTGCACAGTCTGACTGGTTCTACGACGAAGTTATTGCGACCAAACACGGAGACTTCTTCAACAAAAAGTCGATCAACTACAACAAAAAGAACAAGAGCATTACGAGCGAGGACCTTTTTTAATAGAGTAACTGAGTATCATCATGTATTGGCTAAACGACAACAGTAGAGCATTCTTATCCAAAGGCTACCTCATGGGAGGAGTCAGTGCCGAAGACCGCATTCGCGAGATCGCTGACATTGCAGAAAAGCACCTGCAAAAGCCGGGCTTTGCCGACAAGTTCTACGACTACATGTCTCGTGGGTTCTACTCGCTCGCATCCCCAATCTGGTCCAACTATGGCCAGCCTCGTGGACTTCCGATCAGTTGCTTTGGAAGTTTTGTCGGGGACGATATGTCTCGTATTCTCTATACTCACGCAGAGGTAGGTATGATGACCAAGTATGGTGGTGGTACATCTGGATATCTCGGTGCGCTCCGTCCTCGCGGTTCGCTCATCAAGGACAATGGACACTCATCGGGCTCGGTGCACTTCCTCGAACTCTTTGACGGACTCATCAACATCGTCAGTCAGGGGACAGTGCGTCGTGGTCACTTTGCGCCGTACTTGCCAGTAGAACATGGCGATATCGAAGAATACCTCAACATCGGAAAGGAGGGTCATCCAATCCAAGAATCCACCTACGCGATCACTGTCGGCGACGATTGGCTCAAGGCAATGGTAGATGGCGACCAAGACAAGCGCAAAATCTGGGCAAAGATCATCCAGCGCCGTACCGAGATCGGGTACCCGTACATCATGTTCAGCGACACAGTCAACAACAACACTGTCGACGTGTACAAGGACAAAAAGATGCGCATCCACAACAGCAACCTCTGCTCCGAGATCTGTCTCCCAACTGCAGACGATATTTCATTTGTCTGCTGCCTCTCGTCTATCAACCTGCGCCACTACAACGAATGGAAGGATACCGATGCAGTCGAGACACTCGCAATGTTCCTCGATACAGTACTCACCGACTTTATCAGTCGTCTCGAGAGCTTTAGAGATAGTACCAATCCTGACAAGCAATCAGCGTTCTACTTTATGCAGCGTGCGCACAAGTTTGCCAAGGAGCACCGCGCCCTCGGACTCGGCGTCCTCGGATGGCATACCTTCCTCCAAGAAAACAACATCGCATTTGAGAGTCCACAGGCAAGTCAGCTCAATCTAGAGATCTTCAAGACTATTCACGAGCGCGCGTACAAGGCGTCTGAACAAATGGCAAAGGACTATGGCGAGCCAGAAGTCCTCAAAGGGTATGGTCGTCGCAACACGACACTCCTCGCGATCGCACCGACGACGTCGAGTGCATTCATCCTCGGACAAGTATCGCAAGGTATCGAGCCACTCATGAGCAACTGCTTTGTCAAAGATGTCGACAAGATGAAGGTCACGATCAAGAACCCAACCCTCGAAGCCCTCCTCACAGAGAAGGGAATGAACAACAAGGAGACCTGGGATAGTATTCGCGACAATGATGGATCAGTACAGCACCTCGACTGCCTCACCGCGCATGAAAAGAGTGTCTTTCGTACATTCAGTGAGATCGAACAAAAGGCGATCATCGACCAGGCTGCAGATCGTCAGCAGTACATCGACCAATCGCAATCGCTCAACATCATGATCGATCCGAGTATCTCGGCCAAGGACCTCAACTCGCTCTACCTCTATGCATGGGAGAAGGGGATCAAGACCTTGTATTACCAGCACTCCATGAATGCTGCGCAACAATTCGGCCGCAAGAAGTTGCAGGAGCAAGATGCAAAGAAGCCCAAAGTCACTGTCCTTGCTGACAATATGTGTGTGGGGTGTGAGGCGTAAATAAGAAATAAAAATGCCTTGAATTTTAAATTCAAGGCATTTATTTTTTTACGGAATAACAATAGTGTATCTAATTAACATTTTGAAAAAAATCCAACAGATGAGTGCAACAAGAAAAAAGTAGCCAGCTGTTTTTTCATAACTCCTCACCTCTGAATAGCTTCCAGCAGCAGGAGCTCCGAAGAAATATAAACAACAAAAAAAAGATGAAGCTGTACAAATTGTTAGTAATAGATACACGAGTGTTAGAAATATACTTTCTTTCATATCAAATATTTTATAAAACTATATAGTATTTGATTTATTTGTCAATACGTGCTATAAATCTCTTGTTGTACCGAATGATCGCGCCCGCAAGGGTGAGGAAAGTCCGAACACACAATGGTTCACTCCATACAGGTAGCGGGTAATGCCCGTCGAGCGCAAGCTTAGGACTGCGAACAGAAACGATCCGATTTAGTTCGGCTGAAACGGCTAAATGTCTATCCGTGTGCAAGGCCGTGTCGTGTATCCACGTGGTATACGAAGTGCTGCTTGAGGTGTATGGCAACATACATCCTAGATAAATGATCACTAAAACAGAATTCGGCTTACGAGTACAACAATATGAAAAAGCACTCCTCCTGGGGTGCTTTTTCGCGCTATACTAGCCCTATGAATCATTCACCATGGATCGCGCAACTCAACCCAGAACGCATAGTCAATAAAATAGACAAGGATGTTGAGTATGATGTCACGGTCGTAGGTGGAGGGATTGCAGGGATTGCGACGGCATTCTTTGTACTAACTCGCACCAATAAAAAGGTCGTGCTTGTAGAGGCGTCCAAGGTCGCTCACGGTGCGACAGGTCACAATGCGGGACAGGTAACGAGTTATTTTGAGCGGGGATTTGCGAGTATGGTCACTGAGTTTGGGATAGACGCTGCAAAAAATGCGCAACAAGCAGTCGAGGATGCGTGGATCCTCCTCGACGAGATGTATACGACGGCGCATGTAGATATCCCGTTTGATCGATTTGTCGGACATGCAGGACTCTCGACAGAGGAACAAGTACTACTTCACCTAGAGAACAATTACCAGAGAGCGAAAGCTGGCCTTGCAACTGAACAATTCATCATCGCAGAGCATGTACCATTTCTCGATAGGATACCAGAGCAGTATCGAGAACTATATTCAATAGTGCCGCATGACAGGGTTCTCGAGAAACTTGAGTCTCACAATGCGATATTTATTGCAGTTATTTCATATCAAAAAGGGTGTATCAATAGCGCACTCTTGTGCCAAGAGGTATTGCAGTGGATGAATGCGCACTATGGGGATCGATTTGTTTGTTATGAACACTGTCCTGTACACAAGATCGCGCTCCGGCACGACCGACCAATACTTGATGTGGGGACCTATACGATTACGACAGATCATGTCGTGCTCTGTACCAATGGATTTGATACGATCAAGTTGTTCGATGAGCACGGCTTGATGCTAGATACAAAGTTGCGCCATTCGGTGAGCGGTATTGTGGGATATATGTCTGCGTATGTTGATCCTATGCAACGACCTCCGCTTGCAGCAAGTTATTTGTTGCAACCAGATCGAGATGATGCGTTCTATCAGAGTGATACAACAACAGGGGATCCATATTTTTTGATTACTCGCAGACAATACCACCACAACCATACAAATGAAATGCTGATCTCAGTTGCTGGACCAGAGGTTTCGATTGAGGATCGCAAGCTCTATTCGCGAGAAAGTGAATTCCCAGATGCGGCACAGCAGTCCATCGATCATTTCATAAAGGGAAGCTATATTGAGGATCCTACAAAGCCGATAGAGTATCTGTTCACATGGCATGGACTCATGGGCTATACACCCAACGGTATTCGTCTCATTGGTACAGATCCGCACAATGATCGTCTCATGTACAATCTGGGATGTAACGGTATTGGAATACTCCCATCAGTCTTTGGTGCGCATCGCATTGCGCAAATTGTTCGAGGAGATACTTTGGAACCAACTATTTTTGATCCAAAATAGTTTGACTGCGCACCACACCTTGTATATACTCATCAGGTGAGTTAGATTCCACAAGTTTTTAACAACACAAATGCCCGCAAAAAATCCCGCAAGGGATTTTTTGCATTATTGTAGCTACTATCGAGTTGTTAACTTTTTTTAAGTTCGGTATACTTAGTGAGTTCGTGATTTGCCATCGGCGGCTGCGCTCACATGGGCATTTGTGGTGGAGTTAGCACCCGCCGTTGCCAGCTCAGGAGACAAGACAGGCATATATAACGACAAAAAAGACCTACACCTCGCGTGAAGGTCTTTTTTGTTGCACACATTTCAAAAAAATAATTTCAAAAAATAAAAATCTTTTATAAAAAATAATTTTTAAAATATTTTTTATAAAATAAAAATAAAAAAATAAAAAGTTATCCACATTTTTTTCAAAAAAATATTGCATGCATGTGTGTAGTGCGAGATAATAAATGTACATGTGGTGATAACGCGTTCAATCACAACAACAGTGGTCGATCATCACAGATAATTATCAGAACATCAAACAATTCTATGGCAGCAAAAAAGAAAGCAGCAAAGAAGAAGTCAGTAAAGAAGGCTACAAAGAAAGTAGCAAAGAAGAAGGCTTCAAAAAAGAAGCGATAATCGTCTCACTCTCTTTCCACTTAACAAAAACTCTCGCATCGCGAGGGTTTTTGTTTTGGTTGAAAAAAGGGTCATTTTGTGCTACTCTAGGATACTTATGGAAATCCCATTTCTACAATCCTTTTTTGATAAAGGGGCAATCAGTGGTTACCAAAAGCGCGTCCAGTCTATCAACGCGCTCGAAGAATCCATTGCTGTATTTTCCGATGCGCAGTTCCCTGAGGAGACAATGAAACTCAAACTCCGGTATCAGAACGGGGAGTCTCTCGATGCGCTCTTGCCCTACGCATTTGCACTCGCTCGCGAAGCCGCAAAACGTACGCTCGGCAAGCGACACTATGATGTCCAACTCCTCGGAGGTATGGCGCTCCATGATGGCAAGATCGCCGAGATGCGCACCGGTGAAGGCAAGACGTTGGTTGCGACGCTCCCAGTCTATCTCAACGCGCTCGCTGGTCGTGGAGTACACGTTGTCACCGTCAACGACTACCTCGCACGACGTGATGCCACATGGATGGGTGAGATCTATCACTTCCTCGGACTCTCGATCGGTATTCTCAATGATCAAAACAACTCATTTATATACGACCCAACGCACCAAGAGTTTGATCAGGAGCGTGATGAGAAGGGTGGCTTCAAGGTTGTAAGTCAATTTCTACGACCTGTATCTCGCAAGGATGCATATGCAGCCGACATTACCTATGGTACCAACAGTCAGTACGGCTTTGACTATCTGCGTGACAACCTCGTCAATGACAAAGAGCAGATCGTCCAGCGAGACCACTTCTTTGCTGTTGTCGACGAAGTAGACTCGATCCTCATTGATGAATCCCGTACACCACTCATTATTTCAAGTGCGATCGCCGACTCAGAAGGTCTGTACAAGACCGTGCGAGATGTTGCGAACAAACTCGAAAAGGATGTCGACTTCACTACCGACGAAAAGCAGCGCGCAATCCAACTAACAGATGATGGTATCACCAAGGCTGAGAAGCTCTTGGGTATCACTGATATGTACACCGAGAAGGGGATCAAGTATGTGCACTATCTCGAGACTGCAGTGCGTGCCAAGGCATTGTTCCAAAAGGACAAAGACTATGTCATCAAAGATGGAGAAGTCATCATTGTTGACCCATTCACCGGCCGTATGCAGCCAGGACGCCGATGGAGTGAAGGTCTCCACCAAGCCATCGAGGCAAAAGAAGGTGTAAAGATCGAACAAGAAACTCGTTCTGTCGCATCGATCACCTACCAAAACTACTTCAAGTTCTACCCGCGCCTCTCTGGAATGACCGGCACCGCAAAGACGTCCGAAGAAGAATTTATGAAAGTATACGGACTCTCTGTCGTATCAATCCCACCACACCGTCCGTCACGACGTACCGACCATAGCGATCTCATCTTTCTCACCGAGGAAGGCAAGTTCCAAGCAATCGCTCGCAAGGTCAAAGAGCTCAATGAAAAAGGGCAACCTGTACTCATCGGTACCGTATCAGTCGAAAAGAATGAACTCCTCTCAGCGTATCTCAAGCGTGAAGGTATCCCACACCAAGTCTTGAATGCAAAGAACCACGAATCCGAAGGTTCGATCACTGCCCAAGCCGGTAAACAGGAGTCAGTCGTCATCGCTACCAACATGGCAGGTCGCGGAGTCGACATTATCCTCGGTGGCAATCCATCTACTCCAGAAGAACAAGATGCAGTTCGAGCACTCGGCGGACTCTTTGTGATTGGTACTGAGCGACACGAAGCTCGCCGTATCGACAACCAGCTCCGAGGACGAGCTGGACGACAAGGAGACCCCGGCGAGACACAGTTCTATGTGTCCCTCGACGATGATCTCATGCGCATCTTTGGATCTGAGCGTATCAAGAGTATGATGGCACGCCTCGGCATGGCCGAAGACGCGCCGATCACCAACGGCATCGTCTCTCGCGCTCTCGAGAGTGCCCAAAAGAAGATCGAAGGGTTCAACTTTGACGCCCGCAAGCACACCCTCGAATACGACACCGTGCTCGCATACCAGCGAGGTATCGTCTACGGACGTCGCCGTGCAATGGTCATGGGGGATCGGGGACACGTCATGACGAGTTTCTATGCGCTCGGGGATACAACTCTCGAGGAGATTGCCAAGGCAAAGATCGACCTTGTCGGAGAAGAAACCTTCTGGGAACAGGTTCGCAAGATCGTCCTCTATACGACAGATCTCCTCTGGGTAGAGCACATCGATACCATGGAACACATGCGCCAGTCAGTCGGACTCCGGTCATATGGTCAGCGCGAGCCGCTCGTCGAGTACAAAAAGGAGTCAACCCGCCTCTTCAAGGAGATGGAAGCCCGCCTCAAAGAGCAAGTTATCACAATGGTTTCCAACATTGGCAACGCATAGCCACCCCAAAAGAGGGGAATGGCATACAGGCCTTGTAGGGCTTAAAAATAAGACAATTTATTTGCTATATTGTCAAAGTATATGGTCTAAAAAACCCTTATAAAATAAGGGTTTTTTCTATTTGACACGAGTATTTTTCGTTGTATAACTATTGACATTCTTTTGGGATTATGCTACTATATTTTCAGATTCTTGAGGAGTTATCCCCAAGGATCTTTCATTCTCACCGTACATCTACACGATAGTCACGTTATAGAAATGGAAGTCACCGACACTGAGTTCCTCCGGAGCAAACACCGGAACATATGAAAACAACAACCCAAGCACTCATTAACTCATTTATTATTGTTCCCCTTGTAGCTACTACCCTCTCGATGAATGCCTTCACGGTATCTATCAATGAGGCAGTATCCAAGATCGTTGCTTCTGACCAATCTCTGTCTGTCGAAGACATCGCCCTCCAAAAGGATCGCGAAGCCAAGGCTGCAAAGATCGACGCGTACTATGCGCAATACGACCTCCCGCTCGCGGGACACGGTATGCAAATGGTCCTCGCCGCAGAAGAATACAACTTGGACTGGAAGCTCCTTCCTGCGATCGCCATGCGCGAAAGTACTGGGGGAAAACATATCTGTCCGAAAAGTAACAATCCTTACGGATGGGGTTCGTGTAAGATTCACTTCGAGAGCTTTGAGGAAGCAACAAATACTGTTGCGACCAATCTCGGAGGTGCAAACCCACGTACTGCGAGTTATTATGCTAACAAAGACATCAAAGGTAAGTTGAAAGCATATAACTCAGTCATCCCAGCATATACTACAGAAATCTTTAGTATTATGAACAAGATTGAAACAATGGACGCCTAATTATCTCTAACCCAAAAGCCCCGCTTCGTGCGGGGCTTTTGGTATGGAGGCAATAAAAAAGCCGCCTTTGTGTAAAAGACGGCAAAATGATTAAGCTCTTGTCAATTTTTCTATTGGCCAACCAGAATATGCTCGAAGTCTATTTTTTACCAATTCTGCCAATGGTTGAAATACGGCGTCATAACCATTGATTTTAAAAACTTTGTAGGCTTCTATAGAGCCATCACGTGCATTGATTCTGTACTTACGAATAGAAAGAAAGAGACTCTTTATAGCTTTTGTTGGTTTCTTATTAATAGGATTTTCTGCTATTTTTTCAACCAATTGAAACTGTAAATATATCTCATTTTCAATTTTGGCAAGGTCAATGGTTTTTTTACGTGCCATTTACGATGGTTTTGTTTGATACTAATTTAACTGAAATTAGTATTTTGTCAATTCAACACCTTCGCTTTCTCGATCACGATAGAGATGCGGTCATCGCGCTTGCTCGTGCCACACTGGAGCACCATGACAGCACCTTCGACGACGAGAGCGCCGATCTCCTTGTACGCATCGGGAAATATGACTGCTTCTGCAGCACCGCTCTTGTCATGCAGTGTGATGAATGCCATGCGAGTGTTGCTCTTTGTAATGATCTGTTTGACGGTGTCGATATGGGCGACGAGGATCTTGTCTCGAGCAGAGGGGTCACGCGAGAGTTTGTGGACATTGCTCGTACTCTTTGCGACTTGTTCTGCATATGCATCGAGTGGATGCCCCGAGATGTAGAGGCCGAGGAGCTCCTTTTCCCAAGCGAGTTTGGTCTGCATGGATACAGGATCTGTTGAGGTGAGGGCGAGGACACTCTTTGGGGCGGCGTCGCCAAGTACCCCAAAAAGACTGTCTTGTGCAGTCGCTATAGCTCCTGTGCCTTTGTGGAAGGCGAGAAGTGTTTCAATATTTGCGAGGAGATTGCCACGCTCGCCAAAGGCGTCCATTGCACCACACATGATCAGTGCTTCGAGCGACTTTTTGTTGAGGTTGCGGTGTTGGACACGTTCGAGGACATCCTCGATCGAGCGGAATGGTCCGCGATGTTTGCGCTCAGCAATGATCGCCTTGCCGATCTCTTCGCCGAAGTTCTTGATGTTGTTGAGTCCAAAGCGAATATTCTTGGTCACGGTACCATCCTCAACTACTACGGTGAAGTCTGAGAATGATTCATTGATATCTGGTGGGAGGATTGCAAAACCCATACGTTTTGCTTCGTTGATGTACTCACTACATGTCTCGATGTCGCCACTCTCAGCTGTCATACACGCGGTGAGATACTCTGCAGTGTAGTTTGCCTTCAGGTATGCGGTCTTGTACGCGACCATACCATAACTCGCCGCATGGGCCTTGTTGAAGCCGTACGCCGCAAATGGCTCGATGAGTGCCCAGAGCTCATCGATCTTCTTTTTTTCTAGTCCACCGTATTCGGTACAACCTTTGTAAAATTTATCCTTTTGTTCCGCCATTTCGGCAGGGATCTTCTTTCCCATGGCTTTGCGGAACTTGTCGGCATCGAGCCATGTATATCCCGCGAGGCGGATAGCGGTGATCAAGACGTCGTCTTGGTATACGAGGAGTCCGTAGGAAGCTTCGAGGTCGTCGACGAGGCGGGGATCTGGGTATTTGATGAGGTGAGGGTACTGCTTGCGTTTGATGTATTCGGGAATGACTTCCATTGGTCCGGGACGATAGAGTGCGACCATGGCCATGAGGTCCTCTACCTTGTTGGGTTTGAGGTCCTTCACATATGCAGTCATGCCACTGCCCGCCATTTGGAATACTCCAACAGTCTCTCCTCGTGAGAGCATCTCAAAGACTTTGGGGTCGTCGAGAGGGATCGTATCGATGTCGACGTCGATACCACGGATCGCCTTGACTCGTTCGATCGTGCCCGAGATGAACTGGAGGTTGCGGATACCCAACATATCGAACTTTGGGAGGTTCACCACACCATCGCGTCCACCAGAGAACATATCGTATTGCGTGATGATTTTGTTGTCACCCTTCATATCGTATTGGATTGGTGTGTATTCGGTGATATCTGGAGTAGGGGACACGATGACGCCGGCCGCATGGACAGAGATATGACGGACATTGCCTTCGATCTTTTTTGCCATGTTGATGATCTCTGTGGTACCGCGGTCATTCTCGTAGAGCTCTTTGAGCTCGGGGATCATCTCGAGCGCGTGATCGATAGTCATTGGGAACCCTTGGCTACCCATGGGGATGAGTTTGGATATCTTGTCACCGACTGCATATGGATACCCGAGTGCTCGTGCGACATCTCGCACGCTACCACGCGCTGCCATCGTCCCAAATGTACAGATCTGTGCGACTGCGTGCATGCCATACTTCTCCTTCACATACGTGATGAGGTCGTCACGTCGGTCGTCGGCGATGTCGAGGTCGATATCGGGAATACCAGGACGCAGTGGATTGAGGAATCGTTCGAACGGGAGCTTGTACTTGATTGGGTCGACGGTGGTGATACCAGTGAGATATGACACGAGCGAACCCGCCGCACTTCCTCGAGTGTTGGTGTAGATACCCATACGGCGCGCAGCCTTCACGAGGTCGGCTTCGACGAGGAAGTATGATGAGAATCCCTTGTTCTTGATGATGTCGAGCTCAAACTCGATGCGGTCTCGGACAACGTCATTGATTTCATAGTTCATGTCGCTCGCACCGATCTCGACTGCTTTGCGCAGCTCGGTATCGTAGTCGGAGCCTTCGGGGATCGGATATGTAGGGAATTTCCACGGTGATAGTTCGATCTCAATATTCACCGTCTCTGCGAGTTTGAGGGTATTCTCGACGGCGCCTGGGACGTCCTTGAATAACTCCCTTGCTTCATCGGGGCTGATAAATGAGTAGTTGCCGGCCTTCATTGAGATCTTGCTCGAGCCGACTTCAGTACCAGTGTTGATCGCCACGAGAGTATCGTGTGCATCGGCATCATCCACATTGAGATAGTGCGAGTCCCACGTGCCCACGAGTGGGAGATCCATAGATTGCGCGATCTCAATGATGGTTGGGATGAGCTCGATGTACCAGTCGATCTCTTTGTGGTTCATGACTTCGACGTAGACGTGTTCCTTGCCGAATGTGTCGATGTAGAATTGCAGTAGATTTTTTGCTTCTTGGATATTGTCATCACGCACATATCGGATGAATCGACTTCCCGGACAGCCTGAGAGACAGATGATGCCGTCTGCGTGCATCTGGAGGAGCTCGGAGTCCATACGCGGCTTGTAGTAGTAGCCTTCGAGGTTGCTCTTTGAGACGAGCTTCATGAGGTTTTTGTAGCCAGCGTTATTTTTTGCGAGCAGGGTGAGGTGGTAGCGCTTTGCATCGATACCAGGTTCCTTGTCAAAGCGGGTGCGTTCTGCGATGTAGGCTTCGACCCCAATGATCGGTTTGATACCAGCTTTGTTGCATTCGTTGTAGAACTCGATCGCGCCGTACATACTCCCGTGGTCGGTGAGTGCGAGTGCTGGCATACCCATCTCTTTGGCGCGCTTCACCAGGTCCGGGATCTTTGAGAGTCCGTCGAGGAGAGAGTAGTGAGAATGGGTGTGGAGGTGGACGAATGACATGATGGCCTATTATAGCAGTCACGGTCCGTCTCTGTTATATTGACAATAATGCAAAAAAAGATGGCAGAAAAAACACTCACCTGGGTCGTCGGCATAGACGAAGTCGGGCGTGGTCCAATAGCTGGGCCGGTCTATGTCTGTGGAGTCGCAATACCAGTATCTGTGTACAAAAGGTCTCGATGGGTAGGCCTCACCGACTCAAAGCAGCTCTCGCAAAAGGTCCGAGAGAAATGGGAGGCTCGCGCGAGAGAACTCGAAGCCAATAATGTCATTCGTATCGCCATCGCCTCACAGACAGCTACACAGATAGACAAAAAGGGAATCTCTCAGTGCATCAGAGACTGTATTGCTTTGATACTACAAACACTCAGTGTCGATCCGACAGATACGATGGTACTACTCGATGGGGGACTCAAGGCACCTCCACACTATATTCATCAGCAAACTATCATTAGGGGTGACTCCAAAGAAAAGGTGATCTCACTCGCCTCTGTCGTCGCAAAGGTCACTCGAGACGTCTATATGGTGAAAATGAGTAAAAAATACCCAGGATATGGATGGGAACAAAACAAAGGATATGGGACCAAAAGTCACTACAAAGCGCTCAAAAAGCTATATATTACAAGGCTCCATAGGCAATCCTTCCTCAAGAATCTGCTTGACAAATAGGTATATATATGCTAATATATATACAAACTAAATTTGTAAAAATTAAAAAAAGAATATATGAAAAGAATACTTTCAATGGTAGTAGTTGCATGTATTGCAGCGCTACTTTTCTCAAGTTGTGCCGCAACTAAAAAAGGAGGTACATCAAAAAAAAGTACCTCAAAAAAGGTAAAAAAAGGTACCTCAAAAAAAGTGATCGCTTATACAAATGATGTTGTATGTTTATGGCTTCGTCCAGTGAATATCAATCCTGACAGTGTATTTGCTAAGACAACATATGAGGTCGAAGGCGCAAAGCCGTTAGGTGCTCCAGTTTTAGTTTTTGTTAAGGGTGATATCCTTGCCAAGGTTTTAAAACTTTCGTATGACTCACTAGGGAATAAAAAATTCGGAAGTACAATTCATGGGTATATGTACACTTGTAATAACCTTGGGCAGAAATCGATCTTGACTGAAGAACAAATCAACAGTGATCGTTACTCAGAACAACAAAAGGAGACATTGCGCCGTGATAATCATTATGAAAAATATGAATTGCGAAGTTTTGTACCAATCTCTGTTACAGGAAGAATTGTAGGGGATGAAGTAACTGGTGGATATAAAATTGTTATGAATAATGATGATTCTAATAATTCTGTGCCAATTCAAAACAAAGAGCAGCCTATAAAAATTAACGGCAATCAAAACAGTGATCAGAAACCTAGTACAACTATCCAAAAAGGTAACTACTAAGCTATCACACACATTATTACTTCCCCCTCAAAAGGGAAGTTTTTTATTGCAAAAATATGAGGACGAGGAGGCCGAGGGCGATGCGATACCATCCAAACCACGCGAGAGGTTTCTCGGTGAGCAGTTTGATAAAGAATTTGATGGTGAAGAGTGCAGTGATGAATGCAACGACAGTTCCTAGTACTATGAGTGCCCACTGACTTCCACTAAGATCAGGCATCTTGGCGGCTTCGACGACAGTTGCGCCAAGTATTGTGGGGATCGCAAGGAGGAAGGAGAAGGTAACAATAGTCTGACGAGGAATACGTACCAATGTGCCACCGATCAATGTTGCGCCAGAGCGAGAGACTCCAGGGATGAATGCCGCTACTTGCATGAGTCCGATCCAGATGGACTGTTTGTACGTGATGTCCTTTGGAGTTGTGATCTCGTCGATGGGTCGAATGAGGATGAGTGCGATCCCTCCGATGACCAGCGCGCTCCCGATGATGGCAGTACTTGCAAATGCGCTCTTGATGAGTGGGTAGAGCAAGACTCCCGCAATACCAGTCGGGATGAATCCGACGATGACCTTGCCGATGAGGCTACGGTCGCGCCAGACGACATGCCAGAAATAAAATACTGCTGCAAGTATCGCGCCACTCTGGATACAGATCGAGAGTGCTTGGAGGAACTCATCTGCCGGCATACCAAGTACATTGCCTGCGAGCAAGAGATGCGCAGTAGAAGATATGGGGATAAATTCGGTCAGTCCTTCGATGATGCCGAGGATAATGGTATGGAGGATCATAGAGAGAGTATAGTATACGCGCCGACTATTGCTGCTGTCTCAGTACGCAGGATAGTATCGCCAAGTTTTTTGTAATAAATATGCTTGTGCTGTTTGAATACTTCTAGATCTATATCACTCCAGCCACCTTCCGGGCCGATGTAGAGCACCATTTTTTGAGCGGCTTCTATTTGGGATTCACTTTCTCTCGGGTCGAATACAACTGAAGGGAAGGGGAATATATCCAATGCATCGGAGAGTGTCATTGGGTTGTGGATAGTGACGAGTGTGTTCTGTCCCGATTGCTCGATGGCTTCACGACTAATGAGTTCGAGGCGATCGAGACGAGTCGACTGCTTGATCGTACGACTCGAGAGTACTGGTACGATCTCTCGCACACCGAGCTCGGTGAGTTTCTCAACGACGAGCTCAAAGAGGTCTCGCTTGATGATGCTCACTGCCGCAATGATGTGGCGCGGTGGATGTATCGGAGGAATGCGATCGACGACATGTACGACTACTACCTTTTTTGATAGCTCATCGATCTGTACGACGATGTCGTCTGACCCATTTGCGAATACAATGAATTGTTCGCCAATAACGTACCGGAGCACCGTTGCGAGCTGGTGGACGAGGGCACTGTCGGTGATCTCAAATCTCTCTGTCATAGGGAGGTCGGATAGGAAAAAGCGGTGGAGTTTCTTCATTGGTCCTAGTATACCTATTTCTTGCTATACTGTCTTGGCATATGCATATCGAATCTCTGTCTGGCGTGTTGCTGTATCTGGTCGCCTTTCTGATCGTATTTTCGGAGACGGGAGTATTTTTCTTATTCTTTTTGCCCGGAGATAGTCTCCTCTTTGCACTTGGGTTGCTGGCAAATCAGGGTGCAATCGAACTCGGGTACCTCATCCCACTTCTGATCGTTGCGGCGATTGCGGGCAACTTCCTCGGGTATTATCTTGGCTCGTTTGCGCGAGGTGGACTCGAGCGAGGCAGATGGTTCTCTCGGGTCAAGTCAGCGCATCTCGACAAGGCAAAGTTATTCTATGACAAGCATGGCCTCCTCGCCGTACTCTTTGCACGGTTTGTGCCGATCATTCGTACCTTTGTGCCATTCTTTGCGGGTATTGTCGTGATGAAGCGCAAGACATTCACGCTCTGGACTATTGTCGGAGGTGTTATATGGATTAGTAGTGTGACATTGTTTGGATACTTCTTTGGGAGACAGTTCAACCTCGAGAATGTTGCATTCCTGGGGACCGGCATGGTACTCGCCGCTGCTATCGCGACTCCTGTCTTTATCGCTATCATCAACCGCTACCTCAAAAAGAAAGCTTAATCAAATATGTTGAGCAGATACTGATCGATCTCACGCTGGTCTACATCATAGAGATACTTGCCTTCGTCATGGAGAGTTGTTGCGAGCAAAGTACCGACATATCTCCAATGCCAAGGTTCATATACGTAGTATTTGTTGTTCTTGGGATATGATAGGACAAATCCGTATTTATGCGCGTTGTCGGTGAGCCATTTGAATTCAGGAGTGGTATCAAAGGATGTGGTGAGTGTACCTGTCTTTGCGGTGGTGAGATCAGTAGTCGTCCCGAGTTGATGTTCTGAATATCCTTGTTCGGCAGAGAATCTATTTGCAGCAGTCGTACCATAGGTGACTTTGTATGCAGCCTTGAGGTTGGCTTGGGTCCCATACGAGCGGTATGCGCTCGTGACACGTAGTCCGAGACCTTCTGTCGCGGCATCCTCGAGCATTTCTCGCAGATATGGCCATGCTTGCTCATGGAATTGAAGTGTCCGGCCTGTACCACTGATGTATTGTGGGTCAATATCTGTCAGTGAGCTCGGGACGTAGTGTTCGTTGAGGAAGTATATTTTGGAATATTTCTTGAGGAGCTCTGGGTCGATAGTGGTGAGTTTGGTGAGGTTGTCTACAGTGTCGGCGAGCTCGTCAGTTTGTTCTACGAGCGCACCTTTCTCTTGTTCGGTTGCGACGAGGACGTTGGTGAGGCGGTCGCGTTCGTATTGCGAGAGGGAGAGGTTGTCTTGGAGTTCGATGATGGATGCACGCAGGCTTGCGACTGTGGTTTGCTCTACTCGGAACGCTTTGGACAGGGTAGTGTATCGATACACACCATACGCGACGCCGGCTAGTATGACGAGGATCCCTAGGATGATCAAAAGGGTGCGCACTCGGTGGGTGTGGTGGGACATGTGCGGATTATATCACGCAGACTGCTATACTAGAGGGAGGCGTATTAGCACTAACATGAGTACTTATCTATGATATTTATTATCGGTATTATATTGGGGGCAGTTGTAGTGGTGTTTATTTTGCAAAATATCGCACCTGTATCTGTCGTCTTTCTCGGGTGGAACCTTGATGGAAGTCTGGCGGTCATTGTACTGCTCGCTATTGTTGCTGGCATGCTCATCTCATGGCTTCTCTCGATCCCAGATCTCTTGCGACTCTCAGACCTCAAGAGTCACAACAAGCGCCTCCAGAAAGATCTCGATGCACACAAGCAGGAACTCAATGTAACCAAAGGCAAGCTTGAACAAGCAGAGACTCCAGTAGTGGTAGAAAAGACAGTAATCATCGAAGAGTAAGTATGAACACGCAGAAACTTCACCACTATGCACCTGTCGTATTGCGATACAGTATCGCGCTCGTGATGCTATGGTTTGGGATACAACAAATCATGCACACTGATCTATGGACTGCCTACGTCCCACTGTCTGTGTCAGATATGACAGGATTGTCAGTGACGGCAATGGTGAAACTCAATGGATGGTTTGAGATTGTAGCCGGCATTCTCCTTGCGATCGGGTGGCAGGTGCGTATTGTTGCGCTCTTACTCGCGATTCATTTATTTGATATTATATACATCGTTGGATATGGAGAAACTGGTGTCAGAGATTTCGGATTGGCAATGGCGCTCATTGCGGTAAGTATGCACGGCAACGATATACTATCTCTCCAACAAACGCATTAACCACTCATTTATTTCAACTATGGATCAACAACAACCATCACATAACAAAGGGCTCGGTATCGGTATTGCAGTTGCGGCAGTAGCAGCAGTCGTCGCAGTGACTGCATTTGGCGGGGGCAAGCAACCTGACGTTGTACAACCAGACGTCGTTGAGACGACCACTGACGCGACAACTACACAGACACCTCCAAAGGCTGCAACCTCTCCAACCAAGACTTCTATTTATAGAGACGGAACATATACTGCAAGTACTTCATACAACTCGCCAGGTGGTATGGATCAGATCAAGGTAACCCTCACACTCAAAAATGATGTGGTCATGGATGTCACGACGACTGCAAGTGGCGACAAGACTTCAGAGCGCTATCAGGCAATGTTCCTCGCAGACTACAAGCAATACGTTGTCGGCAAGAATATCGCATCAGTCAAGCTCGACAAGGTATCAGGATCATCACTGACCCCTGCTGGATTTAACGACGCACTCGCAAAGATCAAGGCACAGGCAAAGGCATAGCTATGAACTTCGACGCCATTGGCAGATAGATATCTACGAGGCACTTTCTCCTGAGCGAGAAGGTGTTCTTTTGTCTCGGATACTTGATCGGATCAATGTATTCGATCAGCAGTATTCTCGATTTCGGCAGGATTCATTGGTGATGGAGATGTCTCGTACTGCGGGTGCGTACATACTTACTCCTGATGCACAGACAATGTTTGATCTGTATCGAGATCTGTACGAACAGACGCATGGTCTCATGACACCACTCGTAGGGCAGATGCTCGTTGATGCGGGGTATGACGCGCAGTATTCCCTCCAACAAAAGAGGCAGTTGCTTCCCCCAATGAAATGGCAAGAAGTGATGGAGTATCAATTCCCAAACCTATACATCAAGACCCCGACCCTCATCGATGTCGGCGCAATGGGCAAAGGGTATCTCGTCGATATTGTAGCAAGTGTCATCGAAGACTTCGGAGTGACAGGGTACTGTGTCGACGCAGGAGGGGATATGAGACACCGAGGGAGTCAGTCGATCAGGGTCGGTCTCGAACATCCGCAGGATTTCTCGCAGGTCATCGGGGTTGTAGAACTCGGCAACCAGAGTCTCTGTGGGTCTGCGGGCAACCGTCGCGCATGGGGATTGTGGAATCACATCATGAATCCCCAGACACTATCGTCAGTCACAGACATTATTGCTGTGTGGGTGATAGCAGATACGACCATACTCGCAGACGCAATTGCAACATGCCTTTTTTTGGTGGGAGCAGATACTATAAAGGGTCACCGGTTTGAATACCTACTCGTACGTGCAGATCTATCTATGGAGAAGTCAGAAGGTTTCCAACTACAGCAGTAGTGATTGACAATAAATTTTAATTATGTATAGTATATAAAAAATACATATGGAAGCATATTCAACAAACATCGATGCGTTGATCGCAGTTAAGTACAAAAAAACGGAAAAGTGCTATATAGCACAAGTGATCAATGAAGATCCTATCCAGCTCAAATTTGAAGAAAAAGGAGATTTTTCAAAAGTAGATATCCTGGATTGTGAAGTCCTCGATATCATCACTCATTCGATTCAAATAAAACCACATTTACTGAAACCTATTTTACGCCATGCGGCCCAGCGAAACGAACCGTTTTTTTCTGGATTGCGTGCCGTCAGTAATAGTGAGCGATGTGAAGAGTTAATATTCGAAGAGGTAGCCTGAATGTAAAAAGTGTTTATACAATCGTATAAACACTTTTTTTATTTCTTAAAATCGAGCGACTTCTTGGAATGATTGAGCAGGAGGATTGTACTCAGGACTTCCTTCTTCGAATGACTTCTGCATGACGACATATGCGGTGTCTGCTTGTACTACTTTGTAGTAGGTGCCGAACCCTGCGCCATAGCAGATGATCATTGTGGATTTGGGATAGACATCAGTATCTGGGTCTGCATAGTCGTTACAGCTCCCATCTGCAGTGTCGATATCCTTGGTCACTACTGCACCGTTGGGGTACGTCGCAGTGAGGGTGACGCGAGTCTTTGGGAAGTCTCTGTCCATGACAGAAGTATAAGTCCACGCGAATGTAGGATCTCCGGCAGGTGTTGTGGCGACTGGCGCAGGGATTGTAGACGGAGGTGTCTGAGGGATGATGCTGTACAGAGCAATGGCGATGACGACGAGTAGGATAAACAGGATGAATTTTTTCATAGGTATAGTATACCGCACAATGTATTGTGCGTGTGATCTTAGTGCGAGTCGTGACAGCACGATGTACTAGTGCGGAGCTTTTTGTATTCTTCGAGGACGTGATGAATGATATCTCCCATAAAGAGGAATAGGGAGAGATGCGCTACATTGGCAAGCCAAGGAGTGTCATTGACCTGTGTAAATAGTTGGTACCCCATATATGCACCGACGAGCCATACACCAGTCACTGCAATAGGTACAACAACGAGACGTCGTCGAACAATGAACGGTGCGAGCATACCCCAGAGGACGAGGTAGAGTACGGGTTGTCGTGCGAGTTCATGTGTCAGCACCGCAATTCCCGCAGCAAATGACTCCATTCCACCGATCGATGCACCATCGATCATCGAGTGAAGGAGGTTGAGCAAGACAAATATCGCAACGGTAACCCACAGCCCTTGTTGTCTCTTGTGGAAGTGGCACGTCCACATACCTATCCAGTATCCAAGTCCGATAGTGATTGCGATAGCGACTATGGTAGAGATACTATCGATATGGAGGTGAGTGATCGCAAGCGCAACGGTGGCGAGGAGAGAGATGATATGAAGGGTGAGGGAGAGGTATCGTTTCATAGATGTATGTGTGATGATACCGCGAGTGAGATACAAATTCAACCTTTCATTGACTTGGATATACCTCCCGAACACAGAGCAGACTTCGAGCGCATGTGGGCAGAAGCGTTGAAGTCTCTCAAAGAGTTGGCAGAGAAATAAAAACTAACTTTCGATCTCTATTGATACACTCTCATCCTCGTCTCCTGTGTAGAGCGTGCCGTCATCAGTGTCGCGGACGCGGATACCACGGTCGGGAACGTAGATGTCCCATGAGTTGTCACCGCTACCAATATTAGAATTGATGCTGACTTCGAGAGAGATATCTGCGCGATCACCTTCTCGGATGCGTTCGTCGAGATTGTCAAAGGTGATGCTATAGGTATCATTGTCTTCGTAGTCCCACTCGTCTTCATCTGTGGTGTCGATAGTATCGATCTCGTCTCCATCAGAGAGTAGGGTGATCTCATCAAATACGTCCCACGGATTATCTTCGCCACTACTACTACCAGTGAATTCAAAGTAGAACGTCGCTCGATCGAGTTCTATATCGTCATCTTCTACATCAAACCGGAGTGTGAGCACTTCTGCATTGTCGTCTCCTTCCTGGAGATACGTGTCATCACCATCTGATATTCGGTAGTCGTGCAGTGTTGCATCACTGGATGAGTCATAGTCGTCAGAATAGTAATAATCGTCATTGTAGTTGCTATCGCAGCGTCGGCCGGTGAGGGTAGAGTACAGGTATCCCGGGAGGCATCCTGCGGTGTTGCCATAACTCGTCGTGTTGTACTGGATAGTGTAGCCGGGTTGGTAGATATCAGGGACGTATGAGCTCGTAGTCGGGTATTGGTAGCAGAGGGGTACGCCGCTTTGGGATGCGAGATAGTATCCTGCCGGGCAGGTATAGGTAGTATACGGAGCGCCATAGTACTGGGCGTACGCGCTCGAAGTCACCAGCGCAAGCCCTATAAGTCCAGCAAATATAGCCCCAAAAAATATGTTTTTTCTCATATTTTCTATACTAGTACAGTGTAGGAAATATGCAATATGTGATATTGCAACGCGTAAAATAGGTTTTGGGCAGAGATTAGTTGACCAAATTCTTTTGCAAAGCTTTGAACGTAATACCTGTCCAGATAGATATAAACCCGAGTAATGTAATGAGTCCTGAGAATACATAGGTGATAATGGCAAAATGGAGTGCTGTTGTAAGTGTCGTTGCGGTTACCCATATATTGCGAGCATCATTTGGGATCATTACTGGTTCGCCCGCAGTGTTGAGTACAGGAACACCGTCTTGGTCCAATTTTTGAACCTTTTGTGGCATTTGTGAATACGTTTTGCCATCAGTAGCTACAAGAACGTGATGACGAATAACATCCGCCTGAGATTTGAGGGTAAACGGTCCTCGAACGCGAGTATTGGGGATGGAAGCATCAGTAGGTGTCGTAATTTGTTCTTTTGCCACATTTTCGTATGTAAAGATGACGCCCCATATCCCGCCCAGTACCATCAGTATCCCAGCGATGATTGCTAATGTTGAAGAAAGTCCAAGTGTTTTTTTCATATAACAGCAGTATATCCCATAAGTTCCAAATGGGTGGAAAAACCGGCATTTTTTTGGTTGTACAGGTGGAGTATACTGTCACTAGTATGGAGCCACATGTAGCACAATGTATTCTCTCTGCCACCGCAAAGGCGCTTGCGACCTATTCGGGCGATAGTATAAATGTCGTTCCTGTATCTACGGTGTCTATCCGAGAAGGCAAGATCTGGCTTATCAATTACTTCATGGATAAAACACTCGCCAATATTCTCGCGTGTGACAAAGTTGCACTGGTCTGTTGGCGCGATATGAACGGCTATCAAATAAAGGGGAATGCAGTATATCTCACATCCGGACCAGTGTTCGATGAGGCGGTTAGTTGGGTGCGGTCATTGTTGCCCGACAGAGTTGTAAAGGGGCTCATTATTATTACCCCACAGGAGGTGTATGATGTATCACCGTTCAAAGATACGAAAGAGAAGTTTCAGTGAGATAGGGTAGTGGATACATTCAGATCTAAACAAAAAGAAAACCCGCCAATTGGAAGGTTTTCCAAGGCGGGCAGTTTACGTAAGCGGTATAAAGGTTTGTGCTACAGCAAATGGTTTTCTAAAGATTATTTTCATAATCCAAAGATAGATTATTCCGAATACAAACATACCTATTAAATTGTGTAATCCATACGAAACAGACAGGGCTTCTCTGATAGGGCTGTATATAAGAGCTCCAGGTAGCAGTGAACATACAATCGCCATCGCTTTCATTGCCCCTCTTGAGTCGCCTGAATACTTTTCGCTGGTACCCACATACCAGAGGTAGGGGATAAAGAAGAAAAGCACCATGGCTGCATATGTAAAAAATGCATAAAAGAAATATGGAGCAATGGAGTTCATCCACGTACTTTCATAGTCGTGACCCATCCAAGCGATGGGGACACTCAGGATGATACCGATTACCAAACTGGCAAATATCATTGCGCAGCAGGTGTTGAATACGGTTTGTCCCTTTTTTGTAGTTACTACAAAGCTTAATACTTTTTTCATAATCGATTATTTATTTGTTAGAAATTATTGAGTCATCTCTATCTCTATAAAGGGAGAGGGAAGACCCAACAATATCGGCAATAAATAACCAATATATCAAAGGACTACTATACTCATATAATAGCATAAATTAGTATAAAAGTCAATAGATTGGCCCGGATCGGTGAACCCTCTTTGGAGCTGAGCTATAGCTCTAACATTCAATGATCCATTCGATACCGTATCTATCTCGGAACATTCCAGCGTAGGTACCCCACGGACTATCCCCGATAGGTCCTTCTACTTCTCCTCCAACAGAAAGGCTGGTAAACAATCGCTCAGCTTCTTCTTTGCTTTCTGTACTGACCACTATCTTGCTTCGGTTTTCGCGTTCATTGACCTTGCCCATAAATTCGGGGACATCATTTCCCATCAGGACACTGCCGTTACCGATAGGCAATGCAATCATCATGATTTTTTCTGCTTCAGTATCGGGTACTTGGAACTCTGCACTTGCCAGATCCTTGAATCGTACGATTTTTGTAAATTGGCCACCAAATACTGATTGATAAAAGGCAAATGCTGCTTCGGCATTGCCATTGAAGTTGATCCAAGGATTGATTGTTGTCATAGGGCAATGCTATCAAATTTTAGGTATTTGATAAAGTGGTTTACTTACCCCCCCGAACATTGGAGTAAATTCGGAAAATTCAGAACTAAAAAATCGCCAAGTAGTGTACGTGGCGATTAGTATAAATTTGTATTATTTGTTACTTCCATCCGGGTTGGGGCACGGTTGTGCGAGTAATCCTGGACCTCCTGGGACTACGTCTGTACGATTACAATTTTTACATTTTTCATCATAGGATGAAGCACCCATAGACATTTCTGTATCATGACTAGGGTGTATTTTATTGAGATCAACCGGTACATCCACGAGGGATTTTTTTGTTTGTAGTTTTTTCATTTTTTAATTTTTTTTCTACCTTACAACCTCAACTTGACTTTGTCAAGGAAAGGACGTAGAGTAGGTGAAAATACATTTTATGTCTATATTCTCACGATCAGATGATGATACTACTAGTGGTCTTTCTGGAAGCTGGAGTATTACAAGCAAAAAAGACTCAAGGTGGAATAAAACCGATGGTAAGGCAAAAGTAATTGCTTTAACAGCTGGAACTCCAGAGGAAATAACTCAGTATATTCAAATGAAGAAAGAGGAACTCAAATGTGAGCCTCCTGACGACCTTGAATATATTTGTATGAAAGATTAATAAAAGTACCTGCCTTGTTTTTATGGCAGGTCTTTTTTCTTTTATTCCGAACATCAGAGGATGTTCGGAAGAGTTTTAAATAAAATACCTCCCAAAGCAGGGAGGTAGCTTTTTAAAAAATCAGGCTGGTATATGGTGATAAGTTTTAATCTCGTTCAAGAGACTCTTTGCAGCGAGTTTTTTTGAAGCTCCATTACCTTACAACCCAAGATTGACTTTGTCAAATGTAAGCGTATAGTGTGTAAAACAAATTTTATGATCAGAGATAATTCAAAACCGGTTACTTTTTACGAAAAGCTTCAAACTGTTGTAGATGAAATGTACAAAGAAGCCAATGCCGCAAAAGCGCTGCATGAAAGCAGGCCCGACAAAGAAAATAACATAATGCCTCTAGCCTTTGGCGAAGCACACGGCTTTAGCACAGGGGTGAAAAAATATGCCGACGAGTTACAGGGTATTTTAGTAAAACTCAAACTTGAAAGTGAAAAGCGAATACCAATTGAAGGCAACATGTCCTTTGACGATCAGACCAAGGCACTCATGCAAAGATTTTTTTATTGAAGCTAAAAAGTAACTAAGAATGTAGAACTACCGATAAGGTGGTTCTTTTATTTACTCCGAATGGTAGAGGAAGTTCGGAATTGCATAAATAAGAGTTTTAAGTAAAATCACCTCTATGAATACCGCACAGGTAGCTGAACAATTTATTCGCTGCTATCGCTCTGAGAACCCTGCATCGAAGTATGAACTGTACAGTGAAGACTGTATTAGTATAGAGCGACCAATAGGTAAAGACTTCTATGAAGTAAAAGGACTCGTTTCTATCAAGGAAAAGAGTAAGTCTTTTTATAGACAATTCAATGAGATTGTATCCAGAAAGGTATCGGAACCTATACTAGATGCCAATACTTTTACGGTAACAATATCTATCGAGTATTTAAAAGACGGAGAAAAGAAAATCCTAGAAGAACTCTGTATATTTTCTGTTGAGAATGGAAAGATATCCAGAGAAGAGTTTATCTACGAATTCATGGGCAACTTTTAATTGCTCCGAACGTTAGAGGATGTTCGAACTTTTCTGATCGAGGAGAGAGGGTAGATACTTTTATTTGAAGGGTTCTGTAGTATTGACTTAATATTATGAATATGTTATAATAATAACGATCTAAAAAAGTTCTAAAACAATTAAAAATGAAATAATGGCAAAAAATCGATCTAAAAAAATAGCTACCCTCGAAAAGGTTGCTGTCTGGAATATTAAATTGACTGAACAGCAAGCTATATCATTTTGGAACCAGATTGGTTCAATAAGTAAACCCGAACCAAGAAAAAGGATGGATTACCTTATAAGTAAGAAAGACTTCCTTCTTGCTGCACGTAAAGGCCATCTTCTAATCAAAAAGAATATAACTGATAGAGTTATAGGATTTAATCACTTGATTAGCATTTATATATGGGGCGGGTCATATTCTACGCCATCTGACTCTCCATATATACACCTCAGAGGGAAAATGCTAATCGGTAAAGAAATATTTGAGGCCAGACATGCTGAACTCTGTGAAAAAGGCAAAAAATATACAGAGATAACGTGGATTGAAGAAATACTCAATTTGGTAGTCGAAGAATAATTCTTCGCACACAGGACTCCTAATAAAAATATTAGGAGTTTTTTTATTTGCTCCGAACGTTAGAGGGTGTTCGGAATAATTTAATGACGGAGTATAATTGATAGTATGGAAACCAAAGATATTATTGAAAATGAAAAACCTCACAATAAATACCCTAAATATAATAACGTACTTGAGATATTTAAAGATAAAAAAAATTTAACTATTTCTAGCCCAATAACGATTTTCTTTCTTTTTGTAATCTGGGTACTTTTTATTTGGTTCCTGATTGCTACTTTTTCCGAACGGGATCTAGGAGGTATTGGAGGAATTCTTATTGTACTGAGTATATTCTCTTACAGTCTTTTCTTGTCTTTAAAGAATAAAATGACCAAGAAATAGTTTTTGCTCCCTCTAGTGGACACATTCAGAACTGCTAATTGGTATGTAATCAAAAGGGAACTGCAGTTTAGCGGTCTTTTTGAATTTTTCCCTTCACTGGTACTTCAGAACTAATGGTTGACTTTAATGCACAATAGTGCTATAATATAGCCGATACTAGGTAAAAACCATTTTGGTATCCCAATCCTAGTAACGGGGTACGTGTTCTTTAAAAAAATAAATTATGAAAAAAGAATTCATCCAGCAGTTGATGAACATTATGATGTTCAAAAAACTCACCACCACGTTTTCCTTCTTGAAAAAAGAAAAACTGGACCAGAAGGATTTCGAGGAAGCAACCAAAGACCTCAAAAGACAAGGCATCTATGATGCATTGAAAAGTTCTGGACAGGACCCACAGGAAATCGCCGACATGGCACTCATTGCTTTTGATGACAGCATCAAGAAAGCAAGGGAGCGTTATGAAGCTTCTCTGAAGCAAATGGTGGAATACTACAAAAAGGAAAATTCGTAAGTTATTTATTTTTTACAGCAAGGAGCTCATTACGAGCTCCTTTTTTCATGCATAGTTCTATAAGCATCTACAAGCAGATTGTGTAGATAGTGAACTATTACAGCAAGCCAAATAGTTCCAGTCCAGAGAATTACTAAGGACATCTATGACAAAAAGCATCAAGAATATCAAGACCAAATACAGACACTTGAAATTGAAATGTCAGAACATTCAAAAGCAGATTTTGACTACCAAACTACTGTAGCCACAGTGCTTTCTGTAGCACGCAGAGCAAAAACAATCTTTGATAATAGTTCTGAACCAGCTCGAAAAAGGGCATTTTTGAATTACATACTTCAGAACCCGACTGTAAACGGAAAAAAGCTATATTTTACAATAGCTTCTCCGTTTAATTTAGTACTAGAACTAGCAAGTAGTCCTAACTGGCTCGCTTGGAGGGACGCATTTCGAACTTTTGACTGGGTAGGATTATATAGCGATCTCGGGTTTCACTTGGAAAACACGACTAGATTACTATCACTTAGTCAGTAGGGATAAATTAGTTTTGACCAGAAGAAAATGCGACAAATAAAGGACTTCTGAGGATGAATAGTCTTTATTATAAAACTTTCATATATATTGACTTTATATAAAATACGTGCTATTATATAGGCAGATTCGTGCGCTAAATCCAGAGGCACGTAAAAGCTATCTACCGATAGCCACAAGCGATTAAAAGCAAGTGAAGAATCATCCTGAGTTATTGTTAATATCTTGATATATATCTTTTAAATACAGACTTTTTTCTTCTTTAAAGATAGCTTAGGCTTATGTACGGCATAGAGGCAAGAAACATAGAATAGCTATGTGATAAGCGATGCAACAATTAAGAAATTCCAAGAAGTAATCGAGAGCGAATATCATGTCGCTTTGGACGAAAAGGAAGCGAGAGAAGTTCTCACAAACTGGGTTGGATATTTCGATTTGCTTGCAAAGATCAATCACAGAATACAATCAAAAGATCATGGGTCGTTAGCAAGTCCCATTTAAAAAACCGGCTAATACCTTGTATTTATGTGTAGATAATAGCGCCTGCGCTGAGTGAAACTTCTCAACAGGCGACCTCATTTGCACATAAGTCGAGGAACTGTATCGAAGTGTTTACTATGAGGGGGTTGAAACATTTCGGTAGATTTTTTGAAAATATCTTATTAGTTAACCTAAATCCAAAAAAATAAGGATGAGGGAAACAAAAGTCTAACAAAAATATGTCAACAAACAGACCTAAGCTCTACAACAAAGAAGACATCAAGCTGGCACAAGAAACACTCAAACACACTGAGAAGTATTTTACTCGCAAGACAAGTAGAAGAAAAACAGTGCAGGTCAGGATTGATCAAAAGTGGCATCAAAAGGTAAAAACTGTCGCAGGTTCAGAAAAGATTATGATCTCTTTTTTCCTCGACAGAGTTTGTGAACATTTTTTTAAACATTATGAATAAAACATCAAAGATAAAAGCTGTGATATACGCCAGAGTCTCTTCAAAAGAACAAGAAGAGACTGGCTATTCTCTTGAGGCACAAGAAAAACTTCTCAGGGATTATGCGGATCAAAAGGAATTTAATTTAGTAAAGGTTTATAAAGTTACTGAATCAGCAAGCGGAAAGCAGATACGAAAGACTTTTATAGATATGCTTCAGTATGTTGAAAAAAATAAGATCAATGTGATACTGTGCGAGAAGATTGATCGCCTTACAAGAAACCTAAAAGATGCAGCTACTGCAAATGATTGGATACAGGAGAGTGTAGACAAGGAAATACACTTCGTTAAAGAAAACTTCATCGTAAGCAAAAATACACGAGCACATGAAAACCTTGTTTGGGATATGAAAGTAGCTATTGCTCGTTTCTATACAAACAATCTTTCTGAAGAGGTGAGAAAGGGTCAGAAAGAAAAGATTGCTAGTGGTTGGTTACCAACGACTCCGCCGCTCGGGTATAAAACCATAGGTGAGAAAGGTCATAAGATACATGTAATTGATGAAAATGTAAGTCCGTATATCAAACAAATGTTTGCCCTTTATGCTACGGGAAACTACTCAACTGTTGCTCTTGGTACAAAAATGCACGAACTAGGTTTGAGGAGTCGTTCAGGTATTCAGGTGGCAAAAAGCCAAATACACAAAATACTTTCTGAGCCTTTCTATTATGGAAAAATGGTTTGGAAAGGCGAATTATATGATGGAAAACATGAACCACTTATTTCAAAGGATCTATTTGATCAGGTTCATACAAAAATGACTCGAGGTACTTTGCCATATCACAATAAAGGTCTGACTGAACTAAGAGGGAAAATCTTTTGCGGATCATGTAAGAAAACTATTACATGGGAGCTACAAAAAGGCACCTCATATGGTGGATGTAAGCAATGTAAGGCTCAGATTGGCAAGGAGAAGAAATACATCCACCAAAATGATTTAGAAAATGACCTATTGACTCATATTGCCCTTATAGCACCTCAGAATGAGAAAATCCTAGGTGTGCTTCATGAAGCACTAAAAGAGAGCCATAATGACGAAATAGAGCTTCATGACACCCAAACTAGAAACATCAATAACCAGCTTCAGAGAGTCCAACAAAGGATGAGAACGATGTATAGAGACAGGCTCGATGAGAGAATCACAGTTTCAGACTATGACTCAACACTCCAAGAGTTTACAGAAGAAAAAGAAGCTTTACTCAACTCTCTTAAAAAACTTGAAGCAGACAACACAGAGTACTATCGAGTCGGATTTATGATCCATAGGCTCGCATTAGGTGCAAGAGAGATTTATCGCAATGAAAACGCAACGATTGATGAGCGTCGAATGCTTCTTGCATACGCATTCTCGAACTGGAAAAAACCCTTGCTACAAAAAGACAAAAGAGTACTTTCGTACCCTCTCATCCTACAGTGCTCCCCCGGTAGGATTCGAACCTACGACCAATCGCTTACATTTGTTCTCGCATTACTGCGGGTATGGACTATATCATTGCCATACACATGAGTGTTTAGGCATAAGGCGCTTCCGCCGGCTCTCGCCGGAGTACTCTCCGAAGAGATAGTCTCTGAACCTTCAATGTTGTTTCCAACAAAGCTTGGCTGCTGATTATCCTATGTGTCTATAGGACTTCCAGCAATTCACCTTATTATTCGACCCGTCTTTCGATCGGGAAGCTGCGTGATGCCGTCGTGGACTTCCATATGACAGTTTGCACACAATAAAATACATTTATCTATTTCAGACTTGATCTTGTCCCACGAACGGGTGAGACCTTTGTCTGATATCCCAAAGTCTTTTTTCTTTGGGTCAATATGATGAAATGAAAGTGCACGACTACATGTGTCGTATCCACAAATTTCACATCGATTGCCTTTATATTCACGAGCCATCGCACGAAGTTTTATCCTTCGTTTGTGAACGGCTTGGACCATATAGGCAGCTCGATCGGCATAGGTACGTTGCTCTGACATACTCAATAGAGTATACCTCAACGACCGTTACCACAGGCGACTGCGCTACCGCTGCGCCACAGGGGAATGTATTGTTCTATAAATGAACTGGGGAACTATAGCATTTTTGTGTCGTATACTCAATCCTCTACCAAACCCTGAAATCGTCCTGGTATACCGTCCGTCCCGCGACGGGGTCTGTACCATTCCAGAAGTCAAAGCGAAACCAACCATAGCCCTCTGGAGGGTATGAGTAGCGAGCGGGGGCTTGGGCGGCGAGCCAAGTACCTGGAGGGATAGGGGTAGGTGCAATAAACTCGCCCGCACGCACATGCGGATACAGTACCCATACGAGGAGGACGACGCCCACTATTGCCAATACTTTGCCCATGGCGCTATACTACCTCGCCATTGCAAATTTTCATACTACGCACCAGATGCACCACTTCACCAAGAAAACTAAAATCGTCGCAACCATCGGACCAGTCACCGAGAGCAGAGAAGCGTTCGCGCAGATCCTCAACGCCGGTGTCAACATTGCTCGCATCAACATGAGTCATGGTACGTACGAAGAACAGTCCAAAAAGATCAAGACCATCAAGTCCGTCGCAAAAAAAGAAGACATCCCTGTCGGCATCCTCCTCGATCTCTGTGGTCCCAAGATCCGCATCGGAGACTTTGCCGAAGGTGTGGTAGATCTCGTCGCGGGACAAGAGCTCATACTCACCGGAGAGAAATGTGAGGGGAGTGCACAGCGCGTCTATTTCAACTACCCGCACATCACAACTGACATCAAGGCAGGTATGACGCTCATGCTCGATGATGGCAAAAAGAAGCTCGTCGTCACCAAAGTGAAGGGAACTGAGATCTACACAACGGTCATCATTGGTGGACGGACCAAGGGGCGTCGCGGCGTCAACATCCCTGGCGCATATCTCTCGATCGATGCGTTGACCAAGAAGGACAAGGAGGATCTGGTATTTGGCCTCGAACAAGGAGTCGACTTTGTGGCACTGTCATTTGTCCGTACCGCAGATGATATCGAGGTGTTGCGCAAACTTCTCAAGAAATATAAGTCCACCGCGCACATTGTCGCAAAGATAGAAACCCAAGAAGCGATTGATAATATCGATGCAATCATCCTCGCAACTGACGCAGTCATGATTGCTCGTGGAGACCTCGCTATCGAAGTTGGTCCGGAGAAAGTTCCGTCGTTGCAAAAGGAGATCATTCGCAAATGTAACGACATCGGCAAGCCAGTCATTGTTGCAACCCAGATGCTCGAGAGTATGATCACGACGCCAGTACCGACCCGTGCTGAAGTCTCGGATGTTGCCAACGCCATATTTGACGGAGCAGATGCCGTCATGCTCTCCGAAGAAACGACCCTCGGCGCATACCCAGTGGAGGCAGTATCGATGATGACCCAGATCGCAGAGCGTACCGAAGTCACGATCGGGACACATCGCAGATACAAGGTGCATAGTGGCGACATCGTGGACTCGATCTCATCATCTGTCGTACACAATGCCGAGGATGTGAAGGCAACGGCAATCGTTGCACTCACCGAGACTGGCTCGACTCCTCGCATGATCGCTCGGTACAAACCACAGCAACCCATCCTCGCTTTCACACCCCACGAACACGTCATGCGACAACTCCTCCTCGTCTTTGGGTGCTATCCGGTCAAGATCAAACCCTTCAGGTTCATTGCCCAGGTCATCCCAACGGTCAACGAGACCCTCAAGAGGGAGGGTGTGGCACAATCAGGTGACCACATTGTGGTGACTGCAGGAGTGCCGTTCCAGGTGGCCGGCAGTACCAACATGCTCATGATCCTCGCCGTCGAGTAAAAGTGATATACTAAACGTATATGAATATATCGATTAACGCACACAGTATAGATCTGACCGCACCGTTAAAGGAATATGTAGAAAAGCGTCTCAGTGGACTCGGCAAGTTCACCGGCAGTGATCCGATGATCGTGGTTGATCTCCTCAAGACGACCGAACACCACCGCAATGGAGAGATCTTTGAAGCAAAGGCAGTTGTCACGACACCACTTGGCAAGGTACATCATGCAGCATCACAAAAGGTAGATCTCTATGAAGCAATCGATGACATTCGCAATGAACTCATCCGCGAACTCTCGAGTGCCAAGGACAAAAAGGCGACCTTGTTCAAGCGTGGTGCGCACCGCATCAAAAATATGCTCAAAGGATTCCGATCGTAAGTACTCATAAATATGGCGTATATTTTTCTCGATGAAAGTGGGGATCTGGGGTTCAATTTCAAAAAGAAGAAAACATCGCAATATTTTGTTATCACATTTGTATTTGCTAAAGACAAAAAACCTTTAGAAAAGATGGTTCAAAAAGTGTTTCGGGGTTTTTCTAAAACTGAAATTAAAACACACAATGGTGTTTTACATGCCTATAAGGAAAATCCTAAAACCCGTCAAAGACTGCTTGGTTTTTTTCATGACAAAAAGGTAGCAGATATAATCACTATTTATCTCAATAAAAAGAAAGTGTACACAAAGCTACAAGACGAAAAACATGTCCTGTATAATTATGTAACTAATATATTAATTGATAGAGTATGCACTAAAAAACTCATTCCGACAGATGAAAAGATAACTATAATTGCATCACGGAGAGAAACCAATAAATTTTTGAATGAAAACTTCTCTTCGTATTTGAAAGATCAGGCAAAGACAAATCATAAGGTTGATATGGAAATAGAAATTGTCTCTCCGTCCTCGGAGAAGAGTCTTCAGATTGCTGATATGGTTTCGTGGGCAATATTTAGAAAATATGAACATGGAGATGAATCTTATTATAACCTTATCAAGAGAGAAATTGTCGAAGAAAATCCATTATTTGCCTAGAATAGCAAAACCCCAAGTGCTATATAGTGGAACCATACGGAGCCACACACTTGGGGAATTACTTGCTATCTATAATATACATTTTGAAATAAAATAAGTCAAGTGTCAAGGTGTGTATAAATAATAAAGAAGAGTGATATAGTACAGAAGTACGAAATTGGATAAGTAGCCTAAACTAGTGACTGATTCTGTCATGGTGAAAAGAAGTCAACTAGGAAGTAAAGAAACCAATCATAGCGCCACACTAGCCGGTCGTGTCATCCCCAAGTACACGAGTTTTAATTTTTTTTACATAACAATATTATGAATAAGGATAATAAATTTAATTGGGACACATTTACAACTTTTGTTTTTGTGATTGGACCTATTCCGATATTTATATTTTTTTTGATCTCTGAAATTACAAATTATTTTTTCGGAATACTTGCAGGGTTGGCAGTTGCTTACTATCTTTTTACTAAGATGGAAAAGTAGTAAATTTACTTAGAACTATTAAATACTATGTGTTCTATTTTTATTCTGCAATTTTTCCAAATTTCGGACTCCCAATTATTCTCCATGAGTTGTTTACTATAGCTATTTAAAAAAATAATCATTTCCAAATGAAATTTTGAGGCGTCGATTGTTTTGGATTTTTCATCATAAAGTTTTTTATAATCACGTCTTACTTTAAAACCACCATAAGTTTCTCCTTGGTGGAGAATTCCTCATCTGATGTTTTTGTAAAAAACTATACCAATAAAACATTGTAAGGAGTTATTATATGATTTTAGGGTATGAATACTAATACAAAGAGTAGGCTATTTCATGAAGGAATACCTGAAGAAGACTAGGCAACAAAAAATCCGCTCAAAGGCGGGTTCTTTGTTAGGTGTTTGGCTACAGCTTATAAGCCGTGAGAGGGCGAACCCTCCAAACACCTACAACCATAATACCATTATTGTGTACAGTTGTACAACTATTGTTTCTTATAGATTACGTACGCAATCCGTTTGCCATTCTCTGGGATAATCTCATCGATCACAAAGCGCTGTATACCATCTTTGTCCTCTAGGTGGGCTTTTGTTATTTTGATACGTTGCTTGCCCCCATTGCTATCCTCATAGAAATAGGTGCCGATAGAGCCAGTGTATGCACGATACTTGCGATCATTCACCGATGCGTCATCTGCGAGATTGAGCTCTCCCATTTCTTTGGTAAATTTGCCGCAGGTACTGACGAGAGATTCGTCTTGTAGTACTGGAGCAATAGTTGCGTCAAAAATATGCGTGATAGTTTCTGGCAAAAGTGTGAGTGCTTGCGCATTGAGTTTGGCGCGAAGTGTTGGTGTGGTATCGGTGGGATCTATCGAGACTTCTCTGGTCGACAAGACATTGCCTGCATCGAGTTTGTACACCATCTGCTGAATGCTCACCCCAGTCGTTGTATCGCCATTGAGGATGGCAGACTCAGTCGGAGTCGCACCGCGGTACTTGGGGAGGAGTGAATAGTGCACATTGATCGTGCCATATTTGGGGAGATCGATCACACGAGTCGGCATGATCTTGCCATATGCAACGACGACAAAGAGATCCCAATTGGTCTTGGACAATTCTTCGAAAAATACATCATCGAGCTTCTCGGGCTGCATGACTTTTACATTATTTTTTTCTGCCCAGATTTTCGGCTCAGGTGCAGTCATGACCATTCCGCGACCTCTCGGGCGATCAGGTCCAGTGACAACGAGAGTAGGGGAATATCCGCTCGTGACGAGTGCATCGAGAAAGTCAGTCGTAAATGCCGGAGTCCCAAAAAAGGCGATGTTCATAGGGGTATTGTAGCATATTGACAATATTATATAAATATGGTATTATATACACATAACCATTCTTTCAAAATAAAAAAACCTTAAACGATGAAAAAAATACTTTTCCTTGTGATTGCATGCATGATTTCATGTGTATCTATAGTATCTGCTCAAAATGCAGTACAAGTATCGGTGACCAATACAAAGACACTGAGTCCTGATCAAAAATATGAAATAAATGCACTGCCAATAAATTTTGATGCAGGTATAGAGCAAAATTTCATACACGTTATTGATGGAACGATCTATGATATAAACGTAAAAGAATATACATATGATCGCACCAGAAACCAGGTAACAGTACGAATAACGCCTCCTGTGGCAAAAAATGCAAAGCCGGTAACGAAAGTTCGGTTCTATGCATTACCTACCTATATCAAAAACCTACAGGTTAGGAAAGAAAAACAGATGTTCGTGATGACATACTATTTTGAAGGTGAAAAAAGAACACTTGAAATCCGATAAAATACTCCGCATCACACTAAAAGCCCTCCAAAATGGAGGGCTTTATTTATTGGGTGGCACATCCTGCACCGCAGTTGCCTTATCGATAAAGAGTACTCCGTTGAGGTGATCAATCTCGTGTTGGAATATCTGGGCAAGGAGTCCTCGACCACTCATCACAAATTCATTGCCATCAGCATTGTATGCCTTCACGGTTGCACTTGTAGATCGTTTTACCAATCCATACTTCCATCGGACAGAGAGACATCCTTCGGAGAGATTCTCCTTCTTTTTGCCGATACGAATGATCTCGGGGTTGATGAATGTAGTGTCTTCGACGAGTTGTTTGGACGCACGCTTCGCGACGACGAATATGCGCAGGCTGTGCCCGATCTGTGGAGCTGCAATGGCGACGCCATCGTCTTCGCCGCCGAGCGCAACCTTCATATCGCTAATGATGTCTTGGATATAGGCTGTGCGAATATCTCCCACAGATACCGGTGTAGCAGTTTGGCGTAACACATGGTTGGGTTCTTGGACGATCGTGGTCATAGAGAGATATTACTTGAGGTGCTTGATGTATGTGGCGAGTTCGTTGATCGGGACTGTGTCCTGACACCGTGTCTCCATGTTGCGGACGATGACCGTGTCGTGGACTGCCTCCATCTGGCCAAATATCATCACGTATGGTGTCCCACTCTTTTCAGCAACGCCGAGCTGTGCACTGAGGCTATCTTTTGACAGCGATTGGATGATCGGGATGTGTGCTTTGCGCAATATCTCCACAACATTGAGGCTCTTGAGCTTGGCTTCCATACCGACTTGGATGAAGTATATCTTGGGCTTCTTGATGATGCGTGGTGTGAGGTCGCGGTACCATGGTTGCTCGACGATACGGTCGATACCGATCGACATACCCATTGCGGGTACATCCTTTTTGCCGCCGAGTTGTTTGCCGAGGTAGTCATAACGTCCGCCACCAGCGATCGTCATCTTGCTGCCATCTTCGTTCTCGATGATGATCTCGCAGACAGTGTGCGTGTAGTACGAGAGGCCACGTACGAGCATCTTGTCGATCTGGTACGGGATGTTCATCTGGTCGAGACACTCGAGGACTTCCTTGAAGTGTTTTTTGCCAGCAGTTGAGAGGTAGCTCACGGAGTCGGGCGCGCCTTGGTTGATCTCGATGGTTGCAGGTTCTTTGGAGTCGAGGATGCGCAATGGGTTGGTCTTGAGGCGTTCTCGGTCGATCTCGGCGAGGTTATTGATGTGTTTTTTGTAGTACGCAGTGAGTTCTTTGATATAGGCTGGGCGAGAGTCCTTGTCGCCGATCGAGTTGATCGTCACAAAGAGGTTCTTTGCGCCGGCTTCTTCGAGGATGGTGTAGATCGTCTTGATGACGAGTGCGTCCACGATACTCTTTTCACTACCCAATGCATCGACGTCGAACTGATAGAATTGTCGGTAGCGACCCTTTTGTGGTTTGTCATGACGAAACACAGGACCCGAGTGATAGAGGAGGACTGGTTGTGGCAGACTCTGCATGCCGTGCTCGATGTATGCACGCATGAGGCCAGCAGTTTGTTCGGGGCGCATAGCGAGATGGTCGCCACCCTTGGTCTTGAGGGTGTACATCTCCTTGTCGACGATATCAGTACCAATGCCGACTGCAGTGGTGAATGTGTCTTCGTGTTCGAGGATGGGTGTCTCTATCGGTTTAAATCCGTAGTAGACGGCGACTTCTTGTGCCTTCTCAAAGAATCCTTGGAATTTGTAATAGTCGTCCCCAATGATGTCGCGCATCCCTTTGGGACTACTGAGTTCTTGTGGTTTCTTTGGGGTCTGGTCTTTGCTCATAGGTTCTTTATTCATATGTTTCGTGTGCTGGCAAATAATCTATTTCAGATAGCGGGAGGAGGCGCACGAGTGCACGACCTCGGATATTGGACTCGGGGAGCATGCCCCATGATCGAGAGTCATAGCTGCCTGACCGGTTGTCACCCATGACGAAGTAATTGTCAGCAGGTACTTTGACGGAGAGGGAGTCCTTCTGCGTATGTGTAATGAAATCTTCGTCGAGGACAAAGCCATCGGGGTTGCTAGCGTTGCTGATGGTCACGGTTGTGCCTTTGATCGTCACGGTGTCGCCGGGGAGACCGATGATGCGCTTGATGTAGTACTTGGTGGGTTCGGGAGGAGCCTTGAATACAATGACATCGCCGCGGACTGGTTCTCGCAAGCGGTATGAGATCTCATCGATGATGAGGTACTGGCCATTCTTGATCCGCGGATCCATCGAGTTACCAGATACAATGAAGGGTCGCACGACGAATGCTTGGATGAGGAGGGCGAGACCGATAGCCGCACCGATATAGAGCACGTTCTCGAGAAATATCAGTAGTCGACTCGGCTGCTTGACGATGGTCGGTTCCATAATTGGGGTAAGTATAGACGATTTTGCACAGGCAAACAACCGCACGGGACAACATGACAAATTTGTAGTTTAATAGATCAATGCAAACACAGACGCATACTGATATGAAGATAGTCATTGGATTGGGCAATCCTGGTCACAAGTTCGCAGGACACCGTCACAATGTCGGCTTCATGACACTTGAAGCAATAGCTGCAAAAGCTGGACTACATTTCAATGAGCGCGATCTCTTTCACGCACACATTGTGCCAGATGGTGCAGAACTACTTCTCGCCAAGCCCGATACCTTTATGAATGACTCGGGGAAGGCTGCCCGTATGCTCGCCAAGCAGTACCCAGCCGATATTGTCGTTGTCTACGATGATATCGATATCAATATCGGCGAAGTGAAATGCTCCTTCGACCGCGGTGCAGGCGGACACAATGGTGTGCAGAGTATCATCGACCATCTCGGCACCACTGCATTCTTCCGTATTCGCATCGGTGTGCGCCCAGTGCACCCAGAACTCTTGCCACGAATTGCTCCGCCAGATGGATTTGAGAAATACTTGCTCTCAGACTTCGCTCCGATGGAAGAAGAATTGAAGCAACAGGGAATAAATAAGGCGATGGAGATTATCGAATCATTAAAGACACTGAGCTTTGATGAGATCATGACGAAATACAACTAAGTAAATTTTATAGAAATAAAAAAACTGCCACTCATTTCTGAATGGCGGTTTTTTTATTGCTACTTTTTATTATTCTTCCTTCTTTGCTTCTACTTCCTCGATCTTTTGTTCTCCGAACACCAATGTCATTCTTTGTTCCTTTGGTTCAAAGAGGGTGACTGTGAATGGATACGTACGTCCGAGCTGAAGTGCTTCGCGGAGTTTGTCTTCACCACCAAATGTGGAGTGATGGACGAGTCCAGCAACACCTTCCTTGATAGAGACGAGTGCGCCGTGCTTGTTGTACTTGATGACAACACCTTTCACAACATCACCTTTCTTGAGACTTCCTTCGAATGCCTTCCAAGGATTATCCTTGAGCGCCTTGATAGAGAGCGAGATCTTGCCTTCCTTGATGTCGATGATCTTTGCCTTCACCTTGTCCTTGAGTTTGAACATAGTGCGTGGATCTTCGACGAGGCCCCAGTCGAGTTCACTGATGTGTACGAGTCCTTCGAGACCATCCTCGATCTTGAGGAATACCCCGAAGTCGACGATACCAGTGACTTCACAGTCGAGTTCGTCACCCACAGTGTACTTGGACACAACTTCCTGACGTTCCTCAGGGTTGTTGTCCTTCTCGGAGAAGATGATCTTGCCATCCTTTGGATTTGCGCTGATCATCGTCACGGCGAGTTTGGTACCAGTGAGTTTCTTGAGTTCACGAAGGATCTTGTCCTTGTCAGAGTCTTCGACACGAGGGTAGTGTTCTGCCTTGAGTTGACTCGCTGGCAAGAATCCTGATACACCCTGCCAATCAATGATGAGACCTCCTTTGTTTGCATCCTTGATGGTGAGTTCAAAGATGGTCTTGTCCTTGATCGCGTTCTCAGCGTCACTCCAGAGGAGGGCTGCCTTTGCTTCCTTGAGGGAGAGCTCGACGTATCCGTCATCATTCTCGATGTCGACTACCTTTGCCTTGATGATGTCTCCGATGTTGGTCTTTTTGATCAAGTCACGAGCCGCAATGTATTCGCGACCGTAGATGATACCAGTACCGTACGGAGTGAGGTCGATGTAGATCGCCGCCTTCTCCACGCCGATCACTGGACCTTCGACGAGTTCATCGAGGCGAGGTCGGTGAGGACCTTCGTCTTCGACAGGAGTAGGTACTACTACTTCTGATTCTATTACTTCTTCTTCTGTTTCTGTTTTCTTTGCCATAAATAAAAAATGCACCACAGAGGTGGCGATCCGGTTACAGCTAGTTGTGCTGTACCGAACTGCCTACCAAGATTTCATATGTCATCGTGCCCATATGAGGTTATTCCTGCGTAGGTTTGTTGTTAACTCCGAAGAGTGGAGAAATACTAGCATTTAAGAGGGGAAAAGTGGATATTGACATATACCATAATTTGTGCTATTATATAGCTAAGAAATCAATTATTTAACTTATAAATGTTCTTTGTCATGAAAGTAATGAAAATGAATTTACTCCCAGCTACAATAGCCATTCTATCAGTCATTATCGGTGTTCTTGCTCTTGTGACATCGAAAATTCCGAATAGTCTTATTATCGGAATGGCAGCTATAGATTTTCTCTGTACATTGTTTTACGCAAATGGCTTAGGAAAAGAAACGATAACAAGAGGAACTCGGATTCTGTATTTAACTACACAAGGTAGAAAAAAATTTATCTTTAGATTGAGTATCTTTTCAGTATTAACTGTGTTTCTAGTAGTGCTAGCAGTATTAGGTTGGTAAAACTATTTTTCTTTAAAAGCGTGTCTCTCAAAGGCCGCTTTTTTTATTGCCTATTTTTTGCTACTATCATTCCATGGTTATCACATACTACGGCCGGCAGTATTTCAAGCTCACTCTTGGAGACCTCACGATTGCCACCAATCCTCCAAGCAAGTCGCTCAAGCCCTCACGCTTTGGGGCTGATATCGCGCTCATCACGACCAATACTGAGGACTACAACGACCCTGAGACTGTATCTCTCGGAGACAAGGAACCATTCATCGTGGACTCTGCAGGGAGCTATGAAGTGCGTGAACTCTTCTTTGAAGGAGCGCCAAGTAGTGTCACGATCGACAAGGTAGAGCGCATCAACACCGTCTACGGCTTTGAGCTCGATGGGATCAAGATTGCATTTCTCGGTGCTGCATATGATGAGAAGAGTCTCTCTGTCGAAGCAAAGCAGATCGCTGGAGGTGCTGATATGATCTTTGTATCTATTGGAGATGATGCGAGTCTCGCGTACAAGACTGCGACGAGTTTTGATCCATCTATCATTATCCCGATGGAGTACGATGCCGACTCACTCAAGCGATTCCTCAAAGAAGCAGGCCAAGAAAAAGCAGAAGTCCTCGACAAGGCCACACTCAAGCGCCGTGACCTCGAAGGCAAGGATGGGCACATCATCGTGCTGGATTCGCAAGGCTAATAGACTCAAACCTATGCGCTCATTTCATCAGTATCCAGAACGTACTCGTCATATGATCGTCCTCGGGATCACGCTCGGCGTGGCATTCATCCTCGTTACACTACTCGTCATCATCTATGGGTCAAAGGAAGTGGTGGGCAATACTGAGTCAGGGTCCAAAATCAAGGATTTTTACAACACAATACTCCAAAATGGGCAATCATACTTCGGAGGGAAATAGTGATATACTAAGGCTACATGGCAAAAAAGTCTCCAGAAAAAGCACCCGAGTCAACCCCTCCACGTCAGAGCATCATGTCGGTCAATATCGCGAGTGAGATGCGCACGAGCTTCATCGACTATGCCATGTCGGTCATTACTGATCGTGCGCTTCCTGATGTGCGTGATGGTTTGAAACCTGTGCACCGACGCATTCTATTCTCAATGTATAAAAACGGTATTGTTGCATCTGCGAAGTTCCGCAAGAGCGCGCTCATCGTCGGTGATGTGCTGGGTAAATACCACCCACACGGCGACCAGTCAGTCTATGATGCCATGGTAAAGATGGCGCAAGAATTCGCATACCGATATCCACTCATCAAGGGTCAAGGTAACTTTGGATCGGTGGATGGAGATAGTCAGGCGGCAATGCGTTATACCGAGGCACGTATGTCCAAGCTTGCGATGGAAATGATTCGCGATATCGAAAAGGAGACTATCGACTACCGTCCCAACTATGACGCGACACTCAACGAGCCTGTCGTGATGCCAACTGCAGTACCAAGTCTCTTGCTCAACGGGACACTGGGTATTGCTGTGGGTATGGCGACCAACATCGCTCCCCACAATCTCGGAGAGATCATGGACGCCTGTCTCTATATGATCGAGAACGATGACGCGACCAACGAAGACATCGCAGGTATCGTCCAAGGCCCTGACTTCCCAACAGGAGGTATTGCATTCAACAAAGCTGATATTGCACACGCGTTCGCTACGGGGCGTGGCGGCGTCGTCTGTCGTGGAGAAGCCGAGATCGCAGAGACCAAGAATGGCATGTATACGATCACCTTTACATCACTTCCATACCAAGTCGTCCGATCCAACTTCGTCGAATCCATTGCATCATTGGTCCAAGAAAAGAAACTCGAAGGCATCAAGGCGCTCGATGATTATTCTGCTGCAGATATGCGTGTGGTGGTGACACTCAAGACCGGCGTCAATCCGCAAAAGGTCCTCAACTACCTCTACAAGCACACTCAGCTCGAACAGACATTCCACTACAACATGGTCGCACTCGTCGACGGAGTACCAGAGACACTCTCGATCAAGAGCATCCTCTCGGCATTCATTGCACACCGAGAAGTCGTCGTGCGACGCCGTACCGCATTTGACCTCAAGAAGGCGAAGGACCGCGAACACATCCTCCTCGGTCTCAAAAAGGCACTTGACCACATCGATCGCATCATCACCCTCATCCGTGCTTCCAAGGATGCGAGTGTCGCAAAGGTGAACTTGATAAAGGAATTCAAATTCTCTGACCTCCAAGCAGACGCCATTCTCGAGATGCGCCTACAGAAGCTCGCCGGTCTCGAACGCAAGGCAGTAGAGACAGAACTCAAAGAGAAGCAGGAACTCATCGCCGAACTCGAGAGTTTGCTCGCGAGCGCAAAGAAAATATTCAAGGTCATTGCTGATGAACTCAGAGAGATCAAAGAAAAGTATGGCGACGAACGCAAGACCAAGATCATGAGTGGTGGCACGAAGCTCATCAATGACGAAGACCTCATTCCTGAGAAGGAATCAGTACTCGTCCTCACGGCTGGTGGATATGTCAAACGTACCGATCCCAGTGAATACAAGATACAGAAGCGTGGTGGTGTCGGCGTCATTGATCTCGAGACCAAAGAAGAAGACTTTGTCACAACGCTCGTCACGACTGATACACACTCAGATCTATTATTCTTTACCAACAAAGGCAAGGCATACCAGATCAAGATGTACGACATCCCCGAAGGCAAGCGTGCAACTAAAGGCAAGAGTGTTATGAACTTCCTCTCGCTCGCTGGAGACGAACTCGTCACAAGTGTGCTCGCCGTCCCAAAGAAGGTAAAAGAAGAAAAGGCGTCCCTCTTTCTCTTGACCAAAAAGGGGACTGCAAAGAAGGTTACCTATGAATCATTCAAAGACGTACGTCGTAGCGGTATCATCGCCATTCGCCTCGATGCAGGAGACGAACTCCAGGCAGTGCTTCGTGTACAAAAAGGGCAGAGTGTCATCCTCGGTAGTTCACAAGGACAATCTATCCGATTCGAAGAAAGCGACATCCGCGAGATGGGTCGCACTGCCGGAGGAGTGCGTGCAATGAAACTTGCCAAAGGTGACTCCATTGTCGGCGCAAATGTCGTTGCAACAGAACAGGGAACATACATGTTCACACTCGGCGCCAATGGTATCGGCAAGAAAACACCAATAGAAGAATACAAAATCCAAAAGCGCGGCGGTAGCGGGATCAAGACCACAAAGATCACCGCAAAGACAGGATCTCTCATGGTGGCTATGGTCGTCGCAGACGGCAACGAACTCGTCGCAATGAGTAAAAAGGGGCAAGTCATCCGCGTTGATCTCGCAACTATTCCATCATCTGGTCGCCAGACACAAGGTGTCACCATCATGAAGCTTCGTCCCGGAGATACACTCGCTACTGTTACATCTTTGTAATGGCTGCTTTTCCTATTTCTTTGTTATACTATTTATATGTTCATGGAGCCTCAGGCCATACTCGCGCTGTGCAATTTGCAAACTACTGATAGTGTTGCTGACTTTGGGGCAGGATCTGGATTTATGGCGCGTGCTGCAGCGCAACTCGTCCCCCAAGGCAATGTCTTTGCGATAGAGATACATCGCGACACTGTCGCGCGTCTCACGGGCGAAGCAACAGAATTTCATCTCAAGAACATGCATGCGCTCTGGGGAGATATCGAAGTACCAGGTGGATCAAAGCTTGGAGATGCTTCGGTCAATTTTGTCATACTATCTAATGTACTTTTTAATCTAGAGGATCGAGAAGGATGTCTCAAAGAGGCACTCCGTGTATTGAAACCGGGAGGGCGCATCCTCATGGTGGACTGGACCGAATCATTCGGTGGTATGGGGCCGCGTCCCCAATTTGTCTTTACCAAGGAGATGGCACTTGCACTTGCAGCTCGGTATGGACTCTCTGTACTCACTGACAACTTACCAGCAGGAGAGCATCACTATGCTATACTTTTTCAGAAATCATCAACCTCCTAAACAATGAAATCATCATTTCAAACAATTTTGGTTATCGTATTTGCTGTAGTATTTGGTGCTGCAGTGCTTATTTTTTCGGGATTGATCAATATTGGAGGTGGTGGTACCAATACTACAACTCCTCAAGGTACTGTCGTGATCTGGGGTATCATCCCTGATAACTCGCTCGCAGCATATCTCAACAACTTCAACATCGGGAGCAACGAATACACCATTTCATACGCGTATCATAGCCCCGAGACACTCGAACAAGATCTCATTGTTGCACTTGCCAACGACACACCTCCTGACCTCGTTATTTATTCTTCAGAACTCTTTTCATCATTCAAAGACAAGCTCTACACAGTCCCGTATGCTGCGTATAGTGAACGCATGTACCGTGACACCAATGTCGATGGTGCACAAGTATTCCTCTCGAGAGAAGGATTGCTCGGATTTCCCCTTGTTGTAGATCCACTCGTTGTCTATTACAACAAAGATATCTTGTCCAAAGCAAACCTTGTCGTCCCTCCGACGACCTGGAGTGCAATGCAACAAACGATACGACTCCTGACGACACGCGATGCCCGCAACGGACTCGTACAGACGACCATCGGTCTCGGTACTGCACTCAATGTCGATCATGCAAAAGATATTCTCTCAGCATTGTTTCTACAGACAGGCAACAGTATCATCACTTTTGATCCTCAAGTCAACAAAAATGCAGTCGTACTTGCAGCAGCCCCGAGTGGTATATCTGAACCTCCCACTGCTCAGGCACTCAAGTTCTATACGAGCTTTTCTGATCCTACCAACAGCAACTACTCGTGGAACAATGCGTTGCCAAGTACTCGCACGCAGTTCCTCGCATCCAGATCCGCGTTCTATATCGGTCGCGCGAGTGAACTCTTTTTGATCCAGTCGCAAAATCCTAACCTCAATTTTGACGTGTCGCCACTCTTTCAGACAGATGCAGATGCTCGACCAGTCACATTCGGGTCATATCTTGCGGTTGGTATGATGAAGAACGCCCCAAATCCAGTAGCTGCATATGCTGCCGCTACATTCATCTCGTCCTCTGCGAGTATCGATGCATTGTCCAAGTCTCTCTCGCTCCCTCCAGTGCGTCGCGACTTGCTCCAGATCCAACAGTCAGATCCGTACGTCTCGGTCTTTTTCCGAGCGGCGTTGTCGACCTTTGCATGGCCGGACCCACAACCTGCGCGCAGTGATGATATATTCCGTACAATGATTGTTGATGTCACGAGCGGCAAGAGTGACCCAACCACTGCAGTCAATACTGCGACACGAGAACTTCAATCAATCCTCAGATAATATATGAATACACGACCAGTAGTGCGAATAATCGGATTTATCACCATGAGCATGCTCGCGTTCATTGTGATGGCGCATACCGCACATGCGATGTTCTCGTACTCTCAGGCACCACAAGTGTCAGTATCGGGACAGAGTCCGACATTTGACCATCAGTCAGTCCTCCGTATCGTCAGCACTGAAAGTCAAGACGGTGTTGTGGTTGTGATCACTCCGACTGGGACGACGACTTCGACAGGTTCGTACCCGATCAATTTCTTGGCCAATAAACCACAACCCATCACGTACAACCAACTCTTGGCCAATACCCTCTATACTGTCAAAGTAACACATGCCAACGGTGTCGGTAGTAATGGGTATATCGTGATGCAGACATTGGATTCATTCCGAACACTCGCGAACCCTGCGCCACAAACCACACCAACCACTCCGACGACACCCACAACGTCTACACCAATTACTCCAACAACAACTACTACCACACCTTCGACCAACAACAATAACAACAATACTTCAACCCCTATAACTCCGACGACTTCAGTACCGCAGACGCAACCAGTCGCAGGAACCAATCAGTGCAACAATGGAATCGATGATAACGGAGACCTCAAAGCAGATACCTATGGTGTTGATACAAACAAGGACGGCATCATCGATATCGAGCCTGACCCGAGTTGTTTTGCCAAGGGATCTACGAAAGAGCTCAATGATGATGTAAAGAGTTCGATCATTCCATGTACTGATAAGTGTTCGTTCACGGATATATTCCGGTTGCTCAACAACGCATTGCAGTTTTTCATTACACAGCTCCTCATCCCGATATTTGTCATCATTATTATGTATGCAGGATACCAGTATCTCACCGCAGAGGGCAATCCGAGCAAGATCGCCAATATCAAAAAGATGCTGCAACACATCGTGCTCGGTATCCTCCTCATCCTCACATCGTGGCTCATCGTGCGTACGATCATGACTACTCTCGTCAACAAGGATTTCCAAGAGGGAGCAGTACAATTCCTCGAAGAGTAAGCTATACTACTATCTATGAAACATCGTTCCATCACCTCGATCTTGGTCACCATCCTCACACTCTGTCTCGTCGTGTTACCGGTAGCAGCACAGCAGTCTGTCGGTACGCAACAAAGTACTTCACAAAGTACCGCAACTTCTACAAATACTTCGGGGCAGGCGACAGGATTTACACTCCAAGTCAAACTCCAAAATCCACTCAAGGTCAACACTATCACCGAGGCAGTACAATTCTTTGTTGCAACATTGATCAAGATCGCAATACCGTTCATTGTCTTGTTCTTTCTCTGGGCGGGGCTCAAGTTCATTCTCGCTCGCGGCAAACCCGATGAGATCACCAAGGCAAAGCATATGTTTTGGTATACTATTATTGGTACACTTCTCATTCTCGGAGCATGGACGATCACCAACGCTATTATTGGAACTGTTAATTCATTGACTGGATAACTATGAAAAAAAATATTTTAGCATTCGCACTCACCATTCTCGTACTACCACTAGCTGCTGCTGCACAGTATGGGGTGACGACTGTCTCGTGCAATCCCGTCAACAAATATAATTATGAGCAGTGTTGCAACATTGCCGCAGAACCGGCCAATAGTATGGCGTGTCGCGCGTATCAAAACGGATATTCAACGACGACTACGACACCACCCGCGACAACTACCGATGCACCTACAGGACCCAGCCAATGTAGTGGAGAAATCTATAGCTTCAACTACAGCTACTGTTGCAAGACGTATTATTCACAAAACAAAATCAAATGTGATAAGTATGACCTCGTCCACTCGGCTCCTGGAGGTGTCACGACTAATCCAGTCAATACAACTACCGACACAACGCAAGGGACTGCTATTGCGGGCACTCCACAATCTGGTTCTGCAGAGCTCGCATCGTGTAGTTCTATCAAGTTCCTCTCGATCATAGACATACTCGTCTGGGTCAAATGTATCATTGTGATTGCTGTCATCCCAATAATCTTTGCGCTTGCACTCGTGTTCTTCCTCTGGGGAGTGATGAAGTTCATCATGGCATCAGATACCAAAAACAAAGAGGAAAGCAAAAAGTTCATTATGGCAGGACTCATCGGACTCTTTGTGATGACGAGTGTATGGGGCATTATCAAGATCCTCAGCACCACTCTAGGGATAGATACGACGACAGTACCACTCCTACAGACGACATATCTCAAACCGACGCAGTAGACATCGTGTGGGTGTGGTATACTAATACATACCTTTTTATTAACAGGGTAATTATAAAGTACAAATTATTTATGAAAAAATCAGCTCTCATTTCCTTTAGTACTGCACTCCTCGTGCCAATGTTCGCATTCGCGCAGAACTTCAACTACGTTACCAATGTTATCAATACTGGAGAGTTGTGGCTCAATAAAGCTATCACCATTATCATGGTTCTCATGACGCTCTGGTTCCTCATCAGTGTATTCCGATACATCGCAGAGAAGGATCCAGGCAAACTCGCAGATCGACGCAAGGTCATGCTCAACGGCCTCATCGGTCTCTTTGTAGCGGTATCTGTCTGGGGTATCATCAAGATCGCCGGCAGTATCGTGGGAACTGATGGTCAAAATACCCCGGTACAGATTACCTGTCCTCCTGGCACAACACCATACGGTGGCAGATGTCTATAACGTCTCTATGATCGCATACGCTGCAACGGTGGATGATCTATTGATCAAGCTCAATGTAAAGATATTCAATCCGATCATTGAGTTCGCCTTCATCGTTGCGTTCGTCGTATTCATCTGGGGAGTCATGGAGTATATCCGTGGCGCCAATAATGAAGAAAAGAGAAAGCATGGGAGAGATCATATGCTCTGGGGAGTGATCGGATTTGTGATCATGTTCGGTGTATTTGGGATCATCTCGCTCTTGCTCCGGACATTCGGTATCAAGGGTGGGACGTTCAACAAAGACCACCAAGACTTCACACCACCTCCACTTCAGGAACTCAAACTTCCAAAATAATAAAAGACCTCCCGATATATCGGGAGGTCTTTTATTATCACTATAAATTTATTTTTTTTGTAAGAAAAAACACCCTTGTTTAGGGGGTGTAAATGACGTTTTTTGCTTAATTAACTCTTGCTACGTATCGAGGGAGTTTGAGAGTACCTTCGATGAGCTGAACTCCTGGCAAACGGATAGGTTCATTGAAGTAGCAATGTACATTCTTTCCTGATACAAATCGAAGAGCGTGTTGACTTGAATTGAACAGTGCCTGCAATGCTTCTGATGTAGGACTAGAACACCAGAGGTCTGCATGTGTGGGTATTACCTCACCGCCGCGGATAATGTAACATTCGATCTGTTTTACATTAAAGAATGAAACATTGTGTTGCAAATCTTCGACAACAGGAGAGTGGAATATGTAGATCGTACTTTCGCACTGAACTCTCTCAGCAAGAAACATATCTGCTATTTTGCCTTTTGAGGTTGCAGGATTGAAGCCTTCCCATTGTAGTGGGTGGCGGATCAGGACACTTCTGCCGTATGCATCTGTGCCATACATCATTTGCCCGTGAGCAACAGTAGTAGAAACAATAAGTATTAAGCTAATAATGAACAGTTTCATTGGTTAAATATTTATATAGTTAAGTAATGATTTTCTTAATAACATTATAGCAAATAAATACCATTTTGTCAAGTATCGGAGATACGTAAAAACACCTTATGTTGTAAGGTGTTTTTACTCGTTTTGTGCCCCCAGAGGGATTCGAACCCACGACCGTCTCCTTAAGAGGGAGCTGCTCTACCAACTGAGCTATAGAGGCAATGTATATGTGCAACCTGTGGTGCTGGAGAAGGGACTTGAACCCTTAAGCCTTGCGGCACTAGTTCCTAAGAC
>CAYUQD010000006.1:0-46293 GCA_964446965.1 uncultured Candidatus Saccharibacteria bacterium
GTCCGATAAGACAATACATACTTGCTAAATTTTCTTTAACAAGAATCATTTCAGGGTATACAGAGAACGCTTCTTCCAAAATCGTTTGGTGTGTTCTGACATTTGAAGTCCTATATGACAACGCCTGACTTACCAGGTATGAGCAATATAACCCCTTCCATAAATCAAGCTTGCCTACTGAAGGGTGAGAGAGTTGGGTTGGCACAGCGCTTAGCTCTGCAAAAATCGGATCGAATTGTCTTCCTTGCTCGTCTATAATCACAATATGAGGGTTCTCATATTGGAGTAGCTCTGCAATGTAGGTTTCGTCATTCCATTTTTCTGCACACGCTTGCTGTAGTATGAGTGAGCGAAGTAAATCTTCGCATACTTCTCCTGCATACAATGTATGTGTGGAAAAGAATTGTTCACATCTTACTGCAGCCTTAAGTGCTCTACCGAAACAACCTCGTTCATCAAAATCAATGTTCATCTGTGCCACCACTTCCTCCGTAAAGGCGGGCCCCGAAGGGATTTCCCACTGAAGTGAGTAAAGAAAAGATATAGGATCTGTCTTGTAATTCAAATCCTTCATTTCCTGTATATTCAGAACGCTATATTTTTCAAGCGCAGTGGCTTTGAATTCACTGAATGTCAGCATATTTAAGAGATTTTAGATTTAAAAAGAACCTTATTTACTGCCTTATATGATAGCACAATAAGTTTGACATGTCAATAATTCTATGCTATACTACTCACAAACAAAACTTTAAGAATATGAATACTCCATCTCGTATTTCAGACAATATTTCCCTTATTGCAGAACCTTCATTCAGCGAGTACGCATCCTATCTTATCGGATCATACAGCGACAATGAGCCCCTTATGATCGTTGTTGCTGAACATTCGATCGGCGGATGTGCCTTAAGTGAATTTAAAGGTATTGCTGATGCGCTCGAAGCAGCAGAGGCAGATCTTACACAAAAGGTTTTACTGATAAGCACTCTTCAACTCAGCACCCTGATGTTGCAGAATACAGACCTTGCGTTGTTTTTGCGGTTACCGAACGCATTCTTTGCACGTTTACCATTTGCAAAAATTACCTTCGAAAAAGCAGAGTACACTGACGTGATGAAGGCGCAGGCTGTAAAAAGCCTCACCAATTTAGTGCGTACGCTAAACCATGCGACTGAGAAACATTTGCACGACAGTGGCGAGGTAATAGACCAAATGCTTATGCAAAGGAATGCTCAGGTGAAAAGAATACAAAGTCACTTCCCTGAATTGCATAACCTTACTGGAAAAGACTTCATTACCGAACTTAAAAGGATCAGTACTGAGCTTCCCATCAAGAAGGCGATGCCGGGAAAAGAAATTTCTGGCGTATATTGTGACATTGAGGGCACTTTGCTGATTGATGGCGCAGTACAGAGGGCTGTATTACAGCAACTTCGTGACTATGAGGCCCAGGGCTTACCAGTGACCATATGGACACTCGGAGACATTGGCGAACTTGAGCCGCTTATCAGGAATGCTGGCATTGCATATCCTATACGGAACAAGATGGACTATTCGGGAGCAATTGCAGAGATTGTGATCGATAACGATTCAGAAGAAACGTTTCGTGCAAAGACGCAAATTACTCCAAAGCAGTTCATTCAGGTGTAGACCTACCTTTTTATTTAAGATCGCGATTTCTGTCGCGGTCTTTTTAATTTGGAAAAAGAAATATTAAAATCACTCCATAAAATTCATAAAAAGAGCTTTAGAATGACAGTCAAGGCTTCATGTAGCAAGTATTGACTTTTTTAGAACATATGATACTATTTTAAAAAACTTAGGTCTTTTAAAACAGTATTTGATTGGTTTTCAGAGAAGCTTTTTGCTTTTGTGATAACCAATTAAATACTCAACAATGGATATACAATTGCAACTTAATGAACTGATACTGGTAACTTCGTATGGTACTGAATTTCGGAATACCAATAATCTTTTTATTTTTATTGACAAAGTGCTCAAAGATGATGTTCTCAATACTTTGAAACTTGATGAAAGTAAAGAGAGGTTAAAAAATGGTATTATTTCTATTCTGAATTCAATCTCAAGGGTAATAATACAAGAATTAAAGGAGGATAAATACCATATTTCAGAAAGATGGGAAATAAAAAATGGTGAGCTCTTAATTTTTTATTTTGATAAAAAAAGAAATGAGTATTTAACATCTAGACACGATACTTATCCAACCAATAACATCCTTCTCTACCGCGATAAAATCGTACAAGAAACAGGGGACTTTATTGGCAAAAAGGAAGTCTTAGATACTTTTTATCAAGCATATCTAAAGGCATTGGCACACGAAGCAACAATAGAAAGCATTCATTGTAGAGAAGTTGATTCTCTGCTGGATCTTTTTAACAACCCGAGATACAAAGAAGTACGGGAAAATGCCATAGCATCTGCCTTGAGCGATAAAATTGCAGAACAGCTACCTTTAAGTGAAATAAAATTCAAAGACATAGAAGAGGCCACGAATGCTTACGAAAAAGATCAAACGCCTGAAAACCTTGCTCAATTAAAAAAGCTTCATATCGTTGATATGATTCAAAAAACTGAGAACTGCAATGACTATGACCTTTTAGGCAACTTATTAAGTGAAGCAAAATTTGACTGTGTCAAAAGAGTTGTTATCAAAAGACTAGCGTATTTGGATACCAGTAATTCTCATTAGTGTTTTAATTAACGACCTATCATATATATTGATAGGTCTTTTTTATCTCACTACCTCAAAATGACCTTGGTACAACCTCATCCTGGTGGTTGCGACGGTGGCTAATTGATAAAAGAAGTAAAAACATTTTACGAAAAGACCAAAGTATTCGGATTTTATATTTGAATACTTTTTTTATTCAAATTTACTAAAAACCTTAAGTTTAAAATCTATTTTTTAGTTCTTCATGTGTATCAAAATCTAAGTAATTCTGAAGTAGTTCTTCTCCTGCGGCTATATCTCTTTTTGCAATCATTACCATCTCTTGATCTTGAATAACATTTGCATCATTATCTAAGGCGTGATTTAAAACTCGTATAGCATCAAAGGCTACATGCCATTTTTGAGTCTTTTTATTAAAATACCCATAGTACTGAACTTCTCTTTTTTCGTTTTCTTGTAATCTTTCGAAATCCTCAGTTGAAATATCAACATCTAGTAGTGGGCTTGGTGTGTAGATTAAAGACCCATTTTTAATATCTTGATCTGTAAATAGACCTATTCCGTGAGTTTTTGAAGGTAAAATTTTATATGTAATATAAATCATATCAAAAGTACTTAGTTGAAAGTTCGGACGTCCTAGATGGGTGCATTTATTAAATCGTAAAAAACCTTTAAAAACAACGCTTCTCGTGCTAGCACGAGGTGGCGGAGACGATGGGATTCGAACCCATGAGGCTGTGACACCTACCCCCTTAGCAAGGGGGCACATTCGACCACTCTGACACGTCTCCAATGGAGCTACTGTATCACGATTTCTCCATAGAAAAAACCCCAAAAACTTTATATAAATTTTATCTCGCATTGTTATGATCTATCTATGCATGACTTCAATACGTGGAATAAAAAGAAAATCGAGATCAATGGCAATACTACCTTCAATCACCCCAAAGAGCGAGAAATCTGGTGGTGTAGTATCGGCATGAACATAGGTAGTGAAGTATATGGGAAAGGTTTATTTTACTCGAGACCAGTTCTCGTCATTAATGCTGAAGGGAGCGAAACATTCATCGGTATTCCACTAACCTCGAAATTAAAGACTAAAAAATACGCTTGTATAATCAAAACTGATGATGATACGCTCCACACTGCACTCGTCTATCAAATACGGAGTTTTGATAAAAGAAGATTAACTGATCGCATCTATACGCTCTCAGATATGGAGTATCGAAAAATATATCCGTATTTCAAAAAGCTGTGGAAAGTATAATAGCCCCGAAAGGGGCTATTGGCTCTTGCGAGCGAGAGAGGCAACCTCTCAATACTCGCATTGTATCAAACCAATGTTTCAAGTCAATTCATTCTATCGTATACTATTCCCATGCAACCCATTCCCAAGGCACGCTTTGAGCAATTCTCTGATGGTGTCTTTGCGATTGCCATTACCCTCCTCGCGATCGAGCTCCATGCACCCGCAGTCGTCAGTCCCCACCTCGGCACCGCACTCCGAGACCTCATCCCCTTTCTCCCATCGATTGCGACATTCATCATCTCATTTGTGACGATTGCGATATTTTGGGTCAACCATCACCAACTCTCGCACATGATGACACATGTCGTCCGTCGCCGTATCCTCTGGGCCAATATCCTCTTTCTCCTCTTTGTGACGCTTATTCCATTCATTACCCAAGCCGCAAGTATCGATCCACAAAATTCCACTCGCATCGTCGGATACAGCCTTGTCCTCTTTGCGGGGTCAGTGTCATTCTCGCTCGTACGCTACTTTGTCCACCGAAGTGCCGGAGAGGGTTATATCCCGATGTCACGCAGCCTCTTTGGGCCGATCGTGTATCTCCTTGCAGCATTCGTCGCACTGATCTCAACCCCTGCCGCGTATCTCCTCTTGGCAATCCCCGCGCTCTACTATTTCCTCCCCAAGTCTCACTAAGCATGCTATAGTAGTAGCATTGTAATGTCCCCTCTTCGAACAGGCGCGTTGCAAGATACTAGTAGTAAGCACTTAGCACAATTCATGAATAATAAAGTATTCGTTGGTAGCCTCTCATGGGATACTACCAATGACACATTGGCAGCACACTTTGCAACAGTTGGAACAGTCACCAAGGCAGATGTCTTGATGGACAAAATGACTGGCAAGAGCAAGGGCTTTGGCTTCGTAGAATTTTCTTCTGAAGCAGAAGCACAAGCAGCAGTTGACAAGCTCAACCAGAGCGAACTCGATGGACGCACGATCTTTGTTGATCTTGCTCGCCCTCGTGACCCCAACGCAGCGCCTCGCGGCAACGGCGGTGGCGGCAACCGACGCTTCTAATGGCAACGAGCTCCCTCTCTGAGGGGGCTTTTTGTTTGGGAAATTATTGTGGATACAATGCTACAATCTATGGACATGTTGACCCTCTCGTCCCCTGTATCTGCACTCATCCGACTCAAAGACAGCACAAAGGCCGGCCTCACCAAACTCGGTATCTACACCGTATCTGATCTCCTCTACCACTTCCCCAGTCGATACGCCGATACGTCGAGCTTTGCATCTATTGGGAGCGTACGTGAGGGCGATACCGTCACCATCCGCGCTACGGTCAAAAAGATCGAGACAAAGAAAGGCTGGAAGAGCAAGATCCCAATGAGTGAGGCTGTCGTCGAAGACGTCAGCGGTACGATGCGCGTCACCTGGATGCACCAGCCATACATCGCAAAGATGATCGGAGTCGGCAATACAGTCGAACTCACCGGCAAGATCTCGATATATCAGGAGCACCCCTCAATGATCAACCCCTCCATTCGTGATGAGAAAGTCCTCCCCATCGATAGCCATGACTCCCTCTTTGCGCGAGATGATAGCGGCATACTCACACCAATGTACCCCGAGACCCGAGGTATCTCGAGTGAATGGTTCCAGTACGCGATCACGCGCGCACTCGCAACCATCGATACTATCCCTGACCACATTCCCGAATCCATTCGCAAATCGTACTCTCTCCCTGGCCTCAAGACAGCTCTCGTCTGGATCCATGGACCCAAGTCGAGCGACGACGCGCAAAAGGCGCGCAAGCGATTTGCCTTCGACGAGATATTCACGATCAACCTCGCACGGCAAAAAGAACGCGCTACTATCCGAGCAAAGCAGGCATATGCCATCGACATGAGTACCGTCGACACTGACTGGTTCATCAATCGTTTTCCATTCCCACTTACCGATGCACAATCCAAAGCAACAACACACATCCTCGATGATCTCGAGCGAGATGTGCCGATGTCACGCCTCCTCGAGGGTGATGTTGGTAGTGGCAAGACCGCAGTTGCAGCTATCGCGACATACGCGACGGTGATGAATAGACCCAGTACTAATGGCAAGAAACAAACATTCGGCAACCTCCAAGTCGCATACATGGCTCCCACCGAAATACTCGCAACGCAACATTTCGAGAGCTTCATTGAGTTCTTCAAGGGTTCAGGTATATCGATCGCACTCATCACTGGCTCTGGTGCGCGCAAGTTCCCCACAAAGGTCGCATCTGCTCGCACACCATGGACCGACATCTCGAGACCACAACTCAAAAAATGGATCAAGAACGGCGAGATCCCCATCGTCATCGGCACACATACCCTCATCCAAAAGAGTCTCGACTTCAAGCATCTCGCCCTTGCCATTATCGACGAACAACACCGCTTTGGACTCAACCAGCGCAAAGGTCTCGCAAAAAAGGACGCGCATTTCCCCCACCTCCTCTCCATGACGGCGACCCCTATTCCTCGCACACTCGCACTCACCATCTATGGCGACCTCGACCTCTCGATCCTCGATCAGATGCCGAGCGGTCGACAGCAACCCATCACCACCGTCGTCCCTCCCACCAAACGCGATGCGACATACGATGCCGTACGCACACAGCTCGCTCTTGGCCGACAACTCTATGTCATCTGTCCACGTATCGACGAAGCAGATCCTGACAAAGCAAAGGCGGTGCAAGCCAGATCTGTCATTGATGAAGCTCGTCGTCTCGGCACCGAAGTATTTCCTGAGTATTCAGTAGGTATCGTCCATAGCAAAATGACCAAGGACAAAAAGGAAGCCGTCATGCTCGCCTTTGCGCGACACGAGATCGATATCCTCGTCGCGACATCTGTCGTCGAAGTTGGCGTCAACATCCCCAACGCAACTGTCATGATCATCGAGGGCGCCGAGCGATTTGGGCTCTCGCAACTCCACCAGTTGCGCGGGCGTGTGATGCGAAGTAGTCACCTGCCATACTGCTACCTCTTTGCGGATGCAAAGAGTGACAAGACAAAGGAGCGACTCAAGTACTTCATCACCGCAAAGAATGGCTTCGAACTCGCCGAGTACGACCTCCAACTGCGCGGCACCGGAGAGCTCGTCGGTACCAAACAGTGGGGCATCTCCGACATCGGCATGGAGGCGCTCCGCAATCCCAAGCTCGTCGAAGCCGCCCGCCAAAGCGCGATCGAGCTCATCGCACATGACGCCGATCTCGCCGACTATCCCCTCCTCGCCGACCGCATCAGCGCCCTCGCCCACATTCACTTCGAATAATAAATGACATAAAAAAAAACCCGCATCGAGATGATGCGGGTTTGAAATGAAAAAATAAAACTTCTACTGGTGAAATCCCTGGATAGGCAATGATGCTATACCGAAACCATTATTGTATATCTCTTGCGTTCCACCAGGGATAGCAATAAAGGATGGTCCGACTTCACACCATGGGAGATTTGGGATATAACCGTCTGGTGTACTTGCTGATTGAGTTTGGGTCAATCGCAAATGCCATGCACCGATCACTGTGTTGAGATAGAACGGACCTTGCGAGAGAAAGTTATCATCACTGATCAATCGAAACGTGATTGCATTACCGTTGTTGACTAATCCCTTTGGAGTAAAGCGGAGCAGCATTTCATGCTCTTCGCCAGGATCAGTCCCCAATTCCCTTGTACCCGTTACGAACGGAATGCGTAGCAGACTTGTACCTTCGGAGAGATGCGTTATGATCGCGCCCGTGTCATTGAGAAACAACACATCAGCAGATCTATTTACTCCATCAATCCATAGTTCGAAATCTCCACCGGTAATACTGTCGTTGTTATTAGCATCTACAATATTCACTTCATAGGTGAATTCCGAATTACTGATTCTACCGACACCATTATTGGTGATGAGGTTGTGATAGGCATCTTGCTGGACATTATTCACCATCCTTACTCCGATTATTTCTTCAAATGACAGAACCGGCATTGATTTGTATTGCACTACTGTCGTGACCGGAGTAGATACTGTCTGCGTCCGTTTGTTGACATACCCGAGGGCAGTCCAATCAAAGTTTGCCTTTACAAATATCGTTCCAGATACGCCAGGAGTAATGTCTGCGTAGAAATCTGCAGTGATAGCACCCGGTGTTACATCTGCGGTACCATCAATCATGAGGGGAAGTATTGTATTCCACTGTGGAGATACATAGATCACTTCATTACCATTGCGCAGTACGTAATAGAACTTACGCACTTTGCCTGCTGGCAAATCAGTATCAATACTAAAGTTGCCGTAGACTTTTGGATCCTGTAGATCGCCCACCACAAGGGCGAGAGAGCCCAGATATGCCTCTGGACCTGCAACAATTGTTTGTGGATTACCAGTAGTAGCAAGGCTGATTGTTGGTTTTGAAGGGTCTACCGGTTGATCAATTTGTTCCTTTTTACAAGACACAAATAGAAGTGCTGCAATGGCAGCGAAGGATGCGATTTTTTTCATCGTTATAGTTGTTTTATGTTTTTTTGAATGAGCTTTTCTCTAAATAAGGCAGAGATAGCCGTTTGTGCATATAATAGCACATTTTTATATAAAAGTCAATATCTTGTCCGCCCGCATGGACTTGAACCATGGACCACCGAGGTATAAGCTCGGCGCTCTACCAACTGAGCTACAGGCGGAGATTACCCCTCGATTTTATAGGTATTTGGGCAAAAAGGAAACCCTACTCCCCCTATCCCCTCCATTTCTGATACACTCTGTCTATGATGAATGAATTTGTAGCAAAAAAGTTGGGAGAAGTATTGGCATTTAACACCATTGGTACTGACACAATAGCGCGTGGTCGTACGGCACTCGTCGAAGCTCTCGGAGCAGACAAGGTACAGGAAATGGAAGAAAAGAATCGCATTCATGGCGAAGCAGTGATCAAGGTTGCAACAGAGGCAGCTGTCATCGACACCACCCTCGCAAAGGCCGCAAAGACCGAAGACAAACTCAAGGCAATGCGCGACCTCTATGTGGGCGATCAATGGGACAATGCGACCGAGCTCCTTGAGTGGAGCGGGTTCTTTGAGGGAGCTGCGATCGTACACTGGAACTTGGTCAAAGGATGCGCGCAGGCACTCAACAACGAAGATCTCCTCATCCTCTGCGAGGAAGGCATCAACTGGCACTACCAAGTCCTCGAGATGGGCGAAGGCGAACTCGAACAAGAAGGTGCCGACAAAGCACAATAGTACTTACGGGACAAACGTCTTGGTCACGAGCATACTCTCGTCGAATGGCACGAGTGGTTGCGGAATGAACTGACGAGACAGAGGGCTCACTTCTATACGAGAGGTGAGTCCTTTTGTTATAGGGTCTATAGATACGTGCGCGACCATTCCTCGCATCGTATGTACCGAGAACGACTGATCAAAGATAAAGTTGCCGAGACTGTAGAATATCAGCTTGTCATTGTATGTCTCCACGCGCTCCATCACGTGCGGGTGATGACCAACGACGATGTCTGCTCCGGCGTCTATGGCAGCGTGTGCGAGTGATACTTGTCGTGCATTGGTCGGAGCGTATTCATCGCCCCAGTGGTATGAGACGACGAGCACATCTACCTGCTCCTTTGCATTCGCAATTATTGTAGAGAGGTCAGGGTCACTGGCCAGTAATATACCGGGGTTACTTTCAGTTGCCTTGAGCCAGTTGGGTCCCACATCGGTCGCTGCAAGGAATCCAATACGCATACCACGCACTGCAATGATAGTCGGAGTTGTGACAGCTGCTTTATTGGCTCCTGCACCTGCGTAGAGAATGTTGTGTGCAGTGAGGTTCTCAAGGGTTTCGCTAAATGCTTCTACTGTCCAATCCCCCACATGGTTGTTGGCGAACGAGACGATGTCGATACCAGATGATCGCAATAGTGCGAGCGTCGCAGGATCCATATGGAATGAATACTTACTTCCCACATTGCGACCACTGATTGCTACAGGTCCTTCGAGGTTGGCAAAGGCGATGTCTGCATCTGCAAGGTATGCTGTATTGGCAAATAGTGCCCCATAGTCGCTGGCAAAATTGCGCTCAATACTTCGCCTGACTCCGCGATCCATCATCACATCTCCGACAAAGGTCAACGTGATAGATTGTGAAGGGATAGCCATATCTCGCACTTCTCGATACTGTGTTGGTGCAACAGCGCTCCCTATTGCGAGTACAACAGTGATAAGTACCACCACTAGCAGTATGCTACGCGTCGAGCTTTTTGAGAGGGATGCCATGTGCGACGAGAATTGCTTCGTACTCTGGTTGTTCGAGGGTTTCGACTTCGATAAGTTTCTTTGCGATGATATCGAGGACAGCGCGATGCTCGGTGAGGACATCCTTTGCTCTGGCGAATGAGTCCTTCATGATGCGGTCGACTTCACTATCGATGACTGCTGCCATTTTTTCAGAATACTCCTTGGGCTCTACTCCGTGCCCAAACATGGGTGTACCGCCATCGTTTTCGAGTGCGCGAGGACCAATGAGGTCACTCATCCCCCATCGAGTCACCATAGCGCGTGCGAGATTGGTCGCTACCTGCAGATCATTGGATGGGCCAGTCGTCACATCCCCAAATACCATTTCTTCGGTGACATACCCGGCGAGTGACATCGCGATGTCATCGAGGAACCCTTTCTTTGAATGAAGTTTCTTTTCTTCGAGTTCTACCTTCATAGTAAATCCGCCTGCACGTCCACGCGCTATGATCGAGATCTTGTGCACCGGATCCGAATCTGGAAGCACTGAGGCAACGAGTGCGTGCCCTGCTTCGTGGTATGCGGTGATTTCCTTCTCTCTCTTGCTAAAGAGGTGGCTCTTGCGCTCTGGGCCGATCATCACCTTCTCGATACTGCGAATGAGATCAAACTGTGACACTGTTGTTCTATTTTCTCGTGCGGCGAGGATCGCACCTTCGTTCATGAGCGAGAACAAATCTGCTCCCGAGAACCCAGGGGTGCGCTCTGCGATAGTCTTGAGGTTGACCTCAGGAGCGAGCGGTTTCTTTGCGGCGTGGACGAGGAGTATCTCTTCGCGATCACGTCGGTCTGGCAGATCAATGATGACCCGTCGATCAAATCGGCCGGGGCGCAGCAGTGCGGGATCCAATACATCAGAACGGTTGGTTGCGGCGATCATGATGACCTTGTCAGTGGGCTCAAAGCCGTCCATCTCGACGAGGATCTGGTTGAGTGTCTGTTCGCGCTCGTCGTTGCCTCCTCCGTATCCCCCTCCGCGCACTCGTCCGACAGCATCGATCTCGTCAATGAATATAATAGATGGAGATGCACGCTTTGCCATCTTGAACAGATCGCGCACGCGCGACGCACCTACTCCGACGAACATCTCGACAAATTCTGAACCTGAGAGATGGAAGAATGGCACACTCGCCTCGCCTGCGACTGCGCGAGCGAGCAATGTCTTGCCCGTACCGGGAGCACCGGTGAGTAGTACCCCTTTGGGGATGCGTGCACCGATATCGAGGAACTTTTTTGGGTTCTTGAGGAAGTCGACAATCTCTTTGAGCTCTTCCTTTGCTTCACGCGCACCTGCAACATCTGCAAAGGTGACTTGGTTTGTCTTGTCACTCGGGTCAGTCACGCGCGCCTTGGATTGGCCGAATGTGAATGCCTGCATACCTGCACCCTTGGCTTGTCGTGAGATCAACCAAAAGAAAAAGATGATGAGAATGACGGGTAGAATGATCGGAAGTATCGTCATCAAAAATAGTGCCGTTCGAGACTCCTCTGCAATAGATATATCGACTGCGGCAAGTTTGGTCTCATCGACACCATACGTCGCGAGTGTTTCGGTGAGGGCTGCATCAGGCTCCTTTTTTGAGGTGACAATAGAGTCATCGGTCTTTTTAACGACGAGTTCACTGCCATCAATACTGATAGATTTGACCTCGCCTGCACCGACCATGCGGGCAACTTCGGAGATACCTACCACATCCTTGGCATTATCAGGAATACGACTCACTGCTGAGTACAGTACGGTCAACACAGCAAATATAAGGAGGGTTGAGAATATATATGACGTCAGGGGGCGTTTTGGTTGTGGTTTCACTGGTTCTTTTGGTGACATGAGAACCATTATACACAAAATCCCCTCATTGAGGGGATTTTGGCGAAGTGACTATTATCGCTTCATGAGTGCCTGTGCTTCCGCAATCAAGCGGTTGGCTTCAGCACTTGTGCTGACGCGAGATGCTTGCTGCAAAAGCTCCATTGCACGCATTGTTGTGTCGGGTGCATCTACGAGTTTGATAGGGACTGGTGTCGCTACATCAGTCGGCGTGACTATCTTACCTGTCTGTGAACCGTTGTAGACAGTCAAGTATCGTGTCACTACCCATCCATCAGCACCTGTTGGGAAATCAAGTTTGACCCAAGTGTATCCATTGGCATTGACAGTAGTTGTACCTGGGATCACGGTACCAATCGCACCGAGTGGTTGTGTACCGAGGATAGTTCCTCCGATCCATGTAGTAGGGTTAAATCGGACATTGACGCGAGCAGTAGTCTTGTACATGAGTGCACCAGTGTTCGTAACAGTGATCGCACTTGATGCAACACTACTGTTGCCAGCAGCATCGCGTGCTGTAGCAGTCACTGTGTGTGTACCGTTACTTAGTGCAATACTATCAACTGATATCATATACGGCATTGTCGTGTCTTCTGATCCATACTGCACACCATCAATTCTAAAGAGTACACCGACTACCCCCACTGCATCTGTTGCAGTTGCCGCGAGAGTCATTGAACCAGTTACTGCTTGACCGTTAGTAGGGCTCGTGAGCGCAACTACCGGAGCGGTAACGTCAGCTTGGTTGCCGATCGTTACAACGACTGGTATAGACTGTGCTGACTCAAATGACGCATTGAATGCTGACACCGTGTAGCTATACGTACCTGCAGATACTGTCCCTGAATATGAAGTTGCGCCAGTTGTCTGTCCTACGAGAGCCCCGTTGCGATACACCTTGTATCCAGTGAGAGACCCTGTTGACGCAATCCATGTGATCGTGACCTGTGTACCTGAGGAAGTCGAGGTGAGACCTGTTGGGACGGTAGGGTTGGTATTTGTATTTTGCATTGTTGTGACAGTACTTCCACTCGAGAGTGTTGACTCACCTGCGCCATTGTACGCAGAGACCTTGTAGGTATATGTCGTACTTGCAGTCACTGTAGTATCAACGAATGATGCAGTTGATACTGTTCCAATGTTGACGTTGTTGCGATACACCTTGTAGCCAGTTGGACTACCTGATGATGCTGACCAACTCAATGATACTTGTGTTGGTGCAGGTGAAGTAGCACTGAGACCTGTTGGAACCGAAGGAGTAGTGATGTTACTTACGTTGAAGCTACGAGTTGCACTACTTGCGTTGCCGGCTGCATCGCGAGCAGTAACGGTCCAAGTGTGTGACCCATCGGTGACACCAGTGGTGATCCATGTTGCTGCATATGGAGCAGAAGTGTCAGTACTATGTGTCGTACCATCGAGTTTGAACTCAACACTGGTGACAGCGATGTTGTCACTTGCGGTTGCACTAACACTAGTAGTTCCTGATACAGTAGCGCCTGCTGCAGGAGATGAGAATGAAACAGTAGGAGCTGTTGTGTCGGGTACGACATTGTTGACACTGACAGTATTGGTAGCGGTTGCCGTGTTGCCAGCAGCATCACGTGCCACTGCAGTGACGGTGTGCGAACCATTTGTAACCCCTGTTGTAGTCCATGGAGTTGTATATGGAGCAGACACATCTTCGGAACCTACATTTGCGCCATCTACCTTGAACTGTACTCCGACGACGGCGGTGTTGTCTGAAGCGTTGGCGGTGATAGTAGTAGTACCGCTAACACTAGCGCCATTGGTAGGACTTGAGACACTGACCGTAGGGGCAGTTGTGTCCGCAGTACCTCCAGAGACGAACTCATAGATACCTGCATCAGGTGCTCCACCTTGCGGTACTGTGACACCTGCGAAGTCTGAAGTAATCCCTACATTCGTACCGGCATTGATCGCTGGGACACCTGCGACGAGATTGTAGTTCCATTGTGTTGGATCAGTAGGTGCAATATTGGTAAAGAGTGTTGACGTAGTCGTCTTTTCAGAAGCGTTCAAGTTCCATCCAGGTGCACTTCCTCCAGAGAGTCGGTACACGTTGTTTTCGTGGATGTACTTACTCTCGTTACCAGAACCTCGAACGTTGATACCAGTACTGAGGTAAAAGATGTTGTTCTTGAGATTGTAGACGTTACTTGTTGATGCACTTCCTCCGAACAAGAAGAGTCCGAACTCAGCACCACATCGTGAGCCGAGTGGGTACGCTGCGCCGTTACATGCATTTGGTCCCGAAAATCGACTTGCACTGTTTTCAACAATCACGTTGTTGAAGTACTGAATGTTGGAGTTGATCGTTGGGTACGTACCACCGAAGTTCGTCCATGACATGTTACCGTTGTTGACGAGGAGGTTGTAGGCAAAGAGGTTGTCTGCGGCAACTGCTGCAGTACCATTACTACTTCCAAACTCCATCACGCCTCCGTTGTCCACGAAGGTGTTGTACATGATCTTGTTGCGACTAAAGCCGATAGCCTGTGTCGCATATGCTTCGAGCGCTCCCCCGTTCCATGCATAGTCGAGACTTGGCGCCCATGCACCACTGATGTAGTTGCGAGTAACGACGTTGTCGTTACCACTGAGAGTAATTGCGTTTGCAGCATAGTCATCATCATCGCCCCACGATCTCGTCGTACATTCTGGACCATTAGCAGCACAGATGTTGGTACTGACCATGTTCTTGTGGTCGGTCATGCGGTTGTTGTCGATGAGACCGAAACTTCCGTTGAGCACGATAGGGAATGATGCATTCGAGAAGTCAGAGTTCTTGACCGTCATATGATCTGCCTGTTGACCGCCGAATTCACCGAGCTGGAGCGCTGTCCCGAGGTTGGCAGGAGTTCGCTTGTCGCTCAGTGGCATCGTCGGGTCAGTGAAGCTGAGTCCATCAATGACGATGTACTGTACTCCACTAAACCACATCAACACTCTGCCGGCTGCAACGTTCCACCATGACCAGTTGGATGGGAGTGGTGAAGGGATAGGGTATTGGAATACTGGCTTCGCCCCAGTACCATAACTTCCCAACGTGATCGGCGCACTTGCTGTACCGGAAGTATATTGCCATCCCAATTGACCAATGAATGTATCACCTTTTTTAAAAAGGATATTATCCCCTGGCTGGAAAGAGCCAACCATATTTTGTACTTGTGAGAGCGTCTTCCATGGAGTATTGATACCACCATTTGAGGTGCTACCAGTATATGAAGACGATACGTAATATGTCGCCGCATTAGCTGCCTGTGCGGTGACGAGTGTCACTACAAATGCAACGATGAACGTGAGTGCTGATAATCGTTTGGAATATTTCATGATGATGATGCTACTGTCAAATTATTAATAACAATACAATTGTACCTTGTGGGCAAGTATGGCACAAGCAATATTTCCCCAGGTCGCCCATGCTATCATGCTCATATGGAATATCTCCGGAACAAAAAGGCAACCTTTGACTTCCACTTCGAAGAAACCATCGAAGCAGGCATCGAACTCCTCGGTACCGAGGTCAAGAGTGTGAAAGCTGGTCACGGCTCCCTCTCCGGCGCCTATGTGTCAGTCGTTGGTGGATCTCTCGTCCTCCTCGGCGCCCATATCCCCGCTTGGCAAGAAAAGAATACCGATGCCGGATATGACCCCTACCGCACCCGGACCCTCCTCGTCCACAAAAAGGAGCTCATATATATAAATAGAGTGTTGAAAACGAAAGGTTTGACGATCATACCCGTCTCACTGTATGGTAAGAGCAGGCATATCAAGGTGCAAATCGCGATTGCTAAGGGAAAGAAGACCTTTGACAAGAGAGAGACGATCAAAAAACGGGATTTGGACCGTGAAGAGAGGCGCTCTCTATAGAAAATAACCGAAATACAAGAAATTTGCCTCCGTTCGCCTATCGGGCTCACTGGGGCGAATTTTTTGGCCCGCCCGCTAGAGGCGTGGCGCAAAAAATTCGGGACTGTTTGGTTTCGACAATTCTGTTTCGAGCCTGCATGCATGTCGAGTATGGACGTACTCTCGTAAATCGTCGTCCACAAGCGTTACCTGGCAACAGAACCGCTAAGGTGGCTTCACCATACTTCGGTATGGCTGGGGCCATTCCCCATTTCGCCTAACTTTAGGCCATAGGGGTGTCGAACCTCCTGACTTCCGATATGAGGGTTCGGCAACATTCATCGGAATAGGCAGTAGTGTCCGCTTCAGCACTACACCGAATACCTGAAGCTCAGAAAGCTGTCATTTTGTGACATTTTTAGGCACTTTCTCAGTATACAAATCTCACTACACATGTAGACTTGCTTGTTCATCAGCATTGCACGGGGGTTCGATTCCCCCCAGTTCCACAAATATTTTATCTATTGAGGTAATAAAATCAAAAAAACATTTCTTCTCATTACTCTCGTAACAAATGAAACCTCTATTTATAAGCACAACCGCTAGCAGTTGAGAAGTACTCATATAAAAAGGCCACGATTCGTGGCCTTTTTATATATTACTATTTCCCTAGCACATACCCTCTTGTTAGGGGACCGAAGAATCCCACAGCAGGACTGATATTGTGTATGAGCTGGTACTTTGCCAATGCAGCTCTGGTCGCTAGTCCAAAGTATGCGGTCTCTTGTCCACGCGAACCGATTCCTGATGGGGCGACAGGAGTACCATGGGAATTGAGAAAAATCTGGAGTGCCCGGACATCTTCTCCCTCCATTTTCCACGAGAGGTTTCTGGTGAATAGATATGGCGAAGGAATAGGGTTGGAAGTGGATAAAGGACATTGTGCGCCAGTTTGGGTACTGAAGGCGTCTCCGGGACGGCATGCGCTCGTGTCAGTGCTTCTGATAGGTATAACAAGGGAGTTGTATCCGGTGACAGTTGAGGTGCGGTGAGACTCTTCTTCTGGTTCATCAGTGTCTCCAGCTACAGAAAATGAGATACTGTAATCGTCAGTGTTTGCATTTGATTGTGCATCGATACAGCGAACATAGTACGTATAGGAATTGCCGTTGGAAAGGCCGGTGATATTGGTTGAATGGGTCGTTTCTCCTGTAGTTCCAAACGTACTAGCCATAGAACCATATGTAGCACCAGAAGATGTTCCATACTTACATGTGCTTGCTTCATTAGTAGTGAGGGAGAGAGTGGTACTTGTTGTGTTGAATGCGAGAGTACCTGTCGGTGATGCCGCTGAGCGAGATGGAGGTACAGTTTCTGATATGTCTACTACCGGCTCATTAAAGGTTACACCCCAATCGTACAAGGGCAATCCTGAACCATCTATCGATTGAGATACACTAGTATCTGTATCTCTAATATTTCCTCCAACTGCGGTAGCGCTACCTGCCTGTGCGCACCAAGTACCAGCCATATAACAACTATACGCATAGCGTACGTACTGATTCGTTCCCGTAGGTACATTTGTTAAAGTAATTTTTACCTGGGTATTGCCATTTATGAGCTCAACTGAGCTGATAGACACGCTGTTACCACCCGTTTGAGTGAATTCAAATCCATAGTTCGGTCGCTGCGCTACTGTAGATGTATCAATCGCAAGTGTTCCTTCCGGGATGTGGTAATCAATCGTTATGACATTGCCCGCTCTCTCAATTGCAGTAGGCATCAATGGATTCCATTCCTCCTCTTCGAAGATTACCTTATTCATAACCTTCGCAAACATTTCACCCATACGCTTTTCTTCTGTGTTGACGTCCATATGAAGCTTGTCTGATCGATAGTGATACTGATACTTTGGCTCTACAACGATAATTTTCCCTGGGTTATCCTTATGGGCATTCAATTGGGCTACAGGTATGGCTCCGACTGAAGCAGCGTTCATCTGGTTAATAAATAGTGGAATAGTATCGTTCAAGCCCGTTAAAGCATTGAGATCACTTTCATAGTCCGATTGCCACTCTTCGAGATATTCCTGATAATCCACACTCACTCCATTGGCGTGATCGGTTTCTCCATGAATGGAAGTGACTGCGATGGGACGATAGGATTGCTGCAGGACGTTTTCAACATAAGACTTTGTGGTACTTGCTTGCAACATCCCTTTGGTATACCAAGATGTTCCCTTCTTCAGTCCTGAATATGCAGTTCCACTATGCGCATGTAGACCGACGGCGATCGGTCGTTCAAGGCTGTCATTTGCACGAAGTGAATTGGCCATTCCTGATGAGATCGTTTCCACGTTGCCACCCTCCCCGGTGCCTGCTTCAATCAAAGGAATGAGTGGGGCGGAAGTCCCCTCAACGCCGTTGGTCAGCATCACATTATTGTAGGGCTGCGTGGTACTTATGGCAGGTGTTGCATAATAAACCGTAGCAAGACTTTGCCCTGTAGATAAAATTTGCAGATAGGTAGTTTGTTCCGATGTAATAAATGTTCTTTCTGTCGAGGTCGATATGTTTCCTGATTCATCTTCAGAAACTACATAATAGTAATACGTAGTATCCGCTGACAATCCGGTTAAATTAATAGAGTGGGAATTTACGAAGGATGCTGAAGAGACATTAGAAGTATAGTTGTTGGAGGATGTGCCATAAAAGACCTGAGAATCAGCCAATTCATCCGTTGTCCATGTAACCGATGCGGTTGTAGTGAGGGGGGTGGAGGCAATGGACGATATGACTGGCGGGGTTATATCATTCTCTTCTATCTCGAATGGATATTCTAAGCCATTTCCACCATTGTATAACTCACTGATTTCACCGCTGGTTAAAACTCGCTTCCAAAATCCCACGGAGTCAATTCTTGCATTTGCATACAAAAGCGGAGAAGTCTCATGGAAGCGACCGATATAAAATGAGGCAGTTGAATTTGCATGCTCTACACTAGAAGCACTATTCGTTAACGAAGAATTCACCGTAATCGTATTTGTGTTCGTAGTGGCATCGTGAGTTCCGGTAAGGAAATACCAGGTGTTGGGTGACACGTTTCCTAAGCTGTCGGCATTTGCCTGGTAATAGGTCCCATTTCCATAGGTTGAAAAGATAAATCGATCCAATGCCACATTATAGTAGAGAGAGAATTCTCCGATCGCGAGCGATTGATACTTTGAAACAAAGCTTTGGGAAATTTTTGAATCAAGATAGACCCAAGCTGAAACTGTAAAACTCACTCCTCCAGTGCTTAGTTGGGCGTTATCGGCGATGCTTAGGCTCTCAGCTGAAGTGTTAGTAAACTTTGCAGCACTGCCTAATTTACCAGGTTGCTGGGTAACGGTATTCAAATCTGTAAGATTGTTCGAGCCTACACTGTCCAATCGTGACCCGCTCACCTCATCGAGCTTCCAGTATCCGATTAAGTTGTCAGTAAGCGCTGCCTGAACTTTGTTAACTGAGCCAAGAGATAACAGCACTAAAACTGCTCCCAAGAAAGTGGCTACTATTTTTTTCATATTTATCATTATAACGTAGATGCTTTTAGTTTAAAACTTTCTTGTTTATGCACATATAGCCATTTCCGTATATCGCTATTCCGGCAGGACTCAGCTCCCCTACAGGATTCTTTGGGCCATTCACTCGATCCTTTATCAATACATCGAATTAATCGCTCGCTTGACTTCTGAAGCCAGGGGTGACACTATTACCCTACAAAAGGGCTCAGTGGAAAAACGTCGGTTCGCAGGCATTTTGTAGATTATTGGTTAAGCAACAACTCAAATGACTGGAATCATCAAGTCACTCAAGGACAAAGGCTTCGGATTCATTACACAAGAAGGAGAGAAAGATCTCTTCTTCCATGCAAAGGATCTCGTTGGCGTTACCTTCGAGGAACTCCACGAAGGCGACACTGTCTCATTCGAATTGAATGACGGCGGCGACAAAGGCCCAAGTGCAGTAAACGTACAGCGCGCATAATAAAACCCCCTGCTTGTCAGGGGTTTTTATATTCTTGCTTATTTGGGAAAGTGTGTAATAATATTAAAAAACCTTCTTTCCTTCACCAAAACAATCTTTGACCATGTCTAAAGCCATGCTTGTCCAAGCACTCTTGGAAACAACACCAACTATCATCACCGTATCTGGTGGATGTTGCGCAGAAGCAATGAAAGATGTTGCAAAAAAAGCGGAAAAAAATACCCTTTTACTTGTTCAATTCGAACATGATTTCCCTCCACGCTACTATGGAGAAAATGGGGCAACAAAAAAAATTACTTTGGTAGATTCCTCAAAAGTACCAATTCCAAAGAAATTAATCCACGTCGGTAAAGAGATCATTGGTAGTGGTTTTGTAAAACTTGTACCAAACTACAAAGAACTAGTTGCATCACTACTGTAATCGGTCAAAATTCTAATGCCACCCCCCTAACAAGAGGTGGCATTTTATATTACATACTCACCAAGCTTCGTCCGCACGATACGATATGCAAGCGCAGGTACTCCGAGACGATCCCCTACCCACTCTGCCAGAGAGCGCATATATGTCCCTGATGATGCACTAACGCGGATACTGACTATAGTAACCTCTCGCACATCCGCACTATACTGCTGCCAATCCTCGACGATCTCTCCTTGTCGGAAATCACCCTTCACTCTCTCTACATCACCGACGATCGTCTGCGCCAGTGTGCTGATAGACTCAGTCCTCACTTCGACGATATCTGCGCTATATATAGCTACCTTCTTGTCAGGTACAACGACGGCAGTACCTGCCCGTGCATGGACAAATAGTGGCGTGCCATCCACTAGTACAGATGAGTACATCGGGTATGGGAGTGAGGTGATAGTTGTGAGTTCTGATACCACACCCTCTATATCGGTCTGTGCTATGGTCTGAAGGTCGGTGCGCAGTATCATCCCGAGCGGATCCGCTGTGTCCGTTGCGATACCAAGTAGTATATCGACAGAGTATTCCTTTGGGAGGCCGAGCAATGCATCCTTTTTGAATCTGTCTTCTCCGACAAGGATGAGTACGAGTCCTTCAGCCAACGGGTCGAGTCTGCCCGCATAAGTGAGTTTGGTAGCAGGCAAAAGGTCATAGTGCGCGCGAAACCGCTCGAGGAGGACGGCGAGTGTCTCGCCGCGGTCTTTGTATATTGCAACAATGCCCCGCTGTTGCTCTCTATCAAATTGACTTTCCATGTAATTGCAAGTATTATAAAAGCTCTAGCACTATATCTATCTTGAAGGAAAGAATCAACAATGCAATACGCGCAGGCGAAGTCCGTGTCATCGATATCGAAGGGGTAAACCTCGGGGTCTTTCCTATTGCCGAAGCAATGAGTATGGCGCAAGCACAGGGAGTCGACCTCATTGAGGTGAACCCCGACGCCAAGCCACCCATCTGCAAGATCATGGAGTTCGGCAAATACCAGTACGAACTCAAAAAGAAGGCCCAAAAGGCCAAATCAGGAGCAAAAGCTACCGAGACAAAGAGTATCCAGATCAAGGTGGGTACTGGCGACCACGACCTCGAGCTCAAGGCACGCCAAGCCTCAGGGTGGCTCAAAGAAGGCCATCGTATCAAGGTAGAGCTCTATCTGCGTGGACGCTCCAAAGGGATGGAAGACGCCTTTCTCCGCGAGCGACTTGACCGGGTCTTGCATTTTGTGACAGAACACTATAAGATAGCTGAACCACACAAGCGCTCTCCCAAGGGGCTTGCAGTCGTTATCGAACGAGACAAGGGCTCCAAAGATATTCCGGCTAAATAAATAATATGAGCACGAAAACCAACAAGTCATTCAATAAGCGCCTCAAGGTCACTCGCACTGGCAAAATTCTCGCGCGCAAGCCGGGATTTAACCACTTCAATGCAAAGCAACCTCGCGTCAAGCAGCTTGCTGGCAAGAAGCCCGTCGAATTTCACATGACCAACAAGGCAATTGCCCGATTTATCACCAAATAATACCTAGACCATGACACGAGTAAAACGAGGAACACTAGCAAATAAGCGCCGAAAGAACACTCTCTCTCAGACAAAGGGGTACCGTTTTGGACGATCTACCAAGGAAGCGCAAGCAAAGGAAGCTATCGCACACGCAGGTACCTACGCATTTGCACACCGACGCGACAAAAAGAGTGACGCTCGCAAGCTCTGGAACGTCCGTATCAATGCGATCGTTCGCTCATATGGTACTACGTACTCCCTCTTTATTAACTCCCTCAAAAAGGCTGGTGTCGTCCTCGACCGCAAGATCCTCGCAGGTATGGCACAGACACATCCCGAGAGTTTCAAACGAGTATTTGATAAGACAAAATAAAAAAACAACCCCTTCATGGGGTTGTTTTTTTATTTATATTAGAAACTTGAACACTTGACCAAGTTACCGAGCGTATCAGCACATACTGGGTTGCGCAATGACGCAGTGTTGCTCAATGCTTGTGTGCGGAGCGTACCTTGTACTCGCATACCACCATTGGCCTGTACAGTAACAGTACGCATGGTACCTGCATCGTTGCCACCAAAGTTGACGGTAGAAGTCACATCTGACGGAGTACCTCCGCGGACAACACCTCCTGCCAGAGTAACCTGATCAAACTGCGCATTTTGTGTTACGAGAAATGCACCTACTGAGAGATTGCTTGACTTTATTTGGCTGATAGGACCGTTGTTGACGGGTATATCGATATTGTCTCCTGGAGCGCTCGCAGTCGGCTCAGACCATGCGGCATATGCGTAGCTCAGTCCGATAGCAAATACGAGAGCAAATGCGATGAGTTTTATATTGTTGAAGAGTTGTTGTTTCATAATTATATTATTGATTACATGCACACTACTTGTCCTTGTGCGTTACACATTGCATTTCCTCCCTGGTTACAATATCCATTACTTACTGGTTGCCCAGGGTTCGGACATTGGAGAGAACATGATCCCGGCTGTCCAGTAACAATAATCTGTCCATTGTCGTCGATACAGTGCTGTTGCGGTATACCTGCGGGACAGAGCGGGTATGGGCTGTTGCAGAGCTGTTTGTTGTGGACGACATATCCATCTGCAATATAGGTATGATCACCATCGAGAATGAAGTTGTAGAGCGGTGTAGTGATAGCTGCGCTCTTGCTCGTAATGCGCTCGATCTTGACCAACCCTTTGTCAGTGACGAGTGTGTCTCCTACCTTGAGCGGTGTGACGACGACACCGATGTTTTCTTTCTTTGTCTTTTCGGGATCGATAGACTTCCACCCTTTTGTGGTCAAGAATGGGTGTTCTGCAGTCACGAACGGCTTGCCACCATTGAACCCATAGAGTTTCTGATCACCAAGTTGTGGCTGATGATACCCAAGGACAGTGTTGTTGGTCGTGTCACCCTTGAGGACGTCGCCGATCTTTACGGATTGGATATCCTTCTTAGTGCCATCTGCCATCGTCACCTTGGTGTCCGCGATGAAACAGTGTGCGTAGTATCCGGTACCACCGTTGGTAGTGACGGTGACAAGCGCACTTGCAACTCCTGCTGCCGGTTGTCCATCGAGCGTACCGGTACAGGTCACTCGGAAGATAGTACTGTCGGTGATGTTGGATCGGAGTCGTGTACCAACCCAATCCATACTTCCTCCAGATGTCTCGGTCATCATTACTGGAGCTGGTCCGTTGGTGCCTGAGAAGTTGGTGATAATACACGACGTAATAGTATCAAAATTGCTTGCAGTAACAGTAAGTGTCGAAGGGTCCCCAGAGACTACTGATGGTGGGTTTGCATCGAGGGTAACCGTAGGGATCACCATATCATCACAGAGGATGAGCGCACCAGTAGCGTCGGCACAGACCTTGGACTTTTCGGTATTGGCGAGTGCAGTTGACCGCAACCGTCCCACAGTATCGAGTGCTCCAGTGATCACACTGTCGACACTATATGAGCCTCCCCCAAATGCGATGGTTGAATTTTGGTTCGTTGCACTACCACCATGCACCATTCCCTGGAGAAAGAGTTGCTGATCAAACTCTGCATTCCCTGTCGCTTCAAATCCCCCGACTGCAAGTGATCCTTGTCGGACTTGATCCATTGACCCGACGGTAATAGGAAAGATGGTATTTCCAGCAACCGGATTGGACATTGGTTCTGATCGAGTCGCGTTGGCAACAGTGAGTCCGACGACGAGAACAAGTCCAAATGCGATGAGTCGTAGTGCGCTAAAAATCTGTTGTTTCATATGAGTATTATTGTATCACTATTAATATCCGACCCAGCACACTTCTCCTCCATTGATCGTCGCAGGAGTCACATCGAGCACTGTCACATGCTGAACTGGAATTTCTGTACCAACAGGCAATGTACTTCCTCCAGCAGGAGCGTATGCGTTGGATACATCTTGGTTTTGTAGGTGTCCTCCTGGCACTATCTGTGTGTAACTACCGATGATTCCTGAGTCATAGGTCACGTACATATTGCTCGGACCAGATCCACCAGCGACATAGTTGTATGAAACGCCGTTGTGATAGAGATTGAAGTCGGCATGATAGTTATCAACCTTGGTAACGATCATCTGGTAATCACATGATGTACTCACAACAGGGATGAGATCATCCTCTACACAGAGCCCTCCTGACATGTTGTATCCGAATGGAACACTTGGTTGGTACCCTGGGAGGTTGGTACATACATCACCTCCGCAGAGCACGAGTACTCCATCACTCTCGCTACAGACATAGCGATCCGGTCCAGTGATGAGTGTATCTGACTGAAAGCGATCTCGGACTGCAGTATCCCCCGATACAGCAAGGCTCACCGTACTGTTTGGGAACCCTGAGATGTTGTTTGCACCAAATCGGAGTGTGGTGTGTGGCGCAGTGATACTGATAGCGCCATTGTCTGCAATACCGCGCACCTGTCTGGTAAAGAAGCTATGCTGTTGCATCCATGCATTGCCCCGTGCCAAGAAGTTGAATACGGTCAATCCCCCAGTCTTGATGTTGGGACCGTTGATATGTGCTCCTTGTGGGTCATCTGAACCTATTGTGATAGGTTCTAGTTCACCGTTGTCGTTGGGAGCAGACACGGTCGGGTTGCTGTACCCAGGAATGAGCGGTGTCGCATACGAGATGCCCGCAACAAATACGAGAGCAATGATGAGTACGACGAGAGTCTTGAGGTAGTGTTTCATAATTATTGAGCTAATGTGTTAAGCATATCTTGCTGCTGTGCTGGTGATGCAGGTGCCTTGTTGCCCTTGCGCAAGGCGTCCATGTTGGCAGCTTGCTGTGCAGGTGTCGTGAGTACTGGCTCGGCGTTCTTTTCTAGTGCGCGCAACTTTTCTTCTGGTGTCATCGGGTTCATCCCTTTGCGCATAGATATAATAACGAGACTGACGACGACAAGTACTGCAAATATGCCGGCTACATAGAGTAGTGTGTGACGCTTGCCATGATGGTAGTCCATGAGGTCGGGTTGATTTTTTGGGGTGATGTCTTTCATATGATTGAGATAATTATTATCGTTCCGTATACACGAGCGGTACACATATATACTGCGTATTGAGGACGTATCCTGGAGTACTACACAGACATCGTCCATCAGGGAGCTGTCGATATGGCGGTGTTGGTGGTGTCGTCATCGGAATGTAGTCTGGGATATTCGTACACTGATCGACTGGTCCTCCTGGGCCACATACCCCACCGGTATCAACACCGGTTTCGTTTTGGTTTTGGATACCATCAGTACAGGTTCCGGTGGTTGGAGGATCTGTCTCGTCATCATCATCGTCATCGGTACATCCTGGATCATTTGGGAAATCTATTTGCCCATCACCATCATTATCTATTCCATCCGAACACTCAGGGTTGGGGATACACTGCGTTGGATTACTTGGATTTGGGTGAGTAAATGGAGGGCATGTATTAGGAACACATTGCAAAGTTGTAGGGTCCAAATGAGTACCGGCTGGGCAACTCGGACATTGGTTGAGGTCACTGTTTGGTGCAGCACTACCGTCTGGACAGGTGTGGTTACATTGCTCTACACCATTGATATCAATAATGTCACAGAATGGACACTGTCTGACCTGACCGTTTGGTGCAGGAGTTCCGTCAGAACAAAGTATAGGTGGTGGACACTGCGACGGGTCTCCATTCGGCGCCGGAGTAGTACCATCTGGACACATTCCTGAGATATATTTTACATTAGAGAAGTCTATCCATCCGACGATATCTGCTCCCCACCCAAATCCACTAAAGACGCCTGTTGTGGTATTGAGCGTCACGCCAAAGTTCGCACTATCACTCGTATTGGTATCTCCGAGCGAGATCCATCCGTCCCAACCACCAGTCTTGTACGCTGGCTGCAATGCTCCACTACATCCAGACGCAAAGACCGAACACGCACGTGCCCATCCAGTCACCTTGCCGGTTGCCCACGTTACCGCTGGCTGACAACTCGTCGCCGGTACACTAGCAGGACATCCTGCAGAACTATCGAATGTAACCCATCCAATGTTCGAAGACCACATGTTGCCACTGATCGCACGCACTGCACCAGTCGGTGCGATAGTTACTCCGTACGAAACTGGAGGACACGCAGTTCTATTGTCACTATCACAGTTGTTCATGTGCATCCATCCAACGTTTGGGGACCATGTGTACCCAAATACCGTATCACTTGCACTCGCCAACGACACTGTTGCAAATACTGCGAGCGCCATGACAATACTTCCGACTGCTAAGAAAAAAGATTTCGTACGTGCGGGTAGTGGAATATTCATATTGATATAAAGTATAGAACATGTTAGAATGCATACGCAAGTGTACATCCCGCAAAAGCGGGAATTTCTGTTAATAACTCAACAAAATATTCGTCACTCGCAACCCTTTTATAAAACTTACAACATAATACACAGACAAAAAAATATATGTTAGACATCAAAGCACTCAAGGCAGCCATAGAACAACTCGAAAGTGAACGTCGCATCGCTCGAGACAAACTCATCGACGCGATCGAGCAATCTCTCGCTGCCGCATACAAGAAAGAATACGGCAAGAAAGGTCAGATCGTCCGCGCAACTATCAACCTCGATGCAGGTACCGTCGACTTTGAACAAGTAAAGACTGTTGTTGACGAAACACTTGTCCGATTTGAAGAAGAACCAGAAAATGAAATGGACGAACGCGAGCACTACTCCGATGAGAAACACATCCTCCTCGAAGACGCCCGCATCATGAAGTCCAATGCAGCTATTGGCGACGAAGTCGTCTTTGCACTCGAACCAAAGGATGACTTTGGGCGTATTGCCGCGCAAACTGCAAAGCAAGTCATCATGCAACGCATCCGCGAAGCAGAACGCACCAGTATCCTCGATGAGTTTGGTACAAAAGAAGGCGACATCATCTCTGGTCACATCCAGAAAGTAGAACGCGGTATGGTCTATGTCGACTTCAACCGTGCAACTGGTGTCATCCCTCCCAACGAACAGATCCCCGGCGAACGATACGTTCGTGGCGCTCGCATCCGTGGATACCTCTACCATGTCGAAGAATCTCCTCGTGGGATCACACTACGCATCTCTCGTACACATCCCAAGTTCCTCGAGAAACTCTTTGCATACGAGTCACCTGAGATCGCATCAGGAGTAGTAGAGATCAAGGCTATTGCTCGAGAACCAGGCAGTCGATCAAAGATCGCCGTATGGACCGAAGACCCCAATATTGATCCAGTCGGCTCATGTGTCGGCCAAAAAGGTGTACGCGTATCCACCGTCATGAACGAACTCTCTGGAGAAAAGATCGATATCATCGAATGGTCCCCAAACCCAGAAGAATTTGTCCAAAAATCACTCTCTCCTGCCAAGGTCCTCGACCTCTCGCTCGACGAATCAGAACGCAAGGCTACGATCGAAGTTACCCCCGATCAACTCTCACTCGCCATTGGTAAGGGTGGACAGAATGTCCGTCTCGCAGCGCGTCTCACTGGCTGGAAAATCGATATCAAGGGTACCGAAGCCGAAGTTACTACCGAAGGAGAAGTCCTCGAAGGCGACGACTTTGTTTCATTATCAAATCTCGGTGCAATGACTGACCCTACCCTCGATACCGAGAATACTGACGAAGACATTCCAAGCGACGCAACCGCAGAGGAAGTCCTCGAAGAACTCCCCAACGCCGAGACTCCTGTCGAGACCAATGATATGACCACACTCGAAGGTATCTCGACCGGCGAGATCATCACCAATGAGATCGAAGGCCCCGATGCTCAGCTCGATAATCAGAATAGCTAAGGAATACACTTATATGAATCTCCTCCACGACATACCTGCCGGCAAGAACGCACCTGACATTATCAATGTCATCATCGAGATCCCCAAGGGCTCCAAGAACAAGTACGAGATCGACAAAGAGACGGGTCTCATCATGCTCGACCGCGCACTCCACACGGCGCAAGACTACCCCTTTGACTACGGCTTCATGCCACAGAGTCACTGGGATGATGGAGATCCGCTTGACGTCGTCGTCCTGACGACATATGCGCTCGCACCAGGCATTCTGGTCAAAGTCCGCCCCGTCGCAATCGTCAACATGATCGATGACGGAGACTCTGATGCAAAGATCATCGCAGTACCTGACAAGGATCCTCGATGGGACGATGTCCAATCTCTCGCCGACATCAACAAGCACACTATCAAAGAGATCGAACACTTCTTTCTCACCTACAAACAGATCCAAAAGAAACCAGTCTCGATCGACTCTATCGGAGACAAGGACGAAGCGATCGCCGCAGTCCTCAAATCGCAAACGCTCTACAAAGAAAAATTTAATAAATAAATAATTAATCAATACTTCTATGGGAAAAAGATCTACCGCACTCGGTGCAAAAAAGAAATCAAACAAGTCTCACAAGACTGCAAAGCGTCTCGAAATCAAACGCGACATGCTCGCAGCACGCAAAAAGAAATAATAAAAAAAACCACTCGCTGTGCGAGTGGTTTTTTTATGTACTGTATTATTCTGCCACGAACCGATATCCCAATCGAGGTGACCACAACGGCGCCTTGCCGAGCAGTGTCCATGTCACACCATCAGTACTGGTCCAGAGTTTGTTGGCAACAGAACCAAAGCCGGCGTTGCCAAGCAGTATCTTGCCATCGACGACGATAGCATCACGCGCTTCAAAACTTGTCCGCTCTCCATCTGGCAATGAGTTGCTCACGAGCGTCCATGTACTCCCGTTGGTTGATGACCACACCTTGGTCGACGGAGTCCCACTCGTCGTGGTCTGATTGATACCACCGAGGAGATACATCTTGTTGTTGAGGACGAGCGCCTTTGCAAATGAGATATTGTTGGAGAACTCAGGGGTTGCAGTGTCTTGCTTCCATCGGACACCATCTGCCGATGACCATACACCGGTATTACCATAAGTATTCATGGCGTATCTTCCGCCGATGACATACATCTTGCCGTTATATGCAACGACCGAGAACCCTACGCGCTGCTCAAACGGCGCCGCCTCGGTCACCGTAGTCCATCGAATACCATCGGTCGATGCCCATACGACTGCCTTGTTGCCATTGCCTGGCTTGCCGCCGATGACGTACATCGTGTCGTTGAGGACGACTGCGCGGTATTCGTAGTACCCTTCGTAGTCACTCGTGAATGGCGCGTAATAATTATTGAATGGTGGCTTGCCGGTCACATAGTTCCATTGCACACCATCAGTTGAGTTCCAGATATCGCGAGGACTGTTTATGTCATTGGATGGACTGTTCCAGTACGAGGTACCGATGATCCAGTAGCGACCCTTGTAGTAGATTGCATTTGCATTGACTCGAGGTGACCACTTTTGGGTAGATTGTGCATCGTGAGGAGATATGAGGCTCCATGATTCGACTCCTCGGGCAGCAAAGACATCATTCTTCACTTCCATGTTCGCTCTCCCACCCACAACAATGACCTTGGTCGACTTTGTAGCTATCGTACTTGCAGTGAGTGTTGCTCTATCGAGATCTGCGAGCTCTCGAGTAATGTTGGAGAGCTGTGTCTGTACAAAGAGCGCACTACATGCCACTACAGCAATGAGCCCCGTCGTTACCATTTTTTTCATATGTGATGCGATATTATAGATAATACAATTATTATATTGCCTGCTTGGACAAACTCCTAGAACCTCTGGGTTGAAAACTAGTTATTTATTATGTAACACTCTCGCCATTGTCTCGTCTATATGGTATAAAGAAAGGATAATTATAAAGCAACGTATGAAAAAAGGCCTCCAATTCACTACCTATATCGCACTTGCCCTCATCCTCATGAGTGGCTTTGCGCATGCGCAAACATCGACAGTGACTACTGGAGATACTGCTATCCCTGGCGAAGTCGCTGGTGTATCGACTACTGCAGATGCTCCGATGACCCTCACCGCTCGCAAGGCTGCTGCCGAGACATCCCTTCGCACACTCCAGACCCAGTTTGCACTCTTTGCGACTCGCACACAGCTCACTATTGACCGTCTCACCACCAAAGGCGTCGATACGACTGCTGCACAGGCAGCCCTCACTACTGCAGGGACTTCCCTTACTACTGCAAAGACTGAGCTCGACCTCTTTGCTCAGATCGTCATCACTGACGAGACGACTGATACGACTGCACTCAAGGCTTCCCTTACCAAGATTCAGACCAGTCTCGCCGAAGCTCGCACTCACCTCATCGAGAGTCTCACCCTTCTCAAGACATCTGTCTCTCTAACCATAGATGCGCAGCAATAATATGCAGGAGTCAGACCTCCATCCATATGCGCATAGACCGTGGGGTCTCTATATAGTCCTTATCGTGATTGTCCTCTTTGGGTCGTACTGGTACGTCGAGCGAGCACATACAGTGCCCGTCCTCCCTACCCCACAGCCCGTGACTACTCGCTCTCCCGCAGCCATAGACATATCTACTCTCCAAGCCTCCGTCATCGATAGCGAGATCCCCGACTTTAGCAAGGATTTTTAGGAACATAGTGGGTATATATGAACTCCTGTCTCGGACGGGAGTTTTTTTGCACAATAATATATGTGTGTTAGACTGGCCCGTATGCAAAATAATAAACCCTATACCATTAGTATTTCTCACCTCCCCGAGAGCGAAGTAGAACTCAAAGGCGAGATCAGTTGGGACCATGTCGCAACCTTCGAAGACGCATCATTTGCGACATTGGCTGAGAAGATCAATATCGACGGCTTCCGCAAGGGCAACGTCCCAAAGGACATGGCAAAAAAGCACATCCCTGACGAGATCGTCCTCGGCGAGATGGCAGAACGCGCGATCAATAGCGTCTACCCGACCATCATCGAAGATGAGAAGCTCGACGTCATCGGCCGCCCCAACGTCTCTATCACCAAACTCGCTCGCGGCAACGCAGTAGAGTTCACCGTAGTTGCAGCTATCGTCCCTACTATCACACTCCCAAAGTATAGTGACCTCGCAAAGACCATTACAGCCGAAGAACCAAAAGAAGTCACCGAAGAAGCTATAGACCAAGTCGTCAAGAACCTCCAAGAAATGCGTGCGTACGGACACGTCCATGGCGACGGTGAGACACACGAGCACTCCGAACCTCTCCCCGAGGTCACTGATGAATTTGCAAAGTCATTTGGCAATTTTGACACTGTGGCAGACATGCGTGCAAAGATCCGAGAGAACCTCATCCTCGAAGCATCACACATCGCTCGCGACAAACGGCGTATCGGCATGATGGAAGCAATCATTGCACAGACTGACTTCGACATCCCAAAGATCATCCTCGAAAGTGAACAAAGCAAAATGCTCGCACAGATCGAAGTCGATGTCGCACGCTCTGGTGCATCTCTCGAAGACTATCTCGGTCACATAAAGAAGACCAAAGAAGAACTCCTCGAAGAATTCAAACCCGAAGCCGCAAAGCGTGCACGGTTCCAACTCGTCCTCAATGCAATCGCCCGCACCGAGAATACATTGCCGACCGAAGCAGAAGTCGAAGTAGAAGCACAAAAGCTCGTACAGATGTACCCTGGTGCCGACCTCAACCGCACTCGTGCATATGCCGACATGGTACTCACCAACGAAAAGGTATTTGCCTTCCTCGAATCCAAATAAAAAACATCCCCGTGATAAACGGGGATTTTTTAATTAATTTTCTTCAGTACAATTTGTCTCATCATATTCCAAATCCTTGTCTTCAAGAGCATTTGCAACATGAGGAACTTTGAGATTTTTTAGAGCTTCCTTTACTTTGTCAATTTTAAAAAGAATTTTGTCTCCAACTTTTTCTCCTGGAATTTTTTTTAATTGTTTTAACCAGTTAACAACAAATGGAGGAGCGCCTGCCCAACCACGAGGTAATCCGTTAATTTGATATGTTGTCATAACAATTATGTTTTCTTAACTCTAGTACTTTTGCAAAAAAAGTCAATTGGGCGTATAGTGCGGGTATTCTGATTTTCTGGTTCTGATTGTATTTCCCTTTTATTTATTTTAATTTTTTATCCTTACGTTATAGCTATGATTATCCCAACTGTTATCGAAAAGAACCCAATGGGCGACCGAGCGTACGATATCTTTTCTCGGCTCCTCAAAGAACGCATTATATTCCTCGGCAGTGGTATCGATGAAAACGTTGCCAATATTGTCATTGCACAACTCCTCTTTCTCGCCAACGAAGACCCAAAGAAAGATATTCAACTTTATATAAATTCTCCTGGTGGCAATATCAAAGATGGACTTGCCATCATTGATACAATGAATTTCATTAAGCCTGCTGTATCAACTATCTGTATGGGTATGGCTGCATCTATGGGCGCAATGATTCTCTCTGCGGGAGAAAAAGGTAAGCGCTATGCCCTACCAAACGCTGAGGTCATGATCCATCAACCACTCGGCGGCGTAGAAGGACAAGCGGCTGATATCGAGATTAGTGCACGTCAAATTCTCAAACATAAAGATATCTTGTATAAGATGCTCGCAAAGAACACCGGACAACCTCTTGTAAAGATAGAGAAAGATGCAGATCGCAACTACTGGATGATGGCCGAAGAAGCAAAGAAATACGGCATCATTGACGCCGTCATTACCAAGCCTGTCGCAGTGAAGTAACATGGACGATACATTGCTCGCCGGTGGCATGCTCCTCGCGGGAGCGCTCGTCGGCTACAGCATCCGTGCAATTATATTCATTGTCCGCAAGAACAGCATCGAGTTCTCTATTTCGAAACGCATCATTGACGCAAAGCAGACTGCCCAAGCCATCATTGATGATGCCCACGAAAAAGGTGCTTCGATAGAAAATCGCCTCGTCAAAAAAGAATCCCTGCTCGACACCCGCAGTCGCGAACTCGACGCAAAGAGTGCCATCCTCGAACAAAAGGCTGAGGAGCTCTACGAAACCCAAAAGGAGCAAGACGCCATCAACGACCATCAACGAGAGATCCTCGAGAATATCTCTGGATTCTCCGTTGATGATGCGCGCAAAGCCCTCATCAAAGAAGCCGAAGATATCTATGCGGAGGACCTCACTGCTCGCGCGCACAAAATGAGCCAAGGCGTCACCGACGCGCTCGCCGACAAAGCTCGCACTATCCTCATGACGACTATTCAGCGCCTCGCCGTCCCTACAACAAATGAACTCACCACAGCAAGCGTCACGCTGGAGAGTGACGAACAAAAAGGGAAAATCATCGGCAAAGAAGGTCGCAACATTCGTGCATTCGAACGATACGCCGGCGTTGAACTCCTCGTCGACGAGATGCCAGGCGCGATAGTAGTATCATGCTTTGACCCCGTGCGACGCGCGATTGCGGTGCACGCACTCGATACCCTCATCAAGGATGGTCGCATCCAACCCGCAAAGATCGAAGAAGAGATTGAAAAGAGTCGCGCACACATCCACGAGATCATCAAACAAAAGGGTGCTGACGCCGCGTACGAATGCGGTATCTACAACCTCGATCCCCGTCTCGTTGCTATTCTCGGACGCCTTCACTTCCGCACGAGCTATGGTCAGAACGTACTCGCGCATTCCATCGAGATGGCACACATCGCAGAGATGCTCGCATCCGAAGTGGGTGCTGACCCATACATCGCAAAGGCAGGTGCACTCGTGCACGACATCGGCAAAGCTCTGGACCACGAGTTCGAAGGGACACACGTCGAGATCGGTATCAAGATCATGCAGCGCTTCGGCACCGACATCCGTATCATCGACGCCATGAAGAGTCACCACGACGACTGTCCGCACGAGAGTATCGAAGCCGTCATCGTACAGACTGCGGATATGATCAGTGGTGCACGTCCTGGTGCACGTCGCGACACAGCCGAGCTCTACCTCAAGCGTCTCTCAGAACTCGAGAGTCTCGCGGCCCGATTTGCTGGGGTGGAGAAAGCATACGCACTCCAAGCCGGACGCGAAGTCCGCATATTCGTCGAACCACAAGCAGTCTCTGATGGAGAAGCCCGCGCGCTCGCCCGAGGTATCGCGCTCGCCATCGAACGCGAGTTGCGCTACCCTGGTACGATCAAAGTCACGATTATTCGTGAGACTCGAGTGACTGACTATGCGAGATAGTTAGCCAAGTTTGAAAAAGTTGACTATAGATCGCAACGCGCCAACCAGTTTGGTGCGTTGTTGTTTCTTTTGGTGAGCGAGAGCTTTGAGGGCTTCTTCGTCTTCTACTGTAGACTCATGTGCGAGGCTTACCAACGCTTGATCTGCGAGCGCTTCTTCTGGTACACCATAACTCTTCATGACTTCGAGACGTTGCTGTGCTTCTAGCTTTTGTTTGAGGTTCTCTGTATGAAAACGTTGTTGTGCTGAGATAGACTTTGTCTTATCTGGATTGAGAGTAGTTATTTGTGGAGGAATTTCCTGAAGGGGTATAGGCTCGAGTGTTTCTTTCATATCACCAAGTATATCAAAACCCTCTTATAAAGAGGGTTTTTGTTGTCCTGTAATTAAATCAATTACCGTCATTCGTTTTTTCACGAATGATTTTTCTTGCTAATAGTAGCAGCGCTATTACGAGCAACACACTGAACACAAAGGTACCAATTGTGGTTTCGAGACTTACATTCTGGTTCATAAAAGAAGGATTTGGGATTTTCTGAATGTATTATAATCTATATATGTGATTTTGTCAATATTTTCGTATTAAAATAGCTTGCTATATAATGACTTTAGCTCGAGCATACCGCTTTAGCGTGAGACGAGGTTATTAGCTATCTTTGGGATATCCCCTACTACTATGAACAAACAAGCACTTGTTGAGCTCGTTCACTCCATCATCGGCGGCACCAAGGTGCAAGCCGAAGAGGTTATTGAGAGCATCATTGCAAACATCACGAGCACTCTAAAGAAGGGCGATGAGGTTTCTATCGCAGGGCTCGGCATATTCTCAGTCAAGGCTCGCGCGGCTCGTATGGCTCGCAACCCCAAGACTGGTGAGCAAGTCAAAGTCGCCGCAACTCGCGTCCCCAAGTTCCGTGCTGCAAAAGCATTGAAGGATGCGGTGAAATAACAGTACTATCTTCCTAGCAGATATGCGCTTCTCAACACGAGGAGCGCATTTTTGCATGAATATCACGACGCTTTCATATATACTAGTGTGTATGTTCGCTCCCAAAGAAACGCTTACAACTCCAGCGCAAGAGATCGCATGGCTCGGTGAGCAATCACAAAAAGAATACGTGTTGCAGTCAGTGCCACACAACTCACTTGAGAGTGCAGCTCGCACTACTGTCGAGCAATACGCTGCTGCCGAAGCAAAGACATTCCTCAATGAGACGAGTCGACTCCCCGCTCATGAGACCGAGCGCATCATGCTCCGCCTCAAGCCTGAGAGTCATGACCAAAAGATCGAAGAACTCTTTGGGATCATGCTCCAAAAAGGTATCAAGAACGCACTCGACATCGTCGACAAGATGAACGATGCCCACCTCACTGACGACTTTCACCGATTCCTCGTGCAGTACCTGCACACCGTCGGCGCAATCCCTGGCCTCAAGGACAAGAGCTCTCTGCACGAAGAACTCCGTCACACACTCTTTGCGGTGACACTGACTGCCGGACAAAGCGATGACACTACCAATTTCAAGACCTTCATCCAAGCCATGAAGCAGTTCTACGTCGGCATGCTCGCGACCGTCACTGGGATGAACGACTACTACACACTCGAACTCGCCGTTCAGAATCAGTCTCGCGATATCGCCCTCTATGCGTCAGTACCAAGTGTCCACAGCGCAACATTCGAGCGCCTCGTACATGCATACTACCCGACTGCCATCATCGACGAAGTCACTGATGACTTCAACATATTCTCGGGCGATACTGCTGGCATCGCCGCAAGTATTGGTGGACTCAAAGAGCCTGCCCTCTACCCACTGAGCACCGATACTACCTTTGAGCATGACCCGCTCGCCGCCCTCATTGGCTCTCTCTCCCAACTCGAGCAGTCTGGCGAAGGCGCAGCGATACAGTTCGTCATCACCCAAGACGCAACCAAGGCCAATAGTCTCTATACTCGCCTCATCACCGACGCGCAAAATGGCAAAGGCTCGATCAAAGACCTTCACAAAGACGCAACGGCATCGATCGGAGCCGAGTTTGGCAAGAGCTTCATCTCCCTCTTTGAGAAGCCATCAACAGACGAACCCAAGGACAAACCCATCGACACTCGCGCGATAGAGCTCGTCACGACCAAAAACAAATCACAAACGATATCAGCGGGCATCCGCATCGTCGCGACTGCGGGCACCGTCGAACGCGCTACTTCCATCCTCGGCACCATCAAAGCATCATTTCAACAGTTCGCACTCCCCAACTCCAACTACCTCGTGTGGTACGACGTACGCGCCAACGGCATTAGTGAATTCGTGCACGACTTCACCTTCCGTACACTCAAGCAAAACCAACTCCTCACTCTCAATATCGACGAACTCGCAACTCTCTTTCACTTCCCTGTCGGATTCCTCGCAGCGCCTGAGCTCAAGGAGTCGAGTGCCGCAAGTGCAGCTGCCCCAGTATTCGGCAACGCTGGCGGTATCGTCATCGGTACCAACGTCTATCGTGGCCAGTCCACCCCTGTCGTCTTTGCTCGCGAAGACCGTGTACGACATATGTATGTGATCGGTCAGACAGGTACGGGCAAGACCGTCTTTCTCAAGAACATGATCATCCAAGACATCAAGAATGGCGATGGCGTCTGCTTCATCGACCCACACGGCACCGACATCGAACACATCCTCGCCAACATCCCTCCCGAGCGCATCGACGACGTCATCTACTTTGACCCAGCATATACTGCGCGCCCAATGGGACTCAACATGCTCGAGTACGATCCACGATTCCCGGAGCAAAAGATATTCGTCATCAATGAGTTACTCGCCATATTCAACAAACTCTTTGACATGAAGACTGCAGGCGGACCAATGTTCGAACAATACTTCCGCAACTCTGCAGGGCTCGTCATGGAGGATCCTGCATCGGGCTCGACACTGCTCGAGATCGGACGAGTCCTCACCGACAAGGCATTCCGCGATATGAAACTCTCCAAATGTCAGAACCCTATCATCAAACAGTTTTGGCAGAATGCTGAGAAGACGACTGGTGAGAGCGCACTCGCCAACTTCGTGCCGTACATTACGAACAAATTCGACGTGTTCATTAGTAACGACATCATGCGCCCCGTCGTCGCCCAACAAGAGAGCGTTCTCAACTTCCGCGAGATCATGGACAACAAAAAGATCTTGCTGGTCAACCTCTCAAAGGGACGCCTCGGCGACATCAACTCCAACCTCATCGGGCTCCTCCTCGTCGGCAAGATCACCATGGCAGCACTCTCTCGCGTCGACATCGTCGGCAAGAGTCAGGTGAACGACTTCTACCTCTACATCGACGAATTCCAAAACGTCACTACTGACTCGATCGCCACCATTCTCTCCGAGGCCCGCAAGTACCGTCTCTCGCTCACCGTGGCACACCAGTACATCGAGCAACTTGAGGAAGGGATCAAGAACGCGATATTTGGTAACGTCGGATCTATGGTGATCCACCGCGTCTCCCCCGAGAATGCCAATGTATTTGAACAACAACTCGCCCCAACATTCACCCCCGCAGATATCATCAAGCAAGAGAACCTCAACTGCTATATCAAAATGCTCGTGAACGGCGTCCCGGTGAAGCCATTCAACTCCCAGACTCCGTTCCCACCCAAAGGCAACGTCGAAGCTGCCGAGAAGCTCAAAGAGCTCTCCTACCTCAAGTACGGCCGCCCGAGAGAGGAAGTCGAGGCCGAGATCATGGCGAGGTATCAGTAAAATTGACTTTCTAAAAAAAATGTGGTATGATAAAGCCAGTAATTAAAGATTATTGGCTTTTATTTGTATAATTCATTTATGACATCACAAGAAATCCCCCCAAGAGACGAGAATGGCGAAATTATCGTTGACGACATCGCATTAAAAGATGTTCCCGTTGAGAGCTTCAAAGATTCTCAGAAATTCGAATCAATAAATGCCAATACCATTGAAGATCAAAAAGTTCATGATGCAAAAGAGCGCATGAACGAGGAAACAGGGTACAAAATTTCTTCAAAAGACCAGGATAAAATTAAAGAAATTCAGGACAGTTTCACAAATCCAGATACCACCGCTCGCGATCAAATAAATAGTATTGCAAGAAATCGCCCTATTGGTACTGAAGCATGGTCTGCACCAAAAACTTCTTTTGAGAATAAGTCCTATGTAGTTGGACAAGATCAACCACGTGCAAATGGTTTCAAGCGCCTTACAACTGGTATTATGGCGATGCTTGGCTTTGCCACCGCTGCCACTGCAGCAGAAAAAAATCCTTCTGACTCCCTCGGCAACAAACAAAAAACTGAAAAGATCACACAGATCGAGCGTCACGAACAAATTGGTGACGTCACACTCGAAGGATTGGTCAGTGTACCTATGACAGACACAACCTATGACTACTTCTTTGCAGGTTTCAGTGGTAACGAAAAAGATAAGCACAAGATCGGTAAAATCGAACAAGCAGTAAAAGCTTTGGGGATGCAACTCGGTACCAGCGAAGAAATGAGTCAGGCGCTCAAGAAAAATGGTGCAAGTCTCGTGAAAGCTACCGGTGGATACGGTATGGCTATCAACAAGACACTAGAAAGTGTCGATGATACTAAAGCTAGTAATGTGAACATCAAACATGGTGGAAGTGTCACCAATGATTATTCTACATTCAACCCAACAGGAGCAATGAACCGCTACGAAGCACAAGCAATGGAAGAAACCGGCTTCAACTATAATGAATATCCTATATTTGTTAAAGTAAAAAAAGCTCCAAAGGATCAAAATACCGCAAACTTCCCTGGTGCCGATTTCGCAAAAGTTAAATAATATCTACTCTCACTCTACCCACCTCCCTCACCGGAGGTGGGTTTGTGTTTGACTTATTCTCTAAATAAGATATTATGATTTAAAACTAAATTACATAACTTATGTGTAGAAGACTGCTCATTGTCACTAATTGTGACCCAAAGAGAACCAAAGATTCAGAAAAAGATCTTAAAGGGATTTATCTCAACAAAGATTCTGGTCCTTCACTCAATTTTGCCCACAAAGGCACCAAAGCGCACGAGATTGCAAAGTTCGTTAAACAAAAAAAGCCCGGGGTCATCTTATTTGAGGAAAGTGTTCCTCATGATGAGATCAGGGCGATTCTGAATGCTATCGAAAAGCATGTTTCAAAAAAGCCTCGGATGATTCACATCAACCCTACTCCTTATTTCCCGGAGGTGGAGAATCTTCCAAATCACCGAGAGGTAGCCGTCGCTATCGCTGCGTAAGCAACAACAATTTTTATTATCCCTTCCATTTCAGGAAGGGATTTTTTATTACCAAATGCTACAATACTCCTATGAACTCACCTTCTCCTGACCAAGAAAAAAATGATTTCTTTTTGGTCTCGGCACACGAAGTGCGCACATCTCTGACCGCGATGAAGTGGCTCTTCAAGATGCTCATCGATGGAGACTTCGGATCCCTCAATAAAACACAGGTTGCCATGCTCGCACAAGCAATGGAGTCCAACGATCGCATGATCACCCTCATCAACGATACGATGACCATCATCCGTACCGAAGGTGGTGCCATCGTGTACCGACATGACCCTATATCTCTCTCAACACTCATCGACATCTCGATCAAGGACTTCACAAGCGAAGCCGCCGCAAAAGGTATGCACATCCGCTATACTCCTCCTGCAGGCGCCATCATGGTGATCGGAGATACTGAGAAGTTGCGTATTGCAGTCCACAACATCTTTGAGAATGCGATCAAATACGGAGATAGTGACACCGACATCACTATCTCGCTCGCCGTCGTCAACGGTACTGCGGTGTTCACTATTACTGACAAGGGTGCAGTGATCCCTCCAGATGAACAACCACATATATTTGAGAAATTCTTTCGGGCGAGTACAACCCGCCACAGTCATGTCGGTGTCGGCCTCGGCCTCTATGCGACCAAACATATCATTGAGCGACACAATGGGACGCTACAATTCACCAGCGACCCAAGTACTGGCACGACATTCACACTCTCACTCCCCCTTGGCTAAAAGGCGTTAAAAAGTGGTATTTTCGGACTACTGAGGTATACTATCCCCATATGAAAAAAATCCTGATCATCGAAGACGACTCGTTCCTCAAAGACCTCGAGAGCACCAAGTTCACCCACGAAGGCTTTGAGGTAGCAACTGCTACTACCAAGGCAGAAGTAGATGCAGCTCTCACAGCCAGTACTCCAGACGCCATCCTCCTCGACCTCATGCTCCCCGATGTTGATGGTCACGCGCTCCTCGCACAGTTCAAGGGTGACGACACAACAAAGATGATCCCCGTCATTGTATTCTCCAATCTCTCTGACGATATCGAGATGAAGCGTGTCATGGATGCTGGTGCCGCAGAATTCATGGTAAAGAGCAACTTCACCCTCTCTGACGTCATCGAAAAGATCAACACACTCACTGCCTAATAGTATAAAAAACACCTCCCGATCGGGAGGTGTTTTTTATATTTTGAATTCTTCTTTGAGATACCCTTTGCGGACGTGGGCGAGGTCAGTGAGATACTTTGAGGTATATGAACCAGAAGGATTCTTTTGGTCAATGGTGATGTTGTAGTCACCGTTTGCGATGAGTGCATAATAATTACCTCTGGCATCAGCAACGCGGTGGAGGACTTCTTTGTTGGTCACACTTGAGAGTACTCGCACGATACTAAATGGGAGCGGACGCTCTGTCGTCACATCAACCACACTACCCTTGGGATGTATCTGGATACCAGTGATGCGGATGATGGCAATGATGACATACAGCGTCATCATCGATATGTTGAGGGTCGTTGGAGTAACGAACATTCCAACACCTGTAACAATGAACCCGATAATGAAGAAGAAACTCGAGATACGCGCAATGAGAACATCGCGACGTTTGAAATGTCGGAGTCTCCCCTGCTCTTGCTTGGCATATTCGTTCCAGTCAAAGTTGAGCTGATCCATCGGGATGTTCTTTGCGATGATACCCCCCTCTTCGGTGACAGTGATCGGTCCGCCAAAATAGAGATCGCGGTAGAGCTCATCCTCTGTTTTGCCCGCAAGTTTCTTTGAAGGAAATTCGAAGTTTGTTTTGTTGGCGAGGATCGTATATGTCCCTGCTGGTACTGAGAATCCGTAGCGCCCTTCGATATCAGTGATCGAGGTTGCAACCTCATTGCCGATGACGTCATAGAGGACGACGTATGCTGGGTCGATCGGTTGCTTGGTGACAGAGTCATAGACAGTACCCCATGGATTGCTCTTTTTCTTGAGTCCAAAGAATATGAGGAGCATTGACCACAGGCGAGCGAGGAGGAGACCGATGTCTGCGAATGAAAATGGGTTCGCAATGAAGTATGTCGCAACTCCTGCGATCGGCACCGCTATGATACCTGCAAATGAGATGATCTGCCCGATAAATCCTGATGTCACCGACGCAACCGAACCCACTACTACACCAGGACCTCCGGGAGTAACACAGAGTTCTGGATATTGTTCACAAAATGTCTGCTCTGGAGGATTGGTACCTGTACAAGTAGGGTCTGTTGGATTCTGTTCACAAAATGTACTCGGGTAACGACACGGCAATGATTGATTGAAGTTAAGTGCACTAGGATCAGCACAAAGGAGCTGAGGTGGCGGTGTATATGTACACGGAAGTACTGCGCCTACATTATTTGCGAGAGGGTCTGTACAACGCGTATCCCCGGGAGGATTGTTGGGATATGTACACGGTAGCGCACCACCAAAGTTTGTCGCAGTCACATCAGCACAGAGCACAGGATTGTTGGGATAAATACATGGAAGTGCCCCACCAGTATTGGTCGCCGTCGGATCAGTACAGATAGTTATTGGTGGATTATCTTCGCTGTTATCATCACGGTCTTGGCATCCAATATCATCTGGAAAGTCAGTAAAGCCATCTCCGTCATTGTCTCTCCCATCACGACAGTCTGGTCTACTTCCCCCGCCACCTCCTCCACCCGAAGTCTGCTCGCTGTCATCAGTAGCACTCGTACAGCCACTATCTGCTGGGTAGTCGATGTTGCCATCACTGTCATTGTCTACTCCGTCGTTACATTGGAATGTCCCTGCTACCACTCCCCAATCAGTCGTCACACAGGTTACAGACACTGAACAGTCAAACGTGATGTATCCGAAGTTTTGAGACCATGCGTAGCCTGCATCTCCGAGTGTGCCCCCAAATTCTCCATTTGTTATTTTCACCGTAGAGATCGCAGGGTTGGTGAATGGTCCAAAGTTGATCCACCCAGTGTTCTCGCCCCACGCATATCCAGAGAGATTACCCGAACCATCATTGGCAACTTTGAAGTTCCCATTTGTTCCGCTACAACCACTTGTTGTATCGGCACAGTTGGTCACAATCCATCCCACCCCTTCTCCCCACGCAAACCCACGCAGCTCAGTGTTGGATACGGTGATATTCTTTGCGGATTGTGTTGTAAATTTCCCAAAATTGATAGTTGCTGCCGAACCAAGCTCAGTATTTTGCACTTCTGCTTTGTACGATCCATTGTTGGACGGATCGATAGTACCAAGTGTTGCCGACGCATACACACTACCGACAATAGCAATGACAGAAAAGAATGTTGTGATGAGAAATCGCTTCATAGTTATAGTATTGGTTCTTGTGGTAATACTTGTGACGGCTCTTCAGAGACTTGCTGTTCCTCTGGTACCTCCGGCGTATCTTCAGGTTCTCCTTCTGGCACAGACTCTTCTACTCCTTCAGTTGGTGGTTGCTCCTCATCAGTAGTATCAGGTGTTGGTACATCGGCGTTGTCGAGTAGTGTGTCGAGGTCATCCTTTGTGATACATGTCTTGTTGCCATCATCATCGGAGAGACAGAGCTCCTTGGTTTCTATCTGTCGTGCGAAGAGTCGCTCTATTCCGTTACCAATATCGCCAAACCAAGACCGAATCGATGCAAAGAGCCCTTCGTCAGCAGTGAGTCCTGAGAGTGAGTCCACCTTGGTATTAAGTTCTTGGATTGCTCTGGTAAGAACCGGAGTGATCTGTGCATAGTTGACTGAGAGCATGCCGTCAATGTTCTCGGTGACGAGCTGTGGGAATGACTCTTGGAGGTTCTGCGCGATGAATCCGACCATTGGTGCACCGTTCGGACTTGTCTTCCAGTTATATGTCACGGTGCGGACATTCATGAGATCGTCAAGTGCAGAAGAGATATCGGTGATATTGGTCTTGAGTCGTTCGTCTGATGAACAACTAATACCAGTCCCTGCTGATATGGAGCAGGTATTGCCAGTGCCTCCGTTGAAGACGAGATCCTCAATACGACGAGTGGATGATCCGATCATGAACTGGTTGGATGCGGTATTGGTAGCATTGGCACCGAGGGCAATAGAGTTTGAATTGCCGCCAGTAAGTGTGTTGTTACCGATGAGAATAGAGTAATCATCCACATCTCCGGTATTATCAACATCATCTCCGGCGCCTGCACTCTTGCCGATGAAGATTGAGTTGGCCGCATCGGGCGCAGACACACCGGCGTTGTAGCCGATGAAGTTTGAAAATGTGGCATTCGTCGCACCTATCCCCGTGTTGCGTCCGATGAAGTTTGCACTCGTGGCGCCCGTCGCAGACACGCCGGCGTTGTAGCCGATGAAGTTTGAGAACTCAGCGTCAGTTGCGCCATTACCTGCCGCAAGTCCGATGAAGTTGGACCATTGGGCGTTGGTCGCATTTTGACCCGCTTGACCCCCAATGAAGTTGGATTGAACAGCATTTGCCGCATTAAAGCCTGCGAGCGCTCCAAAGAAGTTCGAGCCTGCCGCATCTGTTGCGCCTGCCCCTGCTCGTTCTCCAAAGAAGTTTGACTGAGCGGCACCAGTCGCTCCGTTACCAGCATTGCGTCCGATGAAGTTGGACCAGTGACTCAATGTCGCATTTTTGCCGGCTTGGAATCCCATGAAGATACTATCGAAATAAAACTCGTCGAGGTTTACATCTGCATCATAGATACTATTTGCACCCGCGCTTTCACCAGCATTCTCTCCGATGAACACTGCTCGTGTTGCATATGTAGCACTGCTACCCGCCGAGTTTCCGATGAAGTTTGACTTGTATGCATTCGTAGCAGTGACACCAGTATTATTACCGATGAAGTTTGAGTTATTTGCATTTGTTGCACTTCCACCTGTATTGTTTCCAATAAAGTTTGAAGCAGCAGCATTTATCGCCCCATTCCCGGTACTATTACCGATAAAGTTTGAACCTTCCGCGCCTGTTGAAGCAGTCCCGGCGCTTTTACCTATAAAAATTGAAGAACTTGCGTTTGTTGCCCCCGATCCCGCACTGTACCCCACAAAGATTGAGTTCTCTGCATTGGTCGCGTTCTTGCCCGCATCGATACCTACAAAGACCGTGAGCTCATCCGATGCAGTCCCAAGTCCTACCGCACTCGTCCCAAGCCAGGTCTCAGTCCCGACCGTTGAGGTAGACCCGATGAGTGAACCACCTCCACCGCCAAACAGTACGCCGTTCTGGTAGAGATCGCCGGTGAAGTTGATATCCCCTGTCACATCGAGGTCGTACCCTGGAGTAGTGGTGCCGATACCAACGAACCCTCCGCCATAGTTGATACCTCCAGTGACACTATCCCACTTCGAGATAGTGACGGTACAATTTGAATCCCCTGGTGCACAGCTTGGATCAAGTGTCTCGCCTGCTGCATACGGACTACCTGGTGGCGCTGCATAGACAGTGATGAGAGAGAACGCACTCGCACAGATAAGTGCAAGAATAGTTTTCTGATGCTTATCGTAAAATGCGCGAGAAAAAACGGCGCGTGAAAATTTCATTACTCATATAGTATACAGAAAAAATATCTATAATGATATGCATCACACACGTATATGTGTGAATAATTTTGTGCGGGATAGGGGAATCGGACTCCTGCTCTCAGTTTGGAAAACTGATGTTCTACCATTAAACTAATCCCGCAATATTTGATTTATTGTACAGATACATTCCGTACAGTGTCGGGGTGCAGGGAATCGAACCCTGCCCTCTTGTTCCCAAAACAAGTATACTACCGATATACTACACCCCGCGGTGTGCCTTACTCGAGCTTTGGCATCATACTAGAAAAGCTCGATTCTCTCAACTGTTTCACCCTTTCCCAGTTTCACGAGGATTCCCTCCACCCGGTACGTCCGGATGCCGTGCATTAGACAGTAGTGGGCGACGGTCTTGAGTAACTTCCCTACTTTGGCTCTCGTGAGGTTCTCCGCTGGGTTAAACCAGCTCCCCACTCTCCCTGCCTTGACCTCAAAGAAGTAGTAGGTGCTTGCCTGTCTCGCCACAATATCGATCTCACCATACCGTCCTGATACATTGCGCTCGATGATGACAAATCCCTCCTTTTGGAGGAATGCGACTGCTGTATCTTCTCCGACCTCTCCGAGTCTCTGTGTGGGTGAGGTGAACCGTTTCACGTGAAATAAGTATAGCTCGGACACTTATGGACACCAAACAGTCGTCCGTTATCCCACATATACACTGACTTATCCACAGTTTTGTTGAAAAACATGGGTTTTCCCCCAATATTCGACATCATTTGTCTATGAGACTATGAGTCAGACCGTTACTTAATTGTGCACCTACCAGGATTCGAACCCAGAATAACGGTTCCGAAGACCGCTGTGAT
>CAYUQD010000007.1:0-35673 GCA_964446965.1 uncultured Candidatus Saccharibacteria bacterium
GTACTCAAAGAAGCTCCGCAAGGTCATCGAGTTCAAGGAATCAAAGAAATAATCACAGTAGCCCTTCTGGGGCTATTTTGCTATAGTGGTGAGGTTAAAAATTGGGCGATTAGTTTAGTGGTAGAACGAAGGTCTCCAAAACCTTTGGTGGGGGTCCGATTCCTCCATCGCCCGCCAATTAGTGTGCGTACTTCTTGAACCATGTGCGCTGTCGCTTTGCATAGTGCCAGATTGCTGATTCGAGATGGGCGAGCATATCTGTCTCAGATAGTTTGCTCTGGAGATAGAGTGTGAGATAGCGATACTCGAGGCCGAGAGACTCGAGACGTTTCCACGAGATTCCTTCTGCATGTAGTCGAGAGACTTCGGCGACCATTCCCATTTGCATACGTTTGAGTAGGCGGTCATGAATGCGTTGTTTCAATACTTCATCAGGCAAGTCGAGGTAGTGCCATTGGATGTCGTACTGTGGTGTGCGCTCGAGGACGGGGACACTGCCGAGCTCTGTCGCTATTTCGATTGCGCGGATGAGACGAACTTTATTTTGTCGGTCGATGAGTGCGTGGCGGCGAGGGTCGAGGGATTGTAGTTGTGCAGAAAGTTCCTCGATACTTTGCTTTGCGAGAGACGCGCGAAGGTCTTTGTTGGGCTTCACACTAGGGAAAATTGTGTCGCAAATGATAGCATCGATATAGAAGCCGGTGCCACCACAGATGATGGGAGTCTTTCCATTTTTTATAATAGTTTTGATCGCTTTGTCGGCAAGCTTCTTGTATTGCGCGACAGAGAAGATGCGCTTGGGGCTTGCGACGTCGAGAAGGTGGTGAGGAACTCCGTTCATTTCTGAAGTAGTAATCTTGCCGGAACCGACGTCGAGTCCTGTATAGACTTGGCGTGAGTCAGCACTGACAACCTCACCCCCAATCTGTTGCGCGAGTGTTACTGCATAGTCGCTCTTGCCACTAGCCGTCGGGCCACAGACAACGATGATTTTTTGCATATTCATATGGTGCCCGAAGGGAGACTTGAACTCCCACACCTTGCGGCATACGCACCTGAAGCGTACGTGTCTACCAATTCCACCATTCGGGCTATAACATTGAGGCTGTGCCGAAGAGAGGACTCGAACCTCCACACCCTTGCGAGTAATCGATTTTGAGTCGATCGCGTCTACCATTCCGCCACATCGGCAATAGGCTTATTCTACAGGGGTTTTTGCCCTTTGCAAGGCAGAAATAATGAAATACTTGACAAATTTTGTAAAGGGTGTATACTGTATTTATCGCTCTCACAAAATTTAATAACGCTAAAAATCATGAAAATGAAAAAGCACATCTCACATGCTCCGCCTGGAAATTCCCAGCACCATTTTTCTTCGATCCATTTTAAGCTCAATTCAACCGGCCCGGCCCACAAAGGTATCCACAAACGGCGAAGTGGAAAAGATGAGTAACATTGCTGCCAGGTAATATTCAAGATGATCTTGCGAGAGACGGCGTGAAGAATGCAAATGTATAGGATCAAAAAAACGTCCCGGCGTATCCGGTCTCAAGAAGTAGCCCCCGATTTTTTCGGGGGTTTTTTTATGCAAAATTTTTCATGCTATTATGTACCCATGTCCGAAACTATCTCCAACTCCATCTTCTTTATCGACGTCGACAAAGTCTCCCCAAACCCATACCAAACTCGCAAAGAATTCGAAGAAGGGCCACTGCGTGACCTCGCAGAATCCATCCGTCAGTACGGTGTCCTCCAACCCCTCGTCGTCTCTCGTATCGAGAAGACTACTCCCGAAGGTGGCCTCATCACCGAATACGAACTCATCGCCGGAGAACGCCGTCTGCGTGCCTCCAAGCTCGCCGGGCTCGCACAGGTACCCGCACTCATCCGTACCGGAGACGATGCACTGATGAAGCTCGAACTCGCCATCATCGAGAACCTGCAACGCGAGGACATCAATGCAGTCGAGCGTGCACGAGCGTTCTCGCGCCTCATGGAAGAATTTAAACTAACGCACACACAGATCGGACAAAAAGTCGGCAAGAGTCGTGAGTTCGTCTCCAACACTATTCGCATCCTTTCATTGTCCGAAGAAATACTCGACGCACTCTCTGCTGGTCGCATCAACGAAGGACATACACGTCCGCTCATGATGCTCTCGACTCGCCCCGAAGAACAACTCACCTTGTTCAAGGAGATCACGGTGCGCAAGATCTCAGTACGAGAAGCGGAACGCATCGCACGTCGTATCGCCGTCGACAAAGTCCGCAAAAAACAGTTGATCCCCAACACTGAACTCCTCGTGATCGAACAGAAGCTCCAAGAGACGCTCGGCACACGCGTGCACATCGAACCTCGCGAACAAGGGGGCAAGATCACGATTGACTATTTCTCACCCGAAGACCTCGATACGATCATGCAAGCCATACACACCAAGGAGCAATCAATGGTACCGCAAGCGGTAGTCGTAGAAGAAGAATTGGAGACCAAAACACTTGCTGACGATAGGGACAAACAAGAAATTCGCCAAGCAGAAGAAGATATTGACGAGCTCTACAACATCAAGAACTTTAGTCTTTGATCAAAAATCGATCGAGCAACCCTCCATGCTCCTCGATATAGTGTTTGATCTTTTTGCGAGCAAACGAGGTCTTTGTGAGACTGAGCCATTTACTACTTGGGTGTGCGGACTTGCTCGTGACGATCTCGACGATGTCGCCGTTGGTGAGTTTGGTCGAGAGGGCGGTCATCTTGCCATTGATGCGTGCAGCACTCGTCGCGTGACCGATATCGCTATGGATCGCATATGCAAAGTCTATTGGGCTGGCACCGTCGGGGAGATCGATCACGTCACCTTTGGGGGAGAATACAAAGATACGATCTCGAAAGAAATCCATGCGCAACTGCTCAATGAAGCGACTCGGATTTTGGACAACCGTATGAAGCTCTTTGAGTTCGTCGAGCCATGCGAGCTTTTTGCTCGGCAATGGACCTTTGCCAGTACTATTCTCCTTGTACAAGAAGTGTGATGCGATACCGAGCTCTGCTTCGTGGTGCATCTGCTCGGTGCGTATCTGTATCTCGACGATGCCGTCGTCAGTGATGACGGTCGTATGTAATGACTGATACCCGTTGGCCTTGGGCAGTGCGATGTAGTCCTTGATACGTTTTGGGATAGGTTTCCAGAGCATGTGGACGAGTCCGAGTATCTGGTAGCAGTTGGCAACAGTGTCGGTGATGACGCGTAGCGCAACGATATCGTAGACTTGTTCGGGGTTCATGTTGTACTTTTGAAGTTTGCGGTAGGTGCTATAGGTATGTTTGATACGAGAAGTGACTGTACAACTCGTGAGATCAAACTCGCGTAGGGTGCTGTCGACGACGGTGTGGACTTGTGCGATAACCTTTTGGGCTTCGGGGACGATAGAGTCCATGATCTTTTTTGTACTAGCGTACTCTTTGGGGAATGCATAGGGGAATGCGAGGTCTTCGAGACGACCTTTGAGTTTCTCCATACCCATACGTCCTGCAAGTGCTGCATGGACTTCGATGGTCTCGAGTGCAATACGCTTTTGTTTGTCGGGACGGACATGTTCGAGAGTGGATACGTTGTGGAGGCGATCGGCGAGTTTGATAATGAGCACGCGCACATCCTCGGCCATCGCCACAAAGAATTTGCGCATACTCTCGACATGTCGCTCGCGACCGCGATACTTGACCTTGCCGAGTTTGGTCACTCCTTTGACGAGGAATAGTATGGTCTCACCGAACTCGTCCATGATTTCTTGTTCACTAGTGTCAGTGTCTTCGAGTACATCATGTAGGAGAGCAGCAACGACTGTCTCGGTATCCATGCCGAGGTCGGCACAGTTTTGTGCGACGGCGAGTGCATGTGTCATATAGGCTTCGCCACTGTTGCGAGTCTGTCCCTGATGCTTGCCTTCGGAGAATGTATACGCACGCTCGATCAAGGATCTATCTGAGTCAGAAAGGGGGTACTGTAGGCTTTTGACCAAGGAATTCATCTGTACATCATACAGCTTTTTGTGCTATTGACAAAGCCTATCTAGTGGGCTATGATACTTCCAACACTATTGCTCATCAAAAAATTAATAAGCATATGAAAAAAATTGTAATCATTGCTATTCTCCTTTTGGGAGGTAGTACCGGATTTGCACAACTGCCATCTTATTATTACAACGATCCGTATTATAGAATGAACCCAAATGTTGTTCCCATCATGAATACGAATATTCCGTGGAATAATACGATCGGCGGTACAGGCTTCATGCCTGGTGGGTGTATGCCAAGGTACTCATCGTACCCAATGTACCAAAATTTCCCTGTATTCAATTCTGTGGGTCCACGCATAGTGGGAGGGTATCATCCTGGTACTTGGGTAAATCAATTCCAGCCATGTGTACAAGTAAATCCTATTGTCACTTTGGTAGGCATCATTGCAGCATCAGGTCTACTTTCGAATGGATCATTAAACCAATCTCCCCAATTGACTACCCCTGCGGTAAGCAATCAAGGAAGCAGCACGGTGACTCAAAATGTCAACATTTTTGGAAACGGGAACTATTAATTAAACTATTTTTTCACTTACAAAAAGCATCATTTAGATGCTTTTTTTATTTCTTCTTTTTCTGGAATCCTCTCGGCTTCTTTTCTTGGGCGAGGAGTTCGAGTGCTTGATCGAGGGTGATGGTATAAGGATCTAATGGTTTCTTGATCGAGCGGAAGTTGCGATCGTGACCGACATATGGTCCAAATCGTCCGATGTTGGCAATGATGTCGACTCCATCTGTCGGATGTTGTCCGAGCACACGAGGGAGTGCGAGATAGTGGAGCGCCATATCGAGGGTGACAGTGCTCGGGTCGACTTCCTTTGGGATGCTTGCCATCTTGGGCTTGGACTGAGCTTTCTCTTTCTCCTTTGCCTCTTTTGCAGCGAGCTTTTCCTCAGGAGTTTTCTTGATGAGCTTGCCATTGGCATCGCGGGCAGCCTTGGTCGCGACCTTTTTTGCAGCGCGTTCACCGAGCTGGACATATGGCCCAAATCGTCCGACGAGTACGTAGATCGGGAGGTGGGTAGTCGGATCAATACCGATCGGCTCGTCTTTCTTGATCTCGGTACCGTCGATCATGAGTGCGCCATCACAGTCAGGGTATCGATCACACGAGAGAAATTTGCCACCGCGACCGAGTTTGACGAGCATTCCACTGTTACATTTGGGGCATTTGTACTTGGCATCGGCGACCTCGAGAATAGTTGCTTTGTCGAGCTTTTCTTTCTCCTTCACATCCTTTTGGAATGGACCATAGAAGTCCTTGAGTGTCTTGATATAGTCAGCGTCTCCTGATGCGATATCATCGAGCTTGTTCTCCATGTCGGCAGTGAATGTGTCGTTGATGTACTCCATGAAGTTGTCTTCGAGGAATGTAGAGACGACTTCACCAGTATCGGTGGGCTTGAGTGAGCGACCGAGTTTCTCGATATAGCCACGCTCTTCGATAGTGCGAATGATAGACGCATATGTCGATGGGCGACCAATACCTCGAGACTCGAGTTCTTTCACGAGACCTGCCTCGCTATATCTATTTGGTGGTTCTGTCTGTTTCTCTGTATCACTAAGGTCGAGGAGGGTGAGCGGTTCACCGATCACAATACTTGGGAGCTCGACGTCTTCGCCACGGGCATCGGGGTCGGCTACGAGCCATCCAGGAAAGAGAACCTGACTACCAGTGACGGTGAAGTCGGGAATACTATCGCTCGATACATTTGCGACGACGCGAGTCTTGAGCAGTTTGGCATCGGCCATCTGACTTGATACTGTTCGTTCCCAGATGAGGGAATACAATTTCTTTTGTTCTTCGTTGTTGCCGGCAGTGAGTTTGTCGGCATGTGTTGGTCGGATGGCTTCGTGTGCTTCTTGGGCGTTCTTTGCCTTGGTCTTGTATGTGCGGACTTCGAGATAGTTTTTGCCGTATTTCTTTTCGACGATTGCGGCGATTGCGCTTACTGCTTGGGCAGAGAGTGTGGTCGAGTCAGTACGCATATATGAGATATGTCCTGCTTCGTACAGCTTTTGCGCGACTTGCATCGTGCGCGATGGTGAGAAGCCGAGGCGAGAAGATGCTGCTTGTTGGAGCGTAGACGTTGTGAATGGTGCCTTGGGAGATCTCTTTTGTTCGGATTCCTTCACATCCTTCACAAGCCACTTTTCTGAGTTGCCGATAGAAAGTATGCGATCAACCTCTGTCCGATCGCGAGGCTCTTCTACACAGCTCAGTGTGAGTTGTGCACCATTCTTTGTCTTGAATCGTCCAGCGAGTACCCAGTATGTCTCGGGAATGAATGCGCGAATCTCACGTTCACGTTCGACGAGGATGCGCAGCGCCGGAGATTGTACGCGACCGGCAGAGAGGCCGTAACGAACTTTCTTCCAGATGATACCTGACAGATCATACCCAACGAGTCGGTCGAGGACACGGCGCGCTTCTTGGGCACGACGCAAGTTGGTATCAACGTGGCGAGGATGCGTGAGTGCGAGCTCGATTGCTTCTTTGGTGATTTCATTGAATGTCACACGAGTGATTGGAGACTTCACTTTCTTGTCGGCTTTGAGCAACTCCTCGATGTGCCACGCGATTGCTTCTCCTTCACGGTCCGGGTCGGGGGCAAGGACGATCTCGGTTGCTTTGTGGGCGAGCGAACGCAACTCGTCGACGACGTGTTCCTTGCCTTTGCTAATCTCGTAGTGCGGGACGAAGCCACCTTCGATATCGATTGCTTTTTTGTTGCTCTTTGGGAGATCGCGGATGTGTCCGACAGATGCACGCACGGTATATGCACCATCGAGATATTTCTCAATGGTCTTTGCTTTGGATGGGGATTCGACAATAAGTAATTTCATAATGATGTGTCTTGGACAGAGCAGTAGTACCACGCCCCAAAATTTTTGGCAAACTTTTTAACTACTGCCAACTAATATTCATTCTATATAATGCGCTCCATCATTCCTAATGCTTCGCGAACGGCACCCTTGATCTCGAGCATCGAGAAGGTAATGTTGGCAGTGACGCTATCGAGTGAGAGTTCGTGCATGACTTGTTCACGACTCTTTGGGTGCGAGAGTGCGCCGAGCACGCGTTCTTCTTCGGGAGAGAGGGATAGATGGAGTGCGACGTCACTTGTGGGTTTTGTTGCAAAGCCGAGTTCTTGGAGGATGTCATCGGCACAGGTGATCGGAGTTGCACCGAGGCGCAATAACCAATTGGCACCACGAGACATCGGGGATGTGATGGGGCCGGGGACTGCACCGACGGTCTTGTTGTATTCGGTACCGAGTCTTGCGGTGATGAGAGTACCTGACTTTTCTTCGGCTTCAATAATGATCGTGATGTGAGAGATACCTGCTTCGAGACGATTGCGGCGGGGGAATGTCCATGGTGCACTCTGTGTGTTGTGTGGGTATTCACTCATGAGTGCGCCACCAGCCTCAAGTATCTCGTGTGCGAGCCCGCGGTGTTGGGCTGGATACATGACGCTCCAGTTGAGACCGGATCCCGGAAAAGCAATCGTCGGAAGTCCTGCATCGAGCGCTGCACGATGAGCGATCGCGTCGATACCGAGCGCGAGTCCTGAGACGATCGTGATAGGGTAGCCAGCGAGACCATGAATGAGGGATTCGCAAACTGATTTGCCATACGGAGTGCATTTGCGACTGCCGACAACCGTGACGAACTTGGTCCCGAGGGTGCGATCAAGCGACCCTCGCATATGCAAGACCTTGGGAGGCTCGGGTATCTCGCGCAGACTCGGGAATGCGTCGAGGGGATCTATGGTTGTGATGGCAAACTCGTCCATGCACATATAATAGACAAAGGACTTCAAGAAAATCTAAAGATGCGCTATAGTGTCCCATATGTTAGACATCAAATTCATCAAAGAGCATCCTGACCTCATCAAGGAAGCAGTTCGCAAAAAGCATCTCTCATTTGACGTAGACGCACTCCTCGCCGTCGAAGAAAGGCGAGCCACTGCACAAAAGAATTTCGAGGCACTTCGCACCGAACAAAATACGCTCTCCGATGAGATCCCAAAAGCAACTGATCCAAGTGTGCGCACACAACTCATCGAGAACCTCAAGCCGATCAAGGAGAAAGTGCAGGCCGCAGAAGAAGAAATGAAATCTGTCATGAAGGAATGGCAACTCCTCATGCTCCAAGTACCCAACGTGCCAGATATGTCTGTGCCCGAAGGTGAAGACGATGCAGACAATGCAGAAATACGTGCATGGGGAGACAAGCAGACATTTTCATTTACTCCCAAAAACCATATAGAAATTATGGAGGCACTCGACATGGCAGACTTCGAGCGAGGTGCCGACGTCGCAGGATTTCGTGGGTATTATTTGAAAAACGGTGGTGCAGAATTGTCATTTGCGATCTGGCAATATGCCAAAGACTTTTGGATGAAGCGAGGGTTTCAATTTATGATCGTGCCATCACTTGTACGTAAACAAACATTGATGGGTACAGGATATCTACCGGGTGGAGAAGATGATCTATATGTCACACAAGACGAAGACTATCTCGCCGGTACTGGTGAAGTTGCAACAATGTCGTACTTTGCAGACCAAACCCTCGATCTAAGTAAACTTCCAATCAAAGTACTCGCATTCTCACCTTGTTTTCGGCGTGAAGCGGGAGCACATAGTAAGGATGTGAAAGGTCTCATTCGTGTGCACGAGTTTTTCAAACTTGAACAAGTGGTCTTGTGTGAAGCGTCACATGAACAGTCTGTGGAACTTCATGAAGAGATTAATCGAAATACCGAAGAATTTATTCAAAGTCTTGGTATTTCATACCGAGTAGTAGTCAACTGTACAGGTGACCTCGGACAAGGACAAGTAAAAAAATATGATATTGAGCTTTGGGTACCAGGTGAACAAACATACCGTGAGATATCGAGTGCATCATATTTCCACGATTTCCAAACACGCCGTCTCAACACTCGCTACAAAGATACTGAAGGCAAACTTCGCTACGCACACTCGCTCAACTGCACCGCCATCCCAACACCTCGCATTTTGGTCTCACTCGTTGAAAATTTCCAACAAGCAGATGGTCGTATCAAGGTTCCTGACGTATTGAAGCCATACATCGGCAAGGAATATCTCGGCTAATACGATATGTACCAAACGTCGTATCAACATCGCGTACTCAAATCGGACAAGGAGCAAAAAGTTCGCGCAACAGTTCCTTGGAAAAAGGTGATCCTTATCTCCATTATTGTTGCGTTCATTGTGGGTATCGTCCTCCTCATTCGATCGCCCCGATTTCAGATACAGACGGTCAATGTTGTTGGTGCCAATGTCGCTGATCCACAAGAAGTATCACAGTTTGTCATGAGCACACTCGAAGGGCGATACCTCTGGGTCCTCCCAAAGACGAGTGTTATCTTGGCAAATCCTGACACTATCGAGCAGGCTATCGCCACAGAGTATCCCCGATTTAAAACGGTGGTGGTGGATCGGGATTCATTTTCTTCGCTTCGGGTTACGGTCACCGAGTACCCTGGCGTCTATCTGTGGTGTGATGAGGTAGGTCAGTGTTCGTTCATGGATGAGCAGGGGACAGTCTTTGCGGATGCGCCGATATTTTCGGGGAGTGCGTACCTCAAGGTATATGTGGGAAGTCGTGCAACATATCCATTCCATCCACTCACTGATGCGCAGCTCGCAACTGTTGTGCAGATTGATGAACGGTTGCGACAGATGGACATAGAGCCGGTGATATTTGATTTTGTCGATACACGATCCTTGCACGTCACATTCTTGCACCACAGCGGAGAGCCTGCACTCTACTTTGATCCGGCAGATGATGTGCGGGTAGCGCTCGACACACTCTACACAGGATTGCGGACACAACCACTCGCAAAGCTCTATCATGATCGTTCTCAAGTATTGCAATACATCGATTTGCGCTTCGGCAACAAACTTGTGTATAAGTTTCAGTAATAAATTAAGTGAATATGAATTTTTGGCAAATACTCCGACAATCAAAAAAGCCATTCTATTGTGTGGCACCAATGGCCGACGTCACTGACGCGGCATTTCGTCGTCTGATCAGTACATATGGCAAACCTGATGTGATGTGGACGGAGTTTGTCTCTGCCAACGGTCTCATGAGCAAGGGGAGAGAGATACTCTCGCGAGATCTCGAATACGCTGATATAGAGCGTCCGATCGTGGCACAACTCTTTTCGTGTACGCCCGAGCATATGGAAGGTGCGGCGAAGCTAGTAGCCGAACTCGGATTTGATGGTATCGATATCAATATGGGATGTCCTGACAAGACGATAGAGAAACAAGGAGCGGGTGCTGCAATGATCAAGGATCCAGATGTGGCGCTTGCCGTCATTGCTGCTGCAAAGCGAGGGATTGCAAGTGCTGGCAAAGATATTCCACTATCTGTGAAAACTCGTGTCGGATACAACGCAGTGCAGATCGATACATGGATCCCACTCCTTCTCTCGAGTGGTATCGCAGCGCTCACGGTACATACTCGTACGCGCAAGGACATGAGCAAGGTGCCAGCCAACTGGGAGTATCTCAGACAAGTCGTCGCGCTCCGTGACAAGCTCGCACCCGACACGGTGATCATTGGTAACGGTGATGTGACATCTCTGGCCGATGGCCGCGCAAAAGCTATCAGTAGTGGTGCAGACGGAGTGATGGTGGGACGAGCACTCTTTGGGAACCCGTGGTTCTTTGATCCATCGCGTGAAGTTGTTGCGACCCTTCCAAAGCGTAGTATTTTTCACAAACTTCCGTTCATTGGGAAATGGTTCGAGACGAGACGCAAAGCTCCCGTGTCTGCAACCAATCCTATTACCACAGAGGAACGCCTCCGTGTACTCGTCGAACACACCAAACTCTTTGAACAACTCCTCGGCGATATCAAAAGTTTCGCAATCATGAAAAAGCACTACAAGGCGTACTGTACCGGGTTTAACGGAGCTAAAGAATTGCGCATGCAGTTGATGGAGGCGAAAGATAGTGGGGAGGTAGAGCGTATCATTTCAAAATTTTTGACATTAAATAAATAATATTGTACTATCATAAAAAATATATTTTATGATAGTACGTACAACCTCTGTAAAAGGAGCAGAAATTACTAAAGGAATACTTAAAAGTGTTAGGAAAAAATTTTCTCAAAATTCTGCAATTGAAAAGCTTCTATTACAGAAGCTTCCGCCGTATGCAGCATTACTCGAAGAACTATTGGATCGGGCACTTGCGGGTGAAGTTAAAAACGCAATAGTATCCGTAACGTATCGAACAAATTTATTTGTAAGTAGTCCAGATGTTGGATTTATTGATGATTATGTTAAAGAAATAAATATCACAGCAGTCAGCTTTGCTCACCTTGCGATATTTGAAATCAAGCATAATTATAGTGAAAATTCTTTCACCTTTACATTTCAATTGGTTTAAATTATTGATTTTCTTAAAACTCCGACCACCAGGCGGAGTTTTTTTATTCTGCTATACTATCGCCATGCACGACCAAGTCCTCTATCGCAAATATCGCCCGGGAGACTGGGATAGTGTCGTGGGGCAGGAGCACATCGTCTCGGTGTTGAGCGCCTCTATTGAGAACGAAAATTTCTCGCACGCATACCTATTCACCGGATCTCGTGGCACGGGCAAGACTTCTGTTGCGCGTATCTTTGCCAAGGCGCTCGGCACCAACCCTGAGGACATCATGGAGATCGACGCTGCATCCAATAGATCGATCGATGACATTCGCGAGTTGCGTGCTGCGGTGCGGGTGTTGCCATTCTCATCACGATTCAAGGTCTACATCATCGACGAGGTGCACATGCTCTCCAAAGATGCATTCAATGCATTGCTCAAGACTCTGGAGGAACCACCCGCACACGTCGTATTTATCCTCGCAACCACAGAACTTAACAAAGTGCCTGAGACAATACTCTCTCGCTGCCAAGTATTCTCATTCCGCAAGCCTTCCCAAAAGATCCTCTCCGAAGTTGTGACCCGCATCGCCAAGGACGAATCTTTCACAATAGACGCAGAGAGTGCAGCACTCATTGCATTCCTCGGAGATGGTTCATTCCGTGACACTCTCTCCGTCCTCCAAAAGATATTCTCTGCTGCAAAGGGGCGATCTATCACTCGTGATGTTGTCGAGACGATTACTGGTGCACCCACACTCACCACGGTGAGCGAGCTCTATGCAGCCCTCATCGCCAAGGACATCAACAAGGCGTACGAGACGCTCGCACGCGCCGAAGCACACCACACCGACATGATGCTCCTCGCACAGCTCTTGCTCAGTACGATGCGACTCTCGCTCATGTATCGCTATGCACCGACCATGCGCGAAGCCTTTGAGGCAGAGCACTCGGAGATGTACGTCGAGCTTGTGAAGCAGGGAGCCGTCGAGAATACTGAGTCCATATCGAGTCGTGGCATCATTGCGATGATCACTGCGATCGAGCGTATCTCATATGCGTCAGTACCTGCGCTCCCGCTCGAGCTTGCAATGCTCGAGATGACAGGGGTGGAAACTTCCAAAGAATAGTAAAGTATGGTATAAAATCGGAGCGTATAGATACGCTATTACCTGTTCGTCTAATGGTAGGACGTTTGGTTTTGGTCCAAAAAATTGGGGTTCGAGTCCCTGACGGGTAGCTAGTACTTTTGCCATTGTTTCAGTATTATTATTGCAATGGAAAAAATATTGAAGACATATAGGGCATGGAGATTTAAAAATACTTTTTTGTTAATAGCAATTCTTATTTTTGTATTTTTTGTTATAAATACTTCGCTTGGTCAACAGGTTATTTTAAATATCTCTAAGTTAGGATATATCGGATCTTTTATTGCAGGAATATTTTTTGTTTCTACGTTTACTGTTGCACCTGCAGGTGTTGTACTTTTCAAGCTCGCGCAAATCTATAGTCCTATGCTTGTAGCACTTTCAGCAGGTGTCGGTGCGGTTATAGGAGACTATGTAATATTCCGTTTTCTAAAGGATAGTGTATTTGAAGAAATAAAACCTGTTTTTATGAAACTAGGAGGGTCGTATATTACACGATTACTCGGAACTCCGTACTTTGGATGGCTTGCCCCAGTTCTTGGGGCTATCATCATCGCCTCACCGTTTCCGGATGAAATAGGTGTGGGACTTATGGGTATTTCAAAGCTTAAGAATTGGCAGTTTTTAACGATATCTTTCTTACTTAATAGCTTAGGGATATTGTTTATTATTACTTTAGCAAAATCAATATAAGGCTAGTTTCTTATAACTAAAGAGGTTCCAGTATCACCCCAAACCCTCCATCAATTTGTTTTATTTCTATTTCTGATATAGTGGCTTAATGACTAAAGATGAAGCAATCAAATTAATTGAGATATACGGTAAGGCATGGGAAACAAGAGACCCAGAACTTATTGTTACTATTTTTACAGAAGAAGCTACCTATAACGATCCAAAGGAGCCCGAAAATATAGGGCGAGATGCTATTAAGAAATATTGGGAGACAAAGGTAATAGGCGAGCAAGAAGATATCAAGTTTACCCTTCTCCATGTATGGGTTGATGGAAAAACAGTTATCGCTGAATGGCATGCAACATTTAAAGATGTAAAACGTAATCTTTTTATTGATATGGTAGAGGTGGCTATATTTGAGACCAATGGAGATAAATTCTCTTCGCTCCGTGAATACTACAAAACTATAAAAACAGAGCTCTAATTGTAGACAAGGTTCCCAACTTCGTATTTAGTAGAACCCTATCTAGTCAATAAATTTTTAAATTCTACATTTCTACACAAGATCTATATAATCATTCTATGGAATACATGCCCAACAGCTCCGAAGGAAACTCAGAAAGGATACTGACCAACCAAGAGGTGATGAATATAATATCTCGATACGAAAAAGGTCTAAAACTGGAGAGAGAGCTTTATGATGAGAAAGGATTGTATTTCATGGAACTGACAAAAGAGATAGAAGGTACTACTAGAGCCCTAGAATACACATATACAAGAAAGGGGAGATTTCCGAATAAGATTGAAGCCCTAATGACTAGTATCAGTGTGACGATATATGATGATGGTATACCGTGCGGAGGGACAGGGGTCGCAGACTTTGATGACAAGACAGGTGAATGGCGGGACGCTATATAGTCTCTCGATCCATAGTATACTGATCCGATGGACCCCAAAAAGCAGGCGACAATGGATCATATAGCATACGACTTGCTGTCGATGGAGACACTACAGCACGCTGATGAGCGATTTATCCATCAGTACATCGTCGATACTTATACCGCACAGACGGCGACGCTCGAGACCAAACCGATCGCCATTGTCCTCGCACTCGTCGGACTCTACCTCCATATCGAGAAAGGATTGGACGGTCGCAAGATCCAAGAGATCCATATGCACCTCGCCAATACCAACAAGGATTGGCCTGCAGTTATATACCCACATACACGCGGATCCATCACCGCTGCAGTCGTGATGGAAAAGAAAGAGGGCGAGAAGCGCATCCATATGATCGAGCTCTGGGCTGCTGCGGTCTGGTTTGCGTGGAAGGATAGTCATCAGTTGATCAAGAATTTCGTACAGAACACATTGGGGATGTAGCCATGTATACCTTGCATTGGTAGTTTGTAAAGGTAAGTGACTATCTAGGTACTCGTCTCTATAGGGATACCCTTCATGACAAGATACAAAAGGGTATATACTGGTATGACCGCAAGGATTATTAATCATTAAACCATTTTCTTTCTATGGCACTATTAGTACAAATAGCACTCGGACTCATCGTCGCAGGAGGTATCGGGTACGGCGTCTGGAACCACAATCAGAATGAACAACAGCGACAAGAGCAGATACAACAAGAATCAACCTTTGACGTACAAGCTGATGTAGAACTCTCGACAGGTACTACCAACACTGATCTTGACGCAGATCTAAAAGCTATCGATAGCCAGATCACTGCAGTAGATCAAAGCTCAACAAGCATTGATCAGTCAATGAACGATCAGTCGTTTACTCAATAATCACCACAAGAGTTATCGTATGAAAAAAGCAAATCCCATACTCGCACTTATTATTACCGTAGCACTTCTCGGCACAACGAGCGCTTTTGCAGAGCGTGGATCTTCACAGACAACGACATCAGTCGGTATTCGCGTAGAAGACAGTCGTGGTCGCGGTGAATCCGAACCCAATGATGACAAGGGTGGGGAACGAACATCGTCAGATGACCAGAAGACAAAGGACGATCGTGGAGGTATCAGAGGATTCTTTGGTATCAAATCAAGTAGTGATGACAACGCACAGATGCAGACCAAGAGTCGTGAGCGTGCGCTCGCTGAGATAGATCGTCGTATCGTTTCTCTCAACAAACTCGAAGCGAGAGTCAATGATATGGATCGTGTTTCTGCGAGTACAAAGGCCTCTATCAAGGCGACTGTTGCTGCACAGATCACATACCTCACGGACCTCCGTGCAAAGATAGTTGCTGACACAGACGAAGCTACTCTCAAGGCAGATATTGCCTCTATCACAAAGGCGTATCGTATCTACATGCTCATCATTCCACAGGGTGCAGTGCTTTCTGCAGCAGACCGCATTCACACCACTGCAACTATCATGAGTGAGTTTGGTACCAAGCTCGAGACACGTATCGCTGATGCAAAAGCTGCAGGCAAGGATGTCAGTGCTCTCGAATCCGCATATACTGACTACAAAGCAAAGCTCGCTGACGCACATGTACAAGCAGACGCCGCGGTCAAACTCACCGCAGATCTCAAGCCTGACAACGGCGACCAAGCAACGATTGATGCCAACAAGAAGGCAATGACCGATGCTCGCGCAAAGATTGATGCAGGACGCGACGATCTACAAACTGCTCGCAAAGACGCAGATACAATTGTGAAGGGACTCAAAACCTTCAATATAAAAGTTGAAAGTAATACAAAAGTAAAGACAGACCGATAATCAATAGATAAAAGCCTCCCAGTCGGGAGGCTTTTTGTTTTAGTTTGAATCATCTACTATCTCATTCTTTGGGACAAGGTTTGCTGCGCAGTACTCACGATTTGGGTGATAGCTTGTATCTGGATCATGAAAAACTAAGCTCACAGATCCATAATAGGCTTTCTTTTCAAATAAAAGCCATATATCGTAGGGATACTTATGCGCAAATATTAAGTCAGTTCCTCGAGGAGTGTAATAATAAGACCCTGACGTACTGTCGTACTCGAGATCTGGATAATTTTTTGCGAACGCAGAATCAATGGGTAGCACCGGTCTAATGACAGGAGTTGTGTCTTGGGCCAAATAATCTTTTTCAATGAGAATACTCGAATCGCCAGGTGCATGGATCAGAGATGATTCACTGGGGGAGGTACATCCGTGCAGAGCTGCACAGATGCTCATAAGGAGAACAGTTTTTTTCATGTTGGTTGGTTTTGCACACAGTATACTGATACTTGGCAAGAGGGCAAGTTGCAAAAAAATCCTTTTACAGTAGAATGTCAGAGTTACGGTAGCAAAAACGATAGGGCCCTTAGCTCAGCTGGTAGAGCAGTGCTTTTGCAAAGCAAAGGTCAGGAGTTCGAATCTCCTAGGGTCCACATAGTCCGTGTTTTCACGTACAAACTCCTCAAATATCCTTATAACACTTACGTTATCTGCGGTTCGATAGCCTTCGTTCTTGGTGTAAGAAAGTAGTTCTTCAAAGAGGAAAAAGAAGAGCCTATGTTTTTCGTTTACATCGACGTTATTCCATATAATAACTGGGTTTTTAAGCAGGGTTATTGTCTTTTCAAAGGCGGTTCGATAAGGAACCTTTATGTCGCTTTCAGTACCTTCTGAAGCAGTATATTGCTCAAGCTTCTGTGCATCTTCCTCGATCTGCGTTTCAAAAGTCCTACGGAGCATTTCTGATCCAGCCGTCCTTGCAAGATCGGAAAACCCTCTGATCTTCTCCATCAGATCTTGTTTCCTCTGCTCTCTTGATTGCTGCTCCTTTTTCAAATCATGAACTTCTTCTTTCCATACTCGATCAAATGTTAATTGCACAACCTGATCTATGTCAGACTTGAGCCTGTTGCGTTGAAGCAATATCTCAAAATCTAACTCTAGTTTTTCTTTAGATAGCATTTTTGAATAAAGAGAGCATTGCTTGTTTATGCAGTAGTAGTATAGATATGTCTTTGTGCGGCCCTTACAAGGCGCTCCAGTGAGTTTCTGACTACAATGCGAGCATGTTACCAACCCACGCAATGGGAAGCTGTTAGAAACGTCTTGACGAATACGTGAGATACTATCGCCCTTCTTTAGGCGATACTGTATTTTATTAAAAGTGTCCATAGAGGTGGCTTTTTTATATATGATCACTATATTGTCCCGTATGCCAATAGAAGATGTAGATGCTTGACTATATGGGCAAATATGCTATAATAAATCAAAAAGGAATTGCCAAATCCTAATAAATCAAAAAAGAGGCCAAAACATTAAAAACTCAATAATGAAAAGTAAAGTAAACACGTTAGTCGCTCTAGCTGTTAAGGGTCCTAAACTTTTTAAGCTTATAAAGGCGATAAAGTTATTAAAATTTGCCAAACCGATGGTAACAATGATTTCAATCGTTATTTCTGTTGGGGCATATGCAATCATATATGACCCATGGATTGCAGTTGGTTTGGTAGCTCTCATCTTTGTTCATGAAATGGGACACGTGGTGGCTATGAATAACCAGGGATTTAAGACAAGCGGACCTGTGTTCATTCCATTTTTAGGCGCAGCATTGTTTGCACCAAAAGATATGAATAGGAGACAGGAAGCAATAATTGGCATCGGTGGACCAATACTCGGTTCGCTCGCTGCATTTCTACTTATCGGATTGTATTTTATTTTTGACGCAAAGTGGATGTTGATGATGGGGTATATTGGGATTTTCTTAAATCTCTTCAATATGATACCTATCTCACCACTCGATGGCGGCAGGGTAACACAAGCCGTTGGTAAATGGTTCAAGTTCGTTGGATTTGCAATGCTTCTCGCATTAACGATTTCAATGGGGCAGCCAGGAATGTTATTAATTTGGATTATTGTTTTGTTTGACTTTCATTTTATTCCAATCAAAGGTAGATTTGCACTCGCAGTGATAACTGAACTTGCAATGATAGCACTGCTTACAGCAGGGGTCGGGATACATGACAATAGTGAATTCTGGGTTACCTGTTTCGATGCTCTGGTCGGTGGTTTTTATCTGGGCATGATTGGTTTCGCACTTCGTAGAAATCAAAAAGATTTAGAAACGACACTCGATGAAAACTCAAAGAGACCGCATCTTACAATGCAGGCAAAAATTAATTGGTTTCTCGTATGGTTGATTACAACTGCGATACTTTTTACAACAATGTTGCTATTGGCACCATCGTTGAAAATTATTATGGTTTCATAAAGACCGTACTTCAAAATTGCGACAATACGCTATTTTGTACAAAATAGGCGATTACTTTTCCAAGTAATCGCCTATTATTTTTTTATGGGCTGACGCATTACGGTTTTTATTTCTCTAATTCGCCAAATCAGCCTTTCTAGGGACAATCCTTGCAGGACGGCTCGAAAACCCTTTACAGTGGGCATTTTGCCTGTTTTAGGCCTGTATACAGGAGATTTTGACCCTTGCTATGATAGAATTCTCGAATATGAAATCACTTTTTCAAAAAAGGAACCGCCTGAAGGCTGTCTATGAGGATGACCTCATAGGATATCTCAAGTCCATTGGTGTCTATGATGAAATTACACAAGGCAATCGTCGGTGTGTTTATTGTGGTAATCACATCACACTTGAAAATCTTGAAGTCATAGTGCCAAAGGGAAGGATAGTTGAAATTATTTGCAATAATGAGAATTGTCTCAATCAACTATAATTATGGAATTATTTTTCGAAAAACATCCATGGTTCAAGTCGATATGGTATTTCATAGAAGCACGTCCAGGACTTTGGTTTACTCTCCTCCTAATTGTTGTCCTCCTTTGGGGATTGAACTGGTTGGCAAATTTTATTCCCCAACTTGATATTCTTCGATCACGAATACTTTTGCCACTTGCGCGAAAATACAAACAAAGGAAGCTTGTCAAAAGTGCAATCAAGAGCGATATCCGTGGACATGTAAATCGAGAAATCGCAAAAATGAAAAACTACCTACCGTCAGGATGGGTAGGAGAGATGGATGTTGATTGGGTAGAAACAGAAGAACCAACAACCTTGTCAGACGATAATAGAATAGTCGTTAGAATTCGTCCAGTAGAGGATCAGGACCGTAATTTCGTGAACGCAGCTCATCATTATCTCCGCTCAAGCTTTTTTCCTAAAACACAAGAAGTTGTTCCAAAATCTCATTATGAAGCGTCAGTACTTTATGTTTGTCGAAAGGTAATAGAGGGACGAAGTCCTGAAGCAAAAACAATTTTTGAAGATCATATCTTGGAACCAGCAATCCAGCGACATCGTCTTATACCTAGCCATTTGGACGATTACATGGAGCTAAATAAGCGAGGGTTTTTCACAGGAACATTTCTTCGAGAGCTTCACCTTATGGCGACAGATGCTAGGTTTACTGGAGCAAGAGGAAATATGACACAAGAAACAGCTGGAGTGATTAAGCACATCAAAGATTTTATTGTCGGATTTGATGGGGAAGGAGATATGCCACCAGACGCGTGGTATAACGATGGAAGTATTTCCAAATACTCTATATTGCTTGTAGCAAAACCTGTAAAAATACAAGGCGGAATTGATCCGTATATAAACAGAGCTCGAAGTCGGTTCCAATCAGGAGGAAAGCGTCTGTATGTTTTCGGTTCAAATAGCGAAAGCCGTTTTGCAAATGCGGTCATTTCAGGTATCGAGGGTACAATCGACAACATACGACTTGTTGAGAGGTTTGATACCCCATTTGATTATCGAGGAAATGAAAAAGGTATCGGTGCTGTCTTTGAAGTGGTTGAGTAATCCCTCTTCACTTACAATGGAACCTCATTCAAATTTTTTGGTGTTTGATATTTCCATGTTCGAAATACCCCAACCACTTGCTCGCGCAGTTCAGTCGGTAATACTCCTTGTTGAAGCATTTCCTCTACTGCTATTCTTCTATCCTCAAACATCCCTGCCGACAATTCAGCCTTAAACAGATCCAAATCGAGTTTAGCTATGAGTTTTATAGCCTGAAGTCGCTCGGCATAGGTGGGTTCGTCCAGACCGTAATCCTGAAAGTACTGACGTTTCCAATAGATAGTTCTATTTAGGTTCTCCATTAGAACCCTGTAACGCTCCCGTACCTCCGCTAGGCGCACGTTGAGCTTCTTTCTATCGGACTGTATCAGAGCTTCTCGCCGAACTTTATGCATTAGTTTAACTACGTACTTGTCGCTTATCGGACGTCCTGTATTACGCTCAACCATTTCTTGCATTTTTCTGATGGAGACGAGGGGATTGATCGCGATAATATCGCGTACATTACTCTTTAAAAAGTTTTCTTTTTCTAAAATGATTTTCATATGTCGTACTATGTCGTCTTATTTTTCTTTTACTCTTGTGTTCTATAGCTCTATTGTGTATCTGATATTTAAGAAAAGCTATACCGCACCTAGGGCGATTTGTAGGTTCTGGCTTTGTTGGTAGTACTCCCAAAACCGTGAAAGGTATATTTTTAAGCGGTTCGAAGTATTGGGGGTTACGTCCACCACATAAAAAAGTCCCATCTTGCTTGGGATTTTTTTATACTAGGCTATACTATCTCTATGAAAGCAATATTTTTACTCATCGCGGTAGGGCTCATTATCTGTGCATGGTGTCCGTGGCTTGCGCCTGAGGATGCAAAACAGCTCATCTACAACAAAGTATACGAAAGCCAGAGCACACTCCAGAATGGCTGTAACCTGACGATCGACGAACGAAGTTTCAAAAAGGTGCCGTTTGGGTACAAACAGACCGTGGCGTACAACTGTACATTCATCACCGATTTCATTACAGAAGGGGAGAACAATGTGTTCATCACGTTCTTCAAGGAGGTCCTCAACGTCCCACACCCGATCATCAAGTAGGCCCGCACGAGATAGTTGACACAACAAAATAATGTGATATTATATTGGGAAAGCAATTCTGCTCATTTCAACCCCAAAAATCACAAAACATGAAGAAATTATTCATTGTGGTTGCGACTATATTCGCGACAGGATTTGCATATGCAAATCCAACTATTGGCATCTGCCGAAGTACCTATGACTGCATCGTCCCCGGACAGCAAGTAGATCTCACGGCGACGTATGACGGATTTCCGGACAATGTGGATATACGCTGGCAACAACTCATCGATGGTACTACCTGGCAAACTATTGCGGGTAGCAACCAACAGACTATTGCCATAGCGTATGCAATGATCGCCAACGACCAGACCAACATCGTCGTGCGTGTGCAAATACGCAACAGTGCGCCCACCGGCCAATGGTGTTCGTCAGAGTCAGTGTGCATTAGCAAATGTTCAGTGGTCGCTGACAATACCATTGCATTGACGGGACATGTGGCATCCGATAACAAGAGCGCAACACTCCAATGCACTATCAGTGACGGAGTGCATACGACGCTCGAGTATTCGACCGATGCAGTGACGTATCGTGACCTCGCAGAGATGACGACATCTACCTATGTAGACCACGCCTTTGACGGGACACGCTACTACCGTATCCGTGCTACCAAGCTATCGGGAGAGACCCTTCATTCCAAAGTACTCATGCTCCAAGCAAGCAATGATACGAAGTTACGGATCTATCCCAATCCAACGCGTGATTATTTCATGATCGAAGGTGTTACTGATAATGTGCGATTGTATATCTACGATTACGCACAAAAGGTTATACTTCAACGTGAAGGTGTGATCGGTACTGCCAAAATTTATATTGGCAATCTCCCCGCAGGTGTATATATCGTCACGGTATTACACAAACAAAAAAACAAACGTTTGTTGACTCAGCAGATCGTGAAGCAATAACGCTACATACACATTGGATTAGTAAGTATGCCCGTCTATCATTAGATAGCGGGCTTTTTTTATTTGGTATACTCATGGATATATGAAGTCAGTCCCAAGCTTCGCAGACAAAGTGAGAGTCGTCGTGAGGGGTATCCCGCGTGGGAGCACGATGACGTACGCAGCTGTTGCTGCACAGGCGGGTAACCCAAAGGCTGCTCGTGCCGTGGGTACGGTGATGCGTGGCAACTATGATCCGACAGTGCCATGCCATCGAGTCATTCGGTCCGACGGACAGATCGGGGAGTACAACCGCGGAGGACCTGATGCAAAGCGTACACTCCTCATCAGAGAAGGCGCATTGCGTGCATAGTCAAAAAGTACGCTATACTATATATATGAAAAAACTACACCCATTGATCTCACTCGGCATTATATTGGGAGGAGCATTCCTCGTTGCGGTTATCATTAGTATGATGACGCTGACGAGTCTGCGTGCAGATGTTGTCTCAGTCACCGGCTCTGCAAAGATGGAAGTCACTGCTGACCAAGCAAAGTGGACAACGCAAGTCACTCGCACGGTGTACGAGAGCGAACTCAAAAGTGGCTATAGCCAGATAGCAGCTGATGCGCAAAAGGCGCGCGCATTCTTTGCGGCACAAGGTATTGCCGACGGAGAACTCACTGCAACCCCTGTGTCAATGTTCGAAGTCTACCAACAAGACCAAGGTGCCCCAAAGCGATATACCCTCAACCAACTCTTTACGATCCAGTCTACAGATGTCGACAAGATCACTCGTGTCTCCAACAATCTCTCGGCCATCATCAACCAAAACGTCATATTCTCAAGTCTCTCGCTCGAGTACTACTACTCCAAGCTCCCCGAAGCTCGCATCCAACTCCTCTCACAGGCCATCGACGATGCCAAGGCTCGCGCAACAGAGCTCGCAAAGAATAGTGGCAGCCGTGTAGGCTCTCTCAAGAGTGCAACCAGTGGTGTCGTCCAAGTCCAGTCTCGCAACTCGACTGACGTCTCTGACTACGGTAGCTACGATACTTCCCAAATAGAAAAGCAGATCACGGTCACCGTGAAGGCAACATTCTCACTCAGATAACGTCATGAAATACCTCAGCATCATCCTCATCGTGGTCCTCTGTCTCGGAGTCACTCGAGTATCTGCGGTTGTCCCTACACTTCCTGAGCAAGCTGTATCAGTAGCGCCAGCAACTGCAAAGCCAGGCGAGCCCGTCACTCTCTCGGCAGTCGTATATAACAATACTAAAAGTACTGTAACTGCGACCGTTACATTCACCTCCCCACAAGCAGTCGTCGCAACTGCAACAGATATCGTCATTCCAAGTGACACAGCAAAGGTGGCAACTGCGCAATGGACCATGCCTGACAAGGCAACACTCATCACTGCAACTATCTCCAAAGCAACATCGAGTAACAAAGATCTCTCGACACTCAACGGTATCGTTGGAACAGTGACTGTCGGAGGGGCTGGTCAGGTCAAAGGGGTCTTTGCAAAGGTAGTCGCATTTACCGAATCCTATCGTTTGCGTGGACTCGAGTACTTTACGGCGCTCCTCGATCAGAGTATTGCGAAACTTGGCACATTGACCATCAATGAAGTAACGGCACAATTTAAATCAAAGCCAGCAACAACCGATACGACGCAACCTGACGCAGAGGCAATGGATGGGCACACGATGGACTATGTCACGTATGGATATGCATATATAGGCAAGGCATTCTTTGCTCGTACTGTGGTGTTCTATGGAGTTATGGGGCTCATGGTGCTCCTATTGCTACGCTTCATCTACAGCCGATTTGTCTAATAAAAGGGTGTGTGATACAATCCCTAACATGATACGTACTCTCCTTGGTGTAGTGGCATTGATCGCGACAGTATTGTGGCTACCGTTGTGGTTCCAGCTCATGCTCTTTGTGGTGGGGATACTCGTCCTACCATATCGGTTGCTTCTCCTCATACCAGCCGTTGTCGCAGATGTCGTCTATGCACCCGAGTATACGCTCGGTATCGCGCACCTCAAGATGACGCTCATTGTCGCATTGCTCCTCCTCGTGCAGTATGTCGTCGTAACTCATACCCGCTTTACCCATCATGTTTCGCATTAGACACAACCGCAAAAGGATCATAGAACTCAATCCGGATGAGATACTGCTCGACGTGCACAACTTGCCGGCGTTCGACAGACAGCAGTTCGAAGGTCGTCTCGAAAAGCCGATAGCAAAGCGCTCGCTCGCAGGACTCATTGTCGTGATGACGGTCGTCGCCATCCTGTTTACGGGACGTCTCGGGTATCTACAGATCGCGCATGCGGATTATTATGCACTCAAAAGCGAACAAAATAGCCTCGACCACACACCGATCATCGCTGATCGAGGAGTTATCTATGATAGGAATGGTGTAGAGCTCGCATGGAATGCAGTCGGAGCCGAAGGTCCAACGATACGTTCCTATATACAATCTCCAGGCTTTGCCAACATGCTCGGCTACGTCTCATACCCGACCAAAGATACAAAGGGCAAATACTGGCAGTTCCAGACGGTGGGCAAGGACGGCGTCGAACAAGAGTTCAATGAGCTCCTCGCCGGAGTCAACGGTACCAACCTCATCGAGACCAATGTGTCCGGTGAAGTTATCTCCGAGAACACGATCGACGCACCACAACAAGGGCAAAATCTCTCGCTCACCATCGATGCTCGTGTCCAAGAGTCGCTCGCCACCGGGATCAAAAATCTCGCCGAACAATCCGGATATGTCGGAGGAGCAGGTGCAGTCATGGATATACGTACTGGTGAACTCATTGCATTCACGACGTACCCTGAGTATGACCAGCATATACTCTCTGATGGGAGTGATCGCGCAACGATCAATGGCTATATCAAGAGCGAGACGCGACCGTTCCTCAACCGCATGACGGAGGGGCTCTACACGCCAGGATCTATTATCAAACCGTTCCTTGCACTCGCCGCACTCAATGAAGGTATCATCACTCCGGAGAAGGTACTCTATACGACAGGTGAACTACGGATCCCAAATCCGTACAATCCAAAACTTGTTACTATTTTTAGAGACAACGCTGACCATGGTGCAGTCGATATGCGCAAGGCGATTGCGGTGTCGTCTAACGTATACTTTTATGAAATAGGAGGAGGATTTGGGGATCAGAAAGGGCTCGGTATCAACAATATAGAAAAGTACGTCGGCATGTTCGGCATTGGCAAAAAGACCGGCATCAATGCTGGCAGTGAACTTACCGGGACGATACCTAGTATTGCATGGAAGGCAAAGGTATTTCCTGGGGACGCATGGCGTGTCGGTGATACGTACAACACATCGATTGGGCAATACGGATTTCAGGTGACGCCTATCCAGATGTTGCGCGCTGTCGCGGGTATTGCATCACACGGCACAATGGTGACTCCGACGATCGTACCAGCGACTTCGAGCAAGGCAAGCAGTGCTACCGAACTGCCATTCATGAGTAGTCAGTACAATGTCGTCGCAGATGGGATGCGTAGTGTAGTACTCGAAGGTACTGCGCAATCGCTCAACAATCCTATCGTGCACGTCGCCGCAAAGACGGGTACTGCGCAGATCAAGGGCAACACGCGGGTGAACTCTTGGTCCATGGGATTCTTTCCCTACGAGGCGCCCAAGTACGCATTCGTCGTCCTCATGGAGAACGGCCCGATCGTGTCATCCGGTGCGTCCAATGCCTTCAAACCAGTCGTACAGCTATTTGCCGATACCCCCGACCTTTTGACCCAGTAACTCATATCCTGTATAGTAGGAGCTTCATGAAGGAATATATAACCCAAGCAAACAAAGACGCACTCGAAGCAGAACTCCACGAGCTCACGACAGTGAAGCGCTCAGAGATCATCAAGGCTATCGAGTATGCAAAGAGTCTCGGTGATCTCTCCGAGAATGCCGAATACCACATCGCCCGCGAAGAGCAAGGCAAGCTCCAGGAGCGCATCTCTACTATTGAGGAAGTACTTCGCAATAGCGAAGTCGTTCGTCATGCGACCAATGGTATCGTCAATGTCGGCAGCACGCTCGTCATTCAAAAGGCAGGAGAAACAAATACTCGCACGATCTCAATGGTTGGTAGCGAAGAGACCGACATGCTCTCCGGCAAAATTTCATACAAGAGTCCGCTCGGTCAAGTCCTCTATGGCAAGAAGGCAGGAGACGTCGTCACCGTCATCACTCCGAAAGGGGAAGTGGATTATGAGATAGTGAGTGTAAGTTAAAGACAATAAATAAAAACCCAATCAATAAAGATTGGGTTTTTTATTTTTTTTTTAAATCACTGGTCTTGTTCTGTATCATCGATTTCTTCCCATACAACACCATTTCTCTTCAAAGAATCACATGGAATGCATGTACTTGAAACAACCTGAAATCCGGTGACATAAGATTTTAAGATTGCAAAGCAAAGTCCTGTTTTCTTGCTTTTTCCATACGACGTGTTTCTGATTGCATCCGCAGTACTTTCATCTGTTGGTTTAACAAAGCGTAACTCATTGGATGTACATGAAATTAAAACAAAACAGATTGTTACAAAGCTAAATATTTTTTTCATTGTTTAAATTTTTATTCATATTACTATATATAAAATATTTGTCAATATCACTTTTTCACCTACCTTTATCCACACATCCTCCTTTGCAGCAGGGGAACAAGGTGGGGTATAATGGTACTAAGTGGGAAGGAGTGGTAAATGTAGTAAAAGTACGGTAGAGTTAGGAAATGTTAATCGGAGAGTATATACACAGCATCGATGAAAAAAACCGCCTGTCATTTCCCATCAAGTTCCGCAAGGAAATGGGTAAAACAGTGGTCATTGCTCCTGGTATAGAGAAGTCACTCTTTGTCTTCACCCCTGACCAATGGAAAAAGACTGTGGATCGCCTCGCACAAGGATCTTTGCAAGAAGAAAATCGTAGCTTTAGTCGGTACCTCATCGGAGGCGCGAGCGAAGTGTCTGTGGATGCCAATGGCCGTATCTTGATCCCCGAAGGGCTCAAAGAGAAGCTTGGTATCAAAGAAAAGGTAGCAATCGTCGGATTGTACACACGTGTGGAGCTCTGGGAAGAATCCACATGGAAGGCGTACAAGAAAGATGTTGAGACCAAGGCAGACAAACTCGCAAACCATCTCGGTAGTATCGGTATCCTCTAGTTATGAATCCTGGTATAAAATCTCACAGCTCTCTCCATATCTCAGTTCTTTTACAAGAAAGTATTGACGGCCTCGCCATCATTCCGGGCAACACAGTAGTTGATGGAACATTTGGTGGAGGCGGACACTCACATGCATTGCTCGAACAATTCGGCAACTCCATACGCCTCGTCTGTGTCGACCTTGATGAAGCAGCACGAGCGCGATATGAAGAAGTGATCGGGGATACTCCGAACGCCTCATTCGTCCAGGCGAACTTCAAAGATGTCGCACATATCATCGAGAGTGCTGGAATACAACGTGTCGACAAGGTCCTCCTCGACCTCGGCACGAGCACATTCCAACTCCTCGCAGATACGAGAGGATTCTCCTTCCAGAGCGACACGCCACTGCGGATGACATTCTCGGAGCATGGATCGCACACCGGATTTACTGCATGGGATATTGCCAACGAATGGAGTGAAGAATCTATTGCCGACATTATCTACGCCTATGGCGAAGATCGGAGCAGTCGCAAGATTGCTCGCGCAATAGTCGAGGCGAGAGAGCTCAAGCCGATCGAGACATCAGCGGGACTCGCTGACATCATCGCTTCAGCATTCCGTACACGAGGTCGTGTACATCCCGCTACAAAGACATTCCAAGCCTTTCGCATCGCCGTCAATGATGAACTTTCTGTACTCAAAACCGCACTCTCTGACTGGTATACCGCACTCGCTCCCGGAGGCCGTATCGCCGTCATTACCTTCCACAGCCTCGAAGACCGCATCGTCAAACAATGGATGAAAGCACAAACGAATGAACGCGTTATCACCAAAAAGCCCATTGTCCCAACCAAGCAAGAATTATTAGCCAACCCTCGATCTCGTAGCGCAAAGCTCCGCATACTCGAAAAAATATAATCACATACTATGATCGCAACTCTCCGCAACAAACTCGACAACACAACTGCTGTCGATATCAACAAAACCCTCAAATCAATCACATTTTATACATGGATTAGTGCCGCAGTCCTCTTTGTGGGGTATTTGTACTTCGTGGGAGCGATCACGTTCTCTGTGATCAAGGAGCGAGGGTTGCAACAGGACACCAAGGCCCTCATCTCGAGTATGGGGCAACAAGAACTCCAGTACCTCTCGTCACAAAAGTCGTTGACCAAGCAGTATGCAGAACAGCGTGGCTTTGTAACTCCAAATGAGATATCATTTGCTACATCGCAACGCGCATTTGCTTGGAATGTTGGACAATAATAAAATTCATCGCCAGAGAATACGAGTCCTGATCGGTATCATTGTACTGATCGGGGCATTTGTCATTCTCCGATTGTTCTCATTGCAGGTCATCAATGGCACCTCGTACAAAGAGCGCGCACAGCGTCAGTACATCACTCCGTCAGGAGACAGCTTTGACCGCGGCAACATCTACTTCACCGCAAAGGACGGTACTACTGTTGCTGCTGCAACCGTGGTAAATGGGTTCAAGCTTGCAATCGCTCCTGACCTTGTCACGGATGTCGATACAACATACGAGCGCATCAATGAGATCGTACCGATCGACTACACATCATTTAGCGCAAAGGCTGCAAAGAAGTCTGACCCATACGAAGAGATAGTCGATCACATCGAACAAGACGCCGCAGATGCGATCACTGCGCTCGACTTGCCAGGGGTATCGCTCTACCGAGAGAAATGGCGCATGTATCCAGGGAGTGACTTGGCTGCACGGGTCATCGGCTTTGTCTCTTTTAATAAAAATGATCAACTCTCGGGCAACTATGGACTCGAAGAATTTTATAATGAAGTACTCTCGCGTGATGGCAACAACTTTTATGTGAACTTTTTTGCAGAGATCTTTGCCAATGTGAAGTCTACGGTGTTCAAAAATACGTCTTCGACTGGCGATATTGTCACTTCGATAGAGCCGACAGTGCAAAACCAGCTCGAACAAACGATCAAGGATGTTCATACAGCATGGGGGAGTGATACGGTAGGTGGAGTCATTATGGACCCGTACACTGGGCAGATCATTGCCATGGCAGGAGTACCAGGCTTTGACCTCAACGCATTTGGCTCGGTCAAGGACTCGAGTATCTACATCAACCCATTTGCACAGAGTCGCTACGAAATGGGTTCTATTGTGAAGCCACTCGTGATGGCAGGGGCTATAGATGTCGGTGCGGTCACTCCGGCGACTACCTACAACGACTCCGGCTCAGTTACCATCGACGGCAAGACACTCAACAACTTCGACAAAAAGGGGCGTGGCAATGGTGTCACTATGCAAGGTGTCCTCAACGAATCCCTCAACACAGGGATGATCTTTGTCGAGCAAAAGATGGGTAAGGAAAAATTTAAGGATTATTTGGTCAATAAATTCAAATTGGGAGAAAAGACAGGTATCGATCTGCCCGGAGAGGTCAATGGTGCAGTCGGCAGTCTCAAAGATAGTAATGATATCAACTATGCAGCAGCGTCATTTGGGCAAGGTATCGCCACGAGCCCGATCAATATCGTGCGCGGATTTGCAACACTCGCCAACGGTGGCACTATGGTTACGCCTCATATCGCCACACAGATTGTCGATGCGAGTGGTATCACGACAGAGATCGAACACAAAGAAGGCGCCCGTGTCCTCAAGCCTGAGACCGTATCGACCATTACCAACATGCTCGTGAAGGTTGTCGACGACGGTTACGACAGAGGGCTCGAGCACTATACCGTCGCTGCAAAGACAGGTACGGCCCAGATCGCGCGACCAGATGGGACCGGATACTATACTGACCGCAACCTGCACTCGCTCATCGGGTATTTCCCCGCGACCAAGCCACGCTATGTCATCTATTTATTCAATGTCTACCCAAAAGGGGCATTGTACGCGATCCAGACACTGGGCGATCCGTTCTTTAGTATGGTACAATTTATGAACAATTATTATGAAATCCCCCCAGACCGCTAATATGCAACAACCATTCACATTTTCAACCGTTACTGCCGTCCGTGAGTCTTGGGCACTGTTCAAGAAACACATCGGATTTTTCATTGGGATATCGCTCATCACGTTCATCCTCAACTTTGCTAGTGATATAGGCGATACTCCTGTAGTACTGAGTATACTCCTCGCAATAGCGGCATTTGTCTGGTCCATTGTCTGGGTCAACATCTCTCTCGCAGCTGCTCGTGGCGAAGAAACTCACCTCACCTTTGCATCGATCAAGGACATGATGCCGACATTTTGGCAAGTCATAATGCTTGTTGGCGTGGGACTCTTTACCGGATTATTGATACTTGGAGGACTGGTGTTGCTCATTATCCCTGGTATCTACATCATGATCCGTCTCTCGTTTGCAACCTATGCCTACCTCGACAAGAAGGCGGGTATTCGCAAGACTGCTCGATATACGTGGGACATAACCAAAGGCAAGATGTGGAAGACCATACTCGTCGGGCTCGTGGCATGTTTGCTCGTGATTGTAGGATTCATACTCTTTGGACTTGGAATGCTCATTACATATCCGATTGCGGCGTTACTCATCGCAAAGTACTATTATGCACTCGTCGCTCATCACGAAGGCACCCCGCAGCCAATCGTCGCAGAAGCTACCGAGATCCCGACTGACCTCCCACAAGCCGAAACCATATAAAAATAAAAAACCACCGAATGGTGGTTTTTTTTAATTAAGATAAAATGTAGCCGTGCACACTGATAAGTGTTTGGGATAATTGTCCATCAAGATTTTGAAACAACCCGTTCTGTGGAATCATACTAAGACATTTTTTGATATTCTGTTTCCAAGGATCAGACTGGTTCCATTCTGCTAATTCGTTTTTTTCGAATTCGTCAAAGTTTTCGGGTGCTTTATAATCACCGCGAGTTTGAAGTCTTTTGTACCTTGTTTCAGCCGGAGCATCAATACCTACTGGTTTAACTAAAATTTCATTTTCAAGTGAATAAAAGTATTCTAATTCCCCAGGGCAACGAATTGATTCGATAACGCAGAAGCCTTTTGTATTGCTTGATTGTATCGTATCTATTACTTTTTTCATCAGTATATGCGGGCCGAATTCAAAACGTAATTGATTTGCAAGTTCGGTTATATCTGATGGTTTGCTTGGTGTTTTTAAAAACTTCTGTTCATAAATAGTGAAGAGAACATTTCTAATGGAATAGTGAGCAAACCCGTAGTTGGTAGCTAATTTTTCGGCAACTGATGTTTTGCCGGCACCATCAGTAGAAATAAGCGGAATGATAGTTACTGTTTTATTTTTCATGAGCTTAATAGTTTTCCTATTTTTAGCACTCATTGATAGGTAAGTCAAAATAAGGGCGATTTTGGGAAAGGAAAGGGAGACTATTGACATATAATACATATATGCTATTGTGTATCAAAACAAACCTTTAATAATTAACGTATGAAAAAAAGGATCTCCCGACGGATTGAGGTGTATCTCCAAAAAATTGATCAATTTCTTTCTCCTATCATTTATCAAATGTTCGTTTACCTTGTATGGTTTCATACCAAAGTCACCAATCTCATCGCGATCAGTCTTGCAGTATTTTGCATGGCTTCAACGATCAGATATATCGGTGAATATGAGATCTTCTGCATACTGGCGTTCGTCAGTTTGATAGTATTGGTACTCGGAATATTTGTATCTGGAGCGGTGGTAGAGAGCTTGATCTTCATGTGTCTTCGCAGGTTACTCTCACGACAGACTACTGATGCGAGAGAAGCTGCAGAGATATACCGTCATCTGAGCGAATCAAATGCATTGCAATTTCGGATGAATGATGTACGCCGCACTATTATGAAGTATTACACGGCAGGTTACTATGGCGGAAAGATCAATTTCACCATTGAGTCCCGCAATCAAGCAATTGTTCGCGAACTACACCAATCCCAAGAAGCCGTTGCTACAGCGTAGACACCAACCTACTATTACCATCTCCCGATTTTTCGGGAGATTTTTTTTTGTACAAAAAATCACATATTTTATACGTATCTAGAGGTATGCTATCATTGACCAATGAATGTACAGCAATTTCGCCCATGGTTTGATGAGCGGTTTGCTGTATTGCTCGGGCAAAAGGTTGACGCCTTTGCTGCATATAGTCATAGCGAGGATGTACGAGCTATTGCCACTCATGCACAACACCTCGCCGATCATGGCAAGAGATTTCGCCCATACCTGACATATCTCGCCAGCGGGACAGATACGCCTGACGAGCACATACAGCTCCTCTATGCAGTGGAGCTCCTCCATCTCTTTGCGCTCATACACGACGACATCATGGATCGAGCAGAGTCGCGGCACGATGTCCCATGCGCACATGTTGTGTTCACACAGCGATACGGCGAACATGCAGGCAATGCGACTGCCATATTGCTCGGAGATATTGTGTTGGCATGGGCATATGAATGTCTGCTCGAATATTGTAGTGTGCAGCCATCCTATGCGACGAGGGTTACCCAAGAGTTCACTCGACTGGTGCGCGAGGTAACACATGGTCAGGTACTCGATGTGCTTTCTCCTGTTCAGGACACGCTCTCCGAAGAAGCTATCATAGAGAAAATGATTCTCAAGACTGCGCGGTACACATTTGTACAGCCCCTTCGCCTCGGATTTGTGATTGCGGGGGACAGTGCGTCAGATCTCGCATTCGCAGAAGCGTTCGGAGTATCTGTAGGTATCGCATACCAACTCACCGATGACCTCCTCGATATCGTGCCTGCAGAGCAGACGGGCAAGACTCGCTTCACGGATATAGCGACACGTCAGCAGACAGTACTGTCGGCGTACATACAGCACAGCGATAGTGCGATCCAATTTGCAAAGTATTATGGTAGGCCTGTACTTGTGGATAGTTACGATGCGCTCACTGCGCTAATAACAGATAGTGGTGCTGTGGCGCACGTCAGCGATATGGTTGAGGTATATCTCGATCGCGCACGTACAGCAATAGACACACTACGTCCACATGATGATGTTGTATGGCGAGATATACTGGCACTCGTTGCGCACCGCACCAAATAATATGCTGAGACTTATTTTTCGCAAACGAATACAGAGTATCATCAAGAAATACGGCAGAGGCTACTACCGTGCGACGTTCTTGTTCCCGCGATCGATCCGTGAAGCGACGTGGATCTACTACACCTTCGTCCGTATGCCTGACGAGATCGTCGATGGTGCTGCGGTCACCGACCGCGAATCCAAACTCACGGCTTGGATCAATGATTGGAACAAGGCGCTCGAGATAGGTTCAGACAATGAGACATTCACTGCGTTCAAGGACGTAATGCACCAATACAATATCCCCAAAGCATATGCCGATGACTTCCTCATAGCAATGAAACAAGACCTCACCGTCTCGCGGTATCAGACATATACAGAACTCGAGAGCTATATGTACGGGTCTGCTGTCGTCGTCGGGTACACGATGAGCTGCATCATTGGATATAGTGATGGGGCATTGTCACACGCACGCGCACTCGGAGAGGCATTCCAGATGACCAACTTTTTGCGAGATATCCGAGAGGATTATGAAGAGCGAGGTCGTATCTATCTCCCTATAGAAGACATGCAGCGCTTTGGTGTTACTGAGGACCATATCAAGCAACATCGTGCAGACGATGCATGGCGAGCATTGATGAAGTATCAAATAGAACGTACGAGAGCATTGTACAAATACGGTGTGGCAGGTATTAACCTACTAAATCCTCGCGGTCGTCGCGCAGTCTATGCAGCGGCGCTCATCTACAACGACATACTCGATCTCATTGAGAAACATGACTATGATGTATTCAGTACCAGAGCAGTGGTGAGTCCTATTCGCAAATCAATGCTATTATGCAAAGCACTATGGAACAAAAATCGGTAATCATTATCGGAGGAGGTATCGGCGCTCTTGCGCTCGCATGTATGCTGGGCAAGAAAGGGTATACCGTGACCATTGTCGAAAAAAATGAAATGACGGGTGGACGCGCGCGAGTGTTCACTGATCAAGGATTCATCTTTGATATGGGGCCGAGCTGGTACATGATGCCGGACGTGTTCGAACATTTCTTTGAGATACTTGGTGAAGACATGCGCGAGTACTACACCTTGCAAAAGCTCGCTCCATCGTATCAAATCACGCTCAAGAGTGATGGCAAGAGCTATGAGTTCTATGCCGACATGGAGAAAAACAAGGCACTCTTTGAATCGATAGAGTCCGGAGCAGGAGCGGTCCTCGAATCCTTTCTGAAAGAGACCAAGTGGCAGTACGAGCTCTCCAAGGCAGAGTTCATGTACAAGAACTACAACTCCGTTCGCGACTTCATGACGCTGCGTGTCATGCGCCAAGGCGCCAAGCTCCCGTTGCTCAAGAAGCAAAAGCAAATCATCGAAAAGAAATTCAAGAGCGAGCTCCTCCGCAAGGCGCTCCAATACCAGACCGTCCTCCTCGGTACTGCACCCGGAGACACACCAGGTATCTATACACTCATGAACTACGTCGATCTCGTCCTGGGTGAATGGTACCCTGATGGTGGCATACGCGCAGTACCAGCAGCGCTCGAGACAATTGCAAGAAAGTACGGTGCAAACGTCGTCCTCAATGCGCCCGTGCAACAGATCATTGTAGAGAACGATATCGCCAAGGGTGTGCTCCTCGAGAATGGCGAGCAACTCCTCGCAGATATCGTCGTCTCCAACGCCGACGTGCATCATACCGACACGAGACTACTCCCGACTGAGTACCGCACAAAGAGCGACAAGTACTGGAACTCTCGCGTCATGGCACCGAGTGCATTCATCCTCTATCTCGGCGTGAAAGGCAAGCTCCCACACATGCAACACCACAACCTATTATTCCCCGAAGCATGGCAAAAAGGATTCGACCAAATATTCAAGGACCCACAATGGCCCGACGATCCAGCGTTCTATATCTGCATGCCGAGCAAGACGGATAGTACGATAGCACCTGCCGATCATGAGAACTTATTTGTGTTGGTACCGATTGCGTCAGGTCTCACGTATGACGACGCATTCATGACGGAGTACGGAGACAAGGTCATCGATGAGATGGCGCAGTACTACAACATCCCAGACCTCAAGAGTCGTATCGTCGTTCGCCACCACTACTCGGTCAAGGACTTCGTCGCCGACTACAATGCATTCAAGGGCACGGCGCTCGGCCTCGCACACACCCTCGGTCAGACTGCGATCTTTCGTCCCAATAATATTCACAAAAAAATTCCGAACCTCTACTACGTCGGTGCAGGTACCAACCCTGGCATCGGTATGCCGATCTGTCTCATCTCTGCCGAGCTCGCATACAAACGGATAGAAAATATTACGCACCCGTTTCCGTTGGAG
>CAYUQD010000008.1:0-31142 GCA_964446965.1 uncultured Candidatus Saccharibacteria bacterium
GGCAAAAACGCGTCGGAACAGTGCCTGGTGGGTAGTTTTACTGGGGCGGTATCCTCCCAAAAAGTAACGGAGGAGTTCAAAGGTAGGCTAGGCGCGAATGGAAACCGTGCCGATAGTGCAATGGCATAAGCCTGCTTGACTGTAAGGGGGACATCCCGAGCAGGTGCGAAAGCAGAACATAGTGAACCGACAATTCGCATTAGATGCGGTTGAAGATTAACGGATAGAAGCTACTCTAGGGATAACAGGCTAGTTCCGCCTAAGCGTCCATAGCGACGGCGGAGTTCGGCACCTCGATGTCGGCTCACCTTATCCTGGGGCTGGAGAAGGTCCCAAAGGTTTGGCTGTTCGCCAATTAAAAAGGTACGCGAGCTGGGTTCAGACCGTCTTGAAATGAGAAAAGATTTATCTCTATCATTTCAAGACCCGTCTGAATCCCGAGGAAATTTTTTGATTATTTTTTACTAAATATAAAAATATGTTTTAGTCATTTCGTCTAATAAGGTTAAAGCTCGTGTGCTGTTCTGCAATAGCACATGAGAGAAAGATAGTAAAAAGAGAACCATCCAGTTACGGCGGTCTTCATTGGTGACAATGAATGACATGCTCAACTAATATCGGAAAAACCCACAATAGAAATATTTGGGGCAATTCCGAGGGAAGGTTTTGTGAATTTCATAGAGGAATAATGTTCTTTATGGGGGCGTAGCTCAGTTGGTAGAGCATCGGATCACATCCGAGGGCCGCTGGTTCGATCCCAGTCCTCCCCACGCAAGAAGATGCACTTCTTGCTTCTTCTATGAAATTCATAAGACTACCCGTAGAGACTACACGTTGAGGTGCTCGCAAGAGTACAAGATATAGTCCATTCCACACAGTAATGTGTGAAAAGAAGCGTAAGACAGGTTGGTCTCCTATCTACTGCAGGCGTTGATATTTGAGGAAAATCGCTCCTAGTACGAGAGGACCGGAGTGAACGAACCTCTGGTGTACGGGCTCTAGCGCCAGCTGGACCGCCCGGTAGCTATGTTCGGAATGGATAACCTCTGAAAGCATCTAAGAGGGAAGCCAGTTCTAAGATTAGATATCGTTGAGGGCCGTGAGAGATGATCACGTTGATAGGCACTAAGTGGAAGCGCAGTAATGTGTTGAGCTGAGGTGTACTAATTGCCCGAATCCTATTAGGAAATCTGGAAATCATACAGAAATAGAAATCAAAAAAAATGTTCGAGCGCACTGTCTTGGTGGTATGTCGCGGGGGTCACACCTCTTCCCATTCCGAACAGAGCAGTTAAGCCCCGTAGAACCGATGATACTTAATTTATTAGGGAAAGTAGGTAGCTGCCAGGACTGTGCGCTTGAATGAAAGCTTTTTCAAACAACAACCAAAAATCCACTTCGCAAGAGGTGGTTTTTTGTATTCTGGCCTTTAGGTGAAAACATGGTAAAGTTTGTGTATGAAAAATTTTTATAAAGTACTCTTAGGCGCTCTGTTGATGATCATATTTTCTGTTAGTAATAGCCAGGCAGCGATCAGTATCAAATCAGGATGTACTTCAACAAGTGGGTATAGCCTTACTACCGGACAACGATGTTCACCTGAAATAATGGCAGATGAATCTACGGGTGATACTACTCCTCGCATTATGTATTGGTGGGGTAAGGTAAATCAACATATAGATAAAAATGGGCAATGGCAATCTGATACTGATGGCGTATCTGGGGCAAACCTCGACCAGCTCACATACTGCAAAAAGTGGTACCCAAATACTACCAGTGTCGAGTCGTACAAAAGCGAGACCATAGATACATGGCGCCGGGCAGCAGACTTTGAACAAAGTGGGTATACAGCAACCCAGACATCAATCCATTGTGTTCAAGGTCCAGTACGTGATACTGGATGTATCGATACGCAGTACAGTACGACAACGGGGCAACGGTGTCCAATATCTACATCCCAAAAGCGATCTGTTACCGTTATTTCACCAAATGGTGGGGAAGTGTATCGGGCAGGTCAACAAATCACAGTAACATGGAGCACACATAATATCCCTTCCACTGAGACAATCCGTATAAACTTAACTAGTGGATCAGCCTTCGCAGGAGTAGTTGATACCATCAACGATGGTTCCGAAACAATAATATTGCCGACAAATACATATATGGGAAATGGTAATCCATGGTGGTCAGGTATGGTATACGGATCGACATTTAAAGTATTTGTAGGGTGGCTATCTCCTCAAGCTGGGAACGCTGGAGTATCTGATCTGTCGGACAAGGTATTTACTATCGAGGCTCCTCGAACTACTGATACTACGACTTCACCAAATCTGCCAAGTGGTTGTACTTCAACTTCTGGATATAGCACGACGTCTGGTCAGCCATGTAATCTGCCAGAAGGATGTACAGGGCAAAATGGATACAGCACTACAACTGGTCAACCATGTATACCTGTAGCAAAAACTTCTCCCAGCGCTTCAGTGGATAAAGTATTTAGTCGCACCCTCAAGCTTGGTGCAAGTGGTTCAGATGTTATAGCTCTTCAAAATCGTCTTAAGACTGAAGGGGTATATGAAAGTCCGATCACTGGATACTTCGGCACTATGACACAAAGTGCAGTAAAAAAATTACAAGCGAAGTATGGTGTCTCTCCAGTTGGAATTGTGGGACCAGAAACACTCCGAGCTCTTAATAGGTAGGTGTGCAACAAAAATCCACTTCGCAAGAGGTGGTTTTTTGCTGCCTATTGACAAAACTGCAAAAATAAGTAGTATCATGCCATACAACAAAAGCCTTTATTTATAAGCTTGTATTGTCGCATTATGAAAAAACTCATCCTTATCACCTCACTTACCGCACTCACGTTCTGGGGAGTATTCGCCGTTGCACTCGCCCGAGAGTCTGTCCCAACTAAGAGCACTGTGTTGCCAGCTGATACACTCTCGACGACGCATTCAGTGGTTCGAACGAGTATTCCTCCTACTGTGACCAAGAGCAAGGCATCTCGGCCATCAGTGAAGTCACGAGTACGTACACAGACCGATACACTTGCGTCTGTTGCGATCACATCACCAAATGGGGGAGAAGTATTGGATGCAACACAGCCCCTGACTGTCACCTGGAATGCAACCGGCTATACAAGTGCCGCGATCGTCAACATCAGTCTCGAGTTCTTGGAAGCTGACGGCTTTTCGAACTCACTCCTCATCTCATCAACTCCGACACCCAACGATGGTATACAGACATACACACTTTCTACAAGTACAACTACAGGGCAGTACTCAGTGCGTCTGCAGATACGTGAGCCTGGTAGTCCGACATCAGTCCTCGTCGATCGCAGTGATGCACTTTTCACGATTCGTCAGAGTGCCCAGACCTGTGATATCGATTCATTCTACGCAAGTCCAACGATCCTCAACTACGGACGTACTGCATATGTTCATTGGCAGACTACTGGGTGTGCATACGTATACCTTGGGACGACACAAGTCCTCCCAACTGGTAGTGCAAATCTCGGCAGTATGTACCAGACGACGACGGTATCACTCTATGCATCAGCACAAGCAGTGCCTGTCGGATGTACATCATTTCTCGGATTTAGTAGTGCGACCGGTCAATCATGTGCGATGAATGCAATCAGTACACCGATCACGATCATAGTACGCTCATAACTTTTGTCTAAAAAACCACTCCACGAGAGTGGTTTTTTGCTATACTACGCGCATGAATTGGGCACAGCGGCGCAAACTTGCATATCTGATGGCGGTACTGCTCGTGCTCGCGACCGCTCTCTCGCTCGTGGTGCGTGAGGCGACCAAGGTCACTCCGACGTGTTATGACCGCAAACAAAACCAAGGCGAGGTCGGAGTAGACTGTGGCGGACCGTGTACCTTCTACTGTCGCGATGAACTTGCTGACCCCAAGGTCAGGTGGGTGCGAACATTTGAGATACGTCCAGGTGTCGTACATGCTGTGGCATATATTGAGCACACCTATCCGACTGCCGCTGCACGTACAATGCGATACAGTTTCAAACTCTACGATGCCAACAACACACTCATTACTGAACGAACTGGGACAACATTCCTCGGCCCTATGGGTCGGAGCGCTATCGCCGAGACATTGATACAGACAGGTAATGTTGTCCCTGCACGCGTGGCCTTTGCGGTACTGCCGACACTTCCATGGGAAAAGATCCCCGTATCCTACTCCCAAGTCGTACTCAAGACCGATCGGACGCTACTTGAGTCGTTCGAAGGAGGGACTCGACTCACTGCAACTATTGAGAACACGAGCCGTATCTCATTTCGAGATCTCGATGTCGTTGCCATACTCTATGACAAGGACGACAATGCTGTCACTGCATCCAAGGCGTACCTTGCATTGCTCCGGGGTGAGACTGCGCAAGACGTGATCTTTACCTGGCCATTTGCGATGCCTGTCCCGATCGTACGTATCGAGATACTCCCTCGTGCAAACCCCTTTACTTCTACGCCACTATGATGAGACGTCTCGCTCGACTCACAACGGGTATTGACTGGATACTCTTGGTCTCTATTGTACCGATCGTGCTTGGGGGACTTGCGACCATGACGTCATTTGGGGGAGAGGAGTCGTTCTTTGGCAAGCAGTTGTTGTGGGTAGGGCTCGGTCTCGTCATCGCACTTGTGCTCGCACGGACTGATGTGCGATTTTTTCGGGATTCGCGCTATGTCGTCATCGCCTACCTTGTCTCGCTCGGACTTCTCATTGCGGTGTTGCTCGTGGGCAAAACAGTGAAAGGATCGCAGAGTTGGTTTGGGTTCGGAGCATTCTCCTTCCAGCCGACTGACATCGTGAAGCTCGTCGCTATCGCCATGCTCGCAAAGTACTTCTCTCGCAGACACGTCGAGATCACCCGGATCAAGGTGCTCCTCATCTCAGCGCTCTATGTACTGGTGCCAGTGGGACTCATATTGCTCCAGCCAGACTTTGGGTCAGCGATGGTGATTGCGGCACTCTGGCTCGGTATGGCGCTCATCTCCGGTATCTCCAAACGACATATTTTGCTCGTGCTCGGAGTTGCGGTAGTGACGTTCTCTATTGCATGGTTTGGGCTCTTTGAGCCGTATCAGAAAGCTCGTATCGAGACATTCCTCAATCCCACGGCCGATATCCGTGGAAGTGGATACAATGCATACCAGTCAGTGATCGCGGTGGGGAGTGGGGGAGTCCTCGGCAAGGGGTTTGGGTACGGTACACAGAGTCGCCTCAACTACCTCCCCGAATATCAGACTGACTTTATCTTTGCGGCATTTGCAGAGGAATGGGGATTGCTCGGAGGGATTATCATATTACTTTCGTTTGGAGTATTCCTCTGGCGTATCATTGTGCATGCCCGACATGGTGCGTCCAATTTTGAGACACTATTTTGTGTTGGATATGCGATACTGATATTTAGCCATGTGATCGTGAATGTGGGAATGAATATCGGGATTATGCCAGTGACAGGTATTCCACTCCCATTTATGAGTTATGGTGGCTCTCATTTGCTCGGAGAGTTCATCGGGCTCGGGATCATCCTCTCGATGGCACGCTATGAACGAGCGATACATCCTGATGATATCAATAACGAATTTTTAGGCTTTAGCTAGATCGTATATATGCACGAACTCAATTTATTTGTATTCAACTTCATCAACGGAGGCGCAGGACAGTACCGCGCACTCGATACAGTACTCTTGTTCCTGACTTCATACCTCGCGTACGGAGTATCGATACTTGTCGCGATATATATACTCGTATGGATACCAGCACATACACGTGACCTATCGGAGCGTCTGCGTGCACTGCGGCACGCAGTGGAGTATATCTTTGTGACGCTCTCTGTATACGTACTCGTACAAATTGTAAAAGTGATAACAATGATCCCTCGCCCCTTTGTTACGTTGACAGGTATCAATAGTTTGTCACCATACGAAATAGGGTATTCATTCCCATCTCTCCACGCCGCTATGACCGTTGCTCTGGCAACGATTGTGTACTTGCACCACAAACGACTCGGTATATTGTTGTACGGATTTGCAGTCGTCGTATGTCTGTCACGAATCTATATAGGTGTTCATTATCCCAAGGATGTATTCGTCGGGGCAATGCTCGGATTTATCTTTGCATCCCTCATGCACCTCCTCTTTTGTCGGGTGTATCAGGACAAATCGACACCTGCTGTCTAGTTGCTTCAGTCCCCAAAAAGGGCTAGAATGCCGGGACTACTATAATCATTTATTACTGTATATATGCTGAAACGAAGAATTACTGCTGCTATTATCATCCTCGTTATGGGGTTACTCGGATTCTTGATGTTCCGATCAGTCACGGGTGAACACACTGACACTATTGCGCGGCACCCATTCCGTCTCGGGCTCGATCTCTCAGGTGGAAGTTATTTGCTCTACAAAGCAGACATTAGTCAGCTCCCGCCAGGCGAGGTCAACAACTCTATGGATGCACTTCGTGATGTGATCGAGCGTCGTATCAATGCCTTCGGTGTATCAGAGCCTGTCATTGCAGTACAGACATCGTCTATCAGTGGCACCAAGGAACACCGTCTCTCAATCGAACTCCCGGGAGTAACCGACATCAACGAAGCGATCAAGACAATCGGACAGACACCGTTCCTCGAATTTCGGTTGCAGTCCAATGATGTATCTGCTGCCAATGTGGGTGCTGATGGTACGTTGCGATTTGATGACAACAGTATGTTCGTTCCGACAGGTCTCGATGGCAAGTACCTCAAGCGTGCACAGCTCGTCTTTGAACCAAACACGGGCAATCCAATCGTTTCTATCCAATTTAACGATGAGGGTGCAAAACTCTTTGAAAAGATCACTGGAGAAAACGTCGGCAAAGTCATGGCAATATATCTCGATGGATCTCCGATCTCGTCTCCGGTCATCCGTGAAGCGATATCTGGTGGCACTGCACAGATCTCTGGCGACTTCACTCCCGAAGAAGGCAAACTCCTCGTCGGACGACTCAACTCTGGAGCGCTCCCAGTACCGATCTCGCTCGTCTCAACACAGACTGTAGGAGCTTCTCTCGGAGCGGATGCAGTCAATGATGGTGTACGCGCAGCTGTCATCGGGTTTATCATTATCGCCCTGTTTCTCATCCTCTGGTATAGATTGCCGGGCGTGATTGCTGTACTTGCGCTCTCTATCTATATCATCATTACACTGCTCTTGTACCGATTTATCCCCGTGACACTCTCCGCTGCAGGTATTGCAGGATTCATTATCTCGATCGGTATGGCGGTTGATGCCAACATCTTGATCTTTGAGCGGTTCCGCGAAGAGCGCGCAAAGGGCAAGGCTACGTCAGAAGCGATTAGTGCAGGATTTGATCGAGCATGGCTCTCTATTCGAGATGCCAACACAGCGAGTATTATCATTGCGATCATTCTCTTTTGGTTTGGGACATCACTGATCAAAGGGTTCGCATTGACGTTTGGTCTCGGAGTTGTGGTCAGTTTGCTCTCTGCGATCCTCATTACCAAACTCTTTTTGCGGTCACTTCCAACAATGGAAGGGAGTCGGGTCGGACGATTCTTGTTTAGTAGCGGCTTGCGAAAATAATATCTATCACTATGTTTGTCATCAAATACAAAAAAATCTTTCTTGCACTTTCTATTACACTAGTGACTATTGCGCTTGCTGCAGTCGTTCGATTTGGGCTACCGCTCGGTATCGACTTCAAGGGTGGTTCACAACTACAAGTTACATATCCCAATGGGCGACCGGCAATAGCTCAGATCAAGGAATCTCTCGCCAGTGTCGACCTCTCGGATGCAGTCACTCAGCCCACAGGTGAACAAGGTCTCATTATCAAGATGCACTCCATTGATGATGCGCAAAAGGTTGCAACCCTCCGTGCGCTCGGTGCAGCGCAGTCAGTCGTCGAGTCAAGCTTCACTACTATTGGTCCGTCAGTAGGCGCAGAGCTCCGCAACAAGGCGATCATCTCAGTGGTCCTCGTCATGATTGCGATCATTATCTTTGTGGCGTATGCATTCCGCAAGGCATCTCATGTTGTCTCGTCTTGGAAGTACGGACTCGCAGTCATTATGACGCTCGCACACGATGTCATTATCTGTGTTGGAGCATTTGCGATCATCGGACACTTCACGGGAGCAGAAGTAGACACACTCTTTGTGGTGGCATTGCTGACGACGCTCTCGCTCTCTATCTCTGACACTATCGTCGTCTTTGATCGTATTCGAGAGAACTTGGCCGTGCAAAAAGAGACGAGAGGTACCGCTATATTTGAGTCTATCGTTGGAGACAGTCTCTCGCAGACATTCGTTCGATCTATCAACACCTCTCTCATGGTGTTTGTGATGGTGCTTGCGCTCGCAATAGTCGGTCCTGCAAGTACGAGATTGTTCTCTGTGATGCTTGCGATTGGTATGTTCTTTGGGACATATTCGTCCATATTCCTCGCGAGTCCACTCCTTGTTCTGTTTGAACGTGCCCAAAAGAAGTCTTTGAGATAGCGAGTGGACAAAGTTTTCCACTGTGTCCAAGCGCGGAAGTGCTTGACACAACCCTATTAGAAGCGTAGGGTAAAAATAGACAAAAGTTATTGGTAAGACTACCTTCATCTCGAAGTCTTATTTATAGTAGAAGAAGATTTATTAGGTTTTATTATTGTATCTATGACTACACGATTTTTTACTCGAAAGAACTTTCTTTCCAAGGTTACTAGTACGCTCACGATTGCAGCACTTCTCGTACAGCTTGTTGCACCAGCTATCACTGCGTATGCAGTGGACGAAGATCCACAACTCCCTGCTGTGGTAGAGACAACAGAGATTGTTCCAGAGGTTACTCCAGAAGTACTTACAACTACCGATGAGACAACTGCGCCTGTAGAAGATGTTGCTGAAGCACAACCAGCAGTAGAAGAAGCGCGTGTGGCAGTAGAAGGGGAAGCAACTATTTCAGCGACAACTATTGTTTGTGATACTGAAGCAGACCTCCCAGACTGGGGCGCAACCAACCAGGCGGTGGATGAAACTACTGCAACAGTCTATGTCACCGAACATCCAAACTGTAAAAAAGTTTCTGGCTGGAACTATCAATGGTCACAGACAGAAGCAAATATGGGAGACAATGCACCATCAGGCGGCCCTGAGTGGACAACATTTGGCCCAACTGGTGTAGATGGCATAGCTACTATCGCTATCCCGGCAGAAACGAATGTGGTTATTCGACAAATCGGCAAACATCACTTCATTGACTTCAGTGGTCAAAACTTCGATAAGCTGTATTCTGCAGAGCTCATCTGTGGTGCACCTGAAAGCAATCACCTCTTTAACAATCGGGAATCTCTCGGTTCGGTGACATCTGGTACAACATATCATTGCATCGCATTTAACACGCCAGTACCAGTTGTAGAAGAAGTTCCTACTGCAACACTCGTTGCAACCAAGATTGTTTGTGACCTCGAATCAGACCTTCCAGATCTCGCTGCAACCAACACTGCAATCACTGCAACTACGGCAACTGATTTCCTTGCAACACATCCAGGATGTCGTGCGCAAGCTGGATGGAATTTCCAATGGTCACACAAGAGTGTCGGAAGTCCTGGTGACAACAAACAAATGGGAGGCGAAGGATGGAACCTTGTAGGCCCAACTGGTGTCAATGGTACTGTAACGATGCCTATTCCTGTAGCAGACGACATCACTGTGCGTGAAGAACGCCGAGGAGGATACATTGGATTTAGTGGTATCGACAACCACCATGCAAGTGTTTCTGCAGAAATGGTCTGCGGTACACCACCTGAAGGTGCTATTCACCGATATGACAACCGTGAACCACTTGGTGCGCTCACTGAAGGAGGAATCGTATACTGTGTTGCATTCAACCCAGTACTTCCAAATCCAGAAACAGCCACCATGTGTGAGGCTAATGTAAATCTTATCAAGAATGGTGGTTTCGAAGCACCAATCGTTGCAAATGGCGATTATGATATCGTTCCATCTGGAACAACAGGTCTCGAATGGCTCGTCGAATGGGTCAGTGGTAGTCTCCCGGCTCCAGCAGGTCTCGAGATACAGCACGCAGTTGCAGGTACCTCATTTGGGGGTAGTCTCCAACACGCAGAACTCGATGGTGATGCACCGGTAGCTATATACCAGAACATTCCGACAGTCATCGGCAAGGAATACAAACTCGACTATCACTACAGTGCACGCCCAAATGTCGTCGACAATACAATCGAAATTAAAATCAATGGTACTGTCGCCGCAACCCTTTCACAAAATGGAACAGGGAATGCTGACACCGTATGGAACACAGGAACACTCACCTTTGTTGCGACAAGTACAACTACAAAAGTTGAATTCAAAGATACAAGTAACCCTGATACTCTCGGTGGATACATCGACAGTATTTCGATGACATGTCTCGGCAATCCTCAGACACCACCGGTTGACCAGACCCCTGGCGTAAGCAAGACTGGTAGCAAGGTTAGTGGTAGTTATGCTACACGCACTCTCGGTGAAGTTCTCGGCGCATCGACAGAGGCAGAGGTAGATGCAGCTCTCGCAATGTGTGAAGAGTACATCCACTCATTCATCAAGTTTGGCCAAAAGAATAGTGCAGGGGACGTCATCCGACTCCAGACATTCCTCAACCAATACCTCGGTACCAAGCTCATTCCGAGTGGTACCTATGACAAGGCAACCTTTGACGCTGTCAAAAAGTTCCAAGTCGAAACCAAGGCAGAAGTATTGCTCCCTTGGAAAGATACACCGGGTGGTATCAACGAAGGTGGGACTGGATATGTCTACAAGACTACCAAGCGCATGATCAATATGATCAAGTGCCCAGCGCTCAACATCGCGATGCCAGAACTCAAATAAAAGTTACAAACAACCCCCGAATAATTCGGGGGTTGTTTGTATCGACACCTCATCACAATGAATGTATAATTGGACTATGTTACATACTCGTATCGCACACCATGTAGTAAGTCATGTGATACCCACTCGAGACAACAATTTCGTCCCACGTCTCCTACAGGCGTCTGCGCTTTGGGCGATCCTCGGTATCGGCGTTGGATTATTTGGGTTCTCGCAGTTTTTGCATCGGACCAACTATCTCAATATATCTGCAGAGGTATATCCTGCGACGATCATCGAGCTCACCAACAAGGATCGTGTTGCTGCAAACCTCCCACCACTATCAGTCAATGACACACTTGTGCACGCAGCGACACTCAAGGCGCATGATATGGTGGACAACAATTACTTTGCACATACGAGCCCAAGGGGGATATCGCCATGGTATTGGTTCAAGGAGGCAGGGTACACATTCCTCTTTGCTGGAGAGAATCTTGCCGTCAACTTCACTGATAGTGGTGAGGTTGCAACTGCATGGCTCAACTCGCCAACACATCGCGCCAACGTCATGAACCCCAAGTTTACTGAGATAGGTATTGCACTCGCACAAGGTAGCTACAAAGGTATGACGACGACGTATGTTGTAGAGCTCTTTGGGATGCCTGCTACGCAGAAGGTAGCAACAACTACTACTACACCTCCCACTACGACACTTGGAGGCAATACCACTGCGCTCATTACTCCTACTACTGCATCAGTCGCAGGAGAGTCTGTAGGGAGTGGTGAACTTCTCATAACAAATGAGAGTCCAGAATTCATTGCTGTACAAAATACTGATACATCGCTCACCGAGCAACCTGTCACCAACACAAATACTCCCAAGGTTTCATTCTGGAGCAAGGCAATGCTCAACATGGACAAATACATCGGTATCACCATCGAAGTCATCATCATTGGTCTCATCATGGCACTCGCGACCCTTGCGCTACGCGAACGCGAAAAGCATCATCGCATGCATATGATCTATGGAGTACTGATGATCATTATTCTCACCAGTACGCTGTTCATCGGACGTATCGGCGTCTTTGCAGAAGCAGAACCTAGAACTCCACTACCATACTTAGAATTTTAAAAAAGTAAATTCCCGCAAGAGCGGGAATTTTTCATAAAAGATAAAATAAAATTATAAGAATCAGTGGTGTAAACCATCGCCTTTGTTGATGGGCCCGTTCCAGGAATGCTTCATAGTTCGGAGCCCAGCGTGGTTCATCGATATTTGCATGTGCCATATGGATAGGTTTTGATTTACAATAATACTACGCCACATTTATATCTTGTCAAACAGGTAGGGAGGAGTATACTGAGGGTATGACTATTATATTGATTATTCTTGGCGTTATTATCTTGTGGTTTATCTTTAGTTACAATGGCTTTGTGACGGTACGCAACCGTGTACAGGAGGCATGGGCAGATATCGAGGTCCAGCTCAAGCGCCGGTATGATCTCATCCCAAATCTTGTGAATACTGTGAAAGGTTATGCTACTCACGAGTCGGGCACATTGGAGAAGGTAACTGCTGCACGTACTGCTGCGATGAATGCCGGCACTCCCGCAGCTCATGCTGAGGCTGAGAACATGCTCTCTGGTGCGCTCAAGAGTCTCTTTGCGGTATCCGAAGCTTATCCAGACCTCAAGGCAAATACCAACTTCCTCGAACTCCAACGAGAGCTCTCCGATACTGAGAACAAGATCCAAGCCGCTCGACGTTTCTACAACGGCAATGTACGTGATTATAACACTCGCCTCCAAGTGTTCCCTGGCAATATGATCGCAAACATGTTCGGATTCAAAAAGAGTGACTTCTTTGATATCGATGATAATGGCGTAGAGAGCCAGCCGGTGGAAGTGAAGTTCTAATTTATGGTTACGCAGGAACTCATTACCTATATCAAAAAATCTCTTGCGGAAGGAAAATCTCGTGCAGATCTTGAAAAAGAATTATTCCTTAGTGGAGGATGGAGTGCGTCTGATCTCAATGATGCATTCAAGGCAATAGAGATCAGTGCGCCAAACGGTGCTCCGATCATTGTTCAAAAAGTCTCGAAGCAACACAAGACAGTTCGCCTCATCTGGGTCATCGTCCTCATGCTCATTGCAGGGTATTGTGGCTGGTGGATCCGAGATCGACAGCAGTTCCTCCAGTTCCCGATCCCATTTGTCCGTGGCTAAATTGTGCTACAGTCATACATAATGAAGACACTATATACTCATCAATCTGAAAACATCACCAAGACCTGGCTCCTCGTCGGAGTCTTTCTTGCGATCGTTATTGGGATTGGGTACTTCCTCGCAGTGCAGTACCAGAACCCAGGGATCCTCACTATCGCCATCATCTTTGCGGTGGTGATGAATATCGTGTCGTACTGGAACTCTGACAAGATCGCGCTACGTATGGCCAAGGCCGTACCTGCTGACGTGTCTACATACAGAGACTTGTACAATATTGTCGAGAATCTCTCGATCACTGCAGGGCTCCCAAAACCAAAGGTATATATTATTCCTGATACTGCTCCCAACGCATTTGCAACAGGGCGTAATGCACAGCACGCATCTGTTGCCGTCACCCAAGGACTTTTGCAAACCCTCGATCGCAGTGAACTCGAAGGGGTCATCGCGCACGAGCTCGCCCATATTGGCAACAAGGATATATTGCTTATGAGTATGGTCGCTGTGCTTGTCGGATTTATCGCTATCGTTGCAGATATGTTCACGCGCAGTTTGCTCTGGGGTGGGGGAGGAAGTAGGGATGATGATAGTCGTGGGAGTAATATCCTCGCCATAGTGGGACTCGTCTTCATTATCCTCTCTCCGATCATTGCGACGCTCATTCAGCTTGCGATCTCTCGTCGTCGTGAGTACCTCGCAGATGCGTCCGGCGCACTACTCACTCGGTATCCAGAAGGCCTTGCGAGTGCACTTGAGAAGATCTCAAACTACAGCACTCCAATGAAAACTGCATCCAATGCAACGGCGCATATGTATATCTCCAACCCGTTTGGGGCAAAGGCACTGAGTGGTCTCAAACATCTCTTTATGACACACCCCCCAGCGGCAAAACGTATCGAGATATTGCGTGGGATGTCTGTCTAGGGATATGGTAGGATAGGGACGTCAATACTAGAGGGTTCGCATAGCGGTCTAGTGCACCACCTTGGAAAGGTGGCAACGGAGCAATCCGTTCAGGAGTTCGAATCTCCTACCCTCTGCAGATACTTACTATTATAGGTAAAATTTACTATACTATAAGGAGCTCCTCATAAGCTAGAGACTTCACTTTATTACCATTTTAGAATGTAATTCCATGCAAAATATAGAAGAATTTATAGATCGACTCGTCGCTGAAAAGAATTTTGATACAAAAGATCCAGAAGTAGTGACGCAAATCAAAGCCGACCTTATGGAGCGGATTGGAGATCGCATTGATGCCATGGTCATGAGTAATATGAAACCAGAGAATCTCGCTGAATTTGGGGCAGTTCTTGATAGTAGAGATGATGCAAAAATTAATAAATATATTAGAGAACATATTCCTGATATTGATGAGAAGACCGCAGGTATATTATTGTCATTTAGAACAGATTACATTTCGTAACTTCTATGTCATCAGATTTTGAGAAGAAGTTATTTAAGGCGGCAATCATCAATACCGATGAGCTGGTGAAGGCAGAGGCGCGTGATGCCGGGGATGCACGTATGACCGAGTCCAAAGAAGACCGATCAGGTAGTTGGATCGCGCGTATTGGGAAGCGTATCTGGAAGCACAATCTTGCGCAGGAATGGTATCGTCAGCGAGAGATTAGTAGGGCACGAAAGGAAATTTTGGAAAGTGGTAATCTCTATGCAGGAGAAAAAGATTCTGATCCAGATGTTGCAACTGATGTAGCAAGCAAAGAAGCAATGCAGGCTATTATCGAACGCTTCACCAGCGAATATGAAGATGAAATGCTCAAGGAAGAAGAACGAGATAGCAAGCAGGTACTCGAAGGTCAAGAAATCAATGAGCAAGTCAAAGACTTGATCAAGCAATACGCGGGCAGCACCATGAGCGCACAGTCCTTTGATGAAGAAAAGAAACGCATTCTTTCTCGATATGATAAACAATACGCATCCAAGAAAAGTATGTATGCAGACAATTTGCTCACCATCGCTAATGAAGTTCGTGAATCAGTCGCGCATGGAACCAAACTAGCAGAGCTCGACTTCGATGTAGAAATCACGCTCGGTGATGCACGTGAGAGTCTCAGTACTGAAGCAGCACAAACAGGATTTGATAAAGGTGTTGAAAAGCTCCAGAACTCAAAAGTAGGAAAATATATTGCAAATGAACCTGTGGCGCTTGGTATTACTGCAGGACTCTATGAAGTAGGACGCAATTTATTACAAAAGGGTGCACGGGGGCTTGGTATGGGGACGGTTGTTGGAGGGGCTGTGGTCTCTGGTGCGGTAAGTGCCGCCAAAGAACGAGCACGAGTTACTCGTGAACGAGCGCAACACCAACGTGAATCTGCAAAAGGAATGGGCTTCAAAGGTGAAAACATCAAACGTCGCGAAGAGATGGAACTCAATAGTTATGAAACCAAGAAAGCAACGATGATCATCGAGAACCTTACTAATGACCTCGCAAGAGTAAAGGAAGGTGAGTTTTCTCCCGAAGAACTATCAGACATCATGGGTCGTCTCGCCGATGTCGAAGCACGCATCAAGCTCAACGATCAACAAAAGATCGATCTCATCACGTACGACAAGTTTAATCGAATTGAAAAGGATCGCACTGCTATGGACCTCAAGCGTGCAGAGCTCAAGGTTGCATTGAGAAATAATGAAGACGTCGAAGATTTCGAGGGGCAACTCGAACACCTCGTTGATACACAGAAGGCACAGCTCCTGGAAGGAGAAAGTGGTATTGAGGCAAAAGATGAAGTATTCAGAAAGCTTCGTACAAGTCGTGCATGGAAAGCTGCTGCCAAAACAGCACTTGTTGGAGCAACGCTCGGTACGGTCTTCCAAGAAGGAAGGGCATTCTTTGATGATTCCCAAGACGGCATTATTGAAGGAAGTATTAAACATTTCAACAACAAAGATAGTCTCACCACGAACGGCACTGCACTCGAAGCACTCAGACGATACATCAGCGGAGATCACGCAATGATGTCCAATGGCGCGATGCACGCAGAAATGTTTGCAGGTAACCCAACAGAAGTACAACTTCCTGATGGAGTGACATTCGAACAAAATCCTGATACGACATATAACCTCGTGAGAAATGGAGAGGTTATTTCAGAAAATATCCCCGTACGATTTGACGATCAAGGCAACCTCTCAGCAGAAACCCAAGAAGCATTGACCAAGAGCGGTATCACGAGTACCTTTGGTCTCTGTGGCGAAAAGACGACTGAAACCATACATGCAACCAGTGCCGACTATGTGCGAGATCATGGAGAGGGAATGAAGCAAATACATCGTGAACTTTGGTATGACAATGACACACCGCACCCATTTGATAAAAATGAACTCAAGACTGATTGGGGAGGAGAAAACAATACTGGTCTCGATACAAAAGGAAACTATGTATTCAATGTCTCACGTATGACAGGAGACGGGTCACTCCATGGTGCACAAAATGTGGATGCAACAAAGGGTGGACTCAAGATGCTCTTCTCATTATCCAAAGATACGCAACACAAAGTATTTGAAGTAGCTATCGATAGTAATGGTAATGCGGTCATTGATCCCAATAGTCCACTCGGCAAGATGATGTTTGAGAACCAAAATGGTCATGCAGTATTTACCGGCAAATTTGCCGAGGTTGCACAGTCTACAGGAGTAGCAGCGGACGGTGGCGAAAATGTCCGCATCTTGAGCACACACATTGGGCAGGGCAAAGACTTTGTGGACGATGTTGTCAGTACTGATACTACGGTACCAACCGTTACATTCCATGTACCAGCTCCAAACACCTATGATGCTCCGCCATTTATTCCAGTGACTGGACGTCGTCCACTTGAGAAAGGAGAGTACAAGAAAAACCGCGAGGTTGAAGCCAATCGTCCTCGAACAGTTGAAACTCCTGAACCTGAACAGAGTGCAGCAAATACATCTGCAGGTGGTGAACCTATTCCAGATGGTTCCTTCCGCGCAGATCTGGCTGAAGCGATGCAATATTCCAAAGAAAATGGATTTGAGGGTGCAGAAGAACCTGTTCCAAAAGATGCCGATCATACCTATGCGTATGGATTCGCAGCTCTCGATAGAAAGTTGATGGAATCCCGACTCAAAGCCGATGCCAAGAAATACAAACACCCTCACACATTCCTCTTTGAGCACGACAAATCCAAACGAGCTGAGAACCTCAAACAGCTTGCATACCTCAAGAAATGGTACCCAAAAGTTACATTCACCTATGTTGCACTTCCTGACACTATATTGAGTGTTCCGCAGACCAAAGAGAAGCAGAATGAATACAACAAAGAACGTCTCGCACATATATTGAAAGAATCTACCGTAGATACCAAGAAGGTAAAGAATGAATTTATTACTCCAGAAAAACTTGCGAAACCACTTGGTCCTGTAAGTGCTAGAGAATTCGATAAATTTGTCGCTGAAGGCACAGTATCTAAAGTTCGTATGCAAAATATTGCAGATAAACTGAAAGCTAATCCAGTAATTGCCGCAGCGCTTACTCGAGAAGAACAACAGATGTATTTAGAGCAGAAAGAAGCTATCGATAAACTAAGTAAATAAAAAAGCCCTTCCATTTTGTGGAAGTGCTTTGAAATAATTTAAACAATACTACGGGTTCGTTGCAGGATATGAAGGAAGAGGACGTAATCCACTTCCATTATATAATGCATTGATAGCATTCACTGTTGTAGGTTCTGTAGGAGTATTAACATTTAGTACAACCCTTGTACCGTCTGGTGCACTGAATGATCCCCATCCGCCGTTAGTGGTAAGTATTTGAGCAGTCTGGTTGTTCCATGGTTGCTCTACTGTTCCTCTTGTACGTCTCCTGGTAGTAGAACCAGATCCGCCGTACATAAAGAAGGCACCGATACATATCGCAACTATTGCAACAATTGCAAGGATCAAACCAGTATTACTTTCACTACCAGAGTTTTTTGAACCCGGTACAACAATAATGTTGTTTTTAGTTGCAGTAACCGGTTCGGGTGTGCTTTGTGTGCTGTCAGCAGGGATATTATTTACGATTGTAAGGTTAATATCATTTACTGTAGCTTTGGTTGCACCGCCTACATGAATCTTTGTTTTATTTGTACCTGCTGTATTTTTTACAGGAGGAATAGGGCATTTGCAGCAGGTATCTTTTACTTGTGCAGTTGCTGTAGTAAAGAATAATACTGTGGCTATAGCCATACATAATAACTTTCTCATTTTTTATGTTTTTAGATTTTTTAAAAGAATGCGTGTTTATGAGTTCTGAGTAAAGTATAGCATATCTATATATTTTGTCAAGTACCTCTAAAAGGCTCAAAATAAGGACTATTGACAATATAATATAACCTGCTATAATCAAAAAAACTTAAAAAATCTATAATTATGGACACAGTAAATGATACCAACATTGCCGATCAGTTGAGCGCAGCTCAAAGAAGCAAAAACAAAAATCGAAAACACAAACGTAAACTTTTTTTGGTTACCGTTGCGGTTATTGTGATACTAGTGCTATCACTTGTTGTATTACAGATCAAATACAAGCCAAACTATGCTGAGTTTTTCTCAACATACGGGTTACTGATAGGAGTTATCGCAGTACTTACCTTCTTGTTATGGAAAGTAAAAGATAAGAAACTCCGCACTGTATTTGTGATTGTTGCTGCGTTAATTATTGGAGGCTGGTTTTATTCATTGCCTTCATTCAATAAAAAAAGCGCAAATGATACCGTTGCAAAAATTCAGGACAGTACTAACCTTATTCATGAAAAGGTTGAAAGACTGAAAGCAAAGAACCTTAAAGACAGTATTGCTTTAGCAAATTTCAAAGAGACACAAAATGCAATCAATACTGCCACTGGTGCACTGTGTACTGAAAAGGATTCCTGGAACATCGAAGCTGTAAAGGCAAGGCGTATAGCCGAAGAGTACAAAAATCTCAAAGCAAATGCCGACCAAAACAGTTGCAATACACAGGTGATCGAAATTGATGAAGACACGAGGGTTGTCTATGTTCAAAACGAAAACTGATCAAAAAGAGTAAAGCAGAAGTATATATACTTCTGCTTTTTTTATTTGTCCATTTTTTACTCAGTCTTGAATGTAATCCGTACAAGCTCTGGGGGATTGAAGAGTCGAAATGGGGGACCAAAGGTACCTACGCCTGACGTGGTGAGGACTTGCATATCTTCGTATCGTGCGAGTCCGTGCGTATATGCACCGTAGATAGATTTGACAATATAGTTCATCGGCCAGAACTGTCCGTTGTGGGTGTGGCCCGATACCATGAGATCGACATTATTTGTAGCGGCAGTCATGAGGGATGTTGGAGGATGGTTGATGAGGATGGTTGGGAGGTTGAGTCTGAGAGACTCGATCGCGTTGGTTGCGTTGGGGGAATCCTTGCCACTGTAGTACGTGATACCAGCGATGGTGACACCATCGACATCGATGCGTTTGTTGTCGAGGACGGTTACATTGGCATCGCGCAATGACGTGATGAATCCTGTGTAGTCACCATACTCTTCGTGGTTGCCTGGTGCCATATAGACAGGGATGGTGTTGGTAAGGCGTGTCCAACTCTGTGTGATTGGAGTGGTGTTGATACGAGGGCCGTCATAGAAATCTCCCGCATGGAGGACAAAGTCAGGGTTGATGGTGAGAATGCGATCGACGACTTTGTCTGAAAATCGCGCATGATTTATAAAACCAAAGTGTGTATCAGAGACGAGCACAGCGGTCTTGCCTTGCCATGAGGCTGGTGCATCTGCGAGTGTCACCGTGTAGTCAACGACCGATATAAATCTCGACTGTACAAGTCCTACTACTCCTGCGATGAGTGAGAGAGTGAGTACTGCGCCACTGATGAATACACTAATGTGCGCACCGGACAATTTGCCAACGAGCAACAGTACTGCCAGTAGTATCGCTCCGACAAAGAAGTAGAATCCAAACCCTGCGAGGATCTGTATCTCGCGATAGAGTACCGGTGCGAGTACCGATCCAGTACCTCGTGCAAAGAATATACTTCCCACAAAGAGGAGTGGAATGATCAAGAAGAATAAAAAGATAAGTCGTGTCGAGACAGTGCTGAGTCTAAATCCGACACTGTACATCTTTGCGGTGAAAAATGAAACAGCAATCAGAATAATGGAAACAATGATGGGAAATAGTGATCGGGGCATTGCCTAACTATAGCATGGTAGACTGCGAGTATGGACGCATTCCACAGAGCTTATCGTGACCTCAACCCTGAGCAAAAGCGGGCGGTAGATACCATAGACGGTCCCGTCATGGTGATTGCGGGCCCTGGTACTGGCAAGACACAGGTTCTCGCACTGCGTATTGCACACATCCTTGACTCCACTGATACTCCTGCCGACGGGATACTGTGTCTGACGTTCACCAATGCCGGAGTCAAGGCAATGCGCGAGCGCCTCGTGCGCCTCATTGGTCCGACAGCAACTCGGGTCAAGGTTGCGACATTTCATGCATTTGGTCTCGAGCTCATTGAGACATATTATGAGACCCTTGGATTTGATACGACACCAACACTCCTCGATGATGCACAGAGTATTGCACTGTTCAATGAGATACTCTTTATGAAAGAGTGGGAGTATTTGCGCCCGAGGAGTAATCCAGGGATGTTTTATGCGGATCTCAAGTCGCTCATTGGTACACTCAAGCGTGACGGAGTATCCGCTGCAGATTTTGCGATTGCGGTTGAGGTCGACATTACCCGCATCGAGAATGATCCAGATAGTATCTCATCCCGCGGTGCAAGCAAGGGTGAACTAAAGAAAGATGCACAAAAGCGTATTGATAGCTTGCTCCGTACACGAGAAGCTGCGGAGTTCTATGCGCTGTACGAATCTACAAAAGTTAGTCGCACTATGATGGACTACAATGACGTACTGACATATATGGTGCGCATCGCAACTGAGAGTGATGATGTACGAGATACAATACGTGAGCGATTTCTCTATGTACTCATCGATGAACATCAGGACTCGAGTGGGGTACAAAATGCATTCCTCGAAGCAATATGGAAAGATGTCGAACAACCCAACCTCTTTGTGGTGGGGGATGATAGACAGCTGATCTATGGCTTCGGGGGAGCGTCGCTCGCGTATTTTGAAGGATTCAAGCACACCTTTGGTACGGCGACACGTATCACACTTACTCACAACTATCGATCGACGCAGACTATTCTCGATACTGCCGAGCAACTCCTCCAGAGCTCCCTTGCACAAGGCAAGCTCGTCGGCAGTGATAGTGCATCACACCCAATCACTCTGGTGACGTGTGACTATCCGCGCGATGAGATCATTGTGTGTGCGCAGGATATCAAGGCTCGCATCGCAGATGGGCTCGACCCGACCAACTATGCGCTCCTCGTCCCAAAAAACAAACATGTCACAACTGCAGTTACTGTACTGCGTGATATGCAGATACCTGTTGCGTCTGTGGGAGCACAGACACTCTTTGGGGTCGCTGACACTCACACACTTCTGACGATACTACGTATCATTGCAGACCCACACAATGCTGTTGCCATTGCACAGAGTATTACTGATCCCGTCATTGCTATACCGGCACTTGTTGCTCACGAGTATTTATACAATGCAGATACCCGAACACTCTCTGTCAGTGCACTCATAGGTTCTGATATACCTTCGATCAATGCATGGGGAACACAACTTCACACGTGGATACAAAGCTCGAGAGATGTCTATGAGCTCATCCAGCTCGTCGGAGAAATAGTCCTACTCAATACTGCTACAGATGACGAGATGCTCCGTCGTCGCGTAGAGATCATTCGTACATTGCTTCATCTCGCACTTGCGCGCAACGAACGCACTACAAAACAGACACTCAATGAATACATTGCGTCCATTGATCAACTCATCGCGTACGGTGAAGATATTCCACTAGCAGTATTTGGCAAGCGTGATGGTGTGCAGGTTCTCACACTCCACGGGTCCAAAGGTCTTGAGTTCGACAGTGTGTGGATTGCACATATGGATGAACGCTCCCTCATGTCGACCAAGCGAGGCGGATTTGTATTACCGCAGACTATCGATACGCGAGCACAAGAAGCTATCGAAGATGTGGCAAAGCGCCAACTCTATGTTGCAATCACTCGTGCAAAGACATCGTGCACGATCTCATATGCTCTCGAGAGTCATAGTGGTGCAAGTCAAACTCTCGCAAGTATCATCGCTGCATTACCTCAAGGCTTGCTCGAACAGCGAGTGTTCGTACAGCCAGACGAGGTGCGATCCTTTGTGACACATACTCCAGAGAATGTGCAGGTACAACCCCAAGCGCTCATTGACAGTGTGCGAGAACTATATCCCCAAAAGAAAATCTCAGTCACGATGCTCAACAACTTCTTTGAATGTCCGTGGAAATGGTATTTCCGCAACTTCCTCCAACTTCCCGAAGCACTGACTGACTCTCTCCATGTGGGCAACGTTGTGCACAAGACAATCGAATACATTCTCCACAAACAGACTACCGATCGTAGTACACACGCGGTCACCGCAGAAATAGAACGATACGCATTGCTCGAGGCACGCTACGATACAGCTCTCGCAACACGTCTGACACACCATGTCCAAAAGATCGTGGATCGATGGATGGCGCAGTACGCGCCGACTATTGTGATGCCGTATGACACCGAAAAGAACGTCTCGTATCACGACCCAGACTTTGCACATCTCACCATTACGGGCAAGATCGACCTTGTTGAGGAAGTCATTACTGGGGAAGTTCGTGTCACTGACTGGAAGACTGGCTCACCCAAGAGTAATGCAGATATCGATAGTGCCGATGCAGCAGGTCGGATGTCAGGTCTGTTGCGACAGCTCGCCATGTATTCATATCTCATTGACGGTCATTCGCACGGCAACCTCGCAGTCGTAGAATCGAGGCTCGTATTTCTCGAAGCTGTGTCGGGGGACAAGCATGCAGTACAGTCGCGTACCATAACGTCGACCGAGATAGAGCGGCTGCGCGATGATATCCGAACGTACGATGCACTCATGCAGTCAGGAGAATGGACCAAGCAACCATGTCTCTCAAAGCACTACAATAATGAAGATCACTGCAGTTATTGTGCGCGTGCACAGGCTATATATATGCGCAATACACAAGAATAGCTTGTACAATAGTGCCTGATTGTTATACTTGATACAATGAAATCTATCGCAGTGCACTCGCGTACTATCATTGGTATCTTTTTTGGACTAGTATTTTCGGCTGTTGTTGTATATGCCATCCCTCCAGGTACTCCGTATGGTGTTGGGGAGACACTTGATCCTGCATGTGCACCAGGAGATAGCAACTGTAGTGTCATTATTCTTCCTGCTCAAACAGGTAACAATGGAAAGTACCTCAGTACCAACGGTACTACGACATCATGGGCAACGGTCAGCGGAGGGTCAGTACTCGATGCGGCTACATCTTCGGCAAATTCAGAAACATGGTTTGGGACTGGTGCGGGTCAGTCGCTCGGATCAAATGTTGCGACTACGTATATCGGCCGTTTTGCGGGCAATGGTGCAACCAATGCACAACTCTCGGTATTCCTTGGGACTGGGGCAGGATTCATTTCACAAAATGCTGCCAATAGTATATTCATCGGGTACAACGCAGGTTCTGCAGATACGGTGAACAACACAGTAAGTGGAGCATCTATTTTGATCGGGAATACAACATTAACAGGGGGATTTTCAAACTCAATAGCGCTCGGTACTGGAGCAACCAATACCGCAACGCACCAGTTCTTGGTTGCACCAGAATACACGCAGTTCAACATGCGTGGGGTCAACTACACCATGCCGTCAGCGCTCGGGAGTGCGGGCGCAGTACTGACTGATGCTGCAGGTAACGGTACTCTGTCATGGGCTGTGCCTTCAGGTGGTAGCGGAACTCCAGGAGGAGCTAGCGGTGATATTCAATTTAACAACAGTGGGTCATTTGATGGAAGCTCAAATCTCACTTGGGATACAACCAATCTTGCGCTTACGGGAGCTCAAACCATAACAAGTTCAGGCGCGGCTCTCTCGATCACCTCAACTGCAACCAACGCTATAAATGTATTTGGTGGTGGTGCAGGTGTTGCATTGGGGACAGGACTCCAAACAAATGGTGAAATGGGACTTTCAGAGAGTGTCGGAGATACCGTAATTGCAAGTTATACAACTGCGGATGTTAAGTTCAATGGAGACCCGTCGTATATATATGCAAACCGCGCATTTATGATTAATACATCAACAAAGATAGGATATCTCGGGGATCCTGTTGGTATTGGTATAGGTATCGAAGCATTTGAAATATCAAACGGGACGATTAATTGTGCAATCGTTGTTGTCAGTGGTGCCATGAGTTGTACATCTGATGAACGACTCAAGACCAACATTACCGATCTCAGTAGTGCCCTTGATCAACTCGCGACTATTCGTACGGTTAATTTCAATTGGAAAAATAATCCAACAAGTAACCCGCAGATCGGATTCTTGGCGCAAGATTTGAAAAAGCACTATCCAACTCTCGTCTCTACTGACTCCAAAGGGTATTTGCAAGTCAATTATGCAGGCATGACACCCATCCTCACCAAAGCAATCCAAGAGCTTGATATCAAGGTGCGCGCAATAGAGACCGTGGATCAGAATTCATCTTTTGCAGCTGGACTATCTGCATGGCTTGCTAATGCTGGCAATCGCATCACTCGCATATTTACAGGAGAAATCTGCCTTACAGATACTGATGGGTCAAGTGAATGTCTCACCAAGGCAGAGCTCGGCAAACTCAAAGCCTTGCTGGATGCACAGTAATCCTATTATAGCCTTGTAATATAAGGATATTTGACCACTTTTTGTACTAGGAAGCCATAGATAACTATGCTAAAATAAGGGCACTACACTATGGCAAAAGATACTAAAAAAGCCTCAAACTATGGCGCAGAACAGATCAGTGTTCTCGAGGGTCTCGAGCCAGTCCGCAAGCGACCAGGTATGTACATTGGTACTACTGGGGTCGACGGTCTGCACCATCTCGTATGGGAGATCTTTGACAACTCTCGTGACGAAGCGATGGGTGGATACGCTGACTCTATCGAAGTGGTGATATTGCCAGGCAATAGTATCCGCGTCGTCGACAACGGTCGAGGTATTCCAGTAGACGTACATCCCAAGACCAAGGTCTCGGCCCTTGAGACTGTCATGACAACACTTCACGCCGGAGGTAAGTTTGGTGGCGATGACTCTGGCTACAAAGTGTCTGGAGGTCTCCATGGAGTTGGTGCATCAGTTGTCAACGCGCTCTCGACCTATACTCGTGCCGAAGTTCACAAGGAAGGTGTAATCTGGATGCAAGAATACGCCATTGGCGTAAAGAAGTCTGCCGTCAAAAAGATCGGCACCACAAAGAATAACGGGACGATCATTACCTTCCAGCCTGACCCGACCATTTTCAAAGATACGGTCGTCTTTGACCTCAAGACTATTGTGGATCGACTCCGTCAGCAAGCATACTTGGTCAAGAAACTTCGCGTCACCATCATTGATGCGCGTGATGTGTCTGATAAGGTAGATGCGACCAAGGTATTCTGGTTCAAGGAGCTCGGACTCGAAGCACCGACGACGACATATTATTTCGAAGGAGGACTCAAGTCACTCGTCGCTCACTACAACCGTCTCCAGAAGCCGATTCACGATACTATTTTTTATACAGAAAAAGACCAAGACAACGTAGGTGTCGAGATCGCGCTCCAGTACGTCGACGATATGGCGTCACGCATCGTGCCATTCGCGAACAACATCTATAACTCCGAAGGTGGTACACACATTGCAGGTTTCAAAATGGCGCTCACTCGCGTCATCAACACATACGGCAAGAAAAATAATCTGATCAAAGAAGCAGATGGTGCACTCACCGGAGATGATGTGCTCGAGGGACTCACTGTGGTGGTGTCAGTGAAGCTCGCAGAGATCCAGTTTGAAGGTCAGACCAAAGCAAAGCTCGGTAGTACCGAGGCTCAAGGTGCAACGACGACTGTATTTGGCGAAGCATTTAGTACATTCCTCGAAGAGCATCCTGATGAAGCCAAGGCGATGATCGGCAAGGGATTGCTCGCACTACGCGCACGCAAGGCAGCAAAAGCTGCAAAGGACTCAATATTGCGTAAGGGTGCACTCGAAGGTATGACACTGCCGGGCAAACTCGCCGACTGTCAGGCAAAGGATGCATGGGAAGGGGAACTCTTTATTGTTGAGGGAGACTCTGCGGGCGGTACTGCAAAGATGGGTCGTGACCGTCGCACCCAAGCGATCCTCCCGCTTCGCGGCAAGATCCTCAACGTCGAACGTGCACGCCTCGACCGTATGCTCGGTAGTGAACAGATCAAGAACCTCGTTATTGCAATGGGTACATCTATCGGAGATACATTCGACCTCGAGAAGATCCGCTACCACAAGATCATCATTGCAACCGATGCGGACGTCGATGGTGCACACATCACGACCTTGATCCTCACACTCTTTTATCGATATTATCGTCCGATCATCGATGCAGGATACATCTACATCGCACAGCCGCCACTCTACAAGATCAAGAAAGGTAAGGAGGTCATGTACGCATATACTGACGATGAGAAAGCTGCGCTCGTCGGCACAGCACCAGCTATAGAGATAGCTGAAGACGGCGCTCCCGAAGAAACTGAAGAGTCCGAAGATGATGGAGATGAGATCAAGGCAAAGCGAGCAGCAAAGGTAACCATCCAGCGGTACAAGGGTCTCGGAGAAATGAATGCAGATGAGCTCTGGGAAACCACTATGGACCCAGCACGTCGCGTCCTCAAGCAAGTCTCGATCGACGACGCCGAAGAAGCAAACCAGATCTTCGATATCCTCATGGGTAGCGAAGTCGCTCCGCGCAAATCCTTCATCCAGTCCAATGCCAAGATGGCGAATCTGGATATATAAAAATCGCTTAGGAATACTAAGCGATTTTTTTAACGAATTGCATCTGAAGGAACATAGAAGTAGAGTCGTTGAAGATGACTGTTGGGCAGATAGACGAGCGTTTTATCAGTACTCTGATTTTCCTTGACGAAGTCCTTTGTCTCATCATCGTACAAGCGAGCTGGTTCAATATAGACCTTCCTTCCGATGAATAACCAGTGTGCCTCTACGTCGTGTTTCTTGATTAGCTCATCATCAGTTACTGCCCGGATAAAACTTTTTTCTTCTGAAAACAATATATGCATTGCACCCTCTTCGAAGACTCTCTGCCATATGGAATCTTCAGTTACCACAATATTGAGTTTCTTGTGACAGGTGGGGCAGTGACATCCGCTTCGCCATAGACTAATACCATCAGTTGTTGAAAAATCTTCAACTAAATCTCCATTGCAATCAGGACAAGATCCTTTGATGAATACGTATTGAAATTGTTTTTTCATATGTGCGTTTTTGCAGACAATAGCTTTATGAGACACAAAAGTCAAACCCCTCATTTCGAGGGGTTTTTCTCATAGTTTTATTGTAACGCTTTCTTGATCAATTCTTTGAGTTCTCGCACATGTGCTTCCTTTTCTGCAGCGAGCTTGGTCCAGAATACCTTTTCTTCATCTGATACCGACTCGTTTTGGTAATTGTTGGTGATACGCCACAAACTCTTGGATTCTTGGGTGAGTTGGTGCATGAGGTTGTATGTATTGTTGTTTTCCATAGCAAAAGTATAGCATGCACCGTGGTACACTACTAAGTAGCATGAAACGTTCGGTGTCGAATCCTCTTCCCAAAAAACCTCGCAAAAAAAGCGAACCAAAAAAACCAGTCATGGTGGGTGACATTGCGCGCACGACGACGAGTACTGTCCTCGATCTCAAAAAGAAGTTGCCTGCAGTCCAGATCGACATGGGGCAGATCAAAGACTGGTGGTATCGACACCAACACAAATTTTTCATTATCGTATCAGTGTTGATCGGGGCACTTATTCTTTCGTCATTTTCTACAGGTCACGCATCGGTTGCAACATTTTATCCGTCATCATGTCTGGGAGACTGGGAACATGCAGAGGGTGCACAAGGTGAACCGTCGCTCCCCGAAGAATCAAGTCCAGAACAATTTTCTCTCGAAAATTCAGCGAGAATGCCAGGCTCGGTATCTTCGATCTACTGCGGAGGATTCAAGGGTGCGATTCCAGAGAACAGTACTCCAACAAAATACAAACTCACCCTCTCATGGTCAGTAGACGATGAGTCTGTTGTCCATACATCATCACAACCCTTTGAAACATCATCTGATGATGGAGCGATAGTTATTCCGGCTGATGAACTACTCGCTGAACCAGATACGACCACTACAGAAGATACCCCGCCAGATATGGAGCCGATACCAGTCGAACAAGCTGAAGAACCATCAGTACTCCAATCTCTACTCGATCACTTGTTCGTACAGCGTGTGTTGGCCCAAGAATCTGACCCAACTCCGGATGCTCCGACAGAGGCGGAGGTACAAGTATCTGATACACCAAGTGTAGAGGAAGAGGTGTCGAGCATAGACGTCGTTGATGAGAGTGCTGACCAAGAAGTATTGTCTAGCGAAACTACGGACCAAGACATTACAGAGATTATTCCCGAAGAAACTCAATCAGGAGGTGGCGATACTGATGTCGGAGAAGAAACACCTCCAGCAGATGCGTTCATGGAAGCCTCGTACACACTTGATGGTACACAGTGGCACTCGCTCGGTATGATCAGTCGGAGTGCATGGCAGCGAGTATCATTTGATATACCGCTTGAGGGGTGGGAAAATCTCGACAACTTACAGGTTGCGCTCAAAACGATACCTTCATTTGACTCTGCGCCTGTTGTATATCTCGATGCGATGATGTTGTCTGTAGAGTATAGCGATATGGCCGAGCTCGTTGCTCCACCGACAGTGTTGTTGAGAGATACAAATGAGTTTGTTGAAGGAAAAGAAGATTACAATTCTACAGAAGATGTCACCTTTACGCTCACTGAACCAAATCTAAATATCCAAGATATCAAGACACTTGTCGATGAAGGTAAGGCGGAAGTTGTCAAAGACACCCAAGGTGTGCTCGGGGACAAGGTTCAAGATCCCGAAATGGTGCAACAGACCCAAGATACGATTGATGCAATCAAGGAGGTGATTGATGATACACAAGACGTCATTCCTACTGTCGATGTCACACCTGCACCAATAGAGCCAGAGACTCCGTCACCAGTCGTCTCATTTTTCAAAAATCTTTTCTCACCAGCAGTTGCCCTTGCTGACGCACCAACCATCCAAGCAACTGTCTTGGATCGAAATGGAGCAGAGACAGATATTGGCGCAGTTGTCATCACTGACATTATTGATGGAGTAGAAAAGCGACATATACAGATAGACAAACCAGAGCGAGAGTTTCGTCCCGGACTGTATAGACTCGTCGTCACCTTTACGACACCACAAGCAATCATTGTCTCTCAACAAAACTTCACCTGGGGAGTGCTCGTTATCAATACCAACAAGAGTGTATATCAGCGCGGAGATACTGCATATATTCAGATGGGTGTCCTCAACGACGCAGGACACACGATCTGTGACAGCGATCTCGACCTCACTATCACGACGCCTAATGGACAACAAATAGAACGATCGACTGATGATGGTACACTCGTCAGAGATGCACAGTGTGGACCTGACAACGTTATTGCCGTTCCGGACTATTACACACGTGTCGCGCTTCCCGATGAGGCGGGGACTTATACAATGCGCCTCGTTGCACATACTACAAATGGGGTAAAGGCGATTACTGACTCATTTAGCGTGGCAGCACAGCCAGTAGTTGTGGTTGATCGTACAGGACCTTCGCGTATCTATCCGGTTGCCCTGTATCCGATGACACTACGCATCACGTCTCCTGTTGATTGGCAGGGTGTTGTCACCGAGCGGGTGCCTGCAAGCTTTGATATATTGCCACCAGAGCAGAGCATTCCGTACGACAGTATTGCAGAAGAAGGAGATACCAAAATTATTTCGTGGAACATCGCGCTGCGTGCTGGCGAGCAAGCAACGCTCGGGTACTATTTCAATGCACCAGACGTGAGTCCGGAATTTTATATCTTGGGAAAGGTAGCACTTGTCGGAGATACGACACTCTTTGAAGAGACGCGCAACTGGCAGATTGCATCTGATGCGGCATGTAATGCCACAAGTTCTGGTACCTGGAGTGCAACAGCCAACTTCCTCAACTGTACCGGTGCAGCATCTGCTGGTGCCGGTACTGGACTTCGCCCGGGAGTCAACGATGCGCTGACTATTAACTCTGGTGTCGCACTTACTGCAGATACGACAGTGACCATCACCTCTCTTGCATTTGCTGCTTCAACTGCTGCCACGTCATTGACGATCAATAATGGTGTAACATTTACCACAACAGGTACGACGACGATTAGCTCTCCTGGTGCAGCTGGAACCAATACTATTACGGTGGGTGGAGGGACGTCGGGAGTATTTTCTACAGCAGGATTATCCATTCCAGGAAGTTCGACCGCAGGACGATTTAGTACCCTCACTCTTTCTGCAGGAGGGACATTCACTACGACATCAGGTATTACATTTTCTGGTACGGCTGCACAATCCAGATTTACCAACAGTGCTGCGGCAACGATTAATCTCACTGGAACAATGAGTACTGGGGGGACAGTGACTATTAATAGTGGTACAACACTCAACACTTCAGGAACAGCGGCACTTAACAGAGCGACAACTTTTGGACTATTGAATGTTACGAGTGGAACAACAACAATGGGTGCAGTAGCGATTATTTATTCAGGACTTGTAACGGTCGCAAATGGTGCTACTCTCACCACTTCAAGTGCGACCGGTCTCAAAACGTTTAGTAGTGGCATTACAGTTGATAGTGGAGGAATTTTTGATCTAAAAACAGGAAGTAATTTTGCGAGTACGTCGAGTTGGGGAGGCAACATAACAACTGATGGAACTAC
>CAYUQD010000009.1:0-30917 GCA_964446965.1 uncultured Candidatus Saccharibacteria bacterium
CCGATGCGTGAAGCCAACAAGATGTTCTGGCTGTTCACAGAGGAGCTCGGGCTCATTGTTGCCATTGCGACCGGTATTCGCAAACCTGGTGCAAAGCTCGCGGGGCAACTCACCGACTATGGATTCATCAACGTCGACCTCGTCCGTGGCCGAGATGTGTGGAGACTCGTATCAGCAAGTGAAGACTTCAACCCGCTCCTCGGCAAAATAGGGGATCCGCTCGCGCGCTCGTATGTGCGTACACTCGCTACCCTTGAGCGATTTCTCATTGACGAAGGTATACATACAGAACTCTACGCACATATAGAAGAATGCGCGCGGTATATCGCAGTCGCTACTGTCGACGCAAAGACGTATGACACACTCGCGATCTGGCGTACCTTCGTCCATTTGGGATACATTGCTGTGGAGGAACATGAAGTCAATCTCTTCACATTGCCATTTGCTACTGCGCTTGCAGTACTCGATGAGGCGACGATGAAGCGATTTATTATGCAAGTCAACGAAACGATACAGCATACCCATCTCTAATTTGGTATACTGCGTGCATGAACGAAGGCCTCGATCACATCGCAGAACTCCAAAAAAAGTTATACACCAGAGATCCCGACAACTTGCCCAAACGCAAGTACGGTATATTGCATCCGATTCGCCAAAAATCCGTCGACACATGGGGTGCCACTGACTTGCCCGAGGACAAGAGTGTGCATCATCAGAGTGCAAAGGGGTACAAGCGATTCTTTTTGTTTGCGGTGTTTTTCTTTATGCTCGGACTTGGGGCAGCACTCTTTTCATATTATCGCGGGGCGATCACCCTCTCGAGCAAGAACGTTGATCTCGTCATACTCGGCAACTCGTTTGTCGCTGGTGGAGAAGAGCTCCCGATCCAGATCGAAGTCGCAAACAAAAACTCGGCAGATCTCGTCAATGCAACACTTGTTATCGATTATCCAAAAGGAGCAACTGATGAGACAGGGACTGATGTTGTCCGCATCGAACGTGCAATGGGGACGATCGGCTCGGGCAAGACCAAGAGCGAGGACTTCACCGCCATCCTCTATGGCGAACAAGGGATCAGTCGCGAGATCCGCGCAACGCTCACGTACCAGCTCGCAGGCTCCAGTGCAACATTCCAAAAGAATGGTGCATTCTCAGTGATGGTCAGCTCGAGCCCAGTCGGGCTATCGGTAGATGTACCGACAGGTGTTGTATCGGGACAACCATTCACCCTCACACTACGCAATACGTTCTCTGGTGACAAACTACTACCCAACGTCGTCGCGCGCGTCGAGTATCCCAACGGTTTCGTATTCACGAGTGCAACTCCTGCCCCAATCTCTGGCAACAATGTCTGGAGTCTCGGTGATCTCGAGAAGGGTGACGAGCGCAATATTGTTATTGTCGGCAAGGTAGTTGGAGAGATCAATGATGAGAAAGCATTCCGTGTATACATCGGCACTCCCGAGAGCGAGCAAAGCAACAAGATCGCTGTTGCATACAACTCGGCCCTCGCGTCGCTAACGATCACTCAACCGTTCATCAACGGTATCATTGCAGTCGGTAGGCGTACCGATGACATCATTGCGTTGTCGATCGGGGATACTGTCGATGGTACGATCACGTGGTCCAATACCTCAGATTTCCCAATCACAAACCCTACATTCACACTCTCGCTCGTCGGGGACACTGTTGATGAGCGCTCCATTATTGCAAAAAATAGTTTCTACAACACACTCGACAAGACTATACAGTGGACCGCAGACTCTGATAGTGGTCTCGCATATATTGCTCCTGGTGCAACAGGGGAGTTACCTTTCTCATTTGCTACGACAGCATCGACGAGCGGGTCACGTGACATCACGCTCGGCCTCTCGATCAAGGGTACGTTCCCCGATCAAGGCAATATCGAACAGACGATCAACACCATCGACCAAAAGATTGTTCGCTTTGCCGCAAGCCTCCAGTTTGCGGCCCAGTCAGTGTATCGAGTTGGTCCTATCACAAACACTGGTCCATATCCACCCAAAGCAGATACTGATACCACATACACGATCATGTGGAATGTATTGCCATCAGAGAATGCACTCACCAATGTCACAGCATCTGCAGTCCTTCCGCCAGGTGTCTCATGGACAGGGACCATCGTACCGAGTACGGAGAGTGTGACGTATAGTGCTGATACTCGCACGGTCACGTGGTATATCGGTTCGCTGCCAAAGGCATCTACCACCCCAAAGAGCAAGTCAGTCGCATTCCAGGTCCGGTCTCGCCCGACCAAGACACAGGTCGGCAACTACCTCGAACTCCTCGGAGAAACGCGCGTACTCGGTACAGACTCTGTCACCCAGACCGAAGTCACGCTCTCTCGTCCGATGCTCACGACCAAATTTGACACCGACCCGATCTATACCGAAGGATCGGATCGTGTGCTACCATAAAAGCCTATGAACGACACAACCAGAATGGAAGACATCATCAGCCTCTGCAAGCGCCGAGGATTCATATTCCAAGGGTCTGAGATCTATGGGGGAATGGCTGGTATATACGACTTTGGGCCATATGGAGTAGAGCTCCTCAACAACATCAAGAAGTCTTGGTGGAAGGCCAATGTCCAAGACAGAGATAATTATGTTGGACTCGATGCCGCTATTTTCAAAGATCCGAGGGTGTGGGAAGCGTCAGGACACGTGGGGGGATTCTCTGATCCACTCGCAGAATGCAAGAACTGCAATACTCGTATTCGTGTCGACAAGGAGCTCGCCAAACTCGGCGTTGGTGCTGATGAGAAAATGTCAGAGACGGCACTCAACGAACTCTTTGATGCACATCGCAAAGAAATCAAATGTCCTGAATGCGGCAAGACAGATTTTTCTGCAGTCAAAGCATTCAATCTTTTGGTCAAATCCAACCTTGGAGACTTCACCAACGAAGGAAATGCGCCAGTGTATTTACCCGGAGAAGCGTGTCAGGGTATATACCTCAATTTCAAAAATGTTGTGGATACAACTCGCGTCAAAGTTCCGTTTGGTATCGCGCAGATCGGTAAGGCATTTCGTAATGAAATTTCTCCACGCAACTTTTTGTTCCGGACAAGAGAATTCGAACAGGCAGACACACAGTTTTTCGTGAAGCCGAATGAAAATAAAGAAGCCTATGATCGTATCAAGACTGAACGATGGAATTGGTATCTGAGTCTCGGTATCAATGAAGGTAATTTGCAGTGGAAACAACATGAGAACTTAGTGTTCTATGCAAAGGATGCATGGGATATTGAATACAACTTCCCAACATATGGATTCGATGAAGTAGAAGGTATCCATGACCGCACTGACTACGACCTTACACAACACATGAAGCATTCGGGTACCGATCTCAACTACACAGATCCCTATACTGTGGAGAAATATATCCCTTGGATTCTAGAGACATCAATGGGTCTCGGACGTGTATTCCTCGCAGTAGTTGCTGACGCATACACAGAAGAAGGAGAAGGCGACGATGCTCGTACTGTTCTCAAACTCGCTCCACACCTTGCTCCGATCACGTGCGCCGTATTTCCATTATTGAAAAATAAACCGGAACTTGTAGAGAAAGCAGAATCAGTCTACAAAGAACTTCGCAAACATTTCCGCTGTGAATTTGACGACAACGGCAACATCGGCAAGCGGTACCGCCGTCAGGACGAGATCGGGACACCATGGTGTGTAGTCATCGACTTCGATACATTGGGCGAGAATCCTGACCTCCTCGATACTGTTACTATTCGCGATCGCGATAGTGGCACGCAAGAGCGTGTTGCGCTTGTAGACCTCGAACAATACATAACGTCACGCCTTTCATAATGAAACCAAAGCTCACGACATTCCCAAACGGCCTACGTTTGTTGGTCGTGCCAGAGGTTGCGGCGGCTACGGCGACCGTACTCGTACTCGTCGGTACAGGGAGCAAATATGAGACCAAGTCCGAGAATGGTATCTCGCATTTTCTCGAGCACTTGTATTTCAAAGGCACGACCAAGCTCCCGACATCTCGTGATATCACCGAGCGATTTGATCGGATCGGTGCGATCTGCAATGCATTCACCTCGACCGAATACACAGGCTACTATGCCAAGGGCGCACCAAAGCATATACCAACATTCATCAAGATCCTCAGTGATATCTATCTCAACTCAACTTTTCCCGAAGCGGAAATAACAAAAGAGAAAGGTGTGGTCATCGAAGAGATCAATATGTACGATGACATGCCACAGCACAAAGCAGAAGAATTTCTCATGCGACTGATGTACGGAGACCAGCCAGCAGGGTGGCCGATATCGGGTAGTCGCGAGAATGTTCGTGGGTTCACTCGAGATGATGTTGTCAGATATCAGCATACACACTATCACGCAACCAACACAGTCGTTGTCGTCAGTGGCGCCGTAGAGCCGACCGTTGTGAAAAAGATGATCAAAGAATACTTCGGCACTATCTCAACCAACAAAGATACTCGCAAAAAGAGTGTCGCAATTGCGAGAAATGGATTGCAACACACCGTCATGTACAAGGCGATCGATCAAGCACATCTGTGTATTGGATTTCATTCAGTACCAATTGCCCACAAGGATACTGCGGTTGTTACATTGCTCGCAACAATACTCGGAAGGGGGATGAGTTCTCGACTATTCCAATCTCTGCGCGAAGACCTCGGCCTCGCATATTATGTGAGCGCAAGTCATGATCCATATACCGATCACGGACTCTTTGAGATCATGGCGGGTATCGACAAGGACAAGGTTGCACTCACTCTCGATACCATCGCAACTATCCTCAATGATATGAAGGCGACTCTCGTCAGCGACGCTGAGCTCTCCAAGGCGCAAGAGTACACGCTCGGCACTGCTCGTCTCGGACTCGAGTCGAGTGATGAGATTGCGGGATTTTATGGGATACAACTCCTTCTCAAGGGCTCGTACAAGACACTCGCAGACCTCACTCGTGAATACAAACAGGTGACTCCCGCCGACATCCGTCGTGTGGCACGAACGATCTTTACACGGGCAAATACGAGTGTTGCAATGGTAGGGCCAACGACGCTTGACGATAGTGCTTTTGCGTCCTGGTGAGGTGAGTGGTACGATGGATAGATGCAACAGTCATCTCCAGAGCGTACCGTCGTCCATATTGGGAGTATAACGATCGTCAAAGCGATATTGCTCATCCTCCTGACCTATGTGTTGTTCTTGCTCAAGGACATCCTCCTCCTCATTCTCGTCTCGATTGTCATTGCTTCGTTTGTCGAAGCGGGAGTGCATGCGCTTGCCAAATACAAGATGAATAGAATGGCATCTGTGCCGATCATTTTTGCAGTTACGATTCTCATTATCTTTGCGATCTTTTATGCGTTTGTGCCGATCATTGTACGCGAACTCTCCGATATGCTGACTCTCTTGTTCCAGTATTTGCCGTCTGACACCGCGATCAATCAGCAGTCGATCCAAGGTGCGACTGATTTTGTGAGTACTATCTCAAAGCAGTCATCAATGGCAGACATCATTAACAACGTCAAAAGTGCGAGTGTGGTCCTCTCGCAAGGTGCGACATCGTTCATCGGGTCGACCTTTGGAGGGCTCCTCAACTTCATTCTCGTCATTGTAATGTCGTTCTATCTCTCCATCCAAGAAAAGGGGATCGATTCATTCCTCCGTCTCCTCACTCCAGCGCGCAACGAAGCGTACGTCCTCGATCTCTGGGCACGCACACAGCGCAAGATCGGATTGTGGTTCAAGGGACAGCTCTTGCTCGGATTGATCATTGGTGTCATCACCTCTATCGTACTCGCGCTCCTCGGAGTCCAGTATGCCTTCCTCATTGGGCTCATTACTGGTATTGCAGAGCTTGTTCCGTTTGGGGTTATCTTTGCAGCGGTGCCGGCGATACTACTCTCGGTGATCGATGGAGGAATATTCCTCGGGGTCAAAGTCTTTATTTATTATGTTATTATCCAGCAAATCGAGAACTATGTACTGAGCCCTATTGTTGCTCGTCGTGTCGTCGGTATCCCACCACTCGTCGTACTCCTCGCATTCCTCGTCGGTATCACGCTCGCTGGGTTCTGGGGAGCACTCGTTGCGATGCCAGTTGCAGTATTCATTCTCGAGTACATGAGCGACATCGAGAAACGCAAACTTGTACCAGTGACTCCCAACCCAATAGACAATCCGCTCAAATCCTAACACGCTATGAACAACACACCTTTCTATATCACGACGACATTGCCGTATGTTAATGCAGAGCCACATGTTGGATTTGCGATGGAGATTATCCGTGCTGATGCTGTTGCGCGGTACTATCTCGCACAAGGACGACAAGTATTTTTCAATACAGGTACTGACGAGCATGGGCAGAAACTATTCGACGCGGCGCAAAAGAATGGGGAAGATGTACAAGCATATGTCGATCGATATGCTACTGCGTTTCGCAATTTGAAACCATTACTCACGATCACCGACGACGTCCACTTCATTCGTACTACCGATGCACACCACGAAGCTGCCGCGCAGAAACTCTGGCAGATCGTTGCCGACAATGGCTATATTTACAAAAAGAATTACCAAGCCAAGTATTGTGTCGGGTGTGAGCTCGAGAAGACTGACAGTGAACTCAATGAAGATGGGCGCTGTCCCATACACCCAGACCGTGACATCGAACTCATCAATGAAGAGAACTACTTTTTTGCATTTTCAAAAGTTGCTCCGTTGATCGAGAAGTTGTATGCAGACAAGCCGACGCTTGTGATACCAGACTTTCGCTTCAATGAAATGAAGGCCTTTCTCGGTCGTGGTCTCGAAGACTTCTCGATCTCTCGTCTCAAATCCAAGATGTCATGGGGAGTACCAGTACCGGGGGATAGTGAGCATGTGATGTATGTCTGGTTTGACGCACTCACCAACTATATCTCTACCCTTGGGTGGCCAGATGATACAGAGGGCAATTACAAGAGATTTTGGGAAGGTGGTACAAAGGTCCAGTACTGTGGCAAGGACAACGTGCGTCAGCAATCAATGATGTGGCAGGGAATGCTCCTCGCCGCAGGACTCCCCACAACAGACCATATCGTCATCGACGGCTTCATCAACAGTGGCGGGCAAAAGATGTCAAAGTCGCTCGGCAATGTCCTGAGCCCTACCGATGTCATTGATATGTTCAAGCCTGTTGCAGGAGATCTCGCGTCTGATGTATTGCGATACTATTTATTGCGACATATGAATTCGTTCGAAGACTCTGATATGACTGTTGACACTATCAAGGATGCGTACCAATCAGGACTTGCAAATGGGCTCGGCAACCTCGTCTCCCGCGTACTCACTCTCTCCGAAAAACATTGTGATGCATTTGTTGTACCAGAAGCAAAACTCGAATTCCCATACGAATACGCGATCAATGCATTCGACCTCTCAAAGGCTATGAACGAAATCTGGGATGGTATCGGCGAGATGGATGTCTACATTGCCAATGAGAAGCCATTCTCTGTCATCAAAGAAGATGAAGTGAAGGGGAAGGAAATGATATATAAACTCGTCAGGGATCTCTACTTCATCGCCACAGGCCTCGCACCATTCATGCCGACAACGTCTGCAAAGATCCTTGAACTCATCAAAGATAATAAGAAACCAGAAGTTCCATTGTTTGCGCGATTGTAGTTTGTACGAGGTGTGCTACATTTGTGATATGAAGGTCATAGACACTCACTCACATTTCAATCTTCCACAGTTCGACGCTGATCGCGATGCAGCTATTGCGCGGATGATCGATGCTGGGGTAGGGACCGTATGTATCGGTATTGATTATCCGAGTAGTCTCGAGGCGGTAAAGATCGCGTCTATTCACAAAGACATCTGGGCGATCGTCGGCATACATCCGACACATTGGGAAGTCGAATGGAACCACGATCAGCTCCGTGCACTCGCGCGACAAGAGTATGTAGTAGGGATTGGGGAGTGTGGACTCGACTATTATCGAGAATACGACCGCAGAGCAAAGCCTGCACAAAAGGCGCTCTTTCAAGCGCAGATCGATATCGCAGCCGAACTCGACCTCCCGCTCATGCTCCACATCCGCCCCCAAGGAGATCCTGCAGCAGGCAACATGGACGCATACGAAGAAGCGCTCCTCATGCTCCAAGATGCACGCACAAACTGGCCGAGTATGCGTGGCACGGCACATTTCTTCGCGGGAACCCGCGAGATCGCCGAACGGTTCATCAACCTTGGATTTCATATTTCATTTTCTGGCGTCATTACGATATTTCCTCAATACATTGATGTCGTCAAAAGTGTACCCATTGATCGCATCCTCCCCGAGACCGATGCGCCATTTGCTGCGCCCCTGCCGTATCGAGGTACTCGCAACGAACCTGCCTATGTCGTCGAAGTCGTAAAGAAAATCGCTGAAATTAAAGGTATCTCAATAGAGGAAGCTGAGGCGCAGCTCCTCAAGAACGCCAAGCACCTTTTCAATATTGCCTAATTTACAAATCCACCCTTTTAGGGTAGTATGTGCCCGTAGCCCTATTTCCTGCAGTGGCGCGGTTTTATACCATAATGCCGAGGAGTCGAATGACCCTCTTGCTGTAGGATATGTCCGAAATAGGCCTAATTATCAACAATTTTATAGTTCATATGATAGAAGAAACAACCAAGCGATTTTATGAGCTCGGGTACCTCATCACTCCTACGACTGCAGAAACAGAAGTAGAAGGGGAAGTTGCCACACTCAAAAGTACACTTGAGAAGAATGGTGGTGCCATCCACAGCGAAGGCATCCCAGAATTCATCGATCTCGCGTATACAATGGAACGCAACATCGGAAGCAAGAAACACAAGTATTCACAAGGATACTTTGGCTGGATCAAGTTTGAGACCGAGCCAGCTGCAATCGCAGCGATCACCAAGGTCCTCGATGGCAACCTTGCGGTGATTCGGTATATACTGGTCAAGACAAACGTCGAGAACACGATTGTCTTTAAAAAGCCAAAAGTAGATGCGAAGCGTGAGCCTGTATTGAGCGACGAAGAGATGCAAGCCCTCATTACGGCTTCTGAAGCTGAAGCAGCCGAAGAAGTCCAAGAGGAGCATGAGAAACTTCCAGCACTCGATATCGACATCACACCCGAATCTACCGCTTCAACAGAAGCTTAATCAACCCAATTATGTATCTCAACAAAGCAATTATTCTCGGTAACCTTACTCGCGATCCTGAGCTCAAGAGTCTCCCCAGTGGGATCAAAGTAGCAAGTCTCTCTATGGCGACCAATCGCTCATGGAAGGACGGTCAGGGCGCAAAGAAAGAAGCAGTCGAGTATCACAACGTCGTAGCCTTTGCCAAGCAGGCAGAAGTCATCGCGCAGTGGTGCAAGAAGGGTTCATCGCTCTATGTCGAAGGACGCATCCAGACTCGCTCATGGGACGCTGCTGACGGTACAAAGAAGTATCGTACAGAGATCGTGCTCGAGAGTTTCCAGTTTGGTCCAAAGGCGGGCGGTGCGCCATCATCCGGTGGAGCCCCAGCTCGTATGAGTGATCAGGAGGCACCGCAACGTGATGCACCTGCAGATCTCGACACCATAGAATATCCTGACGAAGAGATAAACCTCGAAGATATCCCATTCTAAAAATAATTATTCACCCTTATGAAAAACGATTACTTTAACGCAAATAGCATCAAGTTCATCGACTACAAGGATCTCGACAGCCTCAAGCGCTTTCTCAATCCCAACGGTCGTATCCTTGGACGCAAGCGTACTGGCCTCGCTGCAAAAAATCAGCGCCAGCTCGCCGACTCCGTCAAGCGCGCACGATTCATGGGACTTCTCCCATTCGTAGCAAACTAATGCTCTAAAACAAATGCCACCTGAAAAGGTGGTTTTTGTATTTTTGGGTGGGTGTGGTAGTGTAGGGAAAACTACGTATATGATTAATAAAATAATTTCACGATTTATCTTTATTCGCCTGTATTATGCATGTCTTTCTCCTGAAAAAACATACAAAAATTTGGTAAAAGGGATGGTATCGTTCCGAAAGAAAAAGGGGATATTTGGTATACAGCGCTGTCTCCAACAAAGGTTCTTCTCTATTGAAACTAAGAATCAATATTTTTCTGAAGTATATATTCTTACTTTCAGAAATAAAAAACAAATCGAAATTTGGTTTGTTGATGAAGACCGGGGACCAACAGGTGTTAATGCGATACGACTCGTACATATGGTACAAGATAAGGCAAAAGTTATTACAGAAGAAAGAAATACTCGATGGCTCTGGTAAGTAATTCCGAAGGATATACCTTCGGAATTTTCTTTTTGGCAAAATGACAGGGATCTGATATAGTATCAAAAAACGTCATAGTTATGAAAGATGTAAAAAAATTACAGTCATTGTACGATATCTTTACATTGATTTTTGCAATCTCAGTTTCCATAGTGGTACTAAGTTTGATATTTATAGTTGTAGCCCTTATTACCGATAGTGAGTATTTGTATATACCACTACTAAGTTTAGCAATGTTTGGAAGTTTGGCTATATTCTTTTTTGGAAAATCTGAAGATATTGAAAAAAAACTTCCCCATGATTAGATCATAGGGAAGTTTTTTCTTGCTTTTGTTGGTGTTTGTAGTAGTATCAGGAAAAATTAACATAATATGAACAATCCCAAACTATTCATGCTCATGATTGGGCACAAACCAAAAGGTTGTCACACTGAACAACACGATGTATTTTTCACAATCGCCGATTGTTTCTTAGAAACCGAAAAAGATGTCCGTGCATTTAAGCCTGAATCTGAAAAGATCCATATAGATGCTTGGAGAGAGGTAACGCGAATTGGTCTTTATAGGGTTTTGGTTATACCAAAAGGTACAGAATCTAACCACGAACCGATACCTGGTTGTAAAGCATTTTTTATAAACCTTGGGGGATATAAAGAAGGTGAATTCAACGAGTTTCATTATCCTATGGTAGTAGTTGCTCATAGAATCAGCGATGCTCAGGATGAAGCGAAAGACACTGCTTTTTTTAAGCATACAAAAGCAGAAAATGCTCCTGCCCATATTGATGATAAATATGGTGTAGATGTTGATGATGTATATGCGATTGAAGATATCCTTCCCGAGTATCTCAAGAAAAAGTATTCAATTGTGGTTGATAATGTTGAGTTGGGAGAATTAGAGCGAGTTGCCGAATTCAAGGATGAAATACATCTTGGATATCAAAAGTATGAAAAAATGAAAAAGTAAGAATGAAAGTAAAAAGCCCAGAGAATGTTCTCTGGGCTTTTATTATTTATGAATTCGCCCGTTCGACGTATTCTCCGGTCTCAGTATTGATGCGGATCTTTTCGCCGATCTCGATGAAGAGGGGGACATTCACCGTAGCTCCTCCTTCGACAGTGGCTACTTTGTTGCCACCAGTGACGGTCGAACCTTTGATAGATGGGGGAGCGTCGGTGACGACGAGGTCAACTTTGACCGGGATCTTGACTCCGATCACGAGCTCCTCATCTTCGTCATCGGTGTAGATCGTGAGATCGACGGGGTTGTTCTCTTTGACATATTTCATCTTGTCTCCAACAATGTCTTCTTTGAGAGAAAATCGCTTGCTCTTGTCCTGTGGGTCGGTAAACCATACTTCACCTTTTGCGGTGTAGAGGTACGTAACTGTTTTAGTCGAGATATCGGCTTCTTCGGCCTTCTCGGACCCACCAAATGAGATCTCGGCGACGCGGCCGGTGATGAGGTTCTTGAGTTTGGTCGCATTGACTGGCTTGCGCTGCTGCTTGCGAAAGACGTGTGAAGCCACGACTTCGTGCGGTGCACCGTCCCAGACAATGATCTTTTTCTCCTTAATTTCGTTATATTCAAGCATGCTCATAGGCCTAGATTCTAGCCGAAAAAGAGGGGAAAGTCTATCTCTATATTATTGCAATAAATATGCTTATGAGGTAGTCTAAAATCAAATCTATGTATATGTCAAAATCATACTCAGTTATTAATGGGAAATTAGTTTTTCGGGCCTTTGGATTCGAAAAGAGAAATATAGTTATTACTGAAAACGAATTAAAAGACTTAAATTTACAACGATTGATAATTCGTAGAAGTCGACCGCAGCGAACATTTTTAGGTGGTTATCGAAGAAGTCGTCAATTTATCTAATTAAAAAAGCACCAATATATGGTGCTTTTTATAATTTATCTTTTTTATTCTCCACTACTCTCCATCACGACCTCCTTCATGCGTTTGCGGATGTCTTTTTCGATGGAGTCGCGGACCTTGGTATTCTCTCGCATGAATACGCGAGACGCATCATAGCCACGGCCGAGTTTCACTTCTTCTTTGCCGTCTGGGGTATAAGTATACGACGTACCACTCTTTGCAATGACGTTGAGCTTCTCTCCAAGGGCGAGGAGTTCGCCTTCGAGTGAGATACCTTCACCATAGATGATGTCGAACTCAGTTTGCTTGAATGGGGCAGCGACCTTGTTCTTGACCACCTTCACGCGAGTACGAGAGCCGACGACTTCGTCACCCTTTTTGATCTGGGCGATACGACGAATGTCGAGACGGACTGATGTATAGAACTTGAGCGCCTTGCCACCTGGAGTCGTCTCGGGATTGCCGAACATGACACCGATCTGCATACGGATCTGGTTGATAAAGATCACAAGGGTCTTGCTCTTGTGGACGATGGCAGTGAGTTTGCGAAGTGCTTGTGACATGAGGCGAGCCTGTTTGCCCATGTGTTGCTGGCCCATGTCGCCTTCGATCTCGTCCTTTGGGGTGAGTGCGGCGACTGAGTCGATGACGACGACGTCGATCTTGCCACTTCGGACGAGACTCTCGGTGATCTCGAGACCTTGTTCGCCAGTGTCGGGTTGGGAGATGAGGAGTTCGTTGATCTTGACCCCGATCTTGCCCGCATAGTCAGGATCCATCGCGTGCTCTGCGTCGATGTATGCACAGACACCACCGAGCTTTTGTGCTTCGGCAACGACGTGCAGTGCAAGCGTCGTCTTACCAGAAGACTCCGGCCCAAAGACTTCGATGATACGACCACGAGGAAGTCCACCGATACCGAGCGCGATGTCGAGACCGATCGAGCCAGTGGGGATAGTGCTAATGTCTACCTTTGGTGCTTCGCCGAGCTTCATGATGGCACCTTCACCAAACTTGGTTTGGATAGAGCGAATAGTTTCTTCGACAGAAGAATCCATTGATTTTGGTTCTTTTGATGCTTTTTTAGCCATAGTATTGAAATGGTCCTAGAGGTCTAGGGTTATTGGTAAGGGGAGAGTGTTCGGGCTGCGACTGCCTCTGGGGTATCTGCGACGATCTGATACGTCTTTATTTTCTGGTTGCCGAACTGGTCACGAAGTGCAATTTCTACAATATTATACCCTGCCGAGAGCAATACTTCATCTGAGAATGCGCCAGTACGATCTACGGTGACCGGTCTGCCGTTGATGAGGAGTTCTCGAGCGTGTCGAGCGATACCAGAGATCGGGAGCGTCGTAGAACTGACGGTCGAGCCGTTCTGCGCAGTGGTAATGACGAGCGGAGTACCGAGGATACGGTCGTGCATGTTGTACCCGATGAGTGCAAGGACGCCAAGGCAGAGCGTGAGGATGAGGCCAGATTTGAGAGTGAGAGGGGAAGTCATGCGAGGAGTAGTCATATTATATACCCATTTCGTCTGCAATGGCATCTGATGCGGCGTTCTTGAGGCCTGTTTCGAGGACTTCGCGAGGCTTGGCACCGTCAGAGGGGCCGATGACACCGCGTTCTTCGAGGATATCCATGAGGCGGGCAGCACGTGCGTAGCCGACCTTGAGTTTGCGTTGGATGTAGGAGGTCGATGCCTTGCCGGCCTCGATGACACAGGCACGAGCGTCTTCGTAGAGAGGGTCGTCATCTTCGTCTTCCATACTATCCCCAAACATTGCACGTTCTCCGGTGAGGGTCCCCGAGAGTTCGATGGTGTCACGAATGTCGTCTTGGAATGCAGTCTTGAGGTACTTCACAACGTTCTTTGTCTCTTCTTCGGTGATGTATGCGGACTGTACACGTTCTGCCTGATTGCTTTCTACCAATGCAAGGGTATCGCCGTGACCAAGGAGTTTCTCCGCCCCTGTCGCATCAAGGATCGTACGAGAGTCAATACCTGTCGGGACGCGGAGCGCGAGACGAGAAGGGATATTGGCCTTGATGAGTCCGGTAATGACGTTGACCTCTGGACGCTGGGTACTGAGTATCAAATGAATACCCACTGCACGAGCCTTTTGTGCGATGCGGACGATTGCGCTCTCGAGTTCTCGAGGGAATGCCTGCATGATGTCGGCGAGCTCGTCGATGATGATGACGATGTAGGGCATGCGTTCAGGACCGTCTTCGGTGCCAAGGGTGTCTCCATGCTTTTTGTAATACGACGTAATGTCTCGAACTGACTCTTGTTCGAGGAGGTCGTAGCGTCGATCCATCTCAGTTGCTGCCCATTTGAGGGAGAGGATAGCTTTTTTGGCATCAGTGATGACGGGGGTGAGGAGGTGGGGAATGCCGTTGTAGAGGGTGAGCTCCACGCGTTTTGGGTCGACGAATATAAATCGCAGATCGTCTGGTCCATGGCGATAGAGGAGAGAAGCGACAAGTGCATGGATTGTGACTGACTTACCAGACCCAGTCGTACCCGCAATGAGGAGATGGGGCATGTTTGCAATACTCTTGAATACTGGCTTGCCGGCGATATTGCGACCGAGCGCGACGGTGAGTGCCTTGCCATGAATGAATGCAGGGTCGGCGAGCAGTGTCGCGAGTCCGACGGTTGCCTTGGTCTTGTTTGGGATCTCGATACCGACGAGAGATTTGCCCGGGATCGGGGCTTCGATACGGAGCGGGTGTGCTGCCAACGAAAGTGCGAGTTCATTCTGGAGTCCGACGATGCGTGATAGTTTGACGCCTTGCGCAGGCTTGAGTGCATAACGAGTGACAGTTGGACCGATGGTGATCTCGTCCATCTCGACTTCGATGCCAAAGTTGCCGAGCGTGCGACGAATGGTATTTGCATTAGCCTTCACGTCACCCACATTTGCCTTACCACGATCGCCTTCGAGGAGGGTGAGTGGGGGAGGGACGTAGGCACCGTATGACACCTTGGCACGCTTGGTATCGATGATGAATTCTGGTGCGTTGGCAGATGCGTCGGTGACACGGAGTTCGGCGGGCTTTGCCGGAGCGACTTTCGCCAATACTGCTGCACGAGCGGGAGTTTCTTCGTCGTTTTCGTCATATGACTCCTCGACTTCTTCGACGGGTACCTTTGCCCCAAAGAGTCGCTTGATAGCATTCCATACCTTTGCAAAGAAGGGGAAGAGGTGCGGAGTCCGATCAAAGAAGATTGTGAATGAGCACAGTACTACAAACAAAAGAATGATGGTCGCAAAGATCGCGTCAAATGCACCGATGAGGGGGATAGAGAGCACTCGTCCAATGACGCCACCATACGCACCATTGCCAGTCGCAAGGAGTGTGAGAAGTGAGAGCATGCCGATACTCCCACTGACGACTTCACGTACTGTCACCTCGAATATCTTGCCTCTGATGAGGAATATCCCTGCAGTACCGAGTGAGAGCGGGATCATAATGCTTCCTGCTCCGAGGAGCCAATACGCAGCTCGCGCCACCACAAATCCTCCCACCCCTGCACCTCCTGCCATACCTCCAACTGCGATCACTGCAATGAGGATGAGAACGAGCCCGAGAACGACGTGGTTGGTGCGTTCATTCTTCTGCTTGGATTTCTTTTGAGGTTGCTTCTTTGCCATGGCTATATGTCATAAGAGTATATCATCGATTTGGCGTAAAACCATTGCAATATAAGGATTATTGCGACACGACTACTTCCTTGTACAAGCCTACATTGTCCGTTATACTGCGACTACAGCTGTCCGATATAACAGACATTACGGACAAACGGACATACTACAAGATACCCACAATAAACCATTGATATGCAACACAAAATCGATCTCAAAGACTCCTCAAAAGGACAAAAAATAGTTGCAGCTCTCTACCTCCTCACGCAGCATCTGCCTGTCCATGATCCCATTCGCACGACTATTCGATCCCACGCCGTCTCTCTCCTTGACCCTAGTGCTGATAACACTGTCTGTGCAACCAGTATCGCAAACCTCCTCGCTACAGCTCGATTTGCAGGGATTATGAGTGAACAAAACGTGAGTATTGTCACCAAAGAATTGGTGAGCTTCACCCACCACAAGACATCTAGTAGCGAACTCTTTGGGACGCTCTTTGAGACACCATCAGGGTATGAGCGTCCAAGTATGACGAGTGCTCGCCAGACGTCCTTTATCTCCCACAGCACTGTCTCTTATTCAAAAAAGCCTGATATATCTGCAGAAAACAAAAATAAAAGACAGGACCAAATATTGTCCTTTATTAACGAACGCAAATCAGTCGCTATCAAGGACATTGCAGGACTCTTTCCCGAAGTCAGTGAAAAGACGATCCAGCGTGAACTCGGCACGCTCGTGGAGACTGGCCGCATCACCAAGCGTGGCAGCAAGCGTTGGAGTATCTATCTCGCACTCCCGATCTCCGCATAGAATCCTCATCATAATGGTGTAATACTTGCACCCATCAATAGTCTATATATCTAGGTGGGCAATACTGCATACTACTAGTTCTCATAGAGAAATTGTGGTATGATACAACCTGTCTTTTGTACCCCTGTATTCGTACCGGGGAACAGAAGGCAGATGGTGGTATCCCACCGGAGGTACGCTCGTTGAAAATGATATAGCGACATAAAACTCACGACATCGTTTTCGACGGGCGCCTTTATCGGCCTTGTCGACACGGCAGATACGCAGCTCGTTACTGCAATCTGCGAATACTAACTCGTAGGCGTTCCAGGGTGATAAAGACCCTTGGCTCGTTCTACACACGTCTCAATACATATATATAGTGTATAGACGATTAACAACAATTAATTAAACTATGTCTACATTTAAAAAATTTCTCGTAGGTGCGGTTGCTCTCGTTGCATTCTTCGGAATCGCTTCAGGTGCTAACGCTGCTTACACACACACTGGTCTCCTCAAGATGGGGATGACTAGTTCACAGGTTATGAGTCTTCAACAGACTCTTAACAGCGGTGGTTTCTTGATCTCTACAACAGGTGCTGGATCTCCAGGAATGGAATCTATGTACTTCGGTGCAAAGACTAAGGCTGCTGTAATGTCATTCCAAATGGCAAAAGGTCTCGGTGCTGATGGTGTAGTTGGTCTTCAGACCGGTACAGCTCTCGCAGCGATGACAGGTGGTTCAGTACCATACCCAGCTGGTTGTTCTTCAACTTCTGGATACAGTACAACTACAGGTCAGCCTTGTTCATCAAGTGCTAACCTTCCAGCAGGATGTATGTCTACATCTGGCTTCAGTTCAACAACTGGTGCTGCATGTAACGGCAACGGTGGTGGTTCTGTTTCTACTGGCGCTCTCGCTGGTACTGATGGATCAATCAGTGATGTCAAGAAGATTTCTTCATACGACAATGAAGAAGTCGGTGAAGGTGAAAATGATGCAAAAGTTCTCGGCTTTGAAGTTGAAGCTTCAAACGACGGTGACATTGCATTGAAGTCACTCAAACTCGTCTTCAATGACAAGCAGGGCTCAGGCTCAACTCGTATCGATGATTACGTTGATACAGTTTCAGTATGGGCAGGAAGCGACAAGGTTGGAACAGCTGATGCTACAGATTTCAACAAGGATTCAACAGGTGTGTATAGTAAGACTATCACCCTCAATAGTCCTATCGTTCGCGCAGACAAGAAGGTAAACTTCTATGTCTCTGTTAACGCTGTTGATAACTTTGACTCAACTGATATTGCAGCAACTCCGTTTGACTGGAATATCGACCTTGCAAACATCCGATATCAAGATGGTTCAGGTGTTGTAACAACCGAAGATACTGAAGGAGATCTCCCAGTTGAAGATACTGGTATCAACTTCGTAAGCTTCTCAACTGCAGCTGACACAGAACTCAAAATCTCAAAAGATTCTGATTCTCCAAAGGCGGGAATTGTTATCGTTGATGATTCTGATGAAACTAACGACGTTGTTCTCCTTACAGGTAAGATCAAGCTCGATGGTACTTCAGATGTTAATATCGACTCATTCCCAGTAACCTTTACGGTAGCTGGCGGTGATGTCCTTAGTGATATCGCAAGTAACCTTACACTCGTTCTCGACGGGGAGGAATACTCTGAGAGTTCAGCAACTGCTGCTGGAACAACTTCAGCAACAATCACATTCGATAACCTCGACTATGATCTCTCTGCAGGTGATACAATAAGTTATGAAATCCGTGCTGACATCAATGGTTCAGACGAATTCAACGCAGGTAGTTCAATCACAGCATCTATCACAAAGAACAATCGTGATGCTATGGATACTGAGAACGAAGAAGGCGATGCTCTTACAGAAAGTGACCGAACAGGTACTGCTGTAGGTGAAGCGCAAGAATTCCGCTCAGAAGGAATCTCTGTGAGCCTCATTAGTGTTGACGAAGAAAAAGATCCTAACGACAGCAATCTCGGTAGTTACACTATCAAGTTCAAGGTAGCTGCTGTTGGTGATGATGTTTACGTTGGGACAACTGCTACCGGTAAATACTCAGTTTCTTTGGCTGATGGTTCAGGAACAGCTACAACAACTGGTTACAGTTCTGCGATCAGTAATTCTGGTGGTTCTGGAAACAGTACTATCAAGACATCTGGTGGTAACTGGAAGATTAACGATGGTACAAGTGTTACACTTACCCTCCAAGTCTTCGCAAACAGTGTTACAGCTGGTGCGTACCGTGCAGCTCTCTCTGGTATCTACTGGTCAACAGATGATACTGACGCTGTTACGACTACAGACAACAACTACACATCAAATCTTGACGACTTCAAGACTGATTACTTGCAGCTTCTCTAAGCTTCGGTTTAGCGACACTACATAAGTGTAAGTTGAAACAAAACCGCCCCAAAAGGGGCGGTTTTGTTATGTGTGGGTAAATAAGTTTTGAGATGTATACTGTACAAGTGAAATCTATCTTCCGATTCATTTTCAATAGATCTGATCGCCCAAAAATCAAAATTGCAGCATTTGGTATGCTCAACAACCCGATCTATCGCCAAGAACCATGGCGGGAGAGTATAACGCATCGCCTCGAGTGCTTTGATGTGGCTGTGCTCGTATGTGGACACGAGCCGGATGTTGCAATGCTTGCCGAAGCGTTCCCGCTAGAGTGGGCAAGTGGCAAACTCGTTGCCGTCTATCGAGAGTGGCCGTTCCCAGAGTGGAGCTATGAAGAACTCCCTAAACATCTCAATACTGCGCTTGCGCTCGCCAAAGAGCAGGGGTGTGAATGGGTGGTGAAACTTGATATTGATACCGTTGTGCACGAGAAGGATTATCAGAAATTTCGTCGAGTGATTGCGCGTGCTCATCAGCGAGATAAGTGGCTTGTATCATTTAGTAAACTACAGTTCTTCAGACCACAGCGGTACTGGCGCAAGAGCAGTATGCCGATCGGTCTCAATACGAGCAAGCCCATTATCTATGGATATGACGAGACACGATACACTGACCTCTGTCAACCCATCGTATGGGATGGAGTATCGACAGTAGTACACAACGGAGTGACGTATGACATACCAAAGGGTGCAGCGGTGGACGAGCGATATATTCAAAAAGTTAGGGAGGTACATCTCTACAACTATGACTTCACGTATCGTACCTATGAGCGATCGGTTGAGCTGTTGTACCAGATAGAGATGGCTCACGCGCGATTTTGGGGCAAGGGGTACTCCGGACTTCCGATCGACCAGATCACACGAGAGACATCGATGCGAGACTTCCTCGAGTTGTCTCGACATAGGTATGTACGCATGCGCAGGAGGATGAACATCGCAGATCACCCTCGACATTTCCAAGAGTCACTACAAGGGTTGGAGGAGTCTCAATGGGGGTTTGCTCTGTGGAACAAGATTTTGCTATAGTTGCTATATGTTTTTCAGCACTGGAGGAGGGGTACAGCAGTTTGTCCGATGGGTACTATACGTATTTATTGCGCTTTTTCCGTTCATTCTCTATGAAGGGTACTTGTTCAACGGTACTTCAACCCGAGCGATCAATACAGTACTGATAGTCGAAATACTCGCCGTTGTTGTGGGAGGTGCGATGCTGCAGGCGCGCAACAAACTCTCATTTGTTCGATCTCCTATTACATATGCTTTGGGAGGGTTACTCCTCGTACTTTTCATCGCTAGTATTGGAGGTGTTGACCTCAATGCGTCATTTTGGTCAAAGGCGACACGTACCACAGGGCTCTTTTACTTTATTCATCTCGCATTGTTCTATTTCTTGTTCTGGGTTGGATTCAATGAACGAAAATATATTCGTACGTTTATCAAAGTATTCCTCGTCTCTACAGGCATATTTGCAGCTCTGGCAGTTATGGGTCAAGAAGGTCTCGGTTGGCTTTTTGCATCAAAGCCATGGGACGGTGTCACGATCGGTAACTCAACATTTGCGGGTATGTATCTCTACGCAGGGTTTGTGTTGTCTATATATATAGTGGCGACTATGTCGAGTGCACGACGGTGGTGGCACTACTTGGTGCCGCTAGTGTTTGTTATTAATCCGTATCTTATCAACTTTGATTTGTTTCGTAGTGAAAAGATACAGGGATTACAAAGTATTATTGGTAGTGCGCAAGCATCATCTGCAACGGTATTTTTGTCGCTCGCGATACTTGGAGCATTTTGGGTAGGGAGTCAAATACGCAAATCTGAAACTCGTCAAAAGCTCCTTGTTGGAGTGAGTGTGTTGGGGATGGTGGTATTTGGCTACGCTGCGTACTCATTACTGACACCAGGAAGTGTCGTACAACAAGCGTATTTGCAACAATCTACCGCAACGCGTCCTATTGTTTGGGAGTTTTCTAAACAAGCTATTAATGATAGACCGATGTTTGGGTGGGGAGTCGACAACTTTGATCGAGTTTTCCAGACATACTATGAACCGAGTATCCTCGAGCTCAAAAATGGGGGAGAAGCATGGCTCGATCGAGCTCACAACATATTTATTGATCAGACAGTAGAGACAGGGTATGTCGGACTTATTGCATATATCGCAGTATATCTCACGCTTATTATAAGCTTGCTCTATGTATTGTCGCGCTCAAAAGATCGAGATGATCAGGTGCTTGCCGTAGTACTGCTCACCTATTTTGTGGGACACATGCTGGAGGTCCAGACTGCGTTTGATACTACTATTACGTATGTGCTTGTTACTTGTTTTGCAGTGTTCGCGGCACAAATCTATGCACGCACTCGCGAGCAAGTATCCAGACGTACAACCGCATCGGTACTTCCTGCATATATTCAGCAGATCAAGGGAGGTGTACTCGTTGTTGGAGCGATCACATTGTTTGTAGTGGGCACTATACCGCTAATGAAGGCAGAGGGTGCAAATGGTGCTATCAGACGTGTCGGGTCTAGTGAAAAGCGCATTCCGATATATGCGACATTGTTCTCATCTCCGCTCGATAGAGGTGCATTTCTATGGCGGACATCCAACGACATTCAGCGAGGTGTCTCACTTGATCCCAAAATCCTCGAGGACGCACGCCAGCGCGAAGGACTAAAAAAGGAGATCGATGTGATCGTCACCAACTACGAAGACTATCTCACCGAGCATCCCGATGACTATCGTGCAATACTCAACCTCGCAGATATCTATATCTACCAACGACTTTTTGATGTCGACAATCTTGCCAAAGCACATGCTGTACTCGATCAGGCGATCACTCTCGTGCCACAGTCACCACAACCGTACTGGATGAAGGCAGTTGCATACCTATACCAAGCCAAGTTCAAAGAGGCGCGGGTTTGGGCACAAAAAGCATATGACCTCAATCCAGCAATAGAAGAGAGTACTCGAGTAGTCAACTACATCAATGATTCGATCAAAGTATTCCCCGTGATCGATCTCTACTCGTTCAAGCAAATATAGTATGTCTGTAGCTCCACAAAAGAATTTTGCGCTCTTTTTTACACGAGGTCTCTCGTTAGAAAAATGGGATCAGATAGGTATGTTTGAGCGTGAAGTTGCGTTGTACCGATTGACCGCAACATCGTTTGGTACGGTGTATTTCTTTACATACGGAGGAAAGAAAGATCTATCCTATGCATCACGACTCCCATCCAACGTAGTGATAGTTCCCAAGCCTGGGTACATACCAGTGATGCTCTATAGTTTGATCTTGCCATTTATTCATGCACGTACATTGCGCAGGGTATCAATACTGAAAACAAATCAGATGGACGGGAGCTGGACCGCTGTCATCGCAAAGAAGCTCTATGGAGGAAAGTTGATTGTCCGATGCGGATATGAATGGCTTCAGTTTATTGAGCGGTCAGGCCGTGGGTGGGCAAAGAGAACCTTTGCGTATCTTGTGGAGAAGTTCGCATATGCAAATGCCGATAGGATAGTTGTTACATCCAAGGGTTCTCAGGATTTTATTACGGATCGATTTGGTGTCCCACCAGCGCTGATTGTTACTATCCCAAACTACGTAGACACTGACTTGTTTGCACCCCTACAGCGCACCAAAGAAACGGGGAGACTCATCACGGTCGGACGTCTCGAACCACAAAAAAATCTCCCAGTACTTCTCAATGCTATCAAGGGCATCAACCTAACGCTTACGATCATTGGATCGGGTAGTCAGAAGGGTATGCTCGCAGATAGAGCGGCAACTAACGGTTCATCTGTTGTACTAAAAGGGAATCTCTCACAAAAGGAGATAGTAGGTGAGTTTAACAATAGTGAGGTATTCATTTTACCATCTCTCTATGAAGGTCATCCCAAGACACTGCTTGAAGCAATGGCTTGTGGTATGGCATGTATCGGATCAGATATTCCCGGGATTGCAGATACTATCACTGATGGAGTCGACGGACTACTCTGTGGTACCGATGAGCAATCCATCAGAACAAGCATTGAGAAACTCCTCACAAATGAGTCAATGAGAGTGTCGCTGGGCATACAAGCAAGACACACCGTTCTCGAAAAGTACAGTCTCGATGCGGTTGTCAAACGAGAACTCGACCTGTATCATTCCTTACTATCATGAGATCTATCTATCGGTTTTTGCTCAAGCTTGCGCTTCGACTCCACACATTCCTCTACAAGGTCATTAGTGTACTCTCGATCAAGAGTGAGGGTGGTACACATCCCAAGCATCGTCTGATGCAGTACCATCGGTTTTTTGCTGACAACATACAGTCAACTGATCGAGTGCTCGACATAGGGTGTGGTAACGGTGAACTTGCATTTGATATATCCAAAAAGGCCGCACAAGTGACCGGTATCGATATTGACCCTGCAAAGATTGCAGTAGCAACCAAACTTTATGTTGGCCCAAATATTAAATATAGTGTTGCAGATGCAACCAAAGATCTGGGGAGTGAGACATTCGATGTGATTGTGCTCTCCAATGTACTGGAACATATTGAACACCGTGTTGAATTCTTGCAGAGTATTCGGTCAGTTGCAAAAAAGTTTTTGATACGAGTACCGATGTTTGATCGTGACTGGATACCATTGTATAAAAAGGAGCTCGGCCTTGAGTGGCGGCTCGATCTCACGCACTATACCGAATTTACCAAAGAGCAGTTTTATAAAGAATTGGGAGATGCAGGTTTTACTATCGAGTATTTCAGTGTTCAGTTTGGTGAGATTTGGGCAGTCGCTGTATAGCTATATGAAAAAATCTTCCATTGTAATTAGGTATATACAAGACATTTTCTTGAATATATTTTCTCGAGAAAGGGTGGTATTGATTAGTGAATCTGCTCATTGGGCAATATATGAAGATTGTGAATATATTAAGAAATATTGTAAAGATTATATTTCTATAAGAATCGCCATAACACCAATTGGATTGCGTAATAAAATAGTACACTTTGCTTCAGTTGGTACACTGATAAAAAAGAAGGGAGTAATAAAAACTCATAAATCAAATACCTTAATTCTTACATGGTTTCATATTGGAGATGATGACGGTGCTCGACTACAGTATATTCCATGGATAAATGATCATATTAAATATGTTCATACCAGTTGTACAATTACCGCTGAACAACTTTTTTCTCATGGATTACATAGAGAAAAAATAGTAATTATCCCAATTGGAGTCAATACTAAAGTTTTTCACTCAGCTACTCCTTCGGAAAAAGAATTTATACGTAAAAAGATTGGAATTCAAGAGAATTCAATTGTTATTGGTTCGTTCCAAAAAGATGGAAATGGTTGGAAAGAAGGACTAATACCAAAGTTGATCAAGGGTCCAGATATTTTTTGCGATGCTGTAGAAATCATTGCAAAAAAGCACCGTATCCATGTTGTTCTTACAGGCCCTGCTAGAGGGTATGTTATCAAAAGATTTATTGACGCAGGTATTACTTATTCACACATATTTTTATCCGATGCAGAAAGTACTGCAATATATTATCGTGCGCTTGATATATATATAATTGCTTCTCGTGCAGAGGGTGGTCCGAAGGCCTTATTAGAGTCTGCTGCATCAGGTGTCGCTTTGGTAACTACCCGAGTAGGAATGGTACCTGATATCATGGAAGATGGAGTTGATTGTGAAGTTGTTTCTGTAGAAGATACGATAATGTTGGCAGAAAAATCTATAAAACTAATACTTGATGAGAAATACCGAAAAAGTTTAGTAACACATGCTCATGTCGTAGCACATAAATACGATATTGGTAATACTGCTCAGCAGTATTACCACAAGATATATAAAAAACTTCTTTTGTCATGAAGATATATATCGCCACAAAAACCAAAGACCATGCATGGGGCGGGGGCAACCAGTTCCTCAAGGCGTTGCGCCAGCAGTTCGTACAAAAGGGTGTCGCTGCACCATCAATGACTACTGCAGATGCTGTCATATACAATGGATATCAAGAGCTAGGTTTGCTCGTGAGGTCATGGGTACGGGGGCGTCGGCAAATACGTGTATATCGCCTCGGACCAGTAATGTCGCTCCACCGTGCGGGATGGAAGTGGAAACTAGTCGATCGGGTGATGGTGTTGTGTGCAAATCTTTTTGCGGATATTGTAGTCTTTCAGTCCGCATGGTCATACCAACGTGCTCGACAGTGTGGCTTCCGACCATCGAAACGATACGCAATCATTCACAACGCAGTAGATCCATCGATATTTTATCCAAAGGAGGTAGGCCCTCAACAAAAGGAAAAGATACGTATCGTCTATACGAGCTGGTCAACGAACAAGAACAAGGGATTTGAATATTTACAATTTCTCGACACTCATCTCGATTTTGAAAAATACGAAATGACATTTATAGGGAACACTACAACTACTTTTCAGCACATCAAAACACATGCCCCAATGACTAGTCCGCAACTTGCAGATGAGTTGCGCGCACATGATATATTTGTCTCACCAACCAAAGATGATGCATGCTCCAACGCTATCATTGAAGCGCTTGCCTGCGGGCTCCCAGTAGTGGCACTCGATAGTGGCGCCAACAAAGAGCTCGTAAAAGACGGTGGGGTACTGTTTGAAAGTACCGAGACATTGCTAGGTGCAATTGATACGGTCGCACAAAACCTTGAGCAGTATAAGGCTCGTATTGTTGTCAAAAGTATGGCAGAAATACGAGATGTATACCTCGCCGCAATCTATGCTAGTATGAGATAAGTATGGCACTACTGCTCGACGCTATCCGCAAATCACCGCACCGCAACCAACTGGAACGAACGCTCACTCGACTCCTCCCGAGTCTCTCTGGGAGAGTCTTGGATATTGGGTCGCGCAATAGACGCTATGACTATCTTTTGAAAGAGAAGCCAGTGGCTATTGATATAGTTGCATCTATCGAAAAGGATATTCAACAAGGAGATGTCACGGCAATTCCGTTTGCAGATCATTCATTTGATGCGGTGCTCTGTATCGAAGTATTGGAATATGTCGACAACCCTGCACAGGCGTTGTCTGAGATGTATCGCGTCCTTGCACCAGGAGGTACACTAGTGCTGTCAGTCCCGTTTATGTTCAAGGTGCACGATGATCGCATGCGCTTTACAGGAGAATATCTACGAGAGCTTTGTGGCGCATTTGCGTCAGTGAACTGTATGACAGTAGGGAATGCATATATTGTGATGCTGACTATATTGTGGGGAAAGATAAAGCAGACTCGATGGATAGTATTGCGGTACCTGTACACTATTCTTGTTAGCCCATTTTTATTACTAGCTGTGATTGCTAGACAATCGACACACACACAGTATCCTACTGGATATATTGTAGTATGCACTACACCGCTATGATGCCACTTTTTCGTATTGATGATATCGGCGCTTCTACCAAGCATTTCAACCAGCATGGTAGAAAGCGCGTCAAGCTCTTTGGCAAGATTCCATTCTACTTTCCATTTGCAAACATAGGGTTCTTTAAACGCATCGAACCATTTCGTGGGTGGGCTGTATACGATGAGGTCACTCTTTCGGAATGGCAGGATATACTCGGTGTGTTCAAGGAGTACGGGATAGTGCCGATCATTGCAGTCACCGCAGCATGGGTTGAGCGTGATAGTACACTTGTTCCGTTTCCTGAGAAGTTCCCTGATGAAGCGAGTTTTTTGAAGGCAGCAGCACAACGTGGCGAGATCATCGTCGCCAACCATGGCCTCACGCACTGTGTTGTCGGCAAGCATCGGCCTCGGTTTTGGACATCAAACCGTAAGTATTGGAGAGAATTTCTACCACAGCTTCCTGAGCAACTACACCGAGAACATATCGTTCGCTCGCAAGAGATACTGGAAAGTTTTTTTGAAAAACCGATAGAAATATTGGTGCCCCCAGGCAATATGTGGAGCGTGAAAACATACCGCGCATTAGCCGGAACAAACATTAAAAAAATAATGTGCAATAGATACATGATAGATTCACAAGAGGAAATGTCTGGTGTAACTTTCATACCTGATACAAAAGATATGACAGTTTTTCATGATAGGGAATTGAAGCTATACGGAATGAAATGGTTGCGAGAAAAAATAAAATCAGTAATGTAACTATATGAATCCAAAAGTTTCAATTATCATGGGTGTGTGGAATGGCGCACAACACCTAAAAGAATCTATTGATAGTATCTTTACTCAAACGTTTTCTGACGTTGAGTTCGTTGTCGTCAACGATGCTTCAACTGATGACACTGCAAACATTATTGCGGCATATGCCGCACAAGATCCGAGGATAACGGTAGTGACCAATACACAGAACCTCGGCCTCACCAGATCTCTCAATGTCGGCATTCGTGCATCACGCGGTACCTATATTGCGCGCATGGATGCAGGGGACACCTCAGAACCGACACGGTTTGCAGAGCAGGTACAATTTCTCGACGAGCATCCAGACTACGGATTGGTGGGTGCGTGGACACATGTCATCGATGAAGATTCGCACATACTAGGTGAGATGAAGTATCCGACCGACAATACATCTCTCAAAAAAGACTTGATCAAATACAACCCATTCGTTCATTCATCAGTCATGATGCGCAGAGATATTGTGGAGAAGGCCGGTCTCTATAATGAGAGTTGGAAGTACGCACAAGACTACGAACTCTTTTTCAGAATGAGTAAGTATGCAAAGATTGCAAATATCGGAGCATATCTCGCGTCATACCGGATGTCACCAGTGTCTATAACGAGTAGAAAGAATAAACAGCAAGTCATATTTGCTATTCGCGCCCGCATCAAAGCTATACGAGAAGGGCAATATGGTGTCCTATCATATGTATATATACTCAAGCCGTTACTCGGCTACCTTATGCCATATTCGTTCAAAATGGCAATCAAGAAACTTCTCAATATATGAAAATCCTCTATGTCATAACCAAATCAGAAATCGGTGGTGCGCAGATGCATGTTTGGCAGCTCATGAAGGGTATGATCGCTCAAGGGCATACGGTCGGACTTGTTAGTTTCCCTGGTGGTTGGCTCGAAGGCGAAGCGCGAAACATGGGAGCGCAATTTTTCCCCAACACGTCTTTCTCTAATGCATACAATCCATTCGCAGTGTTTGCTTCGATACGCAAATTGCGAGCTATTGCGCGCACGTTTACTCCCGACATCGCATGCTGTCATAGCTCTGGTGCAGGGTTCTTTTGGAGACTTGGGATACGAAATAAAATTCCAACCACATACACTGCACATAGCTGGGCATTCACAAGAGGCGCCCCATTTATTAGAAAGATTATCGCAATTATTGCTGAGAAAATAGTTGCGCGCTATACGTCAAAGATTATTTGTGTATCTGAATTTGATCGACAGCTCGCACTACGATACCGTATTGCACCGGCAGGTAAATTGGTAACTATTCATAATGGCGTATCAGTCACAGATGAGGTGACACATACACCACACAGTCCACTGAATATTGTGAGCATTGGTCGGCTCGCATACCCCAAAGAATATGAATTACTTATTGATGCATTTACTACAGTCTCATCAGACGCAACACTCACGATCGTGGGCAATGGTCCGATGTATGCAGCGCTCAGCGCACAGATACGAAGTCTAGAACTAGAACAAAAAGTTACTATACTCACTGACAAAAAACCACAAGACATTGCAGGTGTTCTCGCTACTGCAGATATATTTATTCTATTGTCCAAACATGAAGGCTTCCCCATGACAATCCTCGAAGCAATGAGCGCAGGACTTCCTGTTATTGCAAGTAACGTCGGTGGTATCCCAGAAGCAGTCACAAGTGGGTGCGGTATTGTCGTCTCCAATACAAAGCTGTCGGTAGTTCAAGCGCTCAAAACACTCATCAGCGATAGAGAAAAAAGTATTCTGTATGGCGTACACGCACGAGCACGTGCACAAGATATGTTTTCTGTTGAGCAATTTTTACAAAAGACAGAAGCTGTATATAGAGAGGTTCTAATGAAATGATTGTCGGATCTCGATGAGGGTTCGGTCCTTCATCAGGATGAGTAGTCCGATATATACAACAGCAGAGGAGGCGAGAATGACGATGAGTGGAACCATGAGTTCCAATAATACGTACGTACACACAACCATCCCAATAGTTGCAATCAAGCTTTTATAAAATCCAGATGTTAGGTGTATCTTGGTTGTCTTTTTCATTTCAATATAAAAACAAATATTCACCACTGCTTGTGCTACAACGGTTGCAATCGCTGATCCAACAATGCCATACGAGGGGATGAGTATGAAATTGAGTCCCACATTCAACAGTGCTCCAGCGATACCGGTGAAGATAAAGATACGCTGTTTGTTCTCTGCGAGGAGTACTTCAGCAAAGATTGTGCCAGGAAAGACAAAGAGAAGCGTGAGAAGTAATACTTGGAAAGTAGTGACTGCGCCTGCGTATGCACTCCCAAAGATGACGCTGATGAGAGGTCCTGCCACAAGGAACCCTCCCACAACAAGAGGGAGAGCAAGGGTTATCGATACAGCCGAAGCAGCTCCAACGATACGACTCACTGTAGATTTGTTTCCTTCTTGAATAAATCTACTGAGGAGCGGGAGGAGGCTTGCTCCGAGAAAACCGGGAATAATATAGAGTATGTTGAATGGGCGTTGTGCTGCACCGTAGAGTCCTAACATGTGCTCATTTCCAAATATTCCAATAATGACAAAATCGATATTCGTCATGAATATTCCAAAGATGCTCAGGATTGCAAATGGTGCAGTAAGTCTCAATAGGGGAACAACAAGCTTTTTTGCAAAAAACTTGCGCATCCCGACCAAATACTTTCTGACTGATATGCATGCAATACAGAGCCCAAGCGCGTTGCCAATCATGAGGGCGTATGCGAGCGAGTAAGCTGATGGAGAGTGTAGAAATACTATCAATATAAATGCAATACAAAGGATCTCAGTAAGTACGTTGATGAATGCTTCGTGTTGCATCCGATTTTCGGATCGGGGGATAGCGTACAAAAATCCGCGCAAACTATCGAGTGCAATTGAAAGCGCGATAATAGGCATCAACACTGTAGCTGACGAAAACTTGGACACTATCGGACCAATCCCTAAAATCAGTGCGATCATGATGCCAAGGAATCCCATTTTGATAACAAAACCGGTAGAAAAATAATGTCGAACCCGATCAGTATTCTTGGAAAGTTCACGTACAAGTATTGTTGAGAGTCCAATATCTGATGTCACCGCAAAAATAGCTGCGAGACCCATAGCATATGTAAAGAGTCCATAGGACTCAGTCCCAATAACTCTTGCGGCATAGATGATGATTGCCGCACGAGCAACCTTGATCAGTGTAGTACTAATACCCAGCCAAAATGTATTTTTGAGTATTGTTTGGCGTAAGCTCGTGTTCCGAAATAAAAATTGCTTGATCTTGTGCATGGATTAGTGTGTAAAGATGATTTGTGCGGTCTTGAGAATAATACCAATATCGAGCAGGGGATTCTTGTTCTGTAGGTAATACAGATCATACTCAAACTTTTCTTGAGCATCACGCACGGTGCGTGCGTAGCGAAACTTGATCTGTGCCCAACCAGTAAAGCCTGGCTTTTGGATATGGCGAAGGTAGTAATAGGGAATATCTTGCTCGAGTGTAGCTACAAATTCGGGACGCTCTGCGCGAGGACCAATGAGTGCGAGGTCCCCACGAATGATGTTCCACATCTGTGGGATCTCATCAATGTGTGTCTTGCGTAGGATGCGACCGATGCGGGTAGTGCGCGTATCGTGAGTCGCCGCCCATTGTGGACCTCCCTGCTCGGCA
>CAYUQD010000010.1:0-23127 GCA_964446965.1 uncultured Candidatus Saccharibacteria bacterium
TGATTATTTCTTTGATTCCTTGAACTCGATGACCTTGCGGAGCTTCTTTGAGTACTTGTTCATTTTGAGCTTCACATCGGCGAGCTTTTTGCGGTTTTTGGTAGACCAGTAGGTTTCACCGGACTCCTTATTTACGAGCTTTACGAGATTATCTTGTGACATAGTGGCAAAACTATACCAGAAAGCATTATTAAGTGCAATATATATGGAGAATATTGACAATATACAAATATATGCTATGATAATAAAAACTTTATAACATGAATAATGCTCCAACAATGCCGACACCAATGCATGGTGACAAACAGACTACCGATAAAGGTAACCTCCTGGTATGTATCCAACTGAGGGGTCAACAGAAGAAATTCTTTTATATGACCCCTGATGGCAAATACAGACCGCATCCTTTCAGTATCAAGAATAAGCAATTTTTGAATAATGCTGAGTGGAAGTTCATGTATAACCTTACCCAGAAATCCGAACAAATGACACCTGCCGAATTAGCTATTGCCGAAGAACTGTATGCCTACATCAACCAGGACGTAACAGCCTGCTGGGATGTAGAGGAAATAAAAAAAGGCTTAAGTTCTCTTGCTGATGATTCCGTAAGGAAAAATGGATTAGCCAGTGCTCGCGGTTTTGCAAATATTGCAAAACTTTTTGCAGAATAAATCATACTCGCAGAATCTTTCCAAAGATTTTGCGAGTTATTTTTTGTGTGGTACAACATATACATGTCATCTCTCGAACGAAACAAAATCAAACTCGAGCGAGGTGCCGCTATCGCGACAAAATGGATTGGGTCGACAACATCACTCGTCACACACACTGCCCTCTTTGCGATCGCATTCATCGTCCCTGTATTTGGGATAGCATTTGATCGAGTACTACTCGTCCTGACTACCATCGTCTCGCTCGAAGCAATCTACCTCTCAATATTTATCCAGATGTCCGTGAACAAGAACACCCAAGACATCGAGATCATCCAAGAGGATGTCGAAGAGATCCAAGAAGACGTCGAAGAGATCGAGAAAGATGTCGATGAGATCCAGGAGGACATTGATGAGATTCAGGAGGACGTAGATGAGATCCAAGAAGACATCGAGGAGATCGAAGAAGATAGCGATCAGGATGTAAAGATCGAAAAGAAAGAACAGCAGACACTCTCTGCTATTCAGACCACCCTCGCCCAACTACAAAAAGAGATTGAGAACCTCAAGAAATAAAAAAACCCTTCAATCATGAGATTGAGAGGGTTTCGAGTAGGTCAGCAAGAGATAGTTATTTGATTACACCTTTCATCCACGGCTCTTTGGCCTGTGTGAGGGTGTGTCTTTCCCATTTTTTTGCGATCTTATAAAGGACGGGTAATAAGGTAATGAATGCGGCGACAAAAAGTACTTGTATCATTTTCTTATAGTTTTAATGGTTCTGGAATATTATAGCACCTTTTTATACTATTGTCAAATACTATTTTCTATTGTCTAATATTGACACTACACCCTACTCCTTGTACTATAAGAAAAAATTTCCTTACCAAAAAAGTACAACAATGAGACAATTGAAAGTCACCAAGCAAATCACCGACCGAGATTCATATGCGGTAGAAAAATACCTTCAAGAAATATCCGGTATCTCTCTGATCTCACAAGAAGAAGAGGTAATCCTCGCGAGAAAAATAAAGCTTGGAGACAAAAGAGCTTTAGATAAACTCGTCAACGCAAACCTACGATTCGTTGTATCAGTTGCAAAACAGTATCGTAAACAAGGATTACTCCTTGGGGATTTGATAAATGAAGGCAATCTCGGACTGATCAAAGCTGCACAGCGCTTTGATGAGACTAGAGGGTTCAAGTTCATTTCTTATGCAGTATGGTGGATACGCCAATCAATCTTGGCAACACTTGCTGAGAACAGAAAGCTCGTACGTTTGCCATTAAACAAACAAAATCTGTACAACCAAACAAGCAAAGTCATCGATGCGTTTGAACAGGAGCACGAACGCGAACCCACCCCAGCTGAGATCGCTGAATTGATGGAAATTGAAGTTACACTAGTAGATTCTACCCTGGCAGACAATTGGCGACACATATCCCTTGATGAACCCATCCATGCAGAAGACACTCAGTCACGTGGAGATTTATTGGAAGGTAGCTTTGAAGCTGACAAGGATATTCTAAATAGCTCCTTTGTTGAGGATCTCAAAAAGGTTCTCCAACGTTTCAAACAACGAGATGTGGAAATTGTCCTACTTTATTATGGTATTGGAGTTCCATTCAAAATGAGTATAGAAGACCTAATGAAAAAGTATGATCTGACATCACATAGTGTTAGGAAAATACATCACAAGGTAATAAATACCATTCAAGGAAAACCTGAAGCCTGTGCACTTCTTGCTCCCTATTTGGGATAATGCATTCGGACCCGAAATTTCGGGTCCTTTTTTATATCCGAAACTCGATCACATCCCCATCCTTCACAATGTATTCCTTGCCTTCGGTACGTACCTTGCCTTTGGAGCGGGCTTCGGCGTAGCTGCCTGCCTCGAGGAGGTCTGCCCAGTAGACGACTTCGGCACGGATGAACTTATCCTTGAAGTCTGTATGGATCGACGTACCCGCGATCGGAGCCGTACTTCCCTTATTCATTGTCCACGCACGTGTCTCGTCTGCTCCTGTAGTAAAGAATGTCTCGAGACCGAGGAGTTTGTACGCCTCGACGATGAGATCATCAAATCCTTTTTCAAATACACTATCGATACGTACCGATGCCCCAGGTACTGCGAACTCCACATTCTCATTTGCTTCTGAGGTGTTGAGCACATAGAGCATAGGCTTGAGCGTGAGGAGGTTGAGACTTTTTATAATAAATTTTTCTTCGTCGGTGAGTCCTGCATCAACGGCGAGCTTGCCTGCCTGGAGCACGGTATCTATACGTGTCACGATGTCGTGTTCGCGGATAGCTTCTTTGTCGCCCTTCTTTACATCCTTTGCGAGTGTCCCGATGCGCTTGGTGACAACCTCCATGTCAGCGAGGATGAGCTCGAGGTTGATGACGCCGATGTCAGAGAGCGGATCGATAGTATTGGCGACGTGTATGACATCAGGGTCTTGGAAGACGCGCACGACGTGTGCGATAGCATCGACTTCGCGAATGTTGTTGAGGAATTTATTTCCCAACCCTTCCCCTTTGGATGCACCAGCGACAAGTCCGGCAATGTCGACAAATTCGATCGCCCCCGGAATAGTCTTTGCGGACTTTGAGAATTCTGAGAGTTTCCAGAGACGATCATCCGGTACAGCAACGATCCCCACAGAGGGGTCGATAGTACAAAATGGGTAGTTCTCCGCCGGCACGCTCTTTTTGGTCAATGCATTAAAGAGTGTTGATTTGCCAACGTTTGGAAGCCCGACGATACCGATGGATAAACTCATAGATCTGGATAATAGCAGGATTGGGCAAATAAAAAAAGCCCACTTTGTAGTGGGCTTTCAGGGATTCACAATTTACTATTCAACGAATGATCTGTTAATGAATTTTAATTCGATAATGTCAACAAAATCAACCTGTATGAATGGTAACAATCCTTTACTTGGAACCGATACACAGGGAATGCCTAATGTTTTGTTCTGGAGATATGGGATCGAATAATATTTTTTCTCATCTTCTTTTTCTATAAATAATAAAAGTAGTGATGATTCCGCAGGCCTATGTCCAACTTCTTCCCCTTTTTCAATAATGCTTATTCCTACTATGTCTGAAGTAGAAAAATGGTATTCAATAACAGGTTCTCGTTTCATGAGCCTGTCCTGCCATGACTTTGTAATTAGTTGGCGATACTTGAAAACCGCTCTAACCATGCAGGTATCTCCTATAGATTGCTTTTGGGTAATTATTTGATCTTTCCAAAATAAATAGGCTCTCTGATTGGTTGAGATATCCCATAAGGCGTCTTTGCAAGAAACTATTATTTCTTTTTTAATGATTTTCATATTGTAAGTTTTAGTGTTACCACAAACCCCATTAGGATCTCTGGAAACACTAAAACCGTTGAAATGAAGTTTGTCTCATAATACCACCATATATTGACTTGTCAATGTATCTGTGCTATACTATAATTACATAGAGTTCCTTGAGATAAATGATTATTTATTGTTGATTTTGTTGGGTTTTCCCTGCTCCTTATGGGATTAGAGAGAACTCAATAATTTTCTAACAATTAAATAACTCAAAATGGAAACATTAGAAATTGTTCCCCAAAAGTCTGCAGTAGGCAATCTCCTTTTAACAGGTATGACTGCACATACTGGAATTGTTGGTGATAAAGATGATTTATTTGTACTTGATGCGAAGACAAGCCAAGAACTTAGCTTCGAGCAAGGCAGATTATGTTGCTATGAACTTGCAAAACTCTCAGGAAAGGGTTATGGAAGTTGGCAACCAGTCCAAGTTGATTTGAACTTTAATCAAACTGGACAACTAATGATTTTACATAAACATTACAATCCTTTCCCTTGTAGTGGTGAAGTAATTCACTGTACTCCAAGCGATACATTGATTGAATATGTTAAAACACGATGTAAGTAAACAATTTACATCAGATGGCCTCATAACTAATTTAGTTATTGGGGTTTTTCTTTTGGGTACTTTTTATTTCTGCTGCACTTTTTGAGTTAGGAGATTTACCTCAAACTTAAAAGGAATTAGCTTCCCACCCGCATGTCGAGGTGTGTTCCAACCATGCCGATGGATAAACTCATAGACCATCATACTAACAGATTTTAAGATGTTTGACAAAAATATATTGAGATTGTAATGTAGAAACAAATATTATGTTATGAACTTTTTAAAATACTCTCGTCTTGAGGAAGAATTCAAGTGCAGAAATATTGATTTTACCCCAATTAGCAATCTCGAAGGCGATATAGGATCAGCTAAACTGTATTCATCGTCTAATAATTTATTACCCTTTCTTTTATTTTTTGATTTCATGCTAATTTATGATTTGAAATCAAGAATATCAAATGATTGGATATTGTGGGGTATTGCAATACTCAGTATCATCATCTGCCTTATTATTTCAAAAGACAACACGGTAAGAAAACTTAAACGAGAACAAAAACAGCTCGTTAAGAAACTATTAAAAACAAATAAAACCCCTTGCGAATAATGCAAAGGGTTTTTATTTTACTTCCCCATCAACTTCATCAATGGTGCCAATTCTTCACGATACTTGGCGATCTGACTCTTGTACTTTTCCATGACAGATACTGCGGCGTACATTTCGTTCATGCCGCCTTTTTTCTTTTCTTCGATGTCCTTTTGGATATTCTCGAACAATGCCTTCACTTCAGGGTTGGATTCGAGAGTCTTGAGGGACTGCGCGAGCTCTGGGTTGTCGGCGAGTTGCTGTGCGATAGCTTCGGCTTGCTCCTTTGGTACGCCCTTCATCTGAAGGGTCTTTTTGATGAAAAATGATTTGAGTCCCATAGGTCATGACTATAGCAGAAATATGACTATAATGGAACATATGAACCTCGCCGAAATACTCCTCGAGCTCCACGAACAATACGCCCGGTCCAATACCTGTGCGCTCAAGGAGACCGCGACACGTGCAGTCTATGGCGTCGGCAACCCGAGTGCTCGCGTCGTATTCATCGGCGAAGCACCAGGCAAAAAAGAGGACGAGACAGGGGTCCCATTCGTCGGCGCTGCAGGCAAGTTCCTCGACGAGATGCTCGCCTCTATCACCATGGAACGAAGCGATATCTACATCACCAACGTCGTGAAGTACCGCCCACCCCACAACCGCGATCCAGAGCCGGCCGAGAAGGACGCGTGTCGCGACTGGCTCCATGCAGAGCTCGCCTTCATCAAACCTGACCTCATTGTATTGCTCGGGAGACATGCGATGAACAATTTCTTCCCCGACGCAAAGATCTCGGACGTACATGGCAAATTATTGATCAAACACTTCCCCCATATCACTACGACCCATTTCCTCCCGCTCTACCATCCTGCTGCCGCGCTCTACAACGGCGGTCTGCGCAATGATCTCATGCAGGATTTCAAAAAGATCCCTGTGGCACTCAAGAAAATTGAACGTGCGGGAAAATAAAAAAGCCCCGTGTGATACAGGGCTTTGCATTTACTCTTCAGTTTTTTTCTTTTTCTTTGCTTCTTCAGCAAGAGCTACCTCTTCTTTTGTCACGATGGGAGATACATCCTCCTTGAGAAATGTCACACCTGCAAGAACTGCGGCTTTCTGCTGGTCAGGAGTCCCGTACGAAAGAATATTATTGCGAAGAACAGAATATCGATCTTCGAATATCTCTCCTTCGTAGCGAGATTTTTTCTCACGAAAGAAAGCCAATGCGGATCCATAATCAGTAATGGTACCATCAGGCCCAATGACACGAATTTTGTCATGCAAATAACTAAGAATTCTTTTTTGACTGCTATCTGTTGGGCGAAACAGAAACGCATCTGCATCCTCTTGTGTTCGTTGTCGAGACTGTGATGTATCTTCATCGAAATACGTGAACGTATCTTTTTCTTTGAAAAAAACATATTTAGTTCCATCGGACAATTCTACCTTTTTTGGTTCAATCTTTTTCTTTGAAAGCTTTTTGAACAAATCAGGAAACCAAAAAGTGGGCAAAATAGTAAATCGCGAGAAAAATAAAAATATACTGTTTTGAGTATGTTTCTGTTCTTCGCCAGGCAATCTAATATTGGATGCGAAGTTCTTGAGTCTGGTATCTAAATGATCATTCATGGGTGGTAATTTTTTTGAAACTATAACCCATATATGCCTTGTGTGTCAATACCCTACCGCTTGATGAGCTCTAGTGCGAGGAACATGGGGAATTCTTTGCGAGCGCGGTCTTCGGCTACCTTGCGGGGACCAGACTGACTCTGCTTGTGCGAGATCCACTCCTCCATACCAGCTATTGCGAAACCGGCGGTCTTGAACGCCTTGGCGTACCACTGAAGCGAGCGGTGGAATGTGGTAGTAGTTGCTTTCTTGCTACCCTTGAACGGAGCGAGCTCAATCGGGATCGATATCTCCGAGAGGTAGCGATCGGTACGACGATACTGCGTACCACTCTTTGTATCAAAGCCCCAGTCGCTATGCTGCGGGATACGAAATGTGGGGTGCAACAGCACAACAACGAACCTCCCGCCCTGCTTGAGTACTCCTGCGACACCACTGAGTACTTCGTTGATGCGCTTGATGTTCTCAAATGCGAGTACGGTGTAGACGACATCACATGAACTGAGTTTGAGTGTATCGAGTTTCTCAGCGTTGCCCACCATATATGTCTCGTGCTCCCCTTTTCGTGCAATGGCCTTTGTGATCAAGTCTTTGGATTGGTCTACCCCGATGACTGTTGCACCAGTCTGTGCGATGAGGCGAGCAAAGTATCCTTGTCCACATGCAAGGTCGAGGTATCTCTTGCCAGACTGGGGCGCGAGCATGCGCAACAGGTTGGGTGCGATGACTTTTTGCTGGTATGTGTCGCCACCTCCTTCGAGATAGTCGTCGTACCATGATGCGACATTGTCCCAGTGTGTTGGATTAGGCATGATGGTCTGGTCTATCGAGTGGGCAGCCACCGTGTATAGCCCGATATTTTTTGCCCTTGCGAAATACCGCAAATACATACGAGAGTGGCACGATATGTGTAAAGTATGAGAAATCAATCATGCTTCGCAAGATCCACGGGATCCATCCAGTCATCACAAAGTTTTTGTAATTGAATATAGCCCACCCAATACCGATCGGGATCACAAATGCAGGACGTGATGGTGTGTAGGCAACAGACTTCTTGCAGGCGATAGCTCGGTCGATATGCCGACCAATATACTCCCCATGCTGGATCGCTGTCTGTGCGAGACCGCTGTAGAGTGTTGCCGCACCATCTCCCGCAATGAAAATGTTGTTGTCAGTCGGCAATGATAGCGTCTCTGTGACAACCACACGTTTGCGCTCATCAAAGGTTGCGCCTGGTATCTCGGTAAATGCAGTATTGATACGTGTCCCCGCAGTCCAGATGACAGTACTCGAGTGCATCGACATATCTCTGAGGAGGACCTCCTCCACCTCTTGGGATGCGAGCGCACGATTGACAAATATGTTGACTCCCATTTTGCGCAGACGTGCTTCTGCCTTTTGTGATACATTCTCAGGAAGTGTCGGAAGAACACGGTTGTTGCTCTCGATGAGATCGATAGTCACGAGACTTGGGTCAATATCAAAATCCTTTGCCACACGAGTGAGATAACTTCGCAAATCTCCTGCAAGTTCGACTCCTGATGGTCCACCACCGACAATGAGAATGTGGAGCATTGCAACGAGCTGATCCTTGGTCAGATCTTTTGCCTTGGCAAAGAGTTCGCAAAAATGCGCCTTCAGTTTGAGCGCAGCTTTGACAGACTTGAAACTATGCGAGAGTTCAGGCAATCCTTTGATATTGAAAAAGTTGGTCTCACTGCCGAGTGCGAGGACGAGGTAGTCGTATGCGATCTCGCTTTTCTCTCCAGAAGCTGTATCGACAGATATGACTTGTCGAGTCTGGTCAACACCGGTATATGTCGCTTCTACGATAGCTATATCATGCTTTGGGAATATCTTTTTGATCGGGACCGAGACCTCGATCGGGAGAGCGCCGGTGACGAGCTTGTAGAGGGCGGGATAGTATTCAAAGATGGGCTGTTTGGTGACGATAGTAATGTCGACTGGGGTTGCGCGATCGAGCAACGTCTTTGCGACTTCGATACCCGCAAAACCACTTCCGACAATGACGACTTTGGGGCGATTGGGGGCGGTATGCATGGGTGGAAGTATAGCCCAGTCCCTATCACCCAAGCAACTAAAGGCTTAAATGAAAAAGATCGTGTATACTTGTAATGTGGAACCTGCTGCATCGTCACAAGATAAGATTGATCCAACACAAACACGTCAAGACACGGAAACGATCTTCCTCTCTATGGTTGACCAGTACCAGGACGCCATTTTTCGCTTTTTGTACTTCAGAGTAGGCAACAGAGCCATTGCAGTAGACATTGCTCAGGACACCTTCACCAAGACCTGGGTTTACCTCTCCAATGGCAAGACTATTGACTACCCCGAAGCATTCCTCTATCGAGCTGCAAAGAATGCACTCATCGACTATTACAAAAAAGAAAAATCTGGCTCACTCGATACAATGATGGAGACTGGGTTTGATCCAGCTTCTCACAAAGATACTGATGAGGTATTGCGCAATGATGACATTGCAAGTGTTCGTTCCCTTGTCGAGACGCTCGACGACGAAGCCCAGCAAATCATCTTTTTGCGATACACCGAAGAAAAGCCGATCGAAGAAATCGCGGCTCTCTATGGCAAAAGCGTGAATGCAATGACTGTCTACATCCATCGGATCATCAAAAAACTGCGAATAAAACACAATGAAAACAAAGATTGAACAACTCAATAGCCTCAAATCAATCGCGTTGACCGAGTCAGAACGCGGGCTTATTCGAGCACATGCGCACTATTTGATACTCAATAATCCGCAACCCGCTCGCATCCAATCCCTCTTTCAACGTGGTGTATATCATGGATTGCGTATTGCACTCTCGAGCTTTGTCTTCTTTATATTCGTCGGCGGTATGTGTTCTGCAGTCGCCAACAACGCACTCCCTGGTGACCCGCTCTATGCATTCAAACTCAATGTCAACGAAGAGGTCAAAGCATTCTTCCAAGAAACCCCCGAAGAAAAAGTTGCCTACAACGCAAAGCGCGTAGAGAACCGTGTCCGCGAAATCAAGACTCTCGCCGAGAGCAAAACCCTCACCAAGGCAAAGCAGGCAACCGTCCAAAAGGCGCTCGATGCACACATCGAGGATCTCTCAGTAGATCTCAATACACTCAGTACTACTGCGCCGACAGCCGCTCTCACCGCAACAACCAACCTCGAAGACACTCTCAAGGCAAGCAAGGCAGTACTCGAACAAAACACTGATACCTCTGCAACCGAAGTCGCACTCGCAACAGTCGACGGCACCATCCAAAAGGTCTCTGACCAAGAAGTAAAGATCATCTCAAAAGAAATCGATCAACTCACCCTCGATGTCAACGCTACAGCATCTGTAGATACAACTCTCACTACAAACACTGCTACAACTACTTCTCCTGTCGATACTCCTGTTGGGCCATAAACCGCTCAAGGAGTATCGACAAGCCGATAACAAACAACGCGATTACACCAAAGACAATTGTCTTGGTGTTTTTCGTTATAGGAGCATCTGACGAAACACGATCTCTTGCATTGGCGACGAATGCATCTGAGAGATCGGGTGCTTCGTACGGTGCATCATCATAGACGATATCATCGGCAACAACGCGCTGATTACTGTCCCCCACATCACTACTTGCCGCAACTGCACCAGATGGGTCAATAAGTGAGACGTGCTCACTCGGAACAACTGACAAAATAGCAAAGGGAATATCTATCGTCGCTCGCTCTGCAACGATGGTCATATCTGGCAACATTCGATCTCCGCTATTCGTTCGCACTTTCCACTCGGATAGATCCATCATGACACTACTAGTATTCTTGATAGTGATAGCGCGAGTATCTCTGACAGAGACGGTGATAGTAGAAGCTACAACGGTGACTTTGTAGGTACCGGTAAGGGTAGGTTGGTTGTTCTGTGGATCACTATATCGAAATGAAATCGTGTACGTTCCCGGGAAATAATAGATATGGCGAAGTGGTGCATATGTATCTTGATAATAGAGCGTCCCGTCCCCCATGTTCCAGGTAAATGAGCCTTGATCTATGACATAATTGTATTCAAAGACTGGACGACCTTGGAACGATATCGGCACTCCAACTATCACATTCTTTGGGATGGTGAATTGGATATGCGGTTTGTTGGGAGACACAGCAGGTATAGGATATGGATCTTTTTCTAGATCTGTTTGTGCTTCGCTCTCCTCACTATCACTCCCCGAACCTTCGTCTGAGCCACTCGTGGCAGCCTTGGGAGATGCAGTAGCGGTGATCCAGCCCGATCCATCCCATTGCATTGTTGCTTTGGTAGTTGCATCCCCTGCCGGCCAACCAGACGCATAGCTCAACGTATCAACACTTACTCCTGATGCATCCTCGAGTACGAGATCCTCTCCTGTATTGGCAAATCCACTCGCCCCAAATGGTCCTGCCTCATCATCAATCCCTGGCACTGCATCAGGCGCACTCGCCGTTGTCCGTTCAACGAGTAGATATTCATTGGCTCCTATCGACTTGGTCATGGTGAATACGACAGAACCATCTCCTTGGGCGAGCTTCCAGCCTGCAAGGTTCACACTCGTTGCACCGTCGTTGTACAACTCAAACCACTCTGAGTACTGACTACTGACCGTACCCATCCACGCAATCTCAGTAATACGCACATCGGCAAAGACACTGCTCGGTATGAGACAGACCATCACCAGTATCCAATATTTCATTACTCCAATAGTTTCTGAAGGTCGCTCGGCGAGACTTCTCCAGCGGTATTCAATGATACTCCCTTGTCTAATACTGCAGGTGCAGCCGGAGGCGGCATCGGTGCAGGTGCTGGAGGCGGTACTTGTGGTACTGGGGCTGGTGCAGGTATAGATGGCGATGTGTCTTTCATCGCGCTTTGGAGAGCTGCTTTGAGGAGGTCGCGATTCTTTTCGGTGGGGCCGCGTTCTGCATGCTTGATCGGGAGAGTTTGTTGTTGGAATGGCTTTTCTACTGTGATTGACGGTTCAACTTTTGGCTCTGGAGCAACACGCACTTCTGTCGGTGCACCATCGATTGCATCGAGCAAGCTTTTCAACTGTGGAGATGCAGTGATCTCGTGCTTGTGCGTGATTTCTTGTTTCTGTTCTACCACTATCTTTTGTTCAGTTTTCTCAACTATATGCGCGGTATGCGTCATTGGTTTGATCAATGCCTTTGCGAAGGGTTTGTGCGTCGATGCTTCCTCTTTTTTCAAAAAAGGTTTGCGGATCATAGCGTGCGCAGGAGCACCTGATGCGGGTTGTGGTGGAGTAACTGGCCTTGGGTTGTACGGCGCAGATCCAGAAGGTCTCGCAGGAGTACTCGATTGGTATGGCTTGGAGTCATCGACCCATTTCTTTTTGGCGGGTTTTTCTTCGGGTTCAGTTGCATCTACTGCAAACCAGTTTGCAATATTTTGTTCGACTGTCTGTTTTGGGTTGGCGTATGCGGCGCGGGAGGCTTCGATGGCTTGGTTGCGGAATGTGATAGCGGGTCGCTGTAGTGGCGGTAGCGTGCGCGCAGAGAATGGTTGTGAACCAATGTCATTGATCATGAGTGAGAGATAGATCTCGGCCATCCCGAGGTTGATGATGTCATTTGCATTGAACTGTGGTGCGAATACTTTCTCGAGCAACTCTGCATCGAGTGGTCCTACTCGGAATGATACCGTCGTACCGACGTTGCCGAATACCGCATCGCGGACTTTTTCTTCCATCTGCGCGACGTATTGGTGCGCAATGATGAGTGCGAGTTTGTATTTGCGCGCCTCGGCGAGGATGTCGGCGAATGTTTCATTGGCGAATGATTGGAACTCGTCAACGTAGAAATAAAAGTTGGACAGTCCCCCCATCTGACTGTGCGAGAGCTCGGCGCGACTCATGGCGGCGAGATAGATCTTGGTGATGATCATACTGCCGAGCAAGCTCGTGTTGGTGTCTCCGATGCGCCCTTTGGAGAGGTTGATGATGAGGATCTTTTGTTCGTCCATCACTTTGCGGATGTCGAATGTGGACTTGGCCTGTCCGATGATGTTGCGCACGAGCGGATTTGCAGTGAACTGTCCGATCTTGTTTTGGATCGCAGGCACGGCTTCGGCAGCCATACGCTCAGTATAGTTGGCAAATTCTTCGGTCCAGAATGCTTTGACGGCGGCGTCAGAGATATTGTCGACAACCTTCTTGCGAAAGCCTTTCTCAGAGAGCATGCGGTTGACTCCGAGGAGCGTTGCTCCGGGATACTCGAGGAGCGCGAGCAAGGTATTGGTGAGGATATACTCCATACGAGCACTCCATGCGTCGACCCAGATCTTTTTGAACGTACTCATGAGCCCAGACACAACGAGGTGGCGACGGTCTGCACCCACGTCTTCGAGGACATTGAATGAGATCGGGTTCTCTGTATCGAACGGCGCAAAATACACAACGTCTTTGACGCGATGTTCGGGAATGTACTCGAGCATCTTCTCGGCAAAGGATCCGTGCGGATCGAGGACAGCAACTCCTTCACCGTGTGCGATGTCTTGGATCGCCATGTTCTCGAGGAGAGTAGATTTACCCACACCAGACTTACCGATCACGTACATGTGACGAGTGCGGTCGCGGCTCTTGATACCAAACTTGATACGCTGATTGCGCGCATCGGTCTCTGCAAAGTACGTAATGTGTTCGGGATCGTATGGAACGGTCATAGGTATGTGTAGTATAGCAAAGCAAATTCGTTTTCTATATACAAAAATAATGGATAAAATACCTTATTTGACATTGTATAAATAATATGATATAATACAGACAATTCTTCATTTAAAATCAATACAGATGGAAACTCAAATAAATATCAAAGATGTGATTGTATTACTTATTAACAATCTCCTCAAATCTGGCTCTTCTGTTGGCACAGTATTACTGTTGCGTGTTCGGATAGAAAGCTCCCAGGATGGAAAAAGTCTTCCTTTCGAATTGTTTGAAATACTTATCCATCGTCCTCGTGTATATACGCTGGTATCCTGGAAAAGATCAACTTGTTTTATTAACGGTGATTATGATGGTGTTTATGCAATTACCGCAAATCATGATTCGACATGGAAATATGATGGATTCAGTTTCTTGAATTTCTACGATGGGAGAAAGATAATTTCAACCTACATTGACGAGGTAAGGGTTGCAAACGGTACTATAGATATAGAAAAAAACGAACAAACTCTTACATTTAAGGAAATCAGATAGTAAAATCACGTAATTTAAAAGCCACTCCATGAGTGGCTTTTTTTCATTTTAATAATTAAATAACAACAGGGACAGCATTATTTGGCGTCTTTTTTGTACCACGTTTTCTTCTGTCACGAGCCCAGGTTTTTATTCCTTTACGCTTGCGAACTTTTTTTATGTAGTACTCACGTTCGTTTTTATTCTGCACAATTTCTTTAGTAATACTTGGAGGAATTGCATGATAAAGACTAATCTTCTCTGATTCATTACTTACAGAAACCCAAAAGAAAAATCCACGAGGATATTCCTTTAAAATCATAGGGCGTTTTTTTGAATCAAACGGACGACACCTGAGTGCATATACAAGAAATTCTGCTTCGTGTAATGCTTTGGTAATAAAATCACCAACACGATAAATAAGTCTTGTGTACTTTGTGTCAAGGCCAACATCAACTTTTGGTCCAAGGATCTGACACCAGATCTTTCCATTTTTTGTAAAATCTTTTGTATCCTCCCGGTAGCTAGTGAGAATTTGTATTATGTATTCTCCTATTTGTTCCTGGAATTCAACTTGCGGACCTGTTTCAATAATGCGAGATACGCCTTTAGGTGGAACATACCCTACAATATCCTTTTTTTCGATCTTTTCCTGTTCTGTTAATTTGTTAAAATTCAATTTTCTTAATCCGTTCCTTAGCTTATTATAAAGCTTTCTCGGACTTGTTGCTTCAATTTTCATATTTTTGTTTTTTGGAACAATACCATATATTTAGAAAAAAGAAAGACCCTCGTTTGAGGATCATCTTTCGAAACTATTTTGCTGCCTTCTTTGGTTTCTTTGCTTCCTTTTTTCGTGAATTGTTGCCTTTGGCCATGGATGTATTGCTTATGCTGTTATGTGTATAGTATATGTCCCTTACCCCTTTTGCTCAAGCACCATCATCATTCGTGCAATACGAAGTTCATCATACGAATACTTTGATTTGAATAATTCTCGGATTGGTGCGAGCTTGCTCGTGTCTGCTGACTGAAATGCGCGTTTGATCTCTGCATATCCTTTGCGAATCTTGTCAGTGATGAGGTACTCGATGTCTTCGTACGCTACCTTGCTCTCCATCACAAGTTTCTCTATGTGCCCAAATATCGTCTGAGGAGAGAGTCCGCGCTCCTTTGAGATGAATAGTATCGGTTTGCCTTGGAGGACCTGCATGAGGGTCGCGCCTACGGTATCCCCTTTTTCTTTCTTTGCTTTCACCGCTTTTTTGGTAATGGTCCCACCCGACGCGAGAATGAAGTTGTGTTGCATTGTCTGTAGTTCATCCTTTGCGATATCAGCAAACATAGTACTCGCGGCTTGGGACTGCTGTATGAACGATCCATCCACTGCGAGAATGCGTGGGTGGACTTGGAATGTGCGTTCGTTCCATCCGAGCAGGTGTAGTCCGTCGAGCGTGCGTACGCGAGAGAGTGCGACGTAGCCCTGCCCATACTCGAACACCTCACGGAGATCCATGACCGCACTGTCGAGCGACATACCCTGACTCTTGTGGATAGTGATCGCCCATGCCAGACGTAGTGGTATCTGGGTGATACTCGCCTTCTCCTTCCCATTCTCCTCCAGTATCCATGACTCGGGCTCGATCGTGATGCGGTTCCCGGACTTGGTCTCGATGATCGGGTACTTGGAGCCTTGCTCAAATCCGACGACAGTCCCGAGCGTGCCGTTGACATATCCGCGCTGTGCATTGTTCTTGGTACACATGACGGTCGCACCAACCTTGAGCGAGAGTGTATATGGTGAGAGACACCCCTTCATCAGACCTGCGACGAGAGACTCCTTGCCACGAGAATGCATGGTGAATACATTGGGGAGCGTCTCAAGTCTGTCGAGCTCTTTTTCATTGATCGAGTCGACATCAACGTTGTGTGAGAATAGTCGGGTGAGGGTCGCATCGGGGTCATAGATATCTTCTTCGATTTTGCGAGATTGGAGATGTACGTGGTGACTTTCGTTATATGTATTCTTGCGAATGGCAGAGAGAATACTCAGAAACTGGCGATCGCTCTGACGGTGTTGCTCGGTGAGGTAGCAGACCACAGGACGCATGCGTCGCCACGCATCACTCTCGAATGCAAACTTCGCCTCTCCTCCCCTCGTCACTGGTGGCAACTGAAAGAAGTCTCCGACAAGGATGACCTGTATGCCACCGAACGCCTCATCACTACTGCGAACTTCGCGACAGATCGTGTCGACCATGTCGAGCATGCCTGCATCGATCATCGAGACTTCGTCGAGTATGAGAACCTTGGTATTCTGGATGCGCTTGACTAGATACTCTGTCGTCGTGATCTGATCGAGGTCGTATGGGCCAAGTGTGCGCCGAATACCGACTCCACTCCACGAGTGTATTGTCTGCCCTTGGATGTGTGTTGCGGCAATACCAGTCGACGCAGTGATGGCGGGCTCGATGCCGTGCTCGCGCAGGTATGCAACATACGCGTTGATGGTATGGGTCTTGCCGGCACCAGGCTCTCCAGTGAGGAATACGTTGGCGCCCGTTTTGAGGATCGTGAGGGCTTGGGCTTGGGTCATGTGGGTGTAGTGTACTACGAAGAGATCAATTTTTTATAAAGAAAAAATGCCCGTATATCGGGCACTTCATGTACAGAGGTCAGATACATGCAATAAATAACTAATAGTCCTCCACATATAAGTAATAACAAAATCGGAAGACAAACGTGACGTTCGGGGTCCATATCCATCAAAGGAATATCTGGGCGAGAGCTCTTGAATGTGTCCATATGCAGTTTTTTGCACATAGCGTACACCCTTTGTGCCAAAAAATCAAAAACCTCTCCGATGGGAGAGGTTTTTTGAGAATTATTATCCAATAGAGACCAGGAGGATAAGGGCGCCGATGATGGCAATATTCTTTGTGAACTGTATGCGCTCCATCATGCGAGCGTTGGGTTCCTTTTCTTTCCAGAACGGGTGCATCATGATCGTGATTGGGATAAGTGCGAGGACGAGGACGCACATACCGAGGATCGCAAAGCGATTGAGGACGATAGCAGCACCGCCGAGGGTCAGCATGACGCCAGAGATAATGACACCAGCACGAGCTGCGGGTACGCCTTTCATCTTGGCGTAGCCAGCCATAGAGCTCAACCCTTTGAAATGGTTGTAGCCACTGTAGAGGAAGTAGCCTCCAAGAAGAATTCGTCCAATGATAAATAGTACTTGCATAAAAATATGATTATTGAGTAATACGGATAGTATACACCTAGTTACCTTTTGTGTAAGTATTGACGGTTACCTTTTTGGTAGTGGGATCATAACTATAGTTCACCATCCCCTTGAACGCATTGTGCCCATCCTCAAATGAGACCATCGCTGTATGCGTCATCGGGTCTGCGACAACGCTTGTGACAAAGAGCTTCCCACCCAAGACCGCACTCTCTTTGGTAAGTGTCGAGAGATCAGCAGCGCGAATATACTTCTCGACCGCAAGTACTTCGTCGAGAGTCGTACAGTCCGTTGCAGGGATCGGAGTTTGATATACAGCGCGAGATTTGTCTTTGTACACATAGACACCATTTGCACCGCGGATCATTTCACCAAATGCAGCTTGTGCACTCATCTCGTTGTATTTGATGAGGAGCTCTTCGTCAGCAGTCATTCCTTCGCCTTGGGTGTGCCAGATGGCTGTTGCGATCCCTCCCGTACTCGTCCCATCAAATGTACCCGACTTACTGTCTTTTTCTGCGGGAAGCATTCGGAAGTCTCCCGTCACTCGCCCATTTGTCTCCGTAATGCGCATGAGCGTGCGATCGTAGAGCCCTGTACTGACCTTGATAGACGAGTAATAACAATACTCTGTCGTTGTAGGCGCAGTAGCAACTGGTACTGTCGGGATACTTACACGCGGAGTACTATCCTTTGCAATTCCAATGACAAATGCCACGAGCACGAGTACCGCAAATATGATCACAATGGTTCGGGTATTCATATGCGTAGTATACCATTTTCTCTCGGCGACTAATCAATGTGTCGCAACCTTTTACTGAGCTCCAGATAGTCCGGTATCTGCTCTGCGACGAGATCCCAGAACGCCCGACCATGGTTGAACTCCTTGAGGTGACAGAGTTCATGGACGACGAGATAGTCTGCGAGCTCGGGTGTGAGCTCGGTGATACGGTAGTTGAAGTTGAGGTTGCCGTTGCTCGAGCAACTCCCCCATCGAGTCTTTTGATTTTTAATAAAGACTTTGTGATATGTGAAGTTGTAGTGCGCATTGTAGTGCTCGAGTCGCGCATGGACGAGGGCGCGGGCACGTTCTCGTTGTGCTTTGGGTACGGGTTTGAGTTTCTTGCGTCGGACGGGGCGCACGACACGACGCCGTCTCACCACTGGAGTGAGTCCGAGCAATTTCAATACTTCATTGAGTGGATACATGAGACCCTATCATAGCAAACTCGCCAAGTACTCTCTCTCCTGCTATGCTCTGCACTATGAGTATCCACAACGCCGTATTTGTCCGCTCCGTCGTCGATGACGAGAGTATGCTGACCGACAATCTCCCCCAGATTGCGTTCATTGGGCGATCCAACGTCGGCAAGTCGAGCGTCATCAACATCCTCACCGGAGTCAAAGGTCTCGCGCGTTCGAGTAATACTCCCGGACATACCAAAGAGATCAACTTCTTCCTCATCAATAACAAATACTATTTCGTCGACTTACCTGGATATGGATATGCCAAGGGTTCATTCGATCAGCAAGAATTACTGCGCAACCGTATCCTCTGGTACTTCGGCCACAAAAGTATCCAGCAAGACATCGTCGTACTCATCATCGATGCCAAAGTCGGCATGACTCGTGACGACGAAGACATGCTCGAGTACCTCATGGAGCAAAAGAAAGATATCGTGATAGTCGCCAACAAAATAGACAAGCTCGCAAAAAACGATATCCAAAAAAATATCGCAAAGATCCAAGCGGTCAGTGGCCCTCACACTATCGTCCCATTCTCTGCAGAAAAGAAAATCGGTATTGGGACACTTACGGATTTATTGATGCAATAAATTACGCATTCATCCCTGCCACATACCCTGTCGTCCAGCAGAGTTGGAGTGAATACCCACCGGATGGTCGGGTGATATCGAGGAGGTCGCCAGTCACGAGTAGATTTGGGACATTTTTGCTCCGCATGGTCTTCATATCGATCTCGGCTAGTGTAACTCCCCCATCTGCAACGACGGCGCGGTCATAACCCATGAGGTTGGTGATGGTGAGCGGCAAGGCCTTGAGGGTATCGACGATCTTTCTCCGATCCTCTTTGCTGAGGCTATGCACCTTTGTTTCAACATTAATTTCTTTCTCGATGAGGAGCTGGATACCGGGAGCCATACCTGCAGGTACTATCTCTGATAGTACATTTTTGAGCATTTTGTTTTTGAAACCATCCAGTGTCTGTATCACCTTTGTTTCAAGGGCGCCAATGTCAGTATCAGGATATGCGTCAATCGTAGCGGTGACTTTGTAGCCGAGCTCGAGGAGTTCTCCAATCTTTGCAGCAGAGTTGAGGATGAGCGGTCCGGATAGCCCAAAGTGTGTAAAGAGTAACTTCCCCGTCTTCGTGAATGACTTTTTGCCATTGGCAAAAAATACGATCTTCATAAACGACAGCGATGTACCTGAGAGTGCCTTGGACCACGGTTCACGCGTCGCGAGCGGGACAATAGTCGGCGTTGCCGGACGCACAGTGTGCCCGAGTTGCTTGAGCCAACCAAAGCCGTCTCCAGTAGATCCTGTCTCAGGATGCGAGACACCACCAGTTGCGAGTATGTAGGAGTCGGCAGTGTAGGTGTGGTCCCCAACCACTACGCCATGTAGTAGACCATCTTTCATCTCTATCTTTTTGACTGGTGCAGTGGTCATCACGGTGACATTGCTATCAATGAGAAACTTCTTCATCACAGCGACGACATCTACTGCCTTCTCTGTATGAGGAAATGCGCGCTTGCGTGCTTGGATGACGAGTGGCAAATTGCGAGATTCAAAGAATGTGAATGTATCCTTCATCCCAAACTGCGCAAATGCTGAATATAGGAATTGCTCCCCTTTGCCATACTGACTCAATAACGTTCGCTCATTTTCTTCGGCATTGGCGATGTTGCATCGACCACCTCCGGTGATTGCGAGCTTTGCGCCGAGGACTGCATTCTTTTCTATGAGCAAGACACGCTTGCCACGCGCACCAGCAGTCCCCGCAGCCATCATGCCACTTGCACCACCACCGATCACTATGACGTCGTACTGCTGTGTATTCATCTCAAACGCGATTGTATCAAAGGTTTTCCCCTTTACCTATTCTTTATATATTGGTATAATGAAATCCTATCAGAATAATTTCGAGTTGCACTATGGAACCAATGGATAAAGAAATGTGTGAACGAGATGGTGGTACATGGGTAGAGAAAGATGGCACATGGATGTGCGAACCTGCTCAACCTGCTGACTCATCAGAAAAGTCTGAAGAAGTATCGATGTAAGTACCCAAGACAAGGCTAACGATAAAAATACCCCATTAAATGGGGTATTTTTATTTCTTATTTCATGAGTGCCATGTCAATACGTGCGAGTGTGGCATCCTTGCCGAGGATACTTGCAAGTTCAAATGGATCGGGAGACTTGTCACGACCAGACAGTGCGACGCGCAACGGCCACAAGACATTCCCCTTTCCTCCTTCTTCTGCATATGGCATGAGGACAGCTTTGATGCTATCGACTGTCCAGTCAGTTGTTCCCTGTACGAGTTCCTTGGTCTGTGCGAGATGTACCTTTGCATTCTCAAGTGTGTCGGTCTTCCAGACGAGCATCTGACTCGTATACACTGGATCCTTGAAGAAGTAGTCGAACTCTCCTGCATCAAAGAACGCCTTGATATCAGCAAACTTTGCAATGCGATCGCGCAAGAGATACTCGATCTTTGCGAGCATTGTATATTCTGTATCTATTTCATACACCCATTGTGGAACCCACTTTTCACCATGCGTCCAAAATACACTACTATCGAGCTGTTTGATGTATTCGCGGTTGAACCAATCAAGCTTTTCTTCCCGGAATACTGCGCCTGACTTTTGCATTCGATCAAAGTCGAAGCGTTTGATAAGGTCATCAATAGAGAAAATTTCTTGTTCAGACCCTGGATCTGCAGGATTCCAACCAAGCATAGTGATGCAGTTGAATACTGCGGCGGGTAGATATCCGAGGTTTGCATAATCCGTCATCGCGAGAGCACCTTTGCGCTTTGACAACTTCTTCTTGTCAGCAGTAAGGACGAGTGGGAGGTGTGCGTATTGCGGTATCTCCCAACCCAATGCCTCGTGAAGCAAAATATGACGTGGAGTATTAGAGATATGCTCTTCGGCACGGATGACATGCGTAATGCCTTCATCGTGGTCATCTATCACAACAACGAGGTGATAGAGTGGGTCATCAATATTTCGTGCGATCACAAAGTCGCCGAGATCAGTTGTATCGATGGTAATTGGACCACGAATGAGGTCTGTAAAAGTGATTGATTTGTTTGGGTTACGAAAACGAATGACATCTTTCATCACACCTGATCCATCTTTTGCTTCTTCTCGAGACACATATGCCTTGTCTTCTTTTATGAATTGATGAAGTACTTCTCGATGTCTATCGAGATTCTCTGATTGAATGTACATTCGATCGTGATTGAGGCCGAGCCACTTGAGCGCTTCAAAGATATCGTCTTTTGCTTCAGGGACATTGCGTGCACGATCAGTATCCTCGATACGTAAGACAAATTCACCTCCTTGTTGTCGTGCATAGAGCCATGCATACATTGCAGTTCTATATCCACCTGCATGAGCTTTACCTGTCGGACTCGGTGCAAAACGAGTTACTACCTTTTGAGATGATTCCATCTGCTGATACTAGCAAAAAAAACTGTTATTGACAAAGACTACTTTTGAGATAGAGTGAAAAGAAAAAATATGACTCTACTAATTACTACTGCATGTATTTCTTTCATTTGTGCCTGCATATTCATTATCGAAGTCGCATACTACGGAGGATGGAACAAACCGTGTATACAGGATTACCAAAAGCCCAAAAAGCCTCGATACAAAATTTACTTTTGTATCACGGTATTTATTCTATTGATTTGCTCTAGCGCAATCATTAAACTTCAGTGGCCCACTGCACAGATTGAACTTATGATTACTGCACCGATCGTTTTATTTGGATTTATCTTTCTTGTATTGCATTCAAAGTTTATTCCAAAAGAAACCAAGGAATTAAAAAACGAGATTCCATCCAAAAAATGAACCACCGGACCTTTAATAGGGTCCGGTATTTATTTTGCCCGATACCACTCGTACAGCACGACTGAGGTTGCAACTGATGCATTGAGTGATTCACAACCTGGATGCATCGGGATAGATAGCGTGACATCACAAAGCTCTAGAGTCTTTTCGCGGATACCGGTAGATTCATTACCAACGACAAACAGTGTTGGGGTATCAAATACAGTCTCTTTGAGTACAGCAGAGCCTTCCATCACGAGACCGTAGACCCACATGCGCTTTTCTTTGAGGGTACGGATCGTCTGGTTCACATTGCCGATACGAACGATTGGGATACGGAATGCCATACCAGCAGACGTCTTGATGACGGTACCGGTGATTGGAGATTGGTTGTGCTCAGGCATGAGGATGGCACTCGCCCCAAATGCCGCGGCACTCCGAATGATTGCTCCGACATTGTGTGGATCTTGGAGTTCGTCGAGGAGTACAAAGCACGGGTTCGTATCACCCTCAAGGAGCGGGAGTACATCTTCGAGAGATGAGTACAATTTCTCACTATTGATGACAGCGATTACTCCTTGGTGGACAGCGTCATCCCCCACTTTCTTGCCAGCATCTTGGCTCTTCATACTTGTCGTATTGATAGCGTGTTGCTTGAGCAATCCTGCAAGCTCCGTATCACTCGCTGCATTCGCATCGAGGAAGACCTTTGATACAGCACCCGGACGCGCCAAAAGCGCCTCGCGAAGGGCATGTTTGCCATAGAGATATATTTTTTCTTCTTT
>CAYUQD010000011.1:0-21303 GCA_964446965.1 uncultured Candidatus Saccharibacteria bacterium
CGCCTCCCCTACTACACCAGCCTGCATAGCGTCGATCATCTTGTCTATTTTGCCGAGCATGATGCCTTCGATGTTGGAGAAGTTCTGTCGGATGCGGTGATCGGTGACACGATCCTGCGGGAAGTTGTAGGTGCGGATTTTCTCACTACGGTCTGCAGTACCGATCTGGTTCTTGCGGTCGCCCGAGTATTTGGCAGCCTCTTCTTCTTCTTTCATCTGTTGAAGTTTTGCCGTGAGGATCATCATTGCCTTTTCTCTATTGGCGAGCTGACTACGCTCAGAGGTTGAGCGCACATCGATGCCAGTCGGCTTGTGAATAAGGCGGACTGCAGTCTCAACTTTGTTGACGTTCTGCCCCCCTGCTCCACCAGAACGTGAGTACTCCATCTCGAGATCGGTAGGGTTGATCTCAAACTTGACCTTCTTGCGAATCGGGAGGATTGCAACTGATGCAGTGGATGTATGGATGCGACCCATCTTTTCGGTGACGGGCACTCGCTGGACGCGATGCACTCCTGTCTCAAAGCGTAGGAGCTTGTACACATCCTTGCCTTTGATCTCGAGGGTATAGTCATCGAGATGCTTCACGCTCCAGCCACGCACAAGTGCGTAGCGCTCGTACATTGCCGCAAGCTCAGTCGCAAAGAGTGCTGCTTCGTCCCCTCCTGCACCACCACGGGCTTCGAGAATGATCTCGTTGGGAAATTCTTCTTCTTCCTTTTCGCTATCTTCGATAGCTTTGATTTGGTCTTCGATAGCAACCTTTTGGAGGGTTAATGCTGTGAGTTCTTCTTGCGCCATGTCCTTCATTGACGGATCGCTCTCGATCATAGCCTGTACTTCTAGCTCCTGCTTCAAAAGCCGCTCATATTCAGAGGCGAGGTATTGGGTCTTGTGATTTTGTTTTAATGCTTCAATGTCCATATACCAAACGAGACACCTCTCCGAACATTGCTATCTTTTCCGAAAACTCGCTTTGCTCAAACAGTTCTCCAAAGATAGCAATGCCCGCTTCGGCATCTCGTACTATAATCGTTATTTCTTTGCAGCTGCAGCGCGCTTCTTGAAGCGATCCACTCGTCCTGCAGTGTCGATAACCTTTTCGTTACCGGTATAAAATGGGTGTGATGCACTCGAGATTTCAACACGGTAGAGATCATACTCTTTGCCGTTGAAGGTTCCCTTTTCGCTTGTCTTGACGGTAGAGCCGATCAAAAACTGTGCGTCAGAAGAGTTATCTACAAAGATAACCTCTCGGAATGTTGTTGGATGGATGTCCTTTTTCATAGGTTGCCACTATAGCATACGGCTATAATTTATTCAAGACTCCCCTTAGCGTCTCGATACACCATACTGTACGAGATAGTCAATATCTGCCTGCACGGTACGAGTCAGTGCCATAACCGCGTTGCCGTAGAAGCTATTGAACGGTTTCTTGCCATCACACGATCGTCCTGAGTAGTATCGACATGCTGCATTGCGTTCATTTGCTTCTCCACCGACGGCACCATTGGCCTTCATGAGCATTGCCGAAGCGGTGATCGCATCGCGAGCAATCCACGGGTTTGCAGTAGACTTGCCGAGTGCTGTAGCAACCTTTGCTTGGTACATCTCCCACGTAGAGGGAATGAACTGTGCTGGCCCCATCGCCCCACCATAACCACCTCCGTACGGACACGAGACTGGAGTAGTGTTGGGGTCGACACCTAGCGCGGCAGTGATGCGCTTGAATGCTGGTTGGTCGCGAGTTGGGTGCATGACGTTGACCCAACTCTTGGACGGTGGATCACCTGCACGGTTACAAGTACCAACGTTTGCGCCAAGGTTGGACTCCTGCGTGAGGATGGCGAGGATGAGCGCAGGACGTACTCCAGTAGCAGCAGACGCTTCTTGAGCCATCGCATATGCATCCTTGAACTGGATCGCCTTGGTATTACCTCCGGCAAAGCTAAAGAGCTTGCTCTCGATAGCGGCAACTTTCTTTTGTTGAGCAGCTACTGTGGAGGCTACTCGCTGTTCTTCGGTCTTGCTCGTGTCGAGGAGTACCTTTGCTTCCTTTTGGGTACCGGCGAGTTTACTCTTTTCGCTTTCGAGGGCGTTCTTTGCATCCTTTGCTTGTGCCTGCTTGTCTTCGAGATCACTCTTTTGCACTTCGGTTGATGAACGAATAGCCTTGATCTTGTCGAGGGATGCATAGAGAGACTTCTTTACCGCAAGAAAGTCGTCGAGATCTTGGTAAAAGTCAGTGACTGACTGTGATGAGAGGACGACATATGCTGCACCTTTTTGATCGATCTCATTGGTACGTCGAATGAGCTGCTGCATCGATGCGTGTTCGCGGTCGAGCTCGCTACTGAGACTCGAGATAGCCTTTTCTTTCTCACCAATCTGTTTGGAGAGTGTGCCAATAGAAGTGATCTTGTCTTTGATCTTGTTTTGGGTTGTGTTGATCTGAGAGATGATCTTGTTGACGTTGGATTGGAGTGCACCACTCTTTGACTTCTGAGTTGCGAGCTGACTCTGGAGCTCTTTGAGCTTTGCGCTCTCGGATGCGTAGTCACGACACGCTTGAGCGATGTCTTCTGATGTTGGATTGAGACAGACGGCAGGCTGTGTATCTGCTGCTACAACTGATAGTGGTACCCATAGTACGAGATTGCCAATGATGGCGACTATTGCTACCAATGAAAAAAGCTTTTTGCGCATACTCATGTGACGTTCAGTATACCAAATCCTTACCCCAAAATGACTTGACCCCACGCATATGGTGGGGTCAAATGATATATTTCTAAAAAATTGTGAGGATATTACTCTGCTGCGGCTTCGTCATCTTCTTTCTTGCCTTTTTCTTCTACTTGGATTGCATCAAAGTCGATTGCAGTTGGTTCTTCAGCTTCTTCTTCCTTGTATGCAGCCATCGAAGCAATAACTTCTTCTCCATCAGTGATCATGGTCACACCCTTTGGCAAGACGAGGTCTTTGACATGGATCTGTGCATCGAGAGTAGCAAGAGGAGTCACATCGACTTCAAAGCCGTGCGGAAGGTCATTGGGGAGAGCGCGTACCTGAACTTCGTGGAGAACCTTGACGAGCGTACCGAGGTTGCCCTTCTCTGCCTCTGCGAGACCGACAAATTCGATTGGTACCGCAACTTCGATCTCCTTCTTCATATCGATGATGAGGAAGTCTACGTGAGTCGCAACATTGGTCAATGGGTGGTGTTGGATGTCGTGGATGAGGGTTGTAACCTTGTCACCATCAATGTCGAGTGTAACTGCAGTAGTCTCCCCTGCATCCTTCCAAACCTTGGCGAAGTCCTTGGCAGATACCGTAATAGATACTGCGTCTTTGCCCATACCGTAATATACCGCCGGAAGCTTTTCTTCGGTGCGGAGTGCTGCGAGTTTTGTATTGTCGCGCTTTGTTGCAGATAATGTAATCATAGTGGGGATACTATACACAATAACTGTGTATTTGTAAAACTGTTTGACAAAAGCCTCTTTTTATTTCTTGGTAGCCTCGCCATAATCCCCTTTTGAGAGATATTTTGCGATGTCATCCTTGGTGACACCTACCTTTTTGTGCGGGTTGAATATACCTGCCGGATCAAAGAGGTCTTTGGTCTCCTTGAAGATACCGGTGACGATGGAGCCGTACTGCTTTTCGAGATATGGACTACGAATGATCCCATCGTTGTGCTCCGCAGTGATCGAACCCTTGAACTCGAGCACGAGGTCGTAGACTTCGTCAGATAGTGTAAGGATAATATCTCGAGTCTTTGGATCCTTGAGATCCATCAGTGGAATGATATGAAAATTGCCGTCCCCGGGGTGTCCCGCAATCGTGTAGGTAAGGTTGTACTTCTTTAATACAGTATCAAGCTTGGGGAGGAACTCGGGGAGATACTCAGGCTTCACGACGAAGTCATCGATGAATGGTGCCGTGTGCTTGCCTCGGACATGCTTGCGGAGCAGGTTGAAGCTCTCGTGACGCACATCCCAATACTTACTCTCTTCGGCTTCGTTGTGTGTGACATGGGTGAGGACCTTGAACTGGTCTTTGAGTACTCGCGAGAGTGATGTCGCCTTTTGCTGAATGGTATTGTGATCATCTCCTGCAAACTCGATGAGCAAGATCATCTTTGGGATACCGCCAGCGAGCGTCATGAAAAACTCGGGGATGAATGAGAACATGAACTTGATCATCCCCCACAACTTCTTTTTTTTCAAAAAGTCCCCAAAGAATCTCACCGCGACCTTGAGTGTATTGTCATCATAGCTCTCGATACTCTCGGGGTGCTGTGCGAGCGCGACGTTCACAATACGCCCAATATCTTTCATATCTTTGAGAAACACGACACAGAGAGTCGAGAACGGTTTGACCGGTACAAGATTGAACGTGATCTCGGTGACGATACCGAGTGTCCCCTGACTCCCGACGATGAGCCGACAGAGATCAAAGATTTCGGTATCAGGATTCCATACATTCCAGAGATAGTAGCCGGCACTATTTTTGGACACGTCGGGCTTTGCACTTGCGAGCATCTTTTGGTTGTCGGTGACAATGCGGTAGAGCTCTCGGTACATCTCTGCCTCAAAGCCGACGTCTCCAATCTTTGTCATGAGTTCCTTGCGTGTCATTGGACGCACGGTGTATTCATATCCATCACGAAAGACGACCTTGAGCTCCCTGATATAGTTCTCTACCTTGCCATAATAAATAGACTTCTCCCCGCCAGAGTTATTGGCAACCATACCTCCGACTGCACAGAGATCGCGAGATGCAGTATATGCAGGCATGATGAGGCCAGACTTGCGTGTCTGTGTATCAAAATCTCGATAGTATGTACCAGGAAGTACTCGTGCCCACTTTTCATCAGCATTGACCTCGAGTGTGCCATTCATATATCGAGTTGTATCGATAATGATGGATTCGTTGAGTGGCCCACCACACATACACGTCCCTGCCGCACGCATGGTAATAGATAGTGTGGGATCGCCGCCATCTTTTTTGGTTTTGTGTTCTGCAACATACTTGACGACTGCTTGTATATCAGCGCTATCTTTGGGGAATATTACAACGAGCGGTCGCAACTCAAAGAGGGACGCATCACGTGATGCCTTGTCGAGCGTTTCGGTACTGACATCGACATCTCCTTTTATGAGCTTTTGTAGATCTGGGATGAGCATGACTAGATTATTTTATTGAAAATGCGAAGTTTCTCTGTCACCACGGCCTCCATTGCAAGTGACGCATTGGTGCCGTATTTGTACGGAGCGATGTCTTCAGGATTTTTTTCCATGTACGACTTGAGTGCAGCTGTATACGCGCGTCTGATCTCAGTATTGATATGAATGATCGCAATCCCTGCATCTATTGCACCAGCAAAGTCCGCATCCTCCCCGCTACCTCCATGGAGTACGAGCGGAGTATTGGGAAGCATCTTTGTAATGTTGCTAATACACTCGATGTCCAATCGAGGCTTGGTCCCGGTACGCAACATGCCATGGAAGTTACCAACTGCAGGAGCGAGCATATCTGCACCTGTTGCCCCTATGAAGCTCTGTGCATCTGTGGCATTCGTCGTCACTGCAACGCCTTCGGGGATCGTGTCGCGGACCTTGGAGCCTTCGCCAATGTAGCCAAGCTCGATCTCGACAATGATGTCGCGACCTGTACTCGCAGTCACGGAGCGCGCGTAGTCGACACATTGCTTTGAGATGGCGATGTTTTCTTCGACAGGATGCGCTGCTCCGTCGAATATGACTGAGTCAAAGCCTGCATCGATCGCGTCTTTGACCGTAGCAAAACTATAGTGATGGTCTGCGTTGAGGAATATCTCGATACCCCAGTGTTCTCGGATCGTTCTCACTAATGCGACTGCCTGATGTGTCCCTACCGCCTCTTGCTCACCTTCGGAGAGACCGACAATGACGGGTACGCCGAGGGTCTTGGCAGCGCGAGCAATAGCATAGAGACCTTCGAGGTTAGAAAAGTTGAAGTGGCCGATGGCAACATGCTTCGCCCGAGCCTCTGCGACGCACTCTCGAAGGGTTTTCATAAAACAATTGTAGCATAAAAAAATCCCTGCCATTTTTTATGTATGACAGGGATCTCAATTAATTTTTAGGGAAAATTAGACGTTGGGAAAAAAGTTTGTCGATTGCATCCTCGAGATCATCATAAACCTTAGATTTATCAATATTAACTTCAACTTGATAAAACTCTTTCTTTTCTTTAATTAAATAAGAGTGGTAAAGCCTTCGTTTTTCTCTGATACCATCAATCTCTACTTCATGAACATATAAACAGGGACCTTGTATACTGATGGTTTCTTTATCCTTTCCCTTAATTTCGTCAATTTTTTTTGTAAATCCATATAAGTTAAATTTCTATTAAAATACACTATTTTTAAATATAGTCAATGGTATCGGAACTACTTTTATTTCTATATAATTGTTTCTATGGAAACCCAAATAGACTTCCTCGCCATCGGGGACATTGTGACTGACGCCTTTATTCGCCTCAAGGATGCCGAAGCAACATGTGACATCGACCAAGCAAACTGCCGTCTCTGCGTCCGATTTGGTGACAAGGTCCCCTACGAATCTATGACCGAGCTCCGCGCCGTCGGCAATGCTGCCAACGCAGCGGTATCAGCAGCACGCCTCGGTATGAAGGCTTCCCTCCTCGCGCACGTCGGCAAGGACCTCCATGGTGACGAAGCTATCGCCGAACTCAAAAAAAATAATGTCGACACGCACTATGTCTACTCTCACGAAGGTATCCCGACCAACTACCACTATGTCCTCTGGTACGGCGTCGAACGCACAATCCTCGTCAAACACGCGGCATTCCCCGTCCTCATGCCCAACATCCCGACCGCACCCAAGATGCTCTACCTCACATCCCTCGGAGACCATACAGAGAAATATCACGAACAAATCGCGGAGTATGTGAAGGCACATCCTGAGATGAAGCTTGTATTCCAACCAGGCACATTCCAAATGAAGCTCGGCACAGAAGTACTCAAGGATATCTATGCGCACACGTACGCATTCTTTTGCAATCTCGAAGAAGCAAAGCGCATACTCAAGACCGAAGAAAAACAAATCCCAATGCTCATCAAGGCACTGCATGCACTCGGCCCAAAGATCGTCATCATCACAGATGGGATCAATGGTGCGTACGCCTCTGACGGCGTCGAAGCCTGGTTCATGCCAGTCTACCCTCACGAGCCGTACGAGCGCACTGGGGCTGGTGACGCCTTTGCATCTACCGTATCGGTCGCACTCCTCAAGGGCAAGAGTCTCCAAGAAGCACTCACCTGGGGCCCGATCAACTCTATGTCAGTCGTGCAGTATGTCGGCGCCCAAGAAGGATTGCTCTCCGAAGAAAAACTTACCAAGTATTTATCAGAAGCGTCGAGCAACTATGCTCCACAGCCATTGTTTTAATTTATAATAGTATGACACTCGAAAATTTTGAGAATTATTTTAACGGCAAGAAAGACGATGCTCAAGAAGAAATGAGTGAGTTTTTAAGTAAAAAGGAACAGCATGCTACATCTCGCCATAATATCTATCAAGAATTTGAAACTGTACAAACAGCCGTAGATAGATTAAATAGTGAAATTGATGATCTTATTCCACAGCAGAACAAACCTGGAATACCAGTAACTATTGCACAAAAACATGGAGAACTCAGTACTTATGAAAACAGACTTGAAGACTTGCTAAAAAAGTACCCAAAAATGAAAGAAATGGAACCATCCTTAATCGATACTATTAGAAAAAAACTGAGGGAGAGAAAGGATATACTCGAAAGTCTGCAAGATATTGATCCTACAAAATCAGATATAAGTGGTCGTCAGAACTAATTAAGTCTTTTTTATTTTCGTTCCATCACCTTCATCACGGCAACGGTAATAGCATCACGGCCCATGCCGTAGTGTTCGATGAGTTGGTTTGGTGTTCCTGATTGTCCATACTGGTCTTTGACCCCGATGAATTCGATCGGCACAGGGAATGATTGCGCGAGCACTTCTGCTACTGCAGAGCCGAGCCCACCTGCGATCTGGTGTTCTTCGACAGTGACTATTGCCTTTGATTCGCGTGCTGCTGCGAGCAAGAGCTCGGTATCGAGAGGTTTGATCGTATGAATGTTGATGACGAGTATCTTGATATGTTTTGCCTCCAAATCCTTGGCAACTTTGAGTGCGTTGGCAACCAGCGCTCCAGTCGCGACGATCGTCACATGGGCAATGCCTTCTGGACGAAATAGTACTTGCCCCTTTCCTAGTTCAAATGGTGTTTCGTCGGTGGTAATGATCGGCGTTTTTTCTCGTGCAAGTCGTAGATATGCAATGCGAGGATGTTGGCCGAGTGCGAGCGTCGCCACCTTTGCTTGGATGGCATCACACGGCGAGATCACCGTCATGCGAGGGAGTACTCGCATCAGCGCAATGTCTTCGATCGCTTGATGCGTACCGCCGTCTGGACCAACCGAGATACCAGCGTGCGAACCGACAATAACTGCAGGACGATCGTTGTAGCAGATAGTGGTGCGGATCTGTTCCCAGTTGCGACCTGGAGAGAACATGGCATAGGAAGAGAAGAATGGATACTTACCCATTGCCGACATACCCGATGCAACGGTTGCAAGATTTTGTTCTGCTACCCCAATCTCGACAAATCGTTGTGGGAACTTGTCTTTGAATATATGCATCTGTGTACTCTCGGTGAGGTCTGCAGAGAGTGCGACAATATCTTTGTTCGTCTCCCCTGCCAGAGCCAACCCTTCGCCAAATCCTTTGCGAATAGGAACCTGCTCGACATCATCGGCAAATACTTTGGGGTTTAGTTTGAGGTTGGGATTAAGCACAACTACCGTCTCGATTTTTCTTCTAATTTGGAAACTCGAAGTGAGAGCTGATCGAATTCTCGACGATGTATGAACTTGTCATGTAGTTCCAAAATATCAGCTTTTGTCGCCATCGTCTTTTCTATATTTTCAATACGAGCAAATCCGTCCATCATAATCCGAGCAAGACCATCGATCTGTTTTTCGAGTTTTTGAAAGCCATCTTTATCGTTTATCGGTTTTGTGGAAACTGACTTTTTCATGCCCCTATTATACTCCTATTCCGACACGAGCGTAAAGCGAGGCACTATTTCACCATTAAATTCTACTTTATTAAAAAATAAATTTATCGGCCTGATATAATTTCCATTATTTATGCTCGCTCTTTATCTTACCGCCAAGTGTTCGCAATTCATCCAGCGCCATAGTTGCCTCATCCTTATTTGGTGCCTTGCCGTGCCATTCAAACTTGCGTTCGAATTCTCGGACTCCGCGGCCGGGAATAGTGCGCGCGATGATCACTGATGGCTTCTCAAATATAGTCTTTGCTTTGTTTACCGCATCAATGATGGCACCCATGTTGTTGCCGTCAATTTCTTGGACGTGCCAGTTGAATGCTTCCCATTTCTCGGTCAGGCTATCGAGTGGCATGACATCCTCAGTATAGCCATCGATCTGAATGTTGTTGCGGTCAACGATTGCGATGAGGTTGCGAAGCTTTTCTTTGCCGGCGAGCATGATAGCTTCCCAGTTGTTACCTTCGTTGAGTTCGCCATCACCAAGGAGCGCGTAAAAATACTTCGATGACGTGATACCGTAGTCCATACGGTCCGCGATCGCCATACCAACTGCTTGCGAGAGGCCAGAGCCGAGCGGACCTGATGAATTCTCGAGCATTGGCAAGAAGTCTCGATGTGGATGACCTTGGAGACGAGAACCAAATTTTCTGAGGGTTTGTAATTCTTCTATTGGAAAATATCCTGCGTGCGCCATCGTTGCATAGAGCACGGGATTGATATGACCATTAGACAATACGAGTCGGTCACGATCACTCCATGCAGGGTCTTCGGGCTTGTGGCGGAGCAATTCGAAATAGAGTGCCGTGAATACATCAGCCATGCCAAGCGGACCAGCAGTATGACCACTCCCTGCTTCGAGCAGCATCGAGATAATGCTCTCGCGAATATCGTTAGCTTTGAGTTCTAATTCTCTTGTGCTGAAGTCGCCAGATGACATATGGTTTTGAGTTCCTTTATTGTACCGTGTATGTCGTCTGATTGAAATACTACTGAGCCTACAATGAGTGTGGATGCGCCAGCTTTTGCGAGGTCTCCGGCAGTTTCTCTATTGACTCCACCGTCCACTGAGATAATTTTGTCTGGAAAAAGTTGTGTTGCTTTTTTTACTTGTGCGATAGCTCGCGTATCGAATGGTTGTCCTTGAAATCCGACGTTCTCAATACCCATGCACTGTATCGTGTCGATGTAGTCGATATATGGTCGCACGAGTTCTACATCCGTATCGATGCCGACCGCCATGCCGAATGTAATCGTAGATCGCACGATCTCTGGCATCGTCTCAAAATAGTGCAAGACCTTGCCTTGATCAAGTCCTTCTATATGAAAAATAATCTTTGACGGCCCGAGCGCGATGAATGTCTCCATGATAGAGATCGGGTCACTGACTATCAAGTCGAACTCATAGTTCATCGTCTCCCATTGTGGCAATCCTTCGTCTTGGGCGAGGAGTTCGGCAAGCTTGTCGGTATTTTTGTTATTGAACCACCACGTTCTATTGCTCGCAAAGGTTCCGTCTACGAAGTCTATTTGTACCGTATCTACCGTACCCGAAAGTTTCTCGATCCCAGCAGGGATATCGTAGTAGCGAAGCGGTAGAATGGCAGGGATTATTTTCATTATTTTTTGTATTAAAACTTGGCAAGTCGTCGCACATGCCGATCTTCATTAGAGAATGGTGTCGCAAGCCACAACATCACTGCATCGATGCATTCTGCGGGTGAGAGATATCGCGCAGAGAGTGAGAGTATGTTGGATGCATTGTGTTCGCGAGAGAGTGTGATGATATCAGTCGTCCCACCATAGAATACTGCCGCACGAATGCCTAGGACACGATTCGCACACATTGCCTCGCCTTGGCCTGATCCGCCAAATATCACCCCGAGACTACCGTCAGGATCTCCAGCGACCGCTTGCGCGCATGGGAGTATGTAGTCAGGATAGTCATCCCCTTCTATAACTTCAGTTGCCCCGTAGTCCACTACATCTATTCCCTGCTCCAACAAATACGCCTTCAAGGCATCCTTGTGCGCAACCCCCGTATGATCTGTGGCGAGATGGATTTTCATAGGATTAGTATACAAATGTGTGAGTATATATTATTTCGTTATTATACCATGTTGTCTAACTTGTCGATTTCTCCATCAATTAGATCAATAGAAGTTTGTATATCTCCATATTTCTGATCCAGAACTACTTGGTCTAACTTCTGCCTAAGAGTTTCAAGGAGTGTTATACGATACTTTAGTTGGTATTTTTTATCTTCTATATCCCAAAGATCGTTTTTCAATACATCTAAAGAAGACTCAACAATGTTGCGAACTTCGTTATCGACCGATTCTGAAGTCACACCTTGTTCTAAACGTTGATTAAAACTCTTGAAATTTTCCATATCTACTTAATGGTCTTCCCTGTCTTGATCACATGATCCACGAGCGTGTAGGTGTACCCCATCTCATTGTCATACCATCCCATGACCTTCACGAGGTTACCACCGACAACACGAGTCATTTCGAGATCTGCGATGGATGCGTGGCGGTTGCCAAGGATATCACTCGATACGAGCGGTTCATTGGTCACTGCAAATACTCCTGCCCAGCGTGGATCACTCGCCGCTTTGGTGAGTATCGCATTTACTTCTTCGGCAGTCGTATCTTTTTTACTAATAAATGTCACATCCACAATAGACCCTGCTGGCACTGGTACGCGGATCGAGATCCCATCAAAGAGTCCTTCAAGTGATGGGTATGCCTTGGTCACTGCAATTGCGGCACCGGTAGAGCTCGGCACAATATTTTGCGCGGCAGCGCGACCTTCTCTCAGATCCTTTTTAGATGGACCATCGACGAGTGACTGCGATGCAGTATATCCGTGTACTGTGTTGAGGATTGCCTTCTCAATACCCAAGGCATCGTTGAGGATACCGATGAGTGGTGAGGATGCATTGGTTGTACATGATGCGTTGGAGGTGATATCACAGGTACCAAACTTCTCTTCATTGACACCGAGCAATATCGTCTCTCCAGGAAATGACCCATCACCTTTGGATGGAGCAGAGATCACCACTTTCTTTGCACCTTGGTCGAGATGGAACTTGGCCTTCTCGTAGGCGGTAAAGAGTCCAGTAGACTCGACGACCACATCCACTCCGAGATCTTTCCATGGGAGCTTGGTCGTATCCTTTTCAGAGATGAACTTGATCGTCTTGCCATCGATCGTGAGGTCAGTACCGGTCACTACGACTTCATGTCCCCAATCTCGATAGACTGTATCGTGTCGCAGGAGATATGCGAGACTCTCGATAGAGCCGAGGTCGTTGACGGCGACTATCTCGATCTCGGGTCGCATCCATGCAACCTTGAGGAATGCTCGACCAATACGTCCAAATCCATTGATAGCTACTTTGATTGTATGTTCCATATGTCAGAGTATAGCAAATAAAATGACCCTTCCCCGTTTTTAGCGAGAAAGGGCCGTTACTCTGTTGAGCTGCCAATTTGGCAGGTAGTATCTTTATACCATATCCTTGAGCAACTGCAATGCAACGGCTGGGTTAGCAGACCCTTTTGAGAGCTTCATGACCTGACCGACGAGACCTTGGATTGCGGCTTCCTTGCCGGCCTTGTAGTCGGCGACGATCTTTGGGTTCTCTGTGATGACTTGTGACACGATCGCTTTGAGCGCCTCGGGATCATTCTGTTGCAAGAACCCTTGATCTGTCGCGATCTTGCGCGGACTTGTAGGTGCAGTCACGAGGATTGCGAGGATGTCCTTTGCACCACGAGACGTGACTTCTCCGGCAGTGACCATCTCGATGAGTTCGGTGAGGTACGCTGCATCGGGAAGTTTTGCAGCGGAATCCTTCTTCATAATGCCGAGCACATCAGAGATGAGATAGTTTGCGGTGAGTTGTGCGAATGCCTGATCCTGACCCATAATGATCGACTCAAAATATGTCGCAAGTGCATGGTCGCCGACGAGGAGCTCGATGTCTTGTGACTTGAGACCGTATACGGTCGCATACCGAGCGCGCTTTTCCCATGGGAGTTCTGCGAGACCCGCCTTCATCGCAACGAGATCAAATGCGTGGTATAGCTGCATCTTGGGCAAGTCTGGATCTGGGAAATATCGATAGTCGTTTGCATTCTCTTTGGAGCGCTGACTGAATGTGGACTGTTTGTTCTCGTCCCAACCACGAGTCTCTTGGACGATCTCATCCTGTCGCCCTGCTTCGTAGAGGGCTTGCATACGAGCGAGTTCGTATTCGATCGCCTTTTCGACGCTCTTGAATGAGTTGAGGTTCTTGACCTCTACCTTGGTCCCAAACTTCCCTTCAACATCAGAGAGAGAAATATTGGGCTCAACGCGCATCTCCCCTTTCTCGAGGTTGGCTTCGGATACACCGAGGGTACGGAGCAGGAGCTGGAGCTCTCGCGCAAAACTTGCAGCATCGCTCGGACTATGGATGACTGGCTCGGTGACGAGCTCCATGAGCGGTACTCCTGCGCGGTTGTAGTCGACGAGGGTGAAGTCGCCACGATCGTGCTTGGAGAGACCAGTGTCTTCTTCGAGGTGGATGCGCGTGATGTCGACACCATTGAGCGTGCCCCCTGACACAATCGGGTATTTGTACTGCGAGATCTGATACCCCTTTGGGATATCCGGATAGAAGTAGTTCTTGCGGTCAAACTCTGAGAAGTCCGCAATGGTCGAGTCGAGTGCGAGCCCCACCGTGATGACATTTTCAATAGCTTGCTTGTTTGCGACGGGCAATGTCCCCGGGTGCCCCATACAGATAGGACAAATATTGTGGTTTGGGCGTGTCTCGTCAGGGTCGTTCTTGCAACCACAGAACATCTTGCTCTTGGTAGACAGCTCGGCATGTATCTCGAGCCCAATGACTGGGTAATACGTCTTCATAAAGGAACAGTATAGCACAAGTGTATAGTACTTGACATTTTGAGGATTGTGGGTAATATGTAGAAAAACAAATTAAATAACTCACTCCTTAAAATTTAAAAAATGGTAATCGACAAAAACAAAGACAAGACTATGACGCCTGACGACATAGCGTTTCTTAAGAAACATTCTAATCTCGATTCAGGTGCACAATCCGTTTTCAAAAACTTTGAACGCGATGAACGGGATTATTTTAAATCTCTCAACGGCACCTTTGCTGATGAACTAAAATCATTTGTGACATTACAAGCAAATGAGAAAAATAATTTCTGGGAAAAAGCGGAAATAAAAGTTGAACCCCCAATTACTACCCCTGAGCCTATAATTGCATCTATTACAAAAAGTGATCCGGTAAAAACTTCCATCAAACTGAATGATCCAACACAGCGCCGGGTGCTTATGCACTTACTAAACGTTGTGTTCGGTGTTGCAATTGAAAAAGGAAGTCTGGAAACTATGCTTGCAAAGGCAAAAGAGGTTCACCGTGCACGCTGTAAACTATGCAGCGAATCATTGAACGGTATATTGGGTTCTGATACTCCTGCAAGGAGTTCTGTTGAGTCCCATGGATCAGTTCGGGCGCTGCGCAATTTATTTGGCCTTATCAGTAACGATATTGGTATAGGTTCTGATGAATTGAACGCATTAATAGCATTGTGGGCAATGCAGTATCAAAAGACATACATAACCACAACTATTGAAATGAGCAATGCAGATCGCAAAGAAAAGCTTGGTCTCAAAGAAACCAGCCTGGTTGATGAAGTATCACAAAAAATGGCCGAATTTGGCGGGTATGAAAGTTCTGATCAACTAAAACCCGAAGTAAAAAACGCCTTACCTAATGTGCTCGATTATGTGTACGAAGAACTTTTAAACGTACACTAAAAATTAAGATTTTTTTTCTACACAACCGATCCATTTGGATCGGTTTTTTTATTACCCAAAATACTTGACGAAAAATATGGGAGTAGTAGAGTTAAGAAAAATGATCATTTCTAAAATCTAACTCATGTTCAATCAAAACAACACTGTTAGCAATCCAGACTGGCTAACTACAATCAAAAGTGAACTACCGATCGCAAGAGATGTATTTGCATTTGACTATGCTAATGAAAGACCAGATTCAGTATCTGTCACTGCGATTAACATCCCCCAACTCACCTTTTTATCACCCTCTTCAAAACATATTGGTGGGGAGCTAAATTCGGGAGAAAAGTACGTTCGTAGTCATTTTGAACACTAAATTGAGCATTGAGCAAAAAGATTTAAAACTAAGAGCCCTGATTTTCATCGGGGCTTCTTTTATTTCTTTAAATATTCTACCAACGTATCTCGGAATTCCTTCACTCCCCCTTCATCAAACAAGGTCACTGCAAATACTGGTTTGCCGAGTTTTTGGAATTTCTTTAGGGTTGCATTGATAGTTGCTTGGTCAGTGACATCAGTCTTGGTGAGTAGTATCATCTCATCCTTGTCAGCGAGATTGCTGCCAAACTTCTCGAGTTCTTCGCGAATGGTCTCGTATGCCTTCATCATGTTGGCTTGCTCAAATGAGACGAGGTGGATGAGGACCTTGGTCTTTGCGATGTGTTTGAGAAATTTGTGCCCGAGGCCCTTGCCATCACTTGCACCTTCGATGAGACCAGGGATGTCGGCAATGATGTAGCCAAAGAGATCGCCAAGGTTGGGGTCGAGCGTAGTGAATGGATAGTCGCCTACCTTTGCCTGCGCATTGGTCATTGCGTTGAGGAGGGATGACTTGCCGGCGTTGGGAAATCCGATGAGTCCAATGTCTGCGATGAGTGTGACTTCGATGTGGAGTTCGGCTTCTTCGCCGACTTTGCCCGGAGTTGCTTCCTTGGGCGCTTGGTTGGTCGAGCTCTTGAAGTGTTCGTTGCCGTGTCCCCCAAATCCTCCAGCAAGGATTTTGATCTCCTGCTTTTCTTTGGTGAGTTCGTAGGTTGCACCCGTAGTGGTGTTAGTAATGGTTGAACCTATCGGGAACTCGAGGTAGAGATCCTCACCATTGGCACCTTTGAGCGAGCGACCACCACCTGGTTCGCCATCAGCTGCGGTGTACTCTTTTTTGCTCTTGTAGATATCGAGGACGCGGAGAGATCGGATCGCGCGGATGTACACGTCGCCCCCACGACCACCATCGCCACCATTGGGTCCACCACGCGCGATGAACTTCTCTTGGCGCCACCGGACTACTCCGTCGCCTCCCTTGCCCGCTTTTGCACTGATTGTAATTTCATCGAGGAATGCCATAGACTACGACTCTACCGCACTTTTGGCCAAAGCCCAAGCTCCCTCTCGTGTACGAGCGACTGCGATGAACCCTCCCGTGTGACAAAAGACTGCATCTGGTACCCCTGTAGCATTCACGAGATCTCGATCACGGAGCCCTGCCCAACTCTGTGGGAACTGCTTGCGACTTGCAAACTCTGCGGGGTTGATACGCACTGCCTTTGCACTCCATTTGCCGTCTTCGCGTTCGTATACCACAAAGAGTGCTTCGGGGTGTCTCGCCATGACTTCGTACCAGCCTGGATATTCTTTGCCGATAAGTATGATCTGCTTGTCCGGACTTTCAGCATATGCACGCTCAAGCAAGGCTTCTGCAGTGTTAAAACTAATCGCATGGCGCACTAGCCGCTCAATAATAGTGCGTGCGAGTGCAACTGCCTGGAGGAATGCATCAAATGATGTTGTCGACTCTTCCCATGTCGGACGAAATGCAGTGATAGTATCAATAATAGAGAACATGTAGACACCATTGTCTGCCACGCGATCTACAGTACCCGTATCCGCCCCATCAATGCCTTGCACCAATCGCTCATCGACGAACTGTGCATTCTCGACAGATCCAGCAATGACGTGTCCATACTCTTTCCATACAAGTCCAAATGATGCATATGGTATACCGCTGTCGCGTGTGCCTGCACCACCCTTTTGATGATGATCGAACCGTCCATTGGATGGGTCGTACACTCCTCCGACATCAAATACGATATCTCCTCGGGTAATCTCTCGTTCATCGCGAGAGCGAATGATCTCGATCTCTCTATCATGGAACATGAGCGAGAGTGTCGCACACGCAAATACGTCATCCGTGTGGAATGTGCCGTCGTGAGTTACAAGTACTACCTTTTTCATATGGTTAGTCCTTGATGAAGTGATTGATAATCCAGTTGATTATCGAGATGACCAACGCGCCAATGATAGCTGCGGTGAATGATGCCACCGTGAAGCCGGTGATGATCTGCGCCACGAACCAAAAGAATGCGCCATTGAGAATGATTGAGAATAGTCCGAGCGTGAGGATATTGATCGGGAGTGTGAGGATTGTGACGACCGGTTTGATCACCATGTTGATAAAGACGAGACACGCCGCAACGATGAGTGCTGTGACGATGCTACTGACCGCAACACCAGCGACAAAGTACGGGAGCGCAAATATTGCGAGCGTTGTGATGAACCATCGGAGTAATATCATAGATGACAGTATAGTACAAAAATCCTTAAACAAATAATTCTTCTACCACCTTTTTCACCAGTTGTCCGTCTGCGTTGCCTGCGGTAGCTTTCATCACAGCACCGACGAGGATGCCGAGTTTGGACTTATCCTCGATAGCGAGTTCAGCTTTCTTTGCGATTGCAATCGCACGAATATCTGACTCACTCATCATTGCGGGTTCGAATGTAGCGAGTAATGCAAGCTGCGCCTTGTCCGCATCGGCGAGGTCCTGTCTCCCACCTGCTTCAAACTGTGATATCGCGTCTTTGCGTTGTTTGATAGTCTTTTTGATGACGGCGAGCGCGATATCATCGGACACTTCGTCTTGCGGAGTCTTGCCTTGGGCGACGAGTTCATTGGTAAATGCAGAGAGGAGACCTCGATACGTATCGAGCGCAACTTGGTCCTTTGCACGCATGGCGTCTTTGAGCTTTTCGCGGATATCAGCTGAAATCATGTCGCCAGTATAGCATGCTACAATACGCCCTATGAACATCTACTTTTTCGATACGGAGACGACGGGCAACACACCTGATGGACGCATCATCCAACTCGCCATCAAAGCGCGTGGGGTACAAACACCAGTACTCAACGAACTGTTCAAGTCACCAATGCCGATCCCGTTTGAAGCAAGTGCGGTACATCACATTACCAACAAAATGATCGCGGACAAACCACTGTTTCGTGAATCTACTCGCTATACAGAAATCAAGGAACTCTTTGAAAGCCCTGATACAATCGTAGTCGCACACAACAGCGCCTTTGACGTTGCCATGCTTGTCGCCGAAGACATTCATCCGACCAACGTTATTTGTACGCTCAAAACAATACGCACTATCGATACCGATACCATGTTTACCAACTACAAACTCCAGTATTTGCGGTACGCGCTGGACATGGAGCTTGATGTGGGAGCACATGATGCGTTTGCAGACGTGCTTGTCCTCGAACTGCTCTTTGAGTTCTTGCTCACCAAAATGATCTCTGGTGGCATGACCGAGATTGAAGCATTGGACGAAATGCAACGTATTACAAAAGAGCCAGCATTCATGCGCGAGTTCACCTTTGGCAAACACAAAGGTATGCGTGTCGAAGAAGTTGCAAAAATCGACCGCAACTACCTCGCATGGCTTCTCAATGAAAAACTAAAGAATCCTATTGGTGAAGAAGATTGGATATTCACCCTCAAGCAGTACCTTACATAAGTATTGACTAACTAAAAAAATAGTGTTTTTAGTGCGCAAATCGCACATGGTACAATTGCCCTATGCAATCTATATATATTCTCATTGGCATAGTACTCGGTGGCTTCGTGGCCTACCTCGTCACTCGCCGCCCAAAGCAAGTCGTGGACACGTCCAATGAAACCGGATTTTCATTACTCATGCAGCAAGTCGCCGATCTCCAAAAGGTTGTGGATCACAAACTCTCGCAGAGCGAGCAAAGTATGCGCGAGAGTATGCGCGATCAGAGTACTCAGAGCGCACGCATCATCTCTGATATCACGGAGCGCCTCACCCGCCTCGACGAAGGCAACAAACAGGTCATCGGATTTGCCGAAGGTCTCCAACAACTCCAAGACATCCTCAAGAATCCAAAACAGCGTGGCGTACTCGGCGAATACTACCTCGAGACATTATTAAAAAATATTCTTCCCCCATCCGGCTATGCGATGCAATACGCATTCCCTGATGGCACCATCGTCGACGCCGCAGTCTTTGTGAAGGACAAGGTCATCCCCGTCGACTCCAAGTTCTCGCTCGAGAACTACAACCGTATGATCGAAGAGCGCGAACCCATGCGCAAGAAGGACTTGGCGAAAATATTTGAGAACGACCTCAAGAACCGCATTGCCGAGACTGCAAAATACATTCAGCCAGAGAACAGCACTATGGACTTTGCATTCATGTTCATTCCACACGAAGCTATCTATTATGATCTCCTCGTAGGATCTGTCGGAGTCGGCGAAGATGCCGAGAACCTGATACAACGCGCTGCATCCAAGTACCGCGTCATCATTGTCTCTCCGACATCATTCCTCGCATACCTGCAGACCGTCCTCCAAGGACTCAAGGCCCTCCAGATCGAAGAGAGCGCAAAGGAGATCCGCAAGCGCGTTGATGAGCTCGGTCGTCACCTCTTTGCCTATGAGGAATACCACAACAAACTCGGCACAACACTCAAGACCGTGGTGAACCACTACAACGCCGCCTCAAAGGAGCTCAAAAAAGTCGACAAAGACGTCATGCGTATCGCTGGTAGCGAAGCGACACTAGACCCCCTCATGCTCGGAGATAGCGAGATCGAACGAACGACAGAGTAACCGTTAGAACAGATCAGGGTTTGCGATAGATTTGAATACAGATAGTGGCACGAGGATGTTTTGTGTCCCGGCAGAGTACGGAGCGACTTGGTACGCATCAAAGGTGAATGTAATACCAGCATCAGAGACAGTGAATGCCTGATAGTTCTCGGCAGTAGGGGCAGTCCCCTCCTTGACCCATTGTGCGTCGTCATTGATCTTTTTCTTTTCGACCTCCTTTTGGACGAATGGTGCGATAGTCTTGAGCCCAGCTTCACCATTGGTAAAGAGGTCTGCGAGGTTGATCACCTTGCCATTCTTGTCAAAGTTGAACGTGCGCGTGACGAGGAGTCCATGCGCTCCCCCAGTGTACGTCGCGATGTCAAAGGTGTAGGTGTTGGCAGTAGTCGACTGCTGTGTCTTGTAGTCGATATTGAGCGAGAGAGATCCCGCACTCGCAGAGTCAATACTCGGATCTGTTGCCCACGAGGTGTCTTCTTTGAACTGTGCGATCTGGTCAGTAATGAACGTGCGGAAGCTATCGCTAATGCGCGGATCAGCAGTCACCGGATACGCCGCTTCGATGGCGTAGTATTGGTTGGACTCACTCACAAATTCTTTGGTGACCTCACGAGACGGCCATGCAACTACCTCATCATCTGTCGTCGATGGCGTCATCACTACTGGCACGTTGTCAGTACGCTCCGCCACAAACCATCCCACCATACCAATGATGACGATCGCCGTGAGGATGATTTGTAGTTTTGGGATTGGTTGGTGTTGCATAGGATGTTAGAAAGTTACTGGTAATGTTAGTGCATTGTCGAACTGCGGTTCACCGCTCGGATTGTCTTTGCGCAATATGAGGAATCCATGTCTATCGGTCACTGTCGCCGGGACGGTGTAGCTGAGCGTTGCGGTAAATGGCACATAGTCTGTCGTCATCCAGTCGCCAGTGGCCTGTGCATAGGTCTCGACGAGTACAGTACCGTCAGTCGCCACGAGTGATATCGGGAATGACGCTTCGAAGTACCAGTTGCCACGAGCCTTGCCGCGTACGACGAGCGGACTGGTGACGGTCGCCTGCGGGAGCGGGTATGTGACGACGATCAAATCATCCTTTTGTGCTGGTGCTGGCTCTGGGTTCAGCGTCACATCAGTAGGAGCTGGCATAGGGGCATCTGCCTCGCGCAAGAGCGCCCAGAATATGAAGCCAAATATAACCAACAAGATGAGGACGAGGTAACGTTTTTTCATACCTTGAATTATACACCTTCTCGATATATAGTATGCAAGCAGTTATATACGCCGCCACACACTGGCCCTATCGTCTATCGGTTAGGACGAAAGCTTCTCAAGCTTTA
>CAYUQD010000012.1:0-18143 GCA_964446965.1 uncultured Candidatus Saccharibacteria bacterium
TGATGAAGTTCCAAGTTGCGAAGGGGTTGAAGGGGGATGGGGTGGTGGGGCCACTGACGAGGGGGCTACTCAAATAGAGGTAGTTGACTCGGGCGCGAGCATTTGGTAGGATACTCAGGCTCTTTGGTAATCCCTGTCTCTCTCTTTGTTCGCCCCTTTGCTATGCATTGTGGACCAATAAAGAAATCTACAGGAGATATTCCACCGAGTATTTACGAACATGGCAAAAACTTCAACAATCGCACGGTCACAAAAGACCCCAAAATTTAGCACCAGACAGGTGAACCGCTGCTTTCGCTGCGGTCGTCGTCACGGCTATATGCGTGACTTCGGACTTTGCCGTATCTGCTTCCGCGAATTTGCGAACGAAGGCATGATCCCAGGTATCCGCAAGAGTTCATGGTAAACACAATCCTATGGTAACCGACCCAATCTCAAACATGATCATTTCGATGAAGAACGGAGCCCTCGTCTCAAAGGAGACAGTGGTTATTCCTTTTTCTAAGCTCAAGTACGCAATCGCGCAGTGCCTCAAAGAGCACGGCTATGTCTCTGACGTCTCAAAAAAGACCGAAAAGAACAACACTCCAGTACTCGAGATCGCACTTGCGTACCAGAACGGCGAATCACGCATTCACGATGTAAAGCGCGTGAGCAAGCCTTCACGTCGTACCTACATGAGTGTGCACGACATTCACCCTGTCAAAAATGGACACGGTATGCTCATCCTCTCAACTCCAAAGGGAATTCTCTCTGACAAGCAGGCGCGCAAGGAGGTCGTCGGTGGTGAGGCATTATTTATGATTTGGTAACCTTTATGAGTAGAATCGGAAAACAACAATTGGTTATCCCAACAAATACTGACGTTACCTACACTGGAGAGATCCTCACCGTGAAGGGACCTCTCGGCACGCTCACCAAGGTGCTTCCTGAACACGTCATCATCACGATCGCTGACGGTATGGTAACATTCGCGCAGAAGGGTGATGATCCGTTTGCTCGTGCTATCTGGGGAACATATGCCTCTCATGTCAAAAACATGATCGCAGGTGTGAACACTCCGTACACAAAGAAACTCATTCTCGATGGAGTCGGATTTAAAAGTGAAGTAAAAGGTACTGACCTTCACCTCGCGCTTGGATTCTCTCATCCAGTTGTTGTTGCAATCCCTGCTGGACTCACCGTCACTGCAGAAAAGAACAACATCACCTTCACTGGTATCGACAAGGAGCTCGTGGGTCAGTTCTCAGCCAAGGTTCGTGCGCTCAAGAAGCCAGAACCATACAAGGGCAAGGGCTTCCACTATCACGATGAAGTGATCCGACGCAAGGCCGGCAAGAAGACCGCATAATGTAATATACCTATATGTCACGACCAACTGCACAACAAAAGAGAACACGATTGAAGCGAAAGATTCGCTCTATGATTTCGGGTACCGAGGCGCGTCCACGACTTTCAGTCTTTCGTTCCAACAACTACATCTATGCTCAGCTCATTGATGACACCAAAGGCACTACTATCCTCGCTGTTACAGACAGTACAAAGAAGGGTGGCACAAAGGTAGCTGGAGCAACTGATGCGGGCAAGGCTCTTGCAACAGCTGCACTTGCAAAGGGGCTCAGTGCTGTCGTGTTTGACCGTAACGGGTTTCGATATGCAGGTCGTATCAAGGCATTCGCCGATGCAGCACGCGAAGGAGGCTTAGTTTTTTAAGCGAAATTTTCACAATACGTATGAATACACCAACACCTACAACCCGACCAACGAACGACCGATCAAGTGCACCACGCCGACCACGACGTGACGGCAAGACATTCGCAGACCGCGTCAAAGATGTGGATCAAAAGATCCTCGATATCCGCCGCGTGACCCGTGTGGTTGCTGGAGGACGTCGTATGAGCTTTGCTGTATCGATGATCATCGGAGACAAGAATGGGGTAGTTGGAGTTGGTACCGGCAAGGGTAATGACACAGCACTCGCAATCGCAAAGGCGCTCAAGGACGCAAAAAAGAACGCCATCAAAATCAAGCGCACTGAGAAACACTCAATCGCACACGATGTATACGCAAAGTACAACGCATCTCGCGTCACACTTTTCCCAAACCACGGTAAAGGACTCGTTGTCGGTGCAGCACTCCGTGACATTGCCGTATTTGCAGGACTCAAGGATGTCTCAGGCAAGGTGGTCTCAGGAAGCAAGAACAAACTCAATACTGCACGCGCATGTATCAAGGCACTCACTCCGATCAGTACCAAATACATCTTTGGGGCAAAGCCAGTAGAGGCAGTAGTAGCACCTGCAGAAGCAGTAAAGCAATAATCATATGAATGATCTCAAGCGTAGAAATCAAAACAAGAAAGCAAAGCTCGTCGGGCGTGGCAAGAAGCGCGGCAAGACTTCGGGCCGAGGTACCAAGGGGCAGAAATCTCGTGCAGGTCACTCGATCCGTCCAGAAATCCGCGACATGATCAAAAAGTACCCAAAGCTTCGCGGACGTGGCAAGAACTCATTCAAGGCATTCCGTGCAACTCCTGCAGTGGTCAATGTGGCAACACTTGCAAAGGTATTCGAAAAGGGTGCTGACATCACTCCAGCAACACTCCTCGCGCAAGGACTCATCACTCGTCGCAATGGAGTACTCCCAATGGTAAAGATTCTCGCAAATGGTGAGATCTCACACGCAGTCACTATCTACGACTGTAGTGTATCTCCCGCAGCAAAGACTAAAATCGAGGCAGCAGGTGGTACAATCAAATAACCATGCAATCATTTTTTAGAAAATTCGCAACAATTTTTACTGAGAAATCTCTCCGCAACAAAGTTCTCTTTGTTATCGGAGTGTTGTTTGTATTTCGTCTTCTCGCGACGATCCCTGTTCCTGGTGTAGATATTGCGCGTCTCAACCAGTTCTTGGCGACCAATCAATTTCTCGGACTCTTCAACGTACTCTCTGGAGGTGGACTTTCTACCTTCTCTATTGTCATGCTCGGAGTAGGGCCATACATCACTGCGTCTATCATTATGCAGGTGCTCTCGATGATGGTGCCATCACTCAAAGAACTCATGCAAGAGAGCGGGGAAGCAGGACGACGAACATTCAACCAATACGTCCGTCTCATTACGGTGCCGATAGCAGCGTTGCAAGCATTTTCATTCATCAAGTATCTCCAGAGTCAGGGTGCGATCAGTGCACTCTCTGGTACACAGCTCGTCACAAACGTCATCATCATCATGGGAGGATCTATGCTCCTCTTGTGGCTCGCAGAGCTCATCAACGAGTTTGGTATTGGTAACGGTACATCACTCATCATCATGGGAGGTATCCTCGCGCAAATTCCAACCAATATCTCGCAATTTTTATTTACCCTTACTCCCGACCAGATCCCGACCGTACTCATCTATCTCGTTATCGGTATCCTCGTCATTATCGGTGTCGTCTACATCTACGAAGCAGAGCGTCCAGTACAGGTGACCTATGCGCGCCAAGTCCGCGGTATCCGTACCCTCGGTGGCAACGAGAGTTATCTCCCACTTCGACTAACACAGGCGGGTGTGATGCCGATCATCTTTGCATCGTCACTCCTCTTGTTCCCACAGTTCCTCGCAGGACTCTTTGCAACATCACAGTCATTGCGTCTGCAGGCTATTAGTGGTGGTCTCACGAGCTTCCTCCAGAATACTGTGCTCTACTCTATTGTGTACTTTGTACTCGTCGTATTCTTTACATACTTCTATACTGCAGTTACCTTTGACCCAAAGCAGATTGCAACCAACCTCCAAAAGAATGGTGCATTCATTCCTGGTATTCGCCCAGGTGACGCGACCAACAACTATCTCGCAACTATTGTGACTCGTATCACGCTCGTCGGATCACTCTTCCTTGGTATTGTCGCAGTGCTTCCGCTCATCGTACAGACATCTACTGGTATCACTGCATTTGCAATTGGTGGCACTTCTCTCCTCATCGTCGTCTCAGTTGTCATTGACCTCGCTCGACGCGTCAGCGCGCAAGCCGCAATGAGCGAATACTAATCTCTGGTATACTTTTGCTATGGAACATCTCGACACCAAGCAAGCGTATATCTTCATCGGACAATCTGGAGCTGGCAAGGGGACACAGGCAGCCCTCTTTGAAAAAAAGGTGCGAGACCTCTATCCAGGTGAGTCAGTACTCCATCTCGAGACAGGGGCACTATTTCGAGCATTCAGTGAGACAGACTCATACACCGCAAAACAAACAAAAGAAATAATGGAACAGGGCAAGCTCCCACCTGCATTCATTGGTATCCATGTCTGGAGTCATGAACTCATTCAGAGCTATAGCGGACAGAGGTTTGTATTCATAGACGGTACGCCTCGTGTCGCTTCTGAAGTCCCCGTACTCCTCTCGGCAGCAGAGTTCTATGGATGGAAACTGCACGTGATATTTCTCTCAGTTGGGGATGCGTGGAGCAACGAGCGTCTCATTGGGCGCGGTCGTGCAGATGACCTCGATGGGAGTGATCGTGCAGAGCGCATTGCGTGGTTCCACGAGAATGTGATGCCTGCGATAGATCTTATGAAAATTGCTCCAGATGTAGATTTCCTTGCAGTTAATGGAGAGCGAACAATCGATGAGATACATGTAGAGATTTGTGCGAAGTTAGGATTGGTATAACGTGACGAACGCAATACCATGCTGACGAGGACTGTCTGAGCAAAGCGAGTTCCGCAGGCAGCATGGTGTTGTGGTGAGTAACGTTTTTATGATAATTATCAAAACAGACAGCGAAATAGAACGACTAAAGAAAGGCGGGCCCATACTCGCTCGTATTTTGCGCGCAGTTGCTGCAGAAGCTAAGGCTGGTGTAAGTACAAAGAGCCTCGATGAACTCGCCCACCGACTTATCATCGAAGCTGGATGCACACCTGCATTCCTCAACTACAAACCCGAAGGAGCGCGCATCCCATATCCAGCAACACTCATTACTTCTATCAATGATGAAGTCGTGCACGGTATTCCTAGTGATCGGATATTGAAAGATGGGGACATCGTCGCACTCGATCTCGGACTCAACTATGACGGAGTATTCCTCGATCATGCAGTGACGGTGGGTATAGGCAAAATTGCCGCAAAAGACAAGGAATTGCTTGCAGTCACCGAACAAGCGCTCGCAGAAGGAATTGCAGCAATCGCAGTAGGTGGTACTGTCGGAGATATCGGTCATGCAATTGAGCAATATGTAAAGCCGTTCAAGCTCGGCATCGTGCGTGATCTGTCAGGACATGGTGTGGGTCGCGCTATTCACGAAGATCCGTATATCCCAAATTTCGGCAAGCGTGGCAAGGGCGCGAAGCTCGTACCAGGAATGGTTATCGCAATCGAGCCAATGCTCACACGTGGTAGTGAAGAAGTCGTGCTTATGAAAGACGGGTATACACTCAAGACTTCTGATGGTTCTCGCAGTGCACATTTCGAACATACCGTACTCATTACAGAAAATGGTGCCGAAATTTTGACGCAATACTAAAACATTTTTATATAAGACAAAAGTAATCCACTCACGCAGTGGATTTTTCCTTGCACATATATAGACAGACCATATATACTGTATGCAATCATGGAAACTATGATGCCAACATCCTTCATCCCAAAGCGTCCAGTGAGTACTGAGCCTGTTCCCGAAAAACACCACAGTCACGCAGTTGGACTCCTCTCGCTGCTCGCAGTAGTTGTCGTGTTGGCTACTATTGTGTCATATGGTGGTATTCATCTCTACCAAAAACAACTACTCACCCAAAAGGCAAAAACCGACGCGCTCATCAATGAAGCACGCAAGGGGATTGGGACGGACTTTCTCTCCGACATGAAGCGTCTCGATGCGCGTATCGATGGAGTCAAGGCTACGATCGGCAACCACATCGTTATCACACCTATCTTTGCCGCGCTCGAGCAGACAACGCTTCGATCTATCCAGTACAAGAGTTTCTCATACGAATTTGTGAGTGAACCAGGGACAACAGCAACGACAGTGAAGGTGACACTTCTCGGTACCGCAAAGAGTTATTCTACTATCGCACTTCAGTCTGACTCATTTACCCAGAGCAAACTGATCAAGAACCCAGTATTCTCCAACCTCACGGTCGATGACAAGTCGAGTGTAGTCAACTTCAAGCTTGTGTTCTCGGTTGACCCGAGTTCGCTGTCGTACGAAGCCTTTATCAGAGGTATGCAGACACCACAACAATAACCTATGAAATCCTTCCTTTCACTATTATTCATCGCCGTATGTGTCACTGTATTTGTAGTGGTGATTCGACCAGAGTACGCAACCCTCCAAGCCACTCGGGAAGCAGTATCGATCGCAAATACCAACCTGCAAACCGCAAGCAACCTCGCAAAGAGTCGCGACGAGCTCATCGCGACCTACAACAGTATCTCAAAGACCGATCTCGACAACCTCAAGACCTTGCTCCCCGACAATGTCGACAATATTCGTCTCATTATCCAGATCAACTCTCTCGCCACAAAGAATGGTCTCTCACTCCTGCGCAACGTTGACTATCAGACAGATCAGGATGCTGCTGCAGCGACCGCACTACAGAATCCCAACGCTGCAAAGGTCCCATATGGAGAATTTGCGATTTCATTCCAAACGACAGGGCAGTACAAGAACTTCCTTGCATTTATCTCTGATCTCGAGCAGAACCTCCGTCTCGTCGATGTGACCAAGGTAGATTTCATACCTACTGACACTAGTGCACAGAGCGCTGCAGTGAGTATGACATACAAGGTAACGCTCAAGACGTATTGGCTCAAGCAATAATATATATGAGTAAAAAAGTCAAAATTTTCGCAATAGTAGCACTCGTCATCGCCGCCCTCATCGGAGCGTATACATTCTTTGGGCAAAGTAGTACTAGTGCACCCAGTGATGCAGCACTCAGTTCATCTGCGGCAAAGGCGGGTGGGGTAGCGCCAGCTGTGTCATCAGCACCACCAAGTGAGTTCTCGACACTACTCTCGACTATCAAGAATATCAATATCGACACCGCACTCTTTGTCGATCCAGCATACCGTGCACTGCGAGACTACCCGATCACCCTTGGTACTGATGTCCAAGGTCGTCCCAACCCATTTGCGCCAGTCGGTTATGACTCAGGGTCTATATCTGGTGGTGCGCTCCCTGTGATGCAAGTACAGTTTGAGACTATTCAGCCGAGCAAGGTCACTGCAACTACGGCAGAGTTTGGGGCACAGGCACTACTCTCCAATACAGCAAATGCTACTGTCGTCTTTGAATACGGTATGAATGATATGCTCGGGCTCGCGACTGCACCAGTGACACTCGGTACCAATGGCACTGCACTACTTCGTGTCACCAACCTCACTCCCAATACTCGATACTACGTGCGTGCGACACTCGTGCAGGGCGCGACGACTACTCCTGGCAATATCATGACCTTCACGACAACTCCATAACCACTCTTTATTTCTACCCATGTTTCTCGATTTTCTCCTCTCACAAAACATCATAACTGAGCTTCAATATAATCGAGTGATGACATCACTCGATTCGGAGTTTGGTGGCAACCTCACCAAGGCGTTGATGGCAGTTGAGTTGACCGAGGATGCAATAACTACTGCAAAGGCAGAATTTTATAAAATACCATATCAAAAAGTCTCGGCAGGATCCGTGAGTGGAGAAGTCATGCGCTATGTCGAAGAAGAAGCAGCTCGACACTACAAGTTTGTGCCGATAGCATTTGCTGACGGCGTACTCTCTGTCGGCGTGACAGAGCCCGAGAATATTGAGGCGATGAATGCACTGCAGTTCATCTCGGTGAAACTTGAAGTCCCCTTCAAGATATTCCTCATCTCATACAGTGACTACATGGCCATCCTCGACAACTATCGTGGTGTCAGTACTGAAGTCGACAAGGCAGTCACTGACCTCAATGATGAACTCGAGCGCGCCAATAGAGAAGTAAAGACCGCAAACCCTGTTGTCAAAGAGGATGGCAAAGAAGCAAAGATCGTCGAAGACGCCCCAATCATCAAGATCGTCGCCGTCATCATCAACCATGCTGTTGAAGGGGGAGCATCTGATATCCACATCGAGAACAATGGCGAGAATGTCAAAGTTCGCTATCGTGTGGATGGGACACTCCATACGACACTCGTGCTCCCACTCAATACATTCGATGGGATCATTGCGCGTATCAAAATCCTCTCCAAGCTCCGTCTCGATGAGAAGCGCAAGCCACAAGACGGATCCTTCTTTACGATGATCGACAACCGCAAGATCGAGTTCCGTGTATCTACGTTCCCCGCATACTTTGGTGAAAAGGTCGTGATGCGTATCCTCGACTCAGAACATGGCGTACGCAAAGTCGACGACCTCGATATGACCGAGCAGCACCGTACCATGATCAAAGAGATCCTCAAGCGCCCGTATGGACTCATCCTCATCTCGGGTCCGACAGGGTCGGGTAAGTCCACGACACTCTATTCGATGCTCAACGACCTCGATCGCGAAGGGATGAATGTCGTCTCACTCGAGGACCCAGTCGAGTACCAGATCCCTGGAGTCAACCAATCCCAAGTAATGCCTGAGATTGGGTATACGTTTGCGACAGGACTCCGATCGATCCTTCGTCAGGACCCCAACATCATCATGGTGGGAGAAATCCGCGACAAGGAGACTGCCGAACTCGCCATCCAAGCCGCGCTCACTGGTCACCTCGTCCTCTCGACGATCCACACCAACACATCTATTGGTATTGTCCCTCGACTTGTCGACATGGGTATCGACCCGTATCTCATTGCGCCGACTCTTGTACTCGCGATGGCACAACGTCTCGTCCGTCGAGTACATCCGAGTGCACGCCATGAAGTCCCTATTGATGAAGTGACGAGAGCGTTCATCGACAAGCAGTTCTCCGATCTTGATCCCAAATATCGCGATACACTCAATATCCCCACAAAGATGTACGAAGCAAAGCCATCATCAGAAGCTCCATCGATGACACATGGACGTATTGCAGTCTTTGAGATGTTCGAAGTCGACAAAGAAATCCAAGAAATCATCCTCAAAAATCCGGTTGAAGCAGAAATATATCGCGCCTGTCGTGCAAAGGGGATGACGACACTGCGTGAGGATGCGCTCATCAAGGCGCTCAATGGGCAAGTACTACTTCAAGAAGTGTACGGGCTATAGACGTAGTCGCAACAGACTAGTATACTGAAACCATATGGATGATATCGCAACAGCCCCAACCAAAATTCTGATTGTTGATGATGATAGTTTTTTGCTCGATATGTATGCGATGCGGTTCTCCCAAGAAAAGTTCGATGTTGCAACTGCGATGAGTGCAGATGATGCACTGACTAAGTTGCGCAACGGACTCACTCCACAAGTCATGCTCCTCGACGTCGTCATGCCTGCGGTTGATGGCTTTGAGCTCCTCGAAAAGATCAATGCTGAACATCTCGTGCCTGACGCGATCAAGATCTATCTCTCCAACCTCGGTCAAGACCAAGACATCGAACGAGGCAAGTCGCTCGGTGCGGCGAGCTATATCGTGAAAGCAAATTCTACCCCTAGTGAAGTCGTCGCCCACGTCAACGAAGTCCTTAGTAAACATGGAAAATAATACCGAATACAAAAAGATATTTGTAGAACTCATCGATACCCTCATTCGTGAAGAAGGATCAGATATTCATCTTGCGACAGGACGATTTCCTGCGATACGTATCAATGGGGAACTCATATTTCTCCTCAACCGCACTGCATTGACCCAAGAAGACCTTGCGGGCATTGCCCAGGCTATTCTCAGTCCTGAACACTACGCACACTTCGTACAGACACAAGAACTCGACTTTTCATACGAACACCAAGGATCTATCAGATTGCGTGGCAACCTCTACGTACAGCAGAGCAAATACGTCATGGTGCTCCGTCTCATTCCTCGGGTCAAGACATTGCAGGAGCTCAATCTCCCGCCAATCCTCGCAGACTTTGCTCGACGCAAACAAGGATTCTTTCTCGTGGTAGGTCCTGTTGGTCAGGGCAAGAGTGCGACCATGTCGAGTATGATTGGTCTCATCAATGAAGAGCGCGCAGCGCACATCCTCACGATCGAGGACCCTGTCGAGTACGTCTACGAACAAAAGAAATCTATCATCGACCAACGCGAGATCGGTATAGACTCTGTAGACTTCCATCAGGCGCTCCACAGTGTCTTCCGTCAGGATGTCAATGTGATCCTTATTGGAGAGATGCGCGATGCAGAGACGATGGCGACTGCGGTCACTGCAGCAGAGACTGGTCACCTCGTCCTCTCTACTCTCCATACCAACAACGCGTCTCAGACGGTTGATCGTATCATTGACTCATTCCCACCTGGTCAACAAGACCAGATCCGTATCCAGCTCGCGTCATCCCTTATCGGTATATTCTCTCAGCGCCTCGTGCCGAGGGTGACTGGTGGACGTATCCCTGCATATGAGCTCCTCATCAACAATGCCGCAGTTTCCAATCTCATTCGTGAAAAGCGCACACACGAGATCGATATGGTCATTGAGACAGGTTTTGAGCTCGGGATGGTAGATATGAATAGATCACTCGTTGAGCTCGTACGGTCAGGGGACATCACGGTTGAGAATGCGTACGCGTACTCCCTCAACCCAAAGAGTCTCGAACGCCTGCTATAATACACACACAATATGAATTTCAAATACGAAGCAATGACGAGTACTGGAGAGAAGCGCGATGGAATGATCGAGGCGGTAAATCGCGACCTTGCAGTAGCGGGACTCCAACGACGTGGACTCATTGTCACCTCTATCAAAGACGAGAAGCAACAAAAGAAATGGTTCGAAATATCTGTCTACGAAAAGATCCCGATGAAGGATGTCGTCATCCTCTCTCGTCAGATATCAACTCTCTTTGACGCGCAGGTCTCTGCCCTCAAGGCGTTCACCCTCCTCGCCGACAACAGTGAGAATAAACTTCTCGCCGGCAAACTCAGCCAGATCGTCTCTGATCTCCAAGCCGGCTCGTCTATTGCAAATGCGCTCGCCAAGCACCCCGACGTCTTTTCGGACTTCTATGTCAATATGGTCAAGGCCGGCGAAGAGTCTGGTAAGCTCACCCAGGTCTTTACCTACATGGCGGACTACCTCGACCGACAGTATGCCCTCACGAGCAAGACAAAGCACGCCCTCGTCTACCCAGCGTTCGTGATCGGGATATTCATCGCAGTCATGATCCTCATGTTCACCGTCGTCGTCCCAAAGCTCTCGGTTATCATCCAAGAGTCTGGTCAAGAGGTTCCATTCTATACCAAGATCGTCATGGCAATATCGAGCTTCCTCGTCAACTATGGCATCTTTTTGCTCATCGGTTTCGTAGTGTTCATTGCGTATCTCGTACGACTCTCTCGGACCAAGCGCGGCAAGGAAGCGCTCGACGAAGCGCGTCTCGGTATCCCACTCGTCGGTCGTCTCTATCAGAAGCTCTATCTCGCGCGAATCGCGGACAACATGGACACGATGCTTAGTTCCGGTATCCCGATCATTCGTGCCATTGAGATCACTGCAAAGGTCGTCGGCAACAAGCGCTACCAGACAGTCATGCTCGAGACTATGGAAGGTGTCAAAGCCGGCAAGTCACTCTCTGGAGCGCTCATGCAACATCCTGACGAGATCCCAAAGATCATGACGCAGATCATCCTTGTCGGAGAAGAGACTGGGTCAATGGGTTCTATCCTCAAAATGCTTGCCAAGTTTTACAATAGAGAGGTCGACGAAGCGGTGGATACTCTCGTCGGGCTCATCGAGCCGTTCATGATCATTGCGCTCGGTGTGGGTGTTGGTCTATTGCTCGTCTCGATCCTTGTGCCGATCTACAACATTGCAGGTGGTATTAGTTAATATTGATTTTTATGAAAAAGAATGACAACAACGGCTTCACCCTCATCGAACTCCTCGTGGTGATCGCAATCATCGGTATCCTCGCATCAGTGGTGCTTGCGTCATTGAGTACTGCGCGCCAAAAGGGTGTCGCTGTCGCAATACGAGAAGAAATGGCAAATTCACGTGCTCAAGCTGCGATATATTTTGATACGAACAATCGCTACAACAATGTCTGTGATCCTGGTACCAATACAGTAGACTCGGTATGGACCGATATCAAAACAAAGCGTGCACAGCCAACCGCGCTTTGCAACAGCGACACCCTCGGATGGGCAATGGCATCTCCATTACCCACCACAGATCCCGCGTACTGGTGTGTCGACTCTACTGGCACCTCGAGAGGTACTACGGTAAACGGAACTCCCTATGCAGGACTCCACAGTGTCGCAAATGCAGCGCTTGCCAGCGCAACGGCAACTGTCTGCAATTAGTGCGTGCTTATTAGTCTATACTTTGTTACCATTGTAGTATGAAACAACACAACAACGGCTTCACCCTCATCGAACTCCTCGTGGTGATCGCAATCATCGGTATCCTCGCATCAGTGGTGCTTGCGTCATTGAGTACTGCGCGTGCAAAGGCAGCAAATGCCAAGATCAAATCAAATCTTGTTACTATACGTACTCAAGCAGAAGTGTATTATAGTAACTCTAACTCATACGGCACTACTCCAAGTAACTGTAGTATTGTTGCTGGGGGTACTGCTTCAAACTGTACTGGCAATATGAGTGCTGATCCTACTATATACGAAGCGCTTCGAACGATTGCACAAGCAAACGCACGATGGGTTCGCCTCAATATAAATGCCGCTTCGAACGCATACGCTGCGTGGGCTGAACTCAAGGCGCCGGACGGGACTACTGCCGCATGGTGTGTCGACTCACTTGGTTCATCAAAAGGGATGACTGCAACACAGTTTGGTGAAAGTAACAGCTACACTGCGTGCCCATAGACTTGGGGATACACACTTGCGCAGTATCACTTGCTCCATGATATACTGACTTCATTACAAAGGGATTTGTAATAATCGATTATTAAACCTCAGATTTATTTAGTATTTTAGTATGAAAAAGAATTACAAAGGCGGCTTCACCCTCATCGAACTCCTCGTGGTGATCGCAATCATCGGTATCCTCGCATCAGTGGTGCTTGCGTCGCTCAACACTGCGCGTGACAAGGGTGCAGATGCGAAAGTAAAGGCAGAAGTATCAAACGCTCGTGCACAAGCTGAGATCTTCTACGATACTAATCAGTCTTATAGCAATGTTTGTGCTGGCGCAAACGGTGTCAGTGCACTCATCTCTAGTGCCGCAAAGGCATCTATGGGCTCTACAGCAATTGTTGGTGCAACAGCACAAGTATTCACGTATAATTCTGCGGTTGCAGGAGGCGCAGTCTGTCATGATAGTATTAGTGGATGGGCTGCAATTGTCAGTCTCAAGCGCCCTTCAACGGCAAGTTCCGGATGGTGTGTCGACTCTACTGGTACTGCAAAAGAAGTAACTGCTCTTTCGGCAAACTCAGTCGTTTGTGGATCATAGTACGCATCTATTCACAAAAACCACCCGTTCGCGGGTGGTTTTTGTTTTGTATCGAAGGTATGCGTGATACACTATAGAGATGATATTGCTTCCGCTCATCGTATTTGCGCTCGGACTTTTGATCGGTAGTTTCCTCAACGTTGTTATTTTGCGCATGAATACTGGCCGTTCTGTTGTTACTGGGCGCAGTGCATGTGCGCGATGTAGTCGGACCCTTGCATGGTATGAGCTCATACCTGTATTTTCATTCCTCGGACTTCGTGGCAAGTGCCGTACCTGTCGGCAACCTGTTTCATTCCAGTACCCACTCGTGGAGCTCACGACGGCGATCGTACTCATCATCTGCTATAGCAGACTAGTGATCATCGGCGGATTTGTGGCTGGTGCGTGGATATCGTTTGCATTTGCGAGTGTTGTTGCGTGTATGCTCATTGTGGTACTCGTCTATGACTTGCGCCACAAGATCATTCCAGATAGTGTCGTATATCCATTCATCCTACTTTCATTGGTATCGGTAGGGTACCAGACAGTGATGATACCAGGATTTTCGCTCTGGGCAGCTCTCCTCGGGGGAGTGTTGGTAGCATTGCCGTTCTTTTTGATCTGGTATTTCTCCAAAGGGCGGGCGATGGGATTTGGGGATGTGAAGCTCGCACTCGGTATGGGGTGGCTACTCGGCCTTGCCCAGGGATATAGTGCGCTTGTGGTTTCATTTTGGATTGGGGGGATTGCCGGATTGTTCTTGATCGCACTCAATCGCAAATACAATATGAAAAGTCAGGTACCATTTGGACCATTTTTGATACTCGGATTTGCTATCGTCGCACTGTGGGGTGTTACAATAAGTACACTCTTTCCTATATGGCCATAACACCCAAGAAGTTGTATAGCTCGCTCCAAGCAGGTGTGACACTCATCGAGATGTTGGTGGTCGTCGGCATTATTGCAATGGTTTCTTCGGTGATCATTTTCAATTATTCCGATTTTAGTACCAACGTCTCTGTCCGCAACCTCTCCCAAGAGATTGCGCTGACTGTCCGCAAAGCACAGACATATGCGACGAGTGTGCGCCCGATCGACGGTACTGATCTCACGAGCAAGACGTATCCAGGATATGGCATTAGTTTTGCGACAGAGAGCGATCCGGTACCGCGTGATGAGTTCATTCCTGGTCCGAGACAGTTTGTACTCTTTGCAGACAACTTCTTTGGCCCCAATGATCCTTCCCGTGGAGCATACAACTACCTTGCCGATCACCAGTGCGGGGATCTCACCAATGGCAACGAATGTCTCGAGAGTTTCCGGATCACGACTGCTGATCGCATCACGTCGATCTGTGGACGTCCAAGCGGACGCATCAACCCTGACGACGACTGTTATTCGACTGCACAAGTAGATATCAGCTTTCGTCGACCAAGTCCTGATGCAGTGATATGTATGACGACGAGTAGTATGGGTACCAACTGCGGCATCCCATATGTCATTATCAACATTGAGTCAGCCAAAGGGCTCAAGCGCGCAGTACTCGTATGGAACACGGGACAGATAAGTGTGCAATAATACATACAACATGACACCTCCACACATCACAACTTCAGCACGATCAGCACAAGCAGGATTTACACTCGTCGAGCTCATGGTTTCGCTCTCACTATTTATCATTGTTGTCGTCGCGCTTGTGGGGTCACTCTTTACGGTCAACGATGCTTCTCGCAAGGTACAGGCGATGCGTACGGTGATGGACAACATTAGTTTTGCGATGGAGACGATCAGTCGCAACGTCCGCACGAGCACTGATATAGTGTGTGGGGGTACAACCTACGCCAATACCCCCAACTGTGCGATCGAGGACGACATTACTGGATCTATCGACCAGCACAGCGCACTGTCGATGCATAGTACACTGGGTGAAAATAGAGTTGTCGAGTTTCAATGGGTGCTCGGTCCGAACGGTAATGGAGAGATCCAAAAGCGAACCATACCTATCGATGACAATGGAGTGATCATGTATGGCAATACGAGTGAGTGGGTCGCGATCACTTCTCCAGAGATCGATATCGAAAAGCTCGCCTTCTTTGTCAATGGTGCGAGCAACTATACTGACATCATGCAACCCAATGTCATTGTAAAGATGGAAGGCACTGCTACTATTAAAGGGGACACGACAGTACCATTTGCGATACAGACATATCTCTCACAGCGTACTCCCGAATTGCCTGGTATTATATAACGATGAAACACCCTCATTTTTCACAAACCAATAAAGGGTTCACGCTGATCGAGACGCTCATTGCGATCCTCATTCTCTCACTCGCGATCGGAGCATTGCTGACGTTGACTGCGGGAGGATTCTTTACCATTCGATATGCAAAGAACGACATCGTCGCAACCAACTTGCTCCAAGAATCCCTCGAGTACATCCGCAATACTCGTGATACGGCATCGATACGAGAAGTGACGTGGAACGAATGGATCCGTATGTATCAAGACAATGGTTGTTTTGCCGATGGGTGTACGATCAATCCGTACCGAGTCGGTGCGACGATTGATCCAGAGGTTGCAGTAACTGAATGTGTGACGACCTGTGAAAACATAGAGTATTTTCCTGAGGTTGGGTATTATGCGTATAGTTCGATGGGAGACAATATTTTCGACGGGCCAGGCAATGCGACCAACAAAGTAGTCACGTCATTTGTACGTACCGTGACGATGCGTTTTGAGACCACACCGAGCAATCCTGATCCACAACTCGTGATTACGGCACGCATGGACTGGCTCAACGGTACCAATCCCAAACACGCAGAACAATCTATCGTTATGACTAAATGGAATCTCCAATGATCAAACATACTCCCACACAATCAGGTTTTGCGATGCTCTACTCAGTCCTCCTCGTGAGTTTGATTTTGACGATTGCGGTGTCTATCTCCAACCTGACACTCAAACAAGCGATTCTCTCAAATCTCGCCAAGGATTCGGGGATCGCCTTTTATCAAGCGGATGCTGCAGCTGAGTGTGGTCTCTACCAGGATACGGTCATGGGACGATTTCCATTGAATGCTACGGTCAATACTGGTGCCGCAACCGATGTACCTCCCAAGATCGAATGTGGAGATATCAACCTCGAGCTCAATGCAACGACGGTGGGGTCCAACTACTTTGAATACAATATGGCGTCGCAAGGCTCGTCGTGTTTCTCTATACTTTTTGACAAGACCAATGCAGCGGTAATTGGCGGCAAGTCACGCATCGTCGGTACAGGATATAGTATCTGCACCGAATCTCCACGTCGTGTCGAACGCTCGCTTGAAGTGAAGTACTAAGGTAGAGTAAGGGTATGACAGATCGGATAGAGAATAGAATACACAAGCTCCGGCAGGAGATACTCGGCCATGCCAAGGCGTACTATGAGCAGGATACCCCGACAGTCTCGGATGCAGTGTACGACTCGCTCGTTCAGGAGCTCAAGCAGCTCGAACGAGAGCACCCTGACCTTGCCGATCCCAACTTCATTATCTATCGTGTCGGAGGTACACCACTCGACGCCTTTGTGAAGGCTGCGCATACGACACGCATGCTCTCGCTCAATGACGCATTTTCATACGACGAGATAGTCGCGTGGCAGACACGTGTGGCGAAGTTGCTCGGTAGTGTACCGGTGCACTATTTTTGTGAACTCAAACTTGATGGACTCGCAGTATCACTCATCTACAGAGATGGGGTACTTGTGCGTGCAGCGACACGCGGAGATGGAACAGTAGGTGAGGATATTACACAAAATATAAAAACTATCTCTTCGATCCCATTGAAACTCGCAACACCACTCTCTCTAGAAGTTCGAGGTGAGGTTGTTATGAGCAAGCGCACACTCGAGCAACTCAATAAAAAATATGCAAAAGCAGGCAAGGCGCTCCTCGCCAATACGCGCAATGCAGCAGCAGGGTCATTGCGTCAACTTGATCCGAGGATCACGAGAGAGCGCAATCTTGAGTTCTATGCATGGGACGCTATAGTAGACACTGACATTGCACTGCACTCAGATACTCATGCATATTTGCGGACACTCGGCTTTCCTGTTGCAGATCATGAAGCAGTCTGTGACGATATTGCCCAGGTCAAAACCGCGATTGAATCCATTGAGAAAATCCGTGACACCTTTGGGTACGGTACTGATGGGGTCGTGATACAAGTCAATGAGTTGAAATATCGAGAAGTGCTCGGTGTCGTCGGCAAGGCTCCTCGGTATGCGCTCGCATACAAATATGCCGCAGAACAAGCAACGACCATGGTCACTAGTATTACGGTCCAGGTCGGACGCACCGGTGTATTAACTCCACTTGCACACTTCGTCCCGACACTGGTGGCTGGATCTACTGTGTCAAAGGCAACGCTCCACAATATCGAACAAATAGAGCGTCTCGACGTCCGCGTGGGCGATACAGTCATCATCCAAAAGGCAGGCGACGTAATACCAGAAGTAGTAGAAGTTATCAAGACACTGCGTACTGGCAAAGAAAAGAAATTCTCTATGCCTTCAAAATGTCCCGTCTGCGGAGCATCAGTTGCATCGCGCGACTCTGTTACTCGCGACAAGACCGTGGCGTACTACTGCACCAATGACGACTGTCCTGCAAAGAATAC
>CAYUQD010000013.1:0-17239 GCA_964446965.1 uncultured Candidatus Saccharibacteria bacterium
ATTCTCGACTGCAGCCACCCGTAGGTGTATGGACCGTGTCTCAGTTCCATCGGTGAGGGTCAGCCTCTCAGCTCCTCTAGACGTCATAGCCTTGGTAGTCCATTACACTACCAACTAGCTGATATCCCGCAGGCTTTTCCCAAAGCGAAAAACTTTACCCCGGAGGGACTATCACGTATTAGCACACCTTTCGGTGAGTTATTCGTGACTTTGGGGGAAATACCTACGTGTTACTACCTCGTTTGCCACTAACCAGCGTCCTTCTTCAAAATATCGCTTCGTTTTGTATTGCTACTCCACGTTACTTTATCGATCAAAAGGACAAGGTTCGTTCGACTTGCATGCCTTATCCACGCCGCCAGCGTTCATCCTGAGCTAGGATCAAACTCTTCTTAAAAGTCATGTATTGCTACGATGACTTAGATCGAGGCAAGAGAAAAATGACTTTTGTCTCTGCCTCTATTTTCTCAAAATTAATAGATTAGTACTCGCATTCTTCAATGCATATGCAATTGTCAAAGAATGCTCCCAAACTCACAGAGAATGGAGCGCGACCCCCATTATATACGGTGGAGAATGGAAGTCAAGCAATATCAAAATAACCAAAATACCCTTATAAAACATAGAAAAAACCCGCCCTGAGGGGAGCGGGTTAAGCACAATTGAAAGCTGGTAAGCAACTATCGTTGCTTTGCAGAAGGTGAGGAAAACTTTTGGTGCGCTACCACCGAAATAGATGAAGTGATCTGACCCAATCAGTCGTACCTGTGGTGAATGATGGTTGGAGTGGATGTTTGGGAACAAACAATCCATACTCCACCGGCTGGGAAAATAATACAATCACAGAAACATAGCGTGCCAATAAAAACCATTGTTCCTTGTATCTATATCCTGTTGACGGATACGCAATCAAGGGTGACACGGCAGAGGAAGGTGTTTCCTCGATTTTAATTGGGACAATCAATGCCTTTTCGGACAATGAACAATGTTGTTCTGCGAAAGCAGTCAGACCACTACAACCAATAGAAATAATTACCAAATTCAATGAACTTTTCATTGGTAGAAATTTATGGTTAGTAATGATATTTAAAGAATACTATACTCTCCTTTTGGGATGTGTCAATCTCTAGGACTCTTCCAGAATGATAGGTTGATCAAAACCTCCCCTATCTGCCAGTTTTTTGAGACGAATTACCTCTATCTCTTCGGTGGTCCATCCATTCAAAACTTTGATTGCCTCTATTACCTCAAGCACATCCGCAAGTTCTTCTGGATTTCTATCCTTTGCAAGTTCTATTGCTTCTTCGAGTAGTTTTTCGTAAAGTTTCTCCACATATTCTGCCTGAGACGCAATGTGCGATTTGTAGGGAATCTTTTTTTCTTTAAGCATTTGGGGGATCTTGCTCCGAACCAATTTGTTATGTTTTGTTGTCATAGTATAAATTTTAGTAAGATTAGTCTTTTTGGGACAAAATGCAAATAGAAATGACCAGCTTGAAACTGGTCATTTTTCGGGACAGGTACTCCACGATTTGTGGATAATATCTTCCCAGGCTTGGGCGTATGTATCCCCAACCCCTTTTTTGAAATGAAATGATACTGGCGATATACCTGACGGCAATCTGGTCGTCGTCGAAAATATACAGATACGATCCTCAGCGAGAAATATCCGAGTAATTCCCGATGTTAGATAGTACAAATGCTTGGTATTGTGATCATGTACACTTCGTTGAGTCAACGGATATGGGTACTTCTTGTTAGGGAGATCTTTCAGATCTATTCCATCAAGCGCCGCAAAGAATAGAAGACTCGCATGATATATGCCACGATCAGAACCAATACTGCATATCACGTCATCATTTGTGACATCCTTTGCATGAAGCTCGATCCGGAGAGTGAACTCAGATGAACTCCCAATCAAAATATCACCCTTTGCCAGACATCTCCTGAGCCGAGTATCAAAACTCGTTGTGCTTCTTTTCATAATGAATCATTTTGTATCATCCTACTCATTTTGTGATGGAAAGCAAATAACAATAGCGTGCCTATATTTTGGTGGTGTTTTTGCCAGAAAATGCAATGCAGTCCATAATGTGGCCATGACCAGCGAGGAAATTTATCAACTCATTGCATCAGAGAATCTCTCTATTTCTACAGATACCCGAACGGTAAAAAGTGGAGATATATTTATTGCGCTCAAAGGCGATAACTTTGATGCAAATACCTTTGCAACTACCGCACTTGCCCAAGGTGCCGTATACACCATCATCGACAATCCCGTGTACAAGATACATGATCAATACATCCTCGTTGATGACACCCTTCGCACACTCCAAGACCTCGCGCGTCTTCATAGGGCACAATTTACCATACCTATTATCGCGATTGGTGGATCAAATGGTAAAACGACAACCAAAGAACTCGTCCATGCAGTATTGAGCAAGAAATATAGGACCCATGTGACAACAGGGAACCTCAACAACAACATCGGAGTTCCACTCACCCTTTTAAAAATGAAAGCTGACACAGAGATTGCGGTGATAGAGATCGGCGCCAACCACCCCCTCGAACACACTGAACTTTTGGGAATACTAACCCCGACACATGTACTCGTTACCAATAATGGTGCCGATCACCTCGAAGGATTTGGCAATCTAGAAGGCGTACGGAAAGCAAATAGAGAGATATATGACTGGGCACGAGTACACGACACACACATATTTGTTCATAGAGATATTACAGATCTCGTTGAAGATAGCGAGACACCTGACCGCACCCTATACCCTACTCAGTCATATACAAGTACTTCTTCAATGTTCGCTGGTGTACGTTATGGTGACAATGATTTCACCACTACACTCTTTGGTGCATACAATGAACCAAATATATTGGCAGCAATCGCAATTGGTGAGTATTTTGATGTGCCAATACTACAAATGCGTGATGCTATTGCTACATATACACCAACACTCAAGCGATCTCAGATCATAACTGGTGAGAATTATTCAGTTGTTCTCGATTGCTACAATGCCAATCCCTCAAGTATGGAACTTGCGGTTCGAGATTTCTTTGGACACACAACTCCCGGCAAGCGCATTGTCATTATTGGTGACATGCTTGAGATGGGAGATGTAGAGCAACAAGTACACATACAGATACTTGAACTCGTCGCAAATCTTGCAGACGCACAAGATATCGTTATCTGTGTTGGTCCTCGATTTGGTATATCAAAAGACAAGTTTCCATTTTCTTTTTATGAACATTCGACAGATGCAAAAGTATCTTTTGCTACGTTGGACCTTAGCGACAAAACTATATTTCTCAAAGCATCACGAGGTATCAAACTAGAAGATGTGGTAAAAGAAAAAGTTCCCCTTATTTAAAAGAAGAACTCTACTGTCATTATTCTGCTGTCGTGAGAGTAAGTCGAACAATCGGTACATGTATGTATTCTGGATGATTATCAAATCCACATAAATTGATATTCATTTCCTTACCTATAGTTTGGATCGTAGCTTGCTCTGAGCAAAATTCACAACGTGGTAATTCTGGAACCTCTTTTATCTGAGGTTCTGTCGGTGCTGTTGTAGAACACATAATATTGCCTCCTTTTTCTTTTATATATACCAAGAAATTTCTTACTTCGCCACTTTTACCGCCTCATCAAACTTAATAGAAAGGAGTTTGGAACCGCCGTCAGAGCCTAGCGTGACGCCATAGAGGACTGATGCACGCGACATTGTCTCGCGGTTGTGGGTAACGACGATGAGTTGGGAATACGCAGAGAGGCGCTCGATCATATCGCCATAACGGCGAGAGTTGGCTTCGTCGAGTGCTGCATCAGTCTCGTCGAGAACGAGGAATGGTGGAGGGTTGACCTGCGAGATCGCAAAGAGGAGCGCAATAGAGACGAGAGATCGCTCACCACCTGAGAGCATGGTGAGTTCCTTTACTTTCTTCTCTGGCAAGTTCACGTGCACATCGATACCTCGCTCCATGAACTGTCCCTCATCTTCTTCGGAGTCTTCGTCCATATCCAATGATTCATCAGATTTCTTTTTGCGCTTCTTTTCGATAGTAATAGAGAGGAATGCTCCCCCACCACCAAACATCGTCTTAAAGAATTCTCCGAAACGTTCATTGATGACGGCGACACCGGTAGTGAATTTGTCATCCAACACCTTCTTGAGGTCGATGATGAGTGTCTCGAGGTTGCGAATACTACTCTCGATGTCGGTGACTTCGCGCGAGAGGAATACATCGCGCTCTACGGTAGTCTCGTACTCACCCACGACGTCGTTGCCGATACCAGAGTGTTCGTCCAGACGGATCTTGAGGCGATCGATGGTACGTTTGAGCTCGTGGAGGTTGTGCTCGACGACCCCAGTAGTCTGCTGGAGTGTGTGGAGAAACTGCGGCCCGAACATAAATGCAGCCTCTTTGAGCTCTGCGTCAAAGTATGATTTGCGCTCAGTGAACGACGCTTGCGCTGCAGCGAGTATCTGAAGTTCTGCATTGCACTGCGTGAGCTGTCCTTGTACTTCATAGCGAGTAGCAATAGAGCTCTGATATGTACGCTGTCCTTCATCTCGAGCATGTTCGAGTGTGGTGAGCTCGTGCTGGGTGCGGGATTCGTCAGCCACGACTTTCTGCAGGTCTCTCTGGAACCCTTCGAGTTCGCGTGCGATCTCGGCGAGGTTGTTGGCAGGTTCTGGAGCACTAGATCTTTGCGGTTGTGCAGGTGTACGTGCATGGAGCGCACTAATGATCGGGTCAATGCGCCCGAGTGCTGCACGTACTGCGTCCAATGTGTCTGCGGCCTTGATAGCACCCACAAAGTAGTCCATATCTGCGAGGAGTTGCTGGTACTCTGTCGGCGCAAAGGTTACTGATGGACCTTCTGGGGTCTCACGACTGCGCTCGTGTACGAGTCTACGCTCGATCTCGATCATTCCCTCGAGCCGACCGATGCGACTCTCTATCTCGCGACGCTTGTCGCGAAGTGTCTGGAGTGTGTGTCGGTGTGTAGTGATCGCAGCTGTATGAGTGTCTGCAGGCATGTCTTGGGTACCGAGGGTCGAGAGTGTAGCTTCGAGTTCAGATTTCTTGTGTTTGATCGTCGAGATCGCATCGGTGATACGGGATTCTTCTTGACCGAGGTGGGCTCGCTCGCTCGAGAGATAGTCGAGGAGGGCAGTTTCGAGTTCGGTGCGGATACTGCGACCTTTCTCGATCTTCTCAACTTGCTTCTTGAGGAATGAGAGATGCGGAGCGAGTTCACGGCGTAGTGACTGCACCTCCTTGAGCGTGTCAGTACTCTTTGCGAGTTTGGATTCACTCTCCTTGATGCGATAGTGATAGACCTTGAGACCCAAGGCTTCTTCGAGCATGCTACGACGGTCGCGAGGGCTCGCGCGCAATATACTGTCTGCCTCACCTTGCGAGATGATGTGGTGCGATGACGCGCCAATGTTGACCGACGAGAGGAGTTCTATCATCTGTTTGAGTCGGATCTCGGTACCATTCATCGAGTACTTGCTCGTCCCATCAGCAAAGAGTTCGCGAGTGAATGTAATAGTATCAAAGAGTATCGGTGCACTACTATCCCCTCCTTGCCCAATCGGGAATGCAAATACACCATCACTGTTGTCAAAAGAAATAGACACTGCAGCGCGAGAGAGTCTCGAAGAAGTGTTGGATCCGCGAAAGATGAGGTCTGCCCCACTCTTGCCACGCATACTCTTCATCGACTGCTCTCCGAGGACGAAGCGGAATGCCTCGACGACATTACTCTTGCCCGAGCCATTGGGACCAACAACTGCAGTGACAGGTACAGTAAAAGAGAGTTGCGATTTCTTCGCAAAGGATTTAAATCCGGCAATTTCTATTTGCTGGAGACGCATGATACCTGATTATACCATTGGCGCATATAAAAAAGCACTTTATTTACATAAAGTGCTTTGATTGTGATGGTCAATATATTACCATCCTTTTTTCACGCGTAGTCTTTCAAATACAATACCCGCTACTTGCTTTGTTTTTTCCATTACAATTTGTTCGGTGCGAGCTTTTTCTTCCGGGGTTTTTTCTACTTTCTGGAGTTTCTCTGTAGTAACCCTTGCAACTAATGCTTTCCGATCGATCGAATAGAAGTTGGTTCCCATAAATCTGAGCATCTTTTCTCCTTTTTTTGGTTTGAATGTCACCCATGTACCGCCATCGAGACTGATTTGATACGAATCTTTTGTATCACTTTTTTTCATCTCTACGATGTAAGTGTTTGGCCATATCCCATCTATCTGAGCATGGCATACTGCTGCAACATGCGGTGTAAGCAAAGGGATGTTGAGATTGAGACTTTGTGGATCAACTTGTGCGTTTGCAACAGTTGCGGATACTGTAATTATCAAGATATAAAAGAACTTTTTCATTTGAACTATATTTAAGTGATTGAATGATTTCTGAGATCATTATATCACAATAGTATGAGAAAGTCAATACCCCTTGTCTACATCCACCCCTTCTTTTCCAGTGCCGCAAGAGCGGCTTTTTGCTCCCCTTCTTGCTTGCTACGGCCTTTACCCTCGGCTATTTTCTTGTCGCCAAAGAATACCCCGATCGTGAAGTGCTTGTCATGGTCAGGACCCGTCTCACTCATGACTTTGTAGGACGGAGTGACACTGAGGCGCTCTTGGGCTTCTTCTTGGATGAGACTCTTTGCATCCTTCCAAGATTTGTTTTGGATGATATCAGTGAGACGCGAGAGGAGCGACGTGGTCACAAATCCGTCACATGCTGCGTAGCCTTGGTCGAGGTAGAGTGCCCCAACGAAACTCTCGTACGTGTTTGCGAGGATAGTCTGACGTGCGCGACCAGTATCCTTTTGCTCACCTTTGGAGAGGAGGAGGTAGTCGTTCATGTTGAGTGCGGCTGCAACCTCACCCATGATGACGGCGTTGACGAGCGCGCTACGGTACGCAGTGAGGTCTCCCTCGTTTTGGTTCTGGTATGTGCGATAGAGATAATCAGTCACGACGAGCTCGATCACAGCATCGCCGAGAAACTCGAGACGTTCGTTGTGTTCGAGGCCACTCTTTGGGTTCTCGTTGATGTAGGAACGGTGAATGAATGCTTGGACGAGATGCTTCTTGTCGGTGAAGTGTATGCCGATCGCTTCCTCAAATGGAGTAAAGTCTTTCATAAATAAAATGGAGTAAATATAGGGTTTAGGCTGTCGGCTACACAGTCATGTGACTGATAGTCCACAATCTAGACACTACGTGAATAATAACTATTGTTTGGTAATGATTTCGATCGCCTTTGCGATCAGGGGCAATATATCATCATAGATGGTCAAGTCAACCACCTCGTGGAGCTGGAACCATGATGCCTTGTCGAGACCACCATTGGTATGGAGGTCGAGTTCTGTGTATTGCGCCTCTGCGAGATAGAATACTACTTTTTTTAGAAGCTTCCCTTTCTCTGGATGAGACGCGACGTATTCGATAGAGCCGATCTCAGGACCGAGCTCTACCACAGGAATGCCAAGCTTCTCTTCTATCTCACGCTTTGCGGTCTGTTCAATAGTCTCGCCGTCTTCGGCGCCCCCCTTGGGAAGGGTCCAATATCCAAATACATCGTGCACGAGTGCTACATAGTGTGTCCCATCATGTACTGCATGCACGAGTCCCCCACCCTTTGCTTCAACGGGAAGTTTGGTGATATCGATAGGTTCTTCGGGCTCCTTGGTCTTTGCGACTTTGGGCTTGGATATCTGATCCTTGCCTGGTTCTCCGATCTCTTTGTAGACGGCACCGAGTACCCCATTGACGAACTTGCTCGAGTTCTCTCCCCCGAATGTCTTTGCGAGTTCGATTGCTTCGTTGATGGCAACCTTGGGAGGGACTTGGTCCCGATCCCCAAAGAGGAGCTCGGCGAGACCCATACGCAATATATTGCGATCCACATTTGATATCTTTGCGAGTGGCCATTCAGGAGCAGCCTTTGCGAGGATGTCGTCGATGATGGTCTGCTTGCGCTCGACGAGCTCCGCGAGTCCATAGATGAAGGCTTGGTCGCTATGTCCAGGCGCAAACTCAGCCGTATCACGATCAATAATCTCTTTGAGGTCTTGTGGCGCAGTGCCGAAATCCCATTCGAAGAGTGCTTGGAGGACTATTGATCTAGAAAGGTGCCGATTTGCCATGAGGGTGGTTTATTTCTTTGCCTTTTTAGCTGAGGCTTTGCCTTGTTTCTTTATAACTTTCTTTACAGGATCTCCTGCAACACTGCGTCCTTTGTATGCTCCATCGAGGGTTGCACGGTGACGAATGTGCAAAGTACCACTCTTGTCTGTAGAGAGTGCTGGGGATTTGAGGGCGTGGTGACTGCGGCGATTTGCCGTGTGTGCCCGTGTATGTCTCATTCGTACTACCATATGGGAACTACTATAGCGTACCTTTAGGAAAAAGTAAATAAAAAAGGCCCGAGTAATACCCGGGCCTCAATCCATAGTTGAGCGTTCTAGAAAACGTGTAAATGCAACATATGCATATACCTGAGAATGTGGCACAAAGCTCTTGTTTGAAGTAAAGATTTCGCATAACAGTTTACGCTTTACCCAAACCATTCCATCAGACTCTATGTAGCCCTGATATCCTGTTGCAAGCATTACATTTCTAAAAAAAGGTAACCCCTTCAGTAAAGGATGCGTGTTATTGACTTTCTTTACTCCAATGAATATTGCGTCCGCAATAAGTTGAAAGTTTGAATTAGTCTCAGCATCAATACATCGAATCGCTACCTCTTCTTTTGTTTCAGGTGTATTTATGATCTCTATTTCCCCTTTTGATACTTTTGGTATTTTCAGAAGAATATAATCATTTACCTCATCGTACAAAATGACAGTGTCACCAAACCGATGATTTTTTGCAGTTTCTGTAAAGAACTCTAGACGCACATCTAATGGATACTTTTTCATAAAACGTTTCAGGTCTCTCCTTGAGTCAAGATGAACTGACGTACTTGTTTGAAATCTCACGATAAATCAATTTGTTTGTACTAAAATAACAAATTTTGAGATTTTGTCAATATCTCGAAAAAACCTTGTAGAAATGGTACTATTGCGTCTATGAATTCTGAACAACTCGCTCATCAACGCCATACCCTCGCGCACCTCCTCGGAGCTGCTATTATTGCGCTCTACCCTACCGCAAAACTCACGCTCGGTCCCGCAATAGATGACGGCTTTTATTATGATGCCAAGTTTGACACAGTACCAAGTAGCGACGCACTGCCCGCCCTCGAAGCAAAGATGCGTGCACTCATGACGAGCTGGACCAGTGTCACGCACAAGGAACTGAGCAAAGAAGAAGCTCTGGAGTACTACAAAGGCAACGAGTTCAAGACTGAGCTCATCAACGAAATAGCTGCCCGTGGTGAGAACATCACGCTCTATACTATGGGCAACTTTACCGACCTTTGTCGCGGCGGTCACATCGACGACCTCAGTAGTATAGACCCTGACTCATTCAAACTTGATCGCATTGCTGGAGCATACTGGCGTGGAGATGAACACAATCCGATGCTCACGCGTATCTACGGATTTGCATTTGCAACTGGTACCGAACTCACCAACTACCTCGCAATGCGCATCGAGGCTGAGAAGCGCGACCATCGCAAACTCGGCAAAGAAATGTCGATCTTTGCATTCGACGAAGATGTCGGTGGTGGACTCCCGCTCTGGCTCCCCAATGGAGCGGCAATAATAGAAGAACTCGAGCGCCTCGCAAAAGAGAGCGAATTTGAACAAGAATACGTTCGTGTGCGCACTCCACACCTCGCAAAGGAGAGCATGTATCTGACATCTGGTCACCTCCCCTACTACGAAGACTCTATGTACCCTGCAATGGAATACGACGGTGGCAAATACTACCTCAAGGCAATGAACTGCCCGCACCATCACAAGATATTTGCGGCTGAACCAAAGAGTTATCGCGACCTCCCACTACGCCTCGCAGAATACGGTACCTGCTATCGCCACGAAAAGAGTGGTGAACTCTTTGGGCTCATGCGTGTGCGCGGACTCCAGATGAATGATGCTCATATCTACTGTACCGAAGAACAGTTTGCTGATGAGTTCCGCAAGGTCAACGATCTCTACCTTCGATATTTCAAAATCTTTGGAATTGAGAAATACGTGATGCGCCTGTCACTCCATGACAAGAGCCAGCTCGGCAAGAAGTATGTCGATGACGCAGCACTCTGGGACAAGACTGAGGCAATGGTACGCAAGGTACTCATTGACTCCAACATTCCGTTCGTCGAAGTACAAAATGAAGCAGCATTCTATGGTCCCAAGATCGACGTCCAAGTCTGGAGCGCAATCGGACGAGAGTTCACGCTGGCGACCAACCAAGTCGACTTTGCGGTGCCAGCACGGTTTGGCCTCACCTACACTGATACTGATGGCAAGATGAAGACACCGCTGTGTATCCACCGCGCACCACTGGGCACACACGAGCGATTTATTGGATTCTTGATCGAACACTACGGTGGTGCATTCCCCACATGGCTCGCCCCAATACAGGTTGCCATCATCCCAGTCAAAGACACGCACACTGCTGCAGCAACTGAACTCAAGACACTCCTTCGCTCAACAATGGTTCGTGCCGAAGTCTATGACGCAGGAAGTTCCCTCGGCAAAAAGATCCATAGCGCAAAGGCCTCAAAGCCTCCATATGTCATTGTTATTGGGGATAAGGAAATTGAGTCAGGAGAATACGCGATAGAACTACGTAATGGAGAAAAAGTAGCAATGAGCAAAGAAGACTTTTTAAAAAAGATCAATACAGAAATAACAGAACGAAGTAAATAAATAAAAAAATCCCGTCATATACGGGATTTTTTTATTTATTGTAGCAACTTTTCTTGTGTGCGTTTGATATCTCCAGAGATAGATTTCTCAGTGACAGTGATGTCTTGTTTGATGCGCATGAGGGTCTCGCGCTCTGCGTCGGTCAGATGAGATGAGGTACGACTCTTGAGCAACAGTTTGGCATAGTCTTCGAGGTCGGCATCGATCGCTTGGAAGCCCTTGCGGACATTGGACTCACTGACGAGGAGGTCTGCAACGAGACGCTTCTTGAATCGTCGGTACTTGGCGAGCGTGTAGATGATCATGAAGAAGAAGACAAAGAGGAGGGCTGCGAGTGGCACAATGAGCGAGAGTGTGTTGGTGAGCCAGAGCGTGAGACGAGAGAATATATCATCATGAACACTGATGCGGACAGGAAGTGTGGGTGCACTCTGAAGTCCTCCGGAGGACTGACTGCGTGCATAGATAGAGTAGGTGCCAGCCGTTACTTTGTCTGGAGATATGTAGCTGAACTCACCCTTGTCATTACTTATGACTGATGATTCTACTGGCTTGGTGTCTTCTTGGACACCAGTAATGCGTGAGAAGAATGGGATCTTGCCAGGGACCTTGGTCGTAGTAAAGACGATAGTCGTCTCTGGGTCTGCAATACCTTTGAGGACAATATATTCTCCCGCAAAGACATTGACTGGATAATCCGTAATGACTGGTGCGATGAGGTTGTCTGTCGTGAATTCTGCGAACGCACTAATCATGATCCCCGCATTGGTGATGGTCTTGAATCTAATCAAATGTGTACCACGAGCAAGCACTGGTGTACGGAAAATATGAACACCATCATCTACCCATGTGATCACGGGCATGTCATCTATTTGTATATCGTAGGATTGATTTGGATTTTGATCGGTAGTGGTGATGAGGAATGCTGCCTGAGGACTTCTGGTGTCGTCTTTTTTGATTTCTTGGATTGTGATAGAGGTCTCTGTCGACGAGGTCGTACTATCCTCAGGAAGCTTTGGCTGATCAGCTGGTGCGGCGACTGCTTCCCCAATAGTGATCGTAGTGCCACTCTTTGTTGTCAGGACATTTGTGCCTTCGCCATTGTTGGCTAGCACGGTACCGTCGGTAATGCTCACCGTAGCCTTTCCTGCCTTTTTTGCCTTGAATACAAAGGTGACGAGCGTACCGTTCTGTCCCGTAAATCCAGACAATGCTACCGCTTCAAATTTGGCAGTACCCGCGCTGTTGGAATACGTTGGCTCCTGTGCCCAGAGTGTCATGATGGAGTCATTTTTGGAAATAGAACTAAGTCCCAACATATCAGTTGGATACTTGATACTAACTGATGCGCCATTGATAGACTGTGTATCACTCGTCACTGCAACCTTGAGTCGAATAGTATCCCCCACATGATATGCCGAACCAATCGGTACGACTTGGAGTGTTGCCGCATCTACAGAAGTAAGGAGCGAAAAGAACGCTACAATACCGATGAGAGAAAAGAGAATGTTATTTTTTCTGAGATGCATAACGTTTGTAATAAAAGACCATGAGCGGAAACCCGACAAGGAGTACTAGTGCAAAGAATATATATGATGCGACAGTCATCGATGGTACGCTATCTCCAATCGTAATAAGTGTTACGTTGTCAGCAAAGTCTACTGCGCGTACTTGTAGTGTAGCGTTATCTGATTGATCTTCCAAGAGATAAGGGCTCTCAATTTTCTTCCACTTACCTTTTTTCTCTTTGACTTCGACATATGCAACACCAGAATCCTTGTCAGTTGTACTAAACACGAGCGTAAAACGCCCATCATACAATGCAGCATCACGTACTCGAGACGCAATCAGTACAGGTGCAACAGTATCAGCGATATTGTACGAATTTTGTGAATGGGTAGATGAAATAGTAAACGAAGTTCCTGTATCAGGCAGATACTCCTGTGTACCATTGCCGTCGTTGTGTGTCAGTGTCCCCCGCAATGATACTGCGGCGTTGCCTGCAGTTGTTGTACGAAAGACGAGGCGAACTATTTTGCCCGGCTTTTTTTCTTGAATATCAAATGGGTCAATGAGCCCATTAAACCCATTGGGGATAATGCCACTAAACGCAATTGTGTTGTTGAGTACCCGTGGTCGCTCAATCCACAACGGAACAATAGATGATCCGTCTTCGACACGGACGAGCGAGAGTGTTGCCTGAGTAAAGGTGAGTGCTGCATCAATACCATTGACTGAGGCTCCTTCGGTATCGAGAAGTACATCAACAGAGAACTCTTCGTTCAATCCAGGAGTATGATCAGGCGGTACAAACACTACTGACGCAGCGTGTGCGCAAACAACGTTCATACTCATAACGAGGAATATAGTCAGTGTGAATTGTAAGAGTCGTGTATACATATTATCCGGTCCAATTGTACGCCATGATCGAGAAGTCGACGAGTGTTACGGTGCCATCGTTGTTGAGATCAACTTTAGTAGGAACGCCATTTTTCTTGTACCAAAACGCCATGATCGAGAAGTCGACGAGATTCACCCGCCCGTCACAGTTGACGTCCCCACGCAACTGAGAACATGCTCCCACCTCTTTCAAGACAGTTGCATCTCCGACACGAAACGCTGCTGAATCACTAAAGAGACTCACATCCGTGGCAGCAATCGCTGCGGATTTGGTAATATGGTTTCCATACTCGAGGGGTGCACTATCAAAGCGCAAAAAGTACGCACCAGACGAGTCAGTAGGTACACGCTTGATATGCTCAGTTTCTGAATGCACAACAATAGAAACCTCTGCGTTTGGTGCACTTTGCCCAAAGATAGAAATAGGATCTCCCTTGCGAACCTGAAGTTTGTCGACATCAATCGTTGGAGAGAGAAATATTCCACCAATCGTGACAGATGTTCCAGTAGTAACAAAGACAGGAAATGAATACGATGTTGACTTGCGACCCTTGTCATCTTCTCCATATACAGAGAATGTATACGAGCCAGAATCGAGATCTGCGAGCGTCACTGCAAATCGCGCCTGTGGGTCAGCTACGGTTGTCGCAGCAATAACTCCATCCTTCAAAATAAAAACTTTGGACGAAGGATATGCCATTCCAGAAAACTTGATTTCGGTTGGAGATGATACTCCTCCGCCCCCACTACCTCCTCCTGGGGTACTGCTATTTACTTGTGCCGAAATGATTACTGCAGTGCTATCAGTAATAGTTGCAGCATGCACAACCACTCCGACAAGTAGTGCCGTGACTACACCTATGTATACAAATCGTATCACCTTACTGTTCCAGAGATTCATCGCTCATGCCGGCACGTGCCTGTGAAATAATGAATCGGTTGTACTTCTTGAGGATCTTTTTGCCACCCCAAAATACAACAATGAGCGCAAGGACGATCACGATGACGAGCTGCCATGGGAATACAAAGAACTTCACTTGATCAGTCGCGTGTTGTCCTTGGGTGCCATAAGTGATATCGATCTTTGCGAAGTAAAGGCCAAGCGCAAAGTTCTTCCATTGGTATCCTACAGTATGAAAAAATCTACCAATCGCACTTGTCGCCAACGGTTCACCTGCCGGCTCAGAATGCTTGATCCAGTCCACCTTGAACTTGCGCATACTCGAAGGCAAGATGTTGCCCTGTACAGGGTTGGCATCCAAACGATCGGCAGGAATATATATAGTGTCACGAATAGTGATCTGTCCTACGGGCTTGATACGATCTCCTCCATCATTACGGAACCGATACTCAAATGAGACTGGTAATGTGTTGTACCAGAACTTATTGCCAACGGTCATAAAATCGGTTAATCCTCCCGCCTCTTTTACATCTCCTTGGACTGACAGCAATATCAACATCCCCGTCTTTGCAGAGATAGCGAGCTGTCCTGGAGTTGTCTCATTGGGAGCAGTCCCCCAAAATATCGCTCCAAAGTGCCCTCCAGCGCTCGCATCAGTGGGGATCGCGATATTGATTGCAACGGTTTTAGTCTCATTTGCCCCGAGGGTAATAGCCTCTGATGTCTTCATCCACGTACCAATATCATCCTTGGCTACAACAAACGCAGGACTACCTGTGTCCCCTTGCGCTTCAAAGTTTGCAAATGAAGAATAGTACGTGACCGGAACGGCCTGTTCGTTGATAAGGGTCATTTCTTGCTTGACGACTTGTCCAGGCTCACCCTTTATTTCCAAACGTACTGGAGTGATAGTGAGTGCGTGTGCAGAAGAAACAAGCACCATAACTAGTGCTATGGCAGTTAGTGTAATAAATCGGTACGTACGGAGAAATTTCATATCTAAAATGTTCCAGTTGCTATATAGGTAAGAGAGGTGGTGTATGAGCCAGCAGGAGTCGTTGCTGCAATATTTGCGAGGTAGTGCATGGCGATAGAATCACTCGCAGGTCCAGTATGAGAAGCTAATGTGGTTGTTGCAGAAGGGACAAACTTCCAGTTACTTGATCCATTTTCATATCCCGATGCCATAGATCCAGACCCAGTCACGACACCTGACATGCCCCACTCAGCTGTTCCAGGACTACCGTTTGCATCTCCAGAGATAGTGGTCGTACCGTTTGCAGTAGGAATGGTGTTGAGTCCAGAAGTAAGGTTTGCTCCAGTGTACGTAAGTGCATATCCACCCGACGCATTGGTACCTATGGTCAATGTGTTGGCGGTGGTGTCACTCCCCGACCCAGTTGCCGCAGCGTTTGCATACGTAGCAGCACTTGATGAAAGCGCCCCGAACCCTATTGCTGCATCGTCATTGGCAAAAGTGAGGGTCGGATTTACAGTGGCAGTAATAGTGACAACATCGTTTGATTCCACAACAATAGCGATCGTACCGCTATCGGTATCATTGACCGAGTTGGTAATAGTGACGAGTGACGAGTTTACATCAGTTGCCTTGTTGGTGAGTGTGCCAGTACCCCCTGTTGCACCCTTGATCACAAAGGTTGTTGGTGTTGCTGTTGCAGAAGTGGTCCAGCCAGTACACGTGGTGATGGTGAATGTTGCATTGGTGGCATCTACATTGACGATATAGTTTGATGCACTACTTCCAGAACATGTCGCAGCTCCAGTACCCACCGCAGCAGGAGCTGCTGCACTACGCACGTTGTCAGTAAAGGCAAAGTCAGAGGTCTGCCAAGTACCACTTGGGACAATATCAGCAACGACAAAGTCGATCGCGATCACTGCATTGACGGCAGTCGTCTTGCCCGTTGCAAGTGTCCAGGCAATTGTGTGATCTGCTGTTGCACTCGTTGCTTGAGAACTCATCGTATCACTCATACTGCTAAACGAAGCAGCGTTCGCGATAAGGAGCGGCATACCGGTATTGATGAGGGTAAGTGCGATGCCAAGAATACCCGAAAGAACTTTTTTAGTAGTGGTTTTCATTATGGTGTTGCTATAACAATATACTCAAAAGTATACCACATCATTTTTGGATCCTTATCGTTATCCACATTATTAGAAATTACCGGTCACAATGTACGTGAGATCAGTCGCATACTCCCCGGAAGGGGTGACATCAGAGATGTTGCACATATATCGACTGGAGTACACGGTCTCAACTCCGTCCCCGGAAGCAGCAGATGCAATGACATCAGGAGTTGAGATCGTCGCATCATATGCAAACCCCGATCCATCATACGGTGCAGATACTACTCCTGAGCCACCAGTAGCAACCAGTCGCATTCCAAACTGCGGAGTGCCGGGATTGGAAGCAGTATTACTACCCCCAATCACTGCAATACTATGCGCCCCACTGGTGAGTGTTGCCCCGATGACCGAGAGTGTGTACCCCGATGCTGCTGTTGTGGTGACAGACATTGTGTGCGCTTCGACCTCACTCGAAGAACCGAGCGTATCGCCGGTTGCATATCGAGCTGCTGCACTACTGAGTGTGCCAAATCCAACTGATGCATCAGAGATTGCAAAATCAAAGGTCAGTGACGCCCCTACCCAACACGTGCCGTTGTTGCCCGAATTGGTGAAGTTGGTCGGACTGAGGAATATTGCCCCAGACTCACAGGCACCGTCTCTCGTATCGACATAATCAACGCTCGATGTACCTGTTGGCAAGAAGTGCCACTGTGTAGCAGGAGTATCAGAATAAAGTTTGATGAGATTGCCACTTGAGCCCGTTGCAGTAAATAGTCCTGTAACCGCAAAGACCGGACTTCCTGCTGTTTCAAAATTAACTTCTTTTGCGGCAGAGTGACTAATCGTTAAGTTATTGAATGTCGTAGCGCCAGCGATCGTGGCAGTGGCAGCGCCATTGAATACTACGGTCGAGCTCCCCGCAGTAAATGTTCCTGCGTTCGACCAGTTGCCCAAGATTGTGATTGTTGAAT
>CAYUQD010000014.1:0-2069 GCA_964446965.1 uncultured Candidatus Saccharibacteria bacterium
TAATTACTGCGCTTCGCGCAGGAATCGGATGTGACTATGTACAATTGGGAGTTGTCGGAAATGAGGTCCCGCATTTTCATATCCACCTCATACCGAGATATTTGAACGAAACCGTTACCCAATCTCAGAGACCGCATGTACCGTATGAAAGCCCCACAGAAATGAATGCATTCGCAGATAAAATCAGAGCTGGCTTGCAGTAGTATAAAGAAATAAAAAAAGACCCGTATAGCTTTTGGGTCTTTTTTGGGATATTGAGTTGGTGCACAAAATCTGGTGGTTTTTCACGAAAAAGCTTTGTTGTGTGAGGTTTACACTAGTGTACACCTACTACATTTTTTTGCAATATTATTTGAGGGCCTTGATACCTGGGAGGGTCCCTGAGCTCAGATAGTCGAGGGCAGCACCTCCTCCAGTCGAGACAAAGACCCGCTTGCTATCCTTGTCATTCACCATCTCCTCGATGACTGCACCAGTATCCCCTCCTCCGATGATCGCCTTGGTCTTGCTCTCAACGATCGCGCGGGCGATACCGACAGTCCCTGCGACGAATTTCTTTTCATACCATCCTGCTGGACCGTTCCATACGACGAGCTTGGCCTTGTGGATCTCTCGAGCGATGAGCGCAATACTCTGTGGGCCGATGTCGACGATAACATCACCTTTCTGTATCTCGTCTGGTGTGAGTACGATTTTCTTGGTGCCACGAACTGCGATCACATCTATGGGGAGCAATAGTTTGGGGCTCTTGAGTAGTTTCTTGATCTGGGTGTCATACCCACTCTCGACAACTGAGTCTCCTACCTCAAAGCCGGCCACTTGGTAGAAGTTGTTGAGGATTGCTCCTGCGATGATGAGTTTGTCGGCCTTTGGTTCGAACTGCTTGAGCAGTGGAATCTTTGTCGCAAACTTTGCTCCTCCGAGAATACAGAGGAATGGATGCTTGGTAGTAGTGACCGCACTCGCAAGCGCCTTGATCTCGAGCTCGAGCTGTATACCAGCAAACGATGGTATATATTTTGGGATCCCCACTACTGACGCATGTGCCCGGTGCGAGACAGAGAATGCGTCGTTGATATAATACTTGCCGAGTTTTGCGAGCGTCTTTGCAAATGCGACGTCATTGTCTTCTTCTTGGGCATAGCGGCGAATATTCTCGAGCAAGACGACTGTTCCCGATGGGACGTGTTCGAGGATCTCGATCGTGCGTGCATCAGTGACGTCGTTGGTGACAAATACTGTATTGAAATGCTTGGACAAAAATGTCGCGACCGGACGCAGACTCTCTGTACCGTCTCCGAGGTGTGCAATGAGGACAGGTGTTCCCTTTTTTTTCAAAATAGTCCGGATCGTTGCAAAACTTGCCTCGATACGGCGAGCATCTACTATCTTTGTTCCTTTCAATGGAACATTGTAGTCGACACGGACGAGTACGCGTGCACCGTTGAGAGTTGGGAGAAGTTTGATGGATTGCATAAAAAAGGTTATAGATCTGCGATACGACTTGCGAGCTTTGCAAAGCGCTTGCTCTCGAGACTGACACGCCCGACGAGGAGCCCACTCGCCTCTCCTTCGGTGAGGAATGCCGCGGCATTGTCCTCTGATACAGAACCCCCGTAGAGTATTGGGATAGTTCGCGCTAGTTTGGGATCGGCTAGATCACTGATGAGTTTGCGGATGAACATGATCATCTCGAGACATTCTGCGGGAGTTGCTTCACGCTCAGCACTCGCACCGATTGCCCACACTGGTTCGTATGCGATCACGATACGCTTGAGCGCAGCAGGAGCGAGTCCCATGAGCGCGCTCTCTATCTGATCCTTGATCACGGAGAGATACCACCCTTGTCCATCTCGCTCTCGCTCACCGACACAGAGGATCGGTTGGATCTTTTGCTCGAGGAGTCGATCGAGCTTTTCTCGGACGAGCTCATTGCTCTCCCCTGTCGCACGACTCTCTGAGTGCCCGATGATACAGTAACCTGCTTTCACACCCTTTAGAAGGGTGGCACCCACCTGCCCTGTCGAGGCGATCGCCGTAGTAGCTGCCACATTTTGCGCACCGATGAG
>CAYUQD010000014.1:2169-9758 GCA_964446965.1 uncultured Candidatus Saccharibacteria bacterium
TATTGGAACTTCTTGAGCGCAAGGCCCAGCGCGATCGAGAATTCTGGACCAGTGTTCTTGAGGACGCCAGCGAGAAATACTGGAGACTCTACCTTGGCAAAGGGGTCTGCAATGACGAGCTCTGCGCCGAAGCTATGGGATGCATACTCGAGCAATCCTTTGGTCATTGCACCTCCGCCGGTAAAGATGATCTTGCCGATGTTTTTGTTGTAGCGTTTCTCATAGGCGAGAATGTTGCTATTTGCTTCTTGGAATATGTCGACGAGATGGGTCTTGAGTGTATCAGCAATCGTTGGATGCTCGGGGGACGGGATGATACCGTACTGTTTCTTGAAGTCTTCGGCCTTTTTGAATTCTACCTCGAGCGAATGCGCGATCGACATTGTCATGTCTTGGCCACCACGGTTCACCAGACGGAATGTCTCAACAATCCCGTGTTCGACGATGGTGAGCTTAGTCTTGGACGCGCCGATATCGATGATGAGCACTGGGAAGAGTTCGCGAGTGAGCACTGCGCGAATATGACTAAAGATCTCAATCTCGAGACTATCGACGGGGAGACCCGTCTTTTGCAATACCTCGCTGTATTTCGAGAGTGTTTCGTTGAGGGTTGCGACGACGAGTACTGAGATCTTGGCTTCTCCTCCACTCTCTGAGACGACACGGGACGCAACGCCAGACTCCTCGCGACGCGGGATCACATACCAGTCGAGCGAGACGTCTTCGATGGGGACTGGGATAAATTTCTTTGCTTCTCCAGGGATCACCTGTGGCATACTCGCCTCATCGATCGCTGCAGGCAATTGCAAGATAAAGATGATACACGAGATCGATGGGATGCCAACGACGACGTTCTTGCTCGTGATATTGGTCTCGACGAGGACATCTGCGAGCGCCTTTGCAAGTGTTGCTGCATCGAGTGCGACGACTTGTCCGAGGACTCCGCCTTCTTTGTATTGTGCGATCGAGAGCGCGCCGTATGTCGAGAGGAGTGCGCGACCGTTCTCGCGCTTGAGCTCGACGACCTTGATAGCCGAAGTACCGATATCAATCCCGACAGCAGTGTTGTCCTCTGCCTTTCCAAAGATCCCTCCCAAGGCATTCTTGAGTCCATTGAGTATACTATCCATATAGCTATAGTATAGAGCATATTTTCATAATTCCTATGCGCTCGTTGTATACATCATTCCTGCAGTTATTCTTTCCCGAGCATTGCGCTGTGTGTGGTCGCTCTGGCGTCGCACTGTGTACGACATGCGCTGACACCATTCCTCGATCTCGCAGTATCGATACTGCAACCTTCGCCGTATATGACTATGCGAGCCGTATCGTCCGAGACAGTATCCGCAACCTCAAATACAACCGCAAGAGCGAGTCAACTCGACTCCTCGCCCAACATGCCACTCCTCATATTGCGACATATCTGCATACATACAATGCTCCGTATGTATTGGTCCCTATCCCTGGTCATAACAAAAAGAAGCGCATGAGAGGATTCAACCAGAGTGAACTCATTGCGAAGTGGGTTGCAGATGGTATAAAAAACGCTACAGTCAAACACCTCCTCACCAAGACTCTATTCACCCTCCCCCAAGCGCACCTCAAGCGTGCCGATCGTCTCACCAACGTCGTCGATACCATGGGGTGCGCGATGAAGCTCGATCCCGCCACAACCTATATCATCATCGACGACGTCATCACGACAGGCTCCACTGTTCTCGAAGCTCGTCGTGCACTCAGATCTGCTGGTGCACAGCACATATGCGCCGTCGCCCTCGCACATGGCTACGCGCCAAAGTAATGCATCAATAGCAAAACACCCATCGGTATGATGGGTGTTTGAGACTACTATTTATTGTACTGCAGGATCTGCGCCGTCGGGCAATGGCTCACCTTCGAGTACTGTGCCTGATGCGGGCCATGGCATCGCATCACGGTTTTGCATCATCCAGCCACTGTGACGCATCGGCACCATACCGTAGCTACCCATCACAAAGCCTTTGAGTTCTCCGATCTTGAGTCCTACCCAAAACGCGAGGATCACTCCGACGATGAGCACAATGAAGTGTCGCTTCCAATATCGCTTCATACCACCATGCATACACATACCCCCGCAACCATTACAGTCACAGCAGTGCCCGCCATCAACTGGGCAAGTGTGTCCATTTTTTGTTTCTTTTGTATTATTTTCCATTGCTTTCATATCGTTACTACTAATCCAGTTTTACTATTTGAGTATACCACCCTTTGTATTGAAATAATTGAGAACTACCCTGTTGTCATGCATCCATTTTTGTACAGGTGCAGTCTTTGGGTCTATTTTCCATAATGGAAGTGTTGTATATGTTTTTGCAGCAAGGGCAACATGCATTGTTCCGATTTGGAGTAATGCAACAGACAGATATAGATCCTCTGCCCAAAAATTCAGACCAAGCGTATCCTTGAGTTCCACTATTGGCGCTATTCCTCCAACCTTTTCATAGTCATATTTGCGACAAGCAAAGTTTGAACCCCATGCGAACATATGGATCGGATTGCGTAGTATCGTACGCTGTACCCAAAATTGCCAAAAACTCGTAATACGAGCAAAGAGATTATTGGTGAGGATGACATACCCTGCGACAAGGGAAATGGTTGGCTTATCCATCAGAGGTTTCGTTATATGTTTGAGCCAATCTTTATGCGCGATACTGTCACCATCTATACATGCCACGATATCCCCCACTACCGTTTCAAATCCTTTGATCCGTGCGTATGGCACTCCATCTGGACCACTATATTCAACAACCTTCACTTCATCATATTGTTTTGCAATAGTTGCTGTTCCATCTGTACAGTTGTGGCAGATGAGCACAATCTCATCGGGACGCATCGATTGAACGATGACTGATTCGATACACTCCTTGATATGAGCTGCTTCATTGTGGGCGATGATGAGTACTGAGACGTTCATATCCCCACTATACTACAAAAACCATCTATTATTTGTTATACCAATCCTTTTGCCACTGCTTCATCTGTGCGATCTCGGAAGTCTGTGCTGTGATAATGTCGTTGGCGAGGTCTTTGAGTTCTGAATGCTTTGCGCTTGTAAGCGCAAGTGCTGCCATATCGATTGCGCCTTGGTGGTGCACGATCATTTCGCTGATGAATGCTTGGTCGAACGCGTCTCCTGATTTGCCATTCAATGCAGCGTTCATATCATGCATCATCATTGCCATACTACTCCCATCGTTACTCATGACCGTACCATCGGGCATGACATGGGACGAAGGGGTACTAGGTGCTCTCCCCCAAGCCACCCATCCGACGAGGAGGCCAATAGCTAGAGAAAGTATAATGGTGAAAGGTTTGTGTTGCATAATAGTATCAGTATACCGTATTACAGACCGAGCACCTTGAGCACAAATGGAGCGATAGGGTCTGCAGTGACGCCATAGGTGATCACTCCCCCGAGCACGCCAGTAATAGCGATCGCTACGAAGCCTACGATAGCAAGGGTTCCCGCAATAGTAGGGTTGCAACACACTCGCACGATGAGCGCGATACCATTCCTCAATGTGGCATTACCCATACTGATGAACTGTTTTGTGCTGAGTATGAGCGCGACTTCTCCTGCAAGGAGTACGCCATACATCCACGTCGCAGCGGTCGCAAATGCTGCATGCATATCGACGAGGTTGCGCTCTGCACGGACCAGATGCTCGGCTGCCCCACCAGTACTCAGTGACGCAAATGCGCCGAGCACACCCACGACGAGCAGTACTCGTTCGATATCTCTCCATCCAACAGATGGCAACCATCGCTGCACTGGCAGTACCTTGATCACAGAATAGATGAACAGGAATGCAATGGGGAAATGAACAAACAATGGATGAATGTTGTATTGCATATTATTCAGTCGTTACTCCGTCAAATTCTTCATCATCATGTATCGCATCAGCCTTGGTTGGATGAACAACCTTGTCTTTGTGATGAGCGGGAGCATATATCGTATAGAGTTTGAGATCGAGTGAGTCAGAGGTATTGATCACGTTGTGCTCTGCACCGGCCGGCACAATGATAGCTGATCCATCAGAGACCTTATACTCGGTCCCATCGATGCGCACTATCCCCTCTCCTGACTCAAACCGAAAGAATTGATCGTTGTCAGTATGTGTCTCTACACCTATCTCCTCCATCGGACGCAGACTCATCAGGACGAGCTGGCAATGCGCTGCGGTATACACTACTCTGCGAAAGTCAGTATTTTCTCGTGTGTCATTTTCTATATTACTGTTGTATCCTTTCATATTTATAAGTATAGCGCATTTTTGTAGGGCAATCCCACCTCATGACACTATTGCGTACAGGTGATGGTTGCTCCTGATGAAGTTGTGATCACAGATGTAGCATAGTCAATACCAACCGACGCCTTGATCTTGAGATTCCCACCTCCAGTGAGCTGTTCTTGGATAAATTCAGCAAGTGCTGCGTTGGTACCTGTACACGTTGCAGACTTGTTGGCGGTGAGTTTATATCCTTCATTCATAGCTTGAAGCTGTTGGTCAATCTGAGTATCGGTCATCCCTTGCGTACGCAACTGTGCGCGAGCAGCACTCGTCATTGTGACATTGGTAGAGAGCGAGGTAGTAAGTAATGCGCAAGTACTAGGATTTTTTTGGATCTTGAAGGTAGACATCCCAGAGAGCTGCAAGCCTTCCATAATAGGTACTTGGATATTGGTATAACTCATGGTTGCAGTCGTCGGAGTACACGCCTTTGCCGCGGCGACGAGGCAATCTATACGCTCCGTACAATCGAGTATTGTACTGACTGACGTCGAAACCCCTGGCATAACTACAAGTTTTTGTCCCTTTGTCGTTGCAGACTCTGTAGTATCCACAGACACTGGTGTCTGCACTACTACGACGTCAGACGATGCCTGCTTGTTCCTGTACAACACATATCCTCCCCCCAGAGCAACGAGACTCACTATGACGAGTACCACTATCCCGATGAACCCGTGTTGATATTTCATAGGTTGATCATGCAATAAATATTGGGAAATGTAAATACTCTACTCGGCTTACTTAGAGAGATCGCTCGATGTATTTTATTTTTTGATTAGCGCTACACCCTTATACATATATGACAAAGTTTTTCCTTTTTGTTCAAAGCGTTCTAATTTTTCAAAAGTAAAACCTGCGTGTGCAATCGCTATATCTATTTCTCTGTTCATATGACATCCTCCGGCAATACATTTCGAGATTGGTGTAAGGATATTTTGTAGTAAGGCAATATATTTCTTGGGTGATTTTCCATGCTCTATGAATACGAATTTACCGCCTGGCTTTAGAACTCTATATATTTCTCTGAGGGCAGCTTCAATATTTGGAATACTACAGAGACTCCATGTAGACACCACCGTATCAATTGTATTATCCAATAGCGGTATATTCTCTGCAGATGCGTGCATATACTCAACGGGAAATGATACTTGTTCGATACGCGCTTTTGCGAGATTGTATAACCCTACAGAAGGATCAAGTGCATACACCATATCTGTATGGTGATAATATGGAAGGTTCAACCCCGAACCGAACCCGATCTCCAACACCACTCCCCTTGCCTGCGCAACCACCTCAGGTCGATAGTGCTCCAATTCCGCATTCTGCATTCTAAAATCTAGAAGTTTGGGGAGAATCTGTTTTTGATAAAATTTCATGTTGTCCTATATTTATTGGAATGATTATCTATTCGAACACACAACACTCTCATACACTGTCCGCAGTGGGAATGCCTGTCCTTGACCATTATCAGGAACGGTTTCATTGATACGCAGTATCTTGTTGGCAAAGTCTTCGGTATATGGATACGTGAGCTCAACGAGACTGTTGTCTTGCAACAGATAGCGCTCCTCTTGGGTTAGTTGCCCACCATCGGCAATGACTACCTGTGCTACAGCGTCTATGGTGCCATCGGTATTGATAGTGCCACCAAGGGTACTCGTATATCCAACACTGTATTCTGAGTTACGAAATGATCCTGACTTTTGCCCCGTGACCGTCGTTCCTCTGATGTCAATCTGTATCGTGCGCGAGTCGTATATCGCACCATCGTCCTTTTGGTAGCTATAGCAGTACGTACCATTCATTGGTTGGGTAGTATCTGTGGTGACCAGTGCGTCCTGTTGTCGAGAAATATTGTTGATGACCCCGTATACCAATAGTCCGACAATAGCGATGCAGAGTATTATAAAAGCTTTTTTCATTGATTAACTGTAGCATGAATATATAAGTATGGGACAAATCTATAGTTGAAGTGTCGTAGGGTATTTGACATTCTTCTAGTAACCCGTAGTATCAAGAAAAAAACAACGTATGAAAAAAATTATTCTCACAGGTTTTCAACCGTTTGGTCCTTATCAATACAATCCGACCCAACAGAGCACGATCGATTTCCATCAAAAGATTTTTGGTGACCGAAAGGTTATTGGTATCGTACTTCCTTCTATCTATGATGCATGGGGACATCTTGTAGCTACACTGCTTCACCATAGTGATGTATACGCGATAATCAGTACTGGTCTGGCATCAAGTGCACAGGGTATTCGTATCGAATCAACGTTTCGTAATACTATGAATGGCAAATACCCTGACGCAAATGGGTATACTCCCAAAAATATACCGATCATTAAGAAAAGTGCTCCGTACACGATCAAATCAAGAGCACCTCACAAGAAACTCCTGCACACGCTTTTGGAACATGATATTCCCGCAGAGCGTTCAAGTGATGCTGATAGTTTCATCTGTAATGCATTGGGGTATTGTACTTCACTTGCAACTCGATCTAATAGTTATAATGAGCGAAATGTATTTATTCATGTCCCGTGGACTACTCGTTATTGTGATAAGGTTCCCCATGAGTCAGGCAAGATATTTTTAGACCACGATTTGTATTATAAAGGGTTGGAATTATTAATACGCACCATCTAAGCTCTGTAATTATGCAGAGCTTTTTTATTACCTAGCTCCTTAATGGGCGCTTTGGCAGTATAGTGGAACCTTATTTATTAACTCAAAAGATATTTTATTGTCCCTCTCAATTTATTCTTTTCACGAATATTAAGCGTTTCTGAGGCTTCGATTTCTTTATCCAACTCTCGGTACTCAAGTGGGTTATTTTTAATATTTCCTATTTTTCGAAAATAAGTACTAAATTCTTCACCTAATTCAAGACCCTCTTCATCTTCTTTATTTCCATAGGTCGACGGAAGATTATCGGTGTAATACCCCTCGCCACCCCCCAATACTCGTATTGAGTGTAGGAGAAGAGTTTTTTCATCATCACTTAAATCGGTAGATTTTTCTATATCCGGTATAAGACTTTTCAACTCTTCTGGATAAGGAGATACTGCAGCAATTACACGTTCAAACTGTTTGAACTCTGACTCCTTTTCATTCCCTTCTGGTGTTTGTGGCATTTCCATATTCATCATTTCTATATAATATATGTTTTCTTTGAAATGTCGAACGCTTGGATTGCTAATTTTGCGGTATTCATTGTACAAAATTCGAACCTTTTTTGAAAGCAATCCTGATGATACT
>CAYUQD010000015.1:0-9436 GCA_964446965.1 uncultured Candidatus Saccharibacteria bacterium
TGGTATTACCACGCAAAGTGAGCGAATGCTTTGTTGGACTCTGCCATCTTGTGAGTGTCCTTCTTCTTTTTGACAGCATTTCCTTCGTTCTTTGCGGCGAGCATGAGTTCTTCGGCGAGGGCAACAGCGGTCTTGACCCCCTTGCGAGAGCGAGACGCATCGATGATCCATCGCATTGCGAGCGCAGTACGGCGTTCGGTACGGACTTCTCGTGGAACCTGATAGTTGGCACCTCCGATACGTCGTGAGCGAACCTCTACGAGTGGTCCTGCGTTCTTGATAGCCTCGTCAAAGACGGCGAGTGGAGTCTCTGTCCCCTCCTTTTCTTGGATGATGGAGAGTGCGCCGTACACGATTGTGCGCGCGGTGTTTTTCTTGCCATCTTGCATGATGGAGTTGATGAACTTCTCAAGTACGAGTGAATCAAACTTGATGTCCGGACTTACCATATTTCGATTTTTTACTGGTCTTCGCATATATAAATAGATTATTTCTTAGCTACCTTAGGGCGCTTGGTACCGTACATAGATCGACTCTTGCGGCGCTTCTCTATACCCTGTGTATCGAGCACTCCACGAACGATGTGGTATCGAACTCCGATCAAGTCCTTCACACGTCCTCCACGAAGCATGACCACTGAGTGTTCTTGTAGGTTGTGTCCTTCACCAGGAATGTATGCGGTCACAATGTCACCATTGGTGAGACGTACACGAGCGATTTTACGGATCGCAGAGTTCGGCTTCTTTGGGGTTGTGGTTGATACCTTCACACATACTCCTCGCTTGAATGGAGATGCGTAGAGTACTGGGCGGTTGTGAATCGCGTTGAATCCACGAGATAGCGTAATAGCCTTGCTCTTGCGAGCAGTACTCTTGCGGGGTTTCTTTATAAGCTGACTGATGGTTGCCATGTGTCCGAGTATCCTACTATATGAGTATTTATAAATCAAGGGGGTGCTAGTCACTTTATACCCAAAGGCTCCGCTCCACGGAGGAGTACCCTGCTGGCGAGGACTGTCTGAGCACAGCGAGTTCCGCAGACAGCAGGGTACTCGGGAGTGGGACTGAGTATAAGCCCTTATATCTGAATCCCTGTCAGAAGTGAAAATAATGTATAGGCAAAGGGTGCCACGAACTTCCATCCAAAGAGGACAAATGCAAGGAGGAGCGGCAAGCTGTACCGCTCGATCGTCCGCATCACCGGCTGTGCCCGTGCTGGGAGTACGGCCGAGAGGAAGCGGAAGCCATCCAATGGCGCCAATGGGATCGCATTAAAGAGTGCGAGGACGATGTTCACCAGGACAATAATGCTCGATATGTCGACAAATGCCCGAGAAATCAGTGCAAAATGGATACTCAGTCGCAGCAAGAGCGCAAAAAAGATGGCAATACAGAGGTTGACCACAATACCTGCGATCGAGACCTTGGCGATACTCCTATTGCCATCTCGAAGGTTGTCAGGGTTGTATGGTACAGGCTTTGCCCAACCAACGACAAATCCGGCATTGGTGAGGATGAGCGCTGCGGGGAGGATGACCGAGCCAAACCAGTCAATATGCTTGAGCGGATTGAGTGTAATACGCCCGAGCATTCGCGCAGTGGGGTCGCCTTCGCGCTCAGCCATGAGTCCGTGCGCCACTTCGTGGACAATGATCGAGATGATCAAAATGAGGAAATAAAAGATAGAAAGTGGTCCTTGCATAGCAATACCCTCTATGGTACCATGCGAATCACTATGGCAAAAGAATGCGCAATAACTAAAAAGACGTCACAAATGGGTGGAGGCTACTCTACCAAGGTTCGTGCGACCAAGTTCAACCCGACTGGTATGACCCGCAAGTACGCCAACCTCCAAAAGAAGCGTATCTACGTCCCCGAGCTCGGCAAGACTATGGTCATCACCGTCTCAACTCGTGGCCTCAAAACCATCGCAAAGAACGGAGCATTTGCAAGTCTCAAGAAAGCTGGAGTCATTAAATAAGTTTTACATAAGAAAACCGCCCGTATTGGGCGGTTTTTGCTTTTCACATGAAATAGTGTACTCTACGCACAAAACAATATTTGTTAACAAAAAAACAAAATCATATGGACACGTACAACATGCGTGGTGTTTCTTCTAAAAAAGAAGATGTTCACACCGCAATCAAGAATCTAGACAAAGGTCTTTTTCCTGGAGCGTTCTGCTCAATATTCCCCGATATCGCAGGAGATAGTGCATATGTTTCTATCGTTCACGCTGATGGCGCAGGTACAAAAGCAGGTCTCGGGTACCTTGCCCAGTTTCAATCTAACCTTTCCGTTGAACGAATATGGAAAGGTGTTGCTCAAGATAGCCTTGTTATGAATCTTGATGACCTCATATGTGTAGGTGCAACCGGCCCGTTTTATATCAGTATGAGTATTGATAGAAACAAAGAAAAAATATCAGGCGATGTAATCGCTGCTATTATCAATGGTTGCCAGCAACTTTGCAAACAATTTACCGAACTAGGTATTTCGTGTATTTATTGTGGTGGAGAAACTGCCGATGTAGGTGATCTTGTTCGAACAATTGTTGTAAACAACACTTTTTCAGTCCGGATGAAAAAAGCCGATGTAATTGATGCTAACAATATCACTGAAGGTTCGGTGATTGTAGGTTTTAGTAGTACCGGAAAAGCTTCATATGAAGAATATGAAAATTCTGGTATAGGTTCAAACGGACTTACCAATGCTCGACATGATGTTTTAGCAAATCATTATCGTAAGTTCCTCGAAACCTATGCACCAGAAACTCCTAGAGAACTAGTGTATGCTGGAAACCATTATTTGGATGATTCATTGCCGGGGTATGGAGCCTTTTCTATAGCTACGGCTTTGCTTTCTCCTACGAGAACCTATAGCCCGATGATCAAAGAATTACTACGTATTGTAGGGTGTTCCAATGTACAAGCTCTCATTCACTGTTCTGGTGGCGGGCAAACCAAGATTGGAAAATTTGGACCTCTAGGACTTCAGTATGTAAAAGAAAACTTGTTTGGTATTCCTCCATTGTTTCAATTTCTTAAAGACGTGCGCAATTTGTCATGGAATGAAATGTATAGCTCATACAACATGGGTCATCGTATGGAAGCGGTGGTATCTCGCGATGTTGCATCAGCATGCATAAAAGTTTCAAAATCATTTGGAATAGATGCGCAAATCGTAGGACATGTACGGAAACATCCTAGTGGTGGTACACATAAAAGCGTCCTGATAGTGCGACCTGATGGTGAAAACCTAGAATACGATTTCAAATAACCTAACGTATCTATTAAGTTCTACAATATATGTAGAACTTTTTTATTTCTCATTTTCCTGCACCCACTTTTCTCCATCCGTTGTGAAGATTACTTGACCATGTTGCTGTGTAGAGACAAATGAAATTTTTAGCTTGTTGAGGATGGCGAGGACTTCGGCATGCGGATGACCATAACTGTTGTTCACTCCCGCAGAGATGAGTGCAAGGGTGGGGCTCGCAGTGCGGAGGTACTCCTCACTCGACGAAGTCTTTGACCCATGATGACCGAGTTTCATAATGTCGACATCGAGATCCTGTGGCGACTTCTGTACAAGATAGTGCTCGATCGATATCGGAGAGTCGCCGTTGATGATGGCACTTGCATTGCCTATCTGCACCCTACCCACAACTGACGCAGTATTGGTCTCCCAGCCAGTCGTATCGCGATCGGGAAACAATATTTTGAAGGACGTCGTATCATCGAGCGCGAGCGTCATACCACGGCGCACATAGTATGATGCGATACCTTTCTCAGAGAGCGTGTTGTTGAGATCCCTGAATACGCCCGAGTCCCCAACGACTTGGGATGTCAGATAGAGTCCGACCGTGTATCGCTCGAGTACGAGTCCGAGACCTCCGATATGATCTGAGTCTGGATGCGTCGACATGACAACGTCGATCGAGTGGTCACCCGCAGGCATTGCCTTTGCTAATTCGGTGAGGACCTTTGAGTCCTTGCCACCATCAATGAGGAGTTGGGCACCAGATGGAGCGGTGATGAGGAAACTATCGCCCTGCCCGACATTGAGCATCGTCATACTCCCCTGTATGCTCGGAGTACTTGGTTGCAACACGAGCGCTGCAATGCCAAATACGATGACGACCATCACCATGAACCCGATGTTGCGACTCTGTCTATTCATCGACGTATTGTAGCGTAGAGAGATCAAGATTTGATAAAGTGGTATACTCCCCCTATGTTTACCGAAAAATCATTCACCCCGACCCCTTTTGGCAAAATCACCCAGACGACGCACGATGAGCACCACAAACTCTATGCCGGCTATGTGAAGCATGCCAACCTCATCATGGAGCACGGTATCGAACTCGCAAAAGATGCTGAGAAATACATGTATGAGCTTGGTGAACTCCAGCGCAGATTTTCATTTGAGTGGGGTGGTATCAAGAACCATGAGGTCTATTTTGCACTTCTCCAAGGTGGCGCAACTGCTCCCCACACAGAGTCATTGCTCTATCAAAAGATCATTGCGCAGTGGGACACCATCGACAACTTCGTTACCCGTATGAAAATGACTGCCATGACCCGCGGCATCGGCTGGGCAATGCTCTGCTATGACAAGGCAACCGACATGCTGCTCCCAGCGTGGGTAGACGAACAACACATCGGCCAACTCGCCGGATGTGATATCATCATCGCACTCGATATGTGGGAGCACTCATATGTCGCCGACTATCAGCCGAGTGGCAAGAAACAGTACGTCGAAGATTTCTTTGCAAATATCAATTGGTCCGCTGCCGAAGCATTCTATACTGTTGCAGTGCGTATGTAGTGATTTCTTTTTTGAATAAAAAGTAGACAACGAGAACATAGAGCAAACTTACACTCCACCACGGCATTGGTGGAGTGTTCCATATATAGATACGCGAACAAAATTCTAGGATGCGCAGTGTAATGTTGCCCATGAATGAAATGATGGTGCCGATCAATGACGCAACTGGTGCAAGCCATGACACCGCAAAAAGGAGTATCCCCGACATCATGATGATCGGTGTAATAATAGCGAACAGTATGTTGGCAAATGGAGACGCCAGTGGGAAGTTGCCTGAGAAGTACATCATGTACGGCAACATAAATATCGGTGCCGATACGGCGAGCATAATGAGCTCGCGCACATCGATATGACTCGTCTGTGGCAACCACTGGAACAACAACTCAACCTTGGGCAACACCAGTATCATGAACATCGTCGCCAGGAATGAGAGATGAAATCCTGGATCGACGAATATACTTGTCGGACTCATACAGAAAAATACCACAAAGGCGATCACCAGTGCGCGCATCGGCTGATACGTCCGTATCGAGAGTCCGGCAAAGACTGCGATCGATCCCATAATCCCCGCTCGCACCGCAGCAACTCCTGCACCACTGACCATCACAAGCATGAGGATTGCGATGATGGTGATGAAGTTGCGGATCTTGAACGGGACACCCTTGAGGAGGAGTGCAAGTGCTCCAGCGAGGAGTGTAATGTTGTACCCCGAGAGTACAAGTACGTGCAGTACTCCAGTGTTACGAAAGAGGTCAGATATATAGTCAGGCAGTCCACCCTGATACCCTACAGTCATACCCGCGAGCACTCCATCGAACGGGAACGAAACATAGCGAGCAAAGACGTCGGCAAATGAGTAGCGGATGATCGTCGGAATGCGCGCAATAGAGAACTCTGTCGATATGACAGGGCCGACTATTGCATTGTTCACGAGTCCCACTATTCCTTTGCTCCCCAAGTATTCTTGGTAGCCAAATATTCGACCCGTGTCGGTGACGAAATCCTCCGGAGCTTTGACATCACCACGAACACTCACATTATCTCCGGGTAATACATCGATATCACCAGACACACTGACCTGGAGTCGTTGATCGTATTCCTTATCAACGACGACGATACTTGTCTTGTCGAGTTGTCTATTGACCGATATGACGGTGGCATCAAATGCGCGCTTGCCATAGATCGCATCGTCTACTGGTACATCCACTCGCCACAGTGCCGCTCCACCGAGGAACACTATCGACGCAATCATGAAACCAAATAGTATTCCTTGTCTCGTCCGAAACACGAGTGTGCACAACACTGCGACAACACCCGCAACAATTGCGATCGTACCAATAGACAAGTGGAACACATGGTACAACATCGCACCTAGCGTGAGTATAATGACCGAAGCTTCGAGCATGCCTCAATCGTATCGAAAAAAGATAAAGAAAAGATAAAATTACAAAAGACTTGCGAGCGTATAGTCTTGCATCAATTCCGTCTCCTCACTTTTTGAAAATACCTTTTTGTACTTCGCACCCTTCTTGCCTTTCACTCGCTTCTCACACGTTGCCCAATCTTTGTCAGCGTGAACGATACCATCTACCATCGAGACATAGGAGTACGCCGCACCTTTATTACTAGATGATTTTGATGCTGGTTTTTTTTCTGATGATGGAGGATTGTTCATGAGTTGTGTTGCATAATCGTCTACAGTGCCGGTAAATAATATGTGCTCTCGTTCAAGAGCGGCAGCAACGGCGAGCTCGTCACACCGGTCGTTGTAGAGATGACCTGAGTGACCATCAACCTTGTTCAATTTCAATTTCTTGCCAAAGTGATCGCGAAGTTCGAGTAATGTCTCCCATTGTTTTCTATTCTCCACCGGTTTCTTTGCCATGGTGACCCACCCTTTGCGTACCCATCCATCGAGCCACTTCTCTATCCCATTGAGCACATAGCGAGAGTCTGCGTGGAGTTCGATGATTGCGTCGGAGTAATGTGTGCGTGCATATGCAAGTCCTTCAATGACAGCCTGCAATTCCATCTGATTGTTCGTTGCAGGATTCTGAGCACCGGCGAGTTCGACAACAGTATCTGACCCAATCAGTATTGCGCCCCACCCCCCAGGACCAGGGTTGCCCCGAGATGCGCCGTCGGTATAGAGAATGATAGATTGCGAGTTGTTCGTAGATTTCATGGGGATAGTATAGCAGTTATCGGTAGTAGGTATGGAAAATAAAAACCTTCAATATAATCGAAGGTTTACTTACATTTACAGAGAATGCAACGGCCAAGTGGGAGCAAAGCTCCGGGTACTACTTTCCATGAAATCATTTGGATTCCACCATTGAAGTCGTACAGTGTGAGTTTTTGAGGAATTCCATTTACCCTCTCTTTGAGATAGATATATACCCCTCCACAAAAATCTGATATCACATCACGTTTCAATAATTCATTTGCAAAAAGTAGTGCATCATCCATATCGTATTCTTGATATATACCAAGAGATATACATTCTGCGACAACTTCTCTTTGCACACTATTATAATTTATTTTGTGAATTTCTGCAGATTGGCCATTGTTTAAAAAGATCCTAACACTTGTTGTCTCAAGCCTTCTCCAAATACCATTTACATACATAGTTTTATATTTTGATCTACTTTATACGGTTTTATTCAAAAAGCAACTACAACACTTCACGTATCCGTACTCTCACCCCACCCCTCCATCCTGCTTCGAGTGTGCCGATGATTGAGACTGTTGCGGCAGGAGCGAGTTTTTGAATCAGAGCGTCAGTGGCAAAGAATGTGAATGCAGTCGCAGTACCCGTCGTATCGCGGACGACGACTTCGATGTGCTCTTTGGATTTGCCAAACATCTTTGTGCTGACGATGGTGAGGTCCTCGAACAAAAAGACTGGTTCAGTATTACCCACCCCAAACGGAGCAAATTTGCGAATGGTAGAGAGGTGTCGCGTCGTGCCAGACGCAAGTGGAATCGCAATAGGTTCGTGTACAGATTTATTGCTGCCGTCGTGATCGACTGATGCGATCGCTTCGTTGAGCGCAGTCTCGAGAAAATGAATCTTGTCTTTTGCGACCGAGAATCCTCCTGCGGCTTGGTGGCCTCCTGCGTGCAATATCATATCGTCAGGCAATGCTTGGAAAAGGAGCGCTGCATGGTGTTCATCGATCATCCGACACGAACCTTTGATCGTGCCATCCCCTGCCTCGCCCCAGACAAAGAAACTCTTGCCGTACGTCTCGACAAGTTTGTTGGCAACGAGACCGAGTACTGCGGGACGCCATTCGGGATTGCCCACGACGACGATTGCGCCGAGCTCGCCATTGATGGCACGATGCTCGATCGTAGCATGCGCAGCTTTTACGATCTGTGCGACGAGTGACTTGCGGAGCGTGTTGATCTCGTCGAGCGTCTTCACGATCTCGAGCGCACGCTTGGGGTCATCAGTTGAGAGGAGTTCGAATGCGAGCATCGGCGTATCCATACGCGACGCTGCATTGAGTCGCGGTGCAACCGTAAATGTCAGATCAGTCTCGATGAGATACGGCAGACCAATACCATTTTTCTCAAGCAACATCTGTAGTCCGATGCGACGAGTCTTGCGTGTGACATAGAGCCCGTACAGCGCGAGCATTCTATTGTCTCCCGTGAGCGGGACCATGTCGGACAATGTTGCAAATCCGACGAGATCGAGCAGCCATTTCTCCCACCCCTCTGGTATGTCATAGTCGACACGATATTTCTCGAGGAATGCACAGACGAGATAGAACGCCATCGCCGCACCACAGGGTTCAGCGTTCTGATATATACCATGTGCTGGATGCACCACTGCGAACGCATTGGGGAGCACTGCGAGTGGTGCATGGTGATCGGTGAGGATGACGTCGATACCAGAAGTCTGTGCGTCCTCTATTTCCCGGATCGCCGTGATGCCGACGTCGACAGTGATGATGAGGGTTACACCATGACCAGCGAGTGTGTCGATGCCGACCTTGCTCACCCCATATCCTTCGTCGTGACGATCAGGAATGTAGACGTGGACGCGATCCATGACGCCGAGTTTTTTGAAGAGATCGATCAGTACAACAGCACCTGGAATCCCATCACAGTCATAGTCCGCATAGATACCAATGTGTTCGGTACCCTCGACTGCAGTATGTAGTCGCTCCACAGCTTTGTGCATATCTGCAAATGCAAAGAGGTCTCCGAGCATATACGGAGGCTCGATGAATACCTTGTGGTCAGTGAGACCCAGACGTGCTGCGAGCATGATCTCGAGCTCTGCAGGTGTAGGGAGTGTTGGTTGCATGGGTTGGATTTTACCATATACTGAAGCCTATGAATGACACCGTATTTGGCAAGATTATCCGTGGAGAAATTCCGGCGACAAAGGTGTACGAAGATGAACAATTCCTTGCCTTCCTCGACATTAGTCCTGTATCCAAAGGTCACACACTTCTCATCCCCAAAGAGCAATATACTTGGATGCACGATGTACCAGATGTATTAATTGCGTCTATATTTGTAAAGGCAAAAGAATTAATTACTGCGCTTCGCGCAGGAATCGGATGTGACTATGTACAATTGGGAGTTGT
>CAYUQD010000016.1:0-7725 GCA_964446965.1 uncultured Candidatus Saccharibacteria bacterium
GATTTGAACCTGCGTAGCCCGAAGGCGTCAGATTTACAGTCTGATGTAATTGACCGCTCTACCACCGACGCATTGCCTCCCGGATGGGAGGTGTAGTCAGATATTATGAAGCGTGTGCTTCTTTCTTCTGACTAGTGAAAGAACTACTGCGTTTCTTTTTATTATGTTGGACACTGATAACTACGTCATCAGCATTCATAGAAACACTGACTCGATCACCTTCCTCGACTGTGCGAGCGATGATGCGGGTCGCAATCGGATTCAAGATCTTTGTCTGAATCAGTCGATTGAGGGGCCGAGCCCCGTAGTGGGGATTATACCCGACTCGAGCAAGGTATGAAAGTGCATCGTCATTGATCGTCACTTCGATACCCTTCGTACGGAGTCGTGCGAGGATAGTGTCAGTGCGCAATTTGACGATGTCTTTGATAGCTGCCTGTGACAGGATATCAAAGACCACGGTTTCGTCAATGCGGTTGAGGAATTCGGGTCGGAAGTAGTCTTTGAGCGCAGCCTCTACCTTCTCCTTCATATTGCTGTACTCAGCAGTCTCGTTGTGAGTGTGAAATCCGATCGTCTCCATCTTTTCGATAAATTGACTCCCAATATTGCTCGTCATAATGATGACCGTGTTCTTGAAGTTCACGAGGCGACCCTTTGCATCGCGTAGATGTCCTTCGTCGAGCACTTGGAGCAATACATTAAATACTTCTGGGTGCGCCTTCTCTACTTCATCAAAGAGGACAACAGAGTACGGTCGATGACGCACTGCTTCGGTGAGCTGACCACTCTCGTCATGCCCGACATATCCTGGTGGGCTCCCAATGAGCTTGGACACACTGTGGCGTTCCATATACTCACTCATGTCGACACGGATGAGCGCCTTGTCGTCATTGAACATGAAGTCTGCGAGTGTCTTGGTGAGCTCCGTCTTGCCCACACCAGTTGGACCGAGAAAGAGGAATGAACCAATCGGACGATTGGGATCCCCGATACCTGCACGGTTGCGGCGGATGACGTTTGCGATCTTTTCGATTGCTTCCGTTTGTCCGACGACGCGCTTGGCGAGTTCGGCTTCCATATGCACGAGCTTCTCACGCTCTTCTTCGAGCATCTTGGTCAGCGGCACTCCGGTCCATCGAGCGACGACTTCTGCAATGTCTTCGGCGGTGATTTCTTCTTTGAGGACACGGCGAGTCTTTTGGAGTTTCTTGAGTTTGGTAGACTTTGCCTCGAGTTCCTTTTGGAGCATAGGGATGTGTCCGTAGCGGATCTCTGCTGCGCGACCAAGGTCGGCGCGACTCTCAGCACCTTCGGCTTCGAGGCGAAGTGTCTCGAGGTCCTTCTTGATCTTGCCAATGTCTTGGAGTGTCGACTTCTCACCACGCCATTTGAGGTCGAGTTCCTTGGTCTTTTCATGGACGTTTGCGATCTCGGCTTCGATATCCTTAATGCGATCTTTTGCAACCTTGACACCACTCTCAGCTTCGATATCCTTGCGCAATGCTTCGCGTTCTATCTCGAGACGCATGATCTTGCGATGTGCTTCTTCGAGGACGGCAGGCTTGTTCTCGAGCGTCATACGCAGTGCCGACGATGCTTCGTCGAGCAAGTCGATCGCCTTGTCTGGCAAAAATCTGTTGGTGATGTAGCGCGTCGAGAGCGTCACTGCTGCGACTATTGCGTCGTCCGTGATACGCACGCCATGATAGAGCTCGTACTTCTCTTTGAGACCACGAAGTATCGCGACAGTGTCTTCGGGAGTAGGTTCCTCGACAAATACTGGTTGGAAACGACGAGCGAGCGCCGGATCTTTCTCAATATACTTCTGGTATTCCTTGAGAGTTGTTGCTCCGATAGCGCGGAGTTCACCACGAGCAAGTGCGGGCTTGAGGAGTTGCGCCATATCCCCCATTCCTTCGATAGATCCAGCGCCGACGATGTTGTGGATCTCATCGATGAATAGAATGATCTTGCCTTCTGCGCGCTCAACTTCCTTGAGGATATTCTTGATGCGTTCTTCGAACTCACCACGATACTTGGTGCCTGCGAGGAGGGAGCCAATGTCGAGCGATACGATCTCTTTGTCTTTGAGACTCTCTGACACATCACCTTTTGCGATACGATTGGCAAGTCCTTCGACAACTGCGGTCTTGCCCGTACCTGGCTCTCCGAGGAGGATTGGGTTGTTCTTGGTACGACGAGAGAGGATCTGCATGATGCGCATGATCTCACTGTCGCGACCGATGACGGGATCGAGTTTGTCTTCGCGAGCGAGTGTGGTGAGGTTGCGAGTGAATTTTGCGAGCATGCGCATCTTTTTGCCACCAGAAGCTCCGTCTGTCGTTTTGTTGGTGCGGTATTCGAGGACTGCATTGATGAGTGCATGACGATCGATCTTGAACCGATTGAGCAACTCACTGGCTTGGTTGGTCACATCAAAGAGTGCAATGAAGAGGTGCTCGGTCGAGACGAAATTGTCTTTCATTTCTGCTGCAACCTTGAGCGATTGTTCTATCGTCTGCGCAAGGTCGGCAGTGAGGAACATCTGGTACGATGGCGCAACAGTTGTTGACCCTTCTGCGCCTTCGATGGCCTCCAGCACACTATCAGTCATGAGGATAGTGTCCGCGTCGAGGCGTTCGAGAAGTGCGATGATATTTGACTCTTCTTGGACGAGGAGTGCTGCGAGGAGATGTAGTGTTGAGACACTATTCTGCCCACGTTCGATGGCGAGCTCATGCGCCCGCTTGATCGTCTCCTTGGCCTTAGTCGTGAATTGATTAAGTGGTGGCATCATTGTTGAAAAAAAGTTAAACGCGTATAAGGAAAATCTGACAGACAACAATGTCGGGTATTCGGAAGGTTCTGGATAGTACAACTATAGCACAAATGTCAAGGGATTTCTAGATCTATCATTAGCTCAACCATTCCAAGGAGTTTGACAATAATACATAGTTTAGTATTGTGAAGAAAACTATATATATGTCAAAAAATACACTAACCATACTTTTAGTCAACCGAGCATTAAAAGTTGGAGAAACTGCCGTAAAAGATATTTTCCAAAAATACGAGTGGAAATATGATCTCATTATGTTCCCACCTAAAGATGATGATCCTGGATGTCGTATCCAAATCGTATCATACCAATGGAATCTTATTAGGAACCTTGAAGAGTTACTGAATATTCGCATTGCTTACGACGAAGATCGGGATTTTTATGACTTTGATCTGACCGAAATTCAGGAAGAAGTATTTTACGAAATGTTAAGTCAACAGTATGAAGTTAAACCAATTGATTTGACTAGTATTGAATCAAGCTGAATTAAATGCCTCTCTTAGAAATAGAGAGGTATTTTTTATACTTCTTCAAAACTTTCTTCAAAGCAGTCACTGCCCTATCTACCTCTTTCATTGTCGTCTTCCTCCCAAACGAAAACCGTACTGCACCCCAGCCGTTGCCATACAACTTTTCCACTATCGGCGACTCATTATCATTCTCATTTTTGCAGGCACTTTTTGCAGATACTGCTATTCCTTTTGCATCGAGTTCAATGACGAGGAGCTCGCTGTCAAAGTTTGGGAGTGCGATGTGTGAGATGTGTGGCGAACGCTCCGCGTTCGCCGCGGTGACTACGACTTCTGATATCTCATTTTTTAACCTACTCTCAAAATAATCTCGTAATGAAAGTATTCTAGCTGTTTCTTGTTCCCGTTTGTCTTGTGCATATCTCAGCGCATGCGCGAATGTGTGAATGAGCGCGATCGACTCTGTGCCTGGACGCAACCCCATTTCTTGGCCACCGCCATACATGATGGGTGCGAGTGTGATGCTTCTTTTTTTATAAAGCACTCCAACACCTTTGTGTGTGTAGAGTTTCGTTGCGCCGAGTGTCATCATGTCGACGCCGAGCTTTGCGACATCGAGTGCGTAGTGTGCGGGTGCTTGTGTTGCATCAGTATGCAGCACGATTTGCACGTCGGGGTGCTGTTTGCGCAAATAACGCACGCGTTTTGCGATCTCACGAACGGGCTGTACGGTACCAATCTCGTTGTTGACGTACATGATCGAGATGAGTGCGAGCATACAATCGTCGGGCAATATAATATGCTTGGGATCAACAACTCCATCAATACTCGGGATAGTGATCGTATTGATACCTTGTACATGTGTTGCGACTTCTACAACAGCTGCGTGCTCGAGATCACTCATGATGAGCGCGATGGTACTCGGATCCACACCCTGCTCTACTGCTCTATATATTGTACCGAGGAGGGCGAGGTTGTCGCTCTCAGTTGCCCCGCTAGTAAATATGATCTCGTCTGCATGTGCGCCGAGCGTATGTGCAACCAGATTTCTGGCAGTAGTGAGTACTGTACGAGCAAGGACGCCCTCTCTATGGAGTGCATGAGGGTTTGCCGCTACTACATCACACGCAATGCGAGGTATGCGCCTCATCATCACCGTGTCGATCGGAGTCGATGATGCAAAATCGAGATATATTCTGTTTGGCGAAAATAACTTGAAAAACATGAGAAATTCAGTATAATGACGTTCTATGCTCGGCAGTATACCACCAGTTGTCATAGTTGCCCTCGTAGTACTCTTTGGAGCGGTAATCGCACTCACAGTTCTCGTCATTCGCCTGCGCCGCATGCTCGCAACATTCATGACGGGCAAGGATGGGTCATCGCTCGAAGCAACACTGGCCTGGCTCACCCAAAAGGCCGCCAATACTGACAATACCCTCGAAGCGCACAAAGAAGGCCTCGAACACATCGATGCTCGCGTCAAACGAAGTATTAGAGGATACTCTCTCGTTAGATACAATGCATACGAAAGTGCGGGTGGCGGACAGAGCTTTGCATCGGGACTCATCGATGAGCATGAGGATGGGTATATACTCTCGGTCATCACCAACCGCAATCATGTCGGTGTATATGCAAAGAAGGTAAATCGCGGCATTCCTGATGTGTCTCTCACCGACGAAGAGACCGACGCACTCAACGCCGCAAAGAAATCTCTGAAATAAAAAAGAAATAATTTTTCGAATAATTTAAAAACCACACCATGTCTACCACCAACCTCCCTTCTCCTATCGTTGCCGTCATGGGTCACATCGACCATGGCAAGAGCACACTCCTCGACTACATTCGCAAATCCAATGTAGCGGCTGGAGAAGCGGGTGGTATCACACAACACCTCTCTGCATACGAGATCACGATCCCAGTGAATAATGTCGATCGCAACATCACCTTCATCGATACTCCTGGTCACGCGGCGTTCACCGGTATGCGCGAACGTGGCGCTAGTGCCGCTGATATTGCGATCCTCGTCGTCTCTGCAGAAGATGGTGTCAAAACTCAGACCATCGAAGCCCTCAACACTATTCGTACTGCAGGTATTCCCTACATCGTCGCCATCAACAAGATCGATCGCCCCGAAGCCAACATCGAACGCGCAAAGCAAATGCTCGCCGAACACGAAGTCCTCGTCGAAGGATATGGTGGTACGGTCCCGTGGGTTGCGGTCTCTGCGATCAAAGGTACTGGGGTCTCTGACCTCCTCGACACGATCATTTTGGTTGCCGATCTCGAAGGAATGCAAACCATCCCAACAGGAGAAGTCAGTGGTATCGTCATCGAGAGTAACCTCGACTCCAAGCGTGGTATTGCAGCGACCATCGTTATCAAGACTGGCACGCTCACGAGTGGACAATTCGTCGTCGCCGGCAAAGCGCTCACCACAACTCGCATTATGGAGAACTTCCTTGGCAAGACTCTGCGCGAAGCAGGACCAGGCACGCCTGTACACCTCACTGGCTTTGACGAAGCACCACATGTCGGTGCAAGTATCAAAGTCTTTGCAAAGAAGCGGGACGCCGAAGACTACATCGAAGAACTCGGTACCGACATTGCCGCTGATGCAGTAGCGACCTCTGCTGATACAAAGGTCGTTCCAATTATTATCAAGACAGATGTATTCGGTACTGCAGAAGCAATAGAACGCGAACTCAAAAAAATAGAGATTGAGGGACTTCGCGTCAAGATCATTAGCAAAGGTGTAGGGCTCATCAACGAAGGCGACATTCGCATGGCGCAATCTGACAAAGAGACGATCATCATCGGATTCAACGTCGCGCTCGATGCGCGCGCACGCGAGACCAACCAGAGTGTCGGTGCGCTCGTCGAGACATTCACCATCATCTACAAACTCACTGAATGGCTCGCCGAAGAACTCGAGCGACGTCGCCCGCGTGTTGAGACTCGCGAAGTCATCGGTACCGCAAAGGTGCTCAAGGTATTCTCAAAGACCAAAGACAAGCAGGTCATCGGTGCTCGAGTCGAAAGTGGTACCATCACCGACGGCGCAAAGGTGTCAGTGATCCGACGTGATCACAACCTCACGATAGGTACCATCAGCGAGATCCAACAAGCCAAGCAAAAGGTGCGCGAGATCAGTGATGGAGAATGTGGTATGCAAGTCGAATGCAAGAATGACATCGCACCTGGCGATATCCTCGAAGCCTTTATTATGAAAACGGTCTAATCCCCTCTACCGCTATGTCACTCGCAACCCAAGCAGAACGAAACCGCAAAATAGAAGAAGTCATCAAAGAGACCGTCGCCTCGTTCATTGAACGCGAGAGCAACAAGAGTGCGCTCCTGACGATCACCAACGTTGAGCTCGGGGACAAGGGCCGTACCGCAATGATATACCTCTCCGTCCTCCCTGAGAGTGGTGAAGACTCTGCAATCAACTTCCTCAAGCGCAAGCGCAAAGAGATGCGAGAAGTCGTGAAGAAACAGCTCAACACTCGCACGATCCCCTTCCTCGATGTCCAGATTGACACTGGACAGAAAGCACTCCACACTATAGAGGCACTTTTGAAGCAAGGCGAATAATACATCGACACACCCAAAACGACCCGGTGGCCAAGTGGTAAGGCGGTTCTCTGCAAAAGAACTATACGCGAGTTCGATTCTCGCCCGGGTCTCCATAATATATTGAGACGATAGTTCATTTATTTTCATATTGTTTTATACTTCAACTAATGGAGCGACCCAAGAAGTGGAATGATGATCAGCTCACTACAGCAGTACTGACATCCCGAAGTATCCGTCAAGTATTACAGAAGCTCGGATTGGTTGCGGCGGGCGGTAACTATATTCAGATACAACAAAGGATCAAAGGTTTAAACATATCAATAGCTCACTTTGTGGGTAAAGGATGGAATACTGGATTATTTATACCGACTCCACCGCGCCCCCTTTCACAACTATTACTCGTGGGCTCTAGTGTACAAAGCCACAAACTCAAAAAGAGATTATTCGCAGAGAATATAAAGAAACAACAATGTGAACTATGTGGCTGGTCAAAAGTGTCTTTAGACGGTAGAATCCCCGTTGAGCTTGATCACATAAATGGTGACAGGTTTGATAACAGATTGGAAAATTTACGTATTCTTTGTCCAAATTGTCATAGTTTACAACTTACCCATCGAGGGAAAAATAAACGAAAAAAATGAAATTGCCCGGGTGGTGAAATAGGTAGCCACGAGAGACTTAAAATTTCTTGCTAGCAATAGCGTGTGGGTTCGAGTCCCACCCCGGGCACCCTACCTTGAATATGTTCTTGGTATACGGTATTATTGGCACCAGTACCTCGTTTGCTGGAGTGGCGGAATTGGTATACGCGCTAGTCTTAGGAACTAGTGCCGCAAG
>CAYUQD010000017.1:0-5279 GCA_964446965.1 uncultured Candidatus Saccharibacteria bacterium
TCTATGATTTGGACGAAAAATGCCACCCGGGAGGGCGGCGCAACATGTCTGTGGCAGTGCCCTAGATATTGGTTGCTAATTTCGTCTTACTCATATAGTGGGCACATTGTAGTCGAAAGGATATCCACTGTCAAGCATTTCTCTGTGGACCTAAAATATGGGCCCAAAAACCAAAACTACCCAATATCCACAAGGAGATATTGCGTAGTTTTTGCGCCAGCAAAAGGTTCTACACACCAATGATAAACGGTAGGGTTCCACTCGAGGGTACAGTAGAAGGACAACCGTTAGGGTACGTGATATTTGAGTACTTCCATACTTGGTAATATGAGGACCATACAAACCCAACCCCTTGCCCAAAAATATTAGTGAGACACATTACAGTATTGTCTTGCAAGGCTTTTTTTGAGCCGTCAGGAGAAATCAGTGCATGGTTCATATTTACCATTCCACTCTGATATTTTTCCTTGAACGCATCAGGGTTGTTTTGTATTTCTTGGAGTGCGGTGATTTTTTGTGGAATGCTTTTGATAAACAAATCAATATCAGCAGAAGTATAGGTGACTGGAGTAGCCGGCGTTGCCGCAACAAGTATGAGGTTGTCTGCTGCAACCCATCCATCTACTCCTGTCACAAAGTCTAGATTGATCCACGAGTAGCCATTGGCGACAACAGTTGCCGAATTGGGCACTACGGTTGCCATCACTCCTGCAGACTGCTGCCCGACAACCTTGCTCGTTATGCCTACACTTGGATTGGAGCGCACATTTACTGTAGCGGTCGTTTTGTATATGCCTGATGCAGATTCTCCAAGTACTTCACCTACCCGAGAGAGCGAGCGAAATAGTCGCGATGATGAAGGTCTCATTTGCGCCATTGTTTGCATTGGAAGCATGGTACAAACAAAGGCGACAATAACAATAAACGATAGAGCTTTTTTCATTATAAATACTATTTATGACTAATAGTATAAGTATAACGACGAACTACTATCTATGCCACTCCGTTATCCCCATACAAAAAGCCCCTTGTGGGGGCAGTTTGTAGATATAGTCTCAAAAGAGATTATTCTTGATGATTTCTGTTTGAAGAGAGGTCATCTGCGACACGTCCGAGCCATCGACCAGCTACTTCCTTGCCACCGAGTCCGAATGCCAAGCCAAAGGCGAGTGCAATCATGACCACGAGACCAGTAAAGAGGATCTGTCCGAAGTATCCAAAGATACCAAGCTTGTCGAGTGCAGTCACGAGAGCAAGGATCCAGATCGCGTAGTATGCGATAGAACCGAGCATCTTTGCAGAGCGCACATGTGCAACTGCTGCAGAGCCACGCACAACCTTGCGAACAAAGTCAGCAAGGATTGTACCTGCCACGAGGATGAGTGCTGCGATGATCACCTGAGGAATGTACGCGAGCACTTGCTGGAGGAAGACAGTCACTGCATCGAGGCGCAAGATGTTCAATGATGCAACCAAGAATACGATGATGATGAACCATTTTACGAGTTCACCAAATATCTTGCCGATGTGGAGGCGAGTACCTGCACGAGCGAGGGCTTCGTCTACACCAGTGTTCTTGAAGCTACGGTCGAGCTTGAGCGTATCTACACCCATCATGACGAGACGTCCGAGGGTCGTAGCAACGATCCACCCAATAATGAAAATAATAATTGCCAACAGTATTCGAGGGAACGTCTCTATAAAGCCATACCAGAGGCCTTGGAGAGAGAGGAGAAATACCTGACTCCATGATTGTATCAACATATATTTTGTAGCGCGAAGCGCCTGGGCTAATGATTATTTTTAAATGCGAGTACCTGCCTACAGTACTGTATCTCTAGTATACCCTATCGAGGGGCGTTGGGTATAGTGAATATCGCGAATTCCTTGGAGGCAATGAGGGGCTCGTGTGGGTAGTCAAAGACGTCACGCAAGAGCTTGTCATACATAGAGACGCGGTACTTGAAGTCCGATGTCTCAAAGACTGCGTAGCTGAGCTCTTTGCCGAGCTCGCTCTCGAGGACACTGACGGTTTTTTGAATGACATTTTTCTTGAGGTTGTCTCCGACGATGAGGAGGTCCAGGCGACTCTCTGAGTCTTGGATAAATATGCCCGATACGACGAGGAGCTGGATGCGACCAGCGGGCTTGAAGCGCTTTGCGATATCAGAATGCTTGAAGAACTCTCCTTCGACGAGGAGTTGTCGAAGTTCGTTGATATACGGGAATGAAGGGTTGAGGAACCATCCCTGCAGACGTTTCTTGGTCACCTTGCCAGTGCGAGTATTGGTGACTTCTTTGACCAACGCACGCTTGTGGATGAGGTCCATACCTGCCAACTGAGTAATGGCGCGTCGCGAATGAGCGCTACTGATGCGACAGCGGTTGGTGATGTCGGCAGTCTCAAATCCACCATCGGGATTGAGGAGGAACAATCGCATGATTTTGACTCGAGGTATACCTCCTAATAATTTGCTCAGTATGTCCATAGGATGAATGATGATACGCACAGTATAAAGTCTGCTCTGTCTTGCGTACAAGCGCATTGTGGGGTGTAAATAAAAAAAGCCGCATCTTTGGTAAGATGCGGCCTAGCGAAAAAACAATACTGCTTAGAGTCCGAACTGGTATATGAAAGTTCTCGTTTGACAACCACTTGATCCTGGATCTGCCTGAATGGCGATCTCGAACAATCCTGTTGTGCTCGCCGGAAATGTGATAGCAGAATTCCCATTCGGGTTGAACTCCCCCATAGCCGTCAATGGTGGCTGAATACCACGCTTTGACCAAATAGGATTGCTCGGCTGGCCTGGAGGAGATGAGCGTATATACACATTAAACTTACCCAAGGGGTCAGTATTGGTATACACCACATTAGGGGTGACACGAATGCCGGTTATTCCCCCAGATGCAACATCGATCTCCACTGAATGAGTCCTGATATCGGTGGCACACCTGCCACTTTCGTCGCCAGTGATCTCTTCGCGTACAAACGTCGCAGCTACCTTTCGAATCGTTTCGCCGGTAGATGTAACGGAAGCGGTAGAAGCTGGAATGATGACATCAGTCGGCTTTTTGCAGGAAGAAAAAATAAATCCTACGCTCATGATGAGCGCAAAGAGAAAAAGTAACTTTTTCATAATCTGTATGTTTTTAATGAATGAAGAATTGAGTGAATCTTTAGTATTATTATATACCAAAATAGCCTAAATGTCAATAGATCCCCTCTTTGCCTGTGGAAAACAGCAAAAAAGCCCTATTTCTAGGGCTTTTTTGGTATTGGGAGTGGAAGGAGCTTATTTGAGCTCGATCTTGCCACCTGCCTCTTCGATAGATTTCTTGAGGGCTTCTGCTTCGTCCTTCTTCATGCCGTCCTTGAGGGTTGCTGGAGCGCCATCGACGAGGTCTTTTGCTTCCTTGAGACCGAGTCCGAGAGCTTCTTTGACTACCTTCATGACTGCGATCTTTTGCTCACCTGCATCGGTGAGGACTACAGTGAATGCGTCCTTTTCTTCTGCTGCTGCACCTGCACCTGCTGCTGGAGCTGCTGCCACTGCTGCTGCAGAGACACCAAACTTCTCTTCAATCGCCTTTACGAGATCATTGAGCTCGATCACTGATGCTCCTTCGAGCTCGGTGAGAAATGAATCAAATTTTGCCATAATAATGTATTAGTTAAATAAGTAATGAGTGTTATTTCGTCTTTGCCACCTCGTTCACTGCAATAGCGAGACGTTGGAGTGGACTCTTGAGCAAGTATGCGATCTGACTGAGCAAGACCTCTCGTGGAGGGATGGTCGCAATCATGGTCATACTTTCTTTGTCTTTGTAGGTTCCTTCAAAGATGCCTCCGACAAGGGTGACCATGTCTTTGTGCGTCTTTTGGAAATCATAGACGAGACGAGCCGGAGCAAGGAGGTCGGTACTCGCTGCAATAGCGATTTCGCCTTCGAGGCTCGGGAGTTCGCCCTGAATGCCCATATCTGAGAGCACACGCTTGAGCAATGTCTTTTTCCCTACTTTGTAGGTAACACCTTCGGCACGAAGTGCGCGACGGAGTGCATTGGCATCTTTGACGGTGAGCTTGTTGAACTGGACGAACGCAACAGATTGCGCATCCTTCAACATGTCAGAAAATGAGGCAACGATTGATGCCTTTTTATCTTTTGTAATTGCCATAATTTTGTGGTGAACAATAATACCGCCTTTTGTATTGAAACGTGGACGGGTGTAGTCGCAAGAGAGTTCGACCTCGGCAGGAGCTTATGACCCTCGCGGGTAGCCTGCTGTCTTTGATCTACACGATGACACTATAGCAGGATATTACTTCTCGTCAACACTACTCCCCCATCGCCATTTTGCAGGTTCACCCTTTGCGCGGCAGATAACGATCAGAAATACAGTCAGCACAAGTACTCGTGGGAAAAAGTTGATCAGGAAGTTAGAATCCTCAGGATTGGCACTACTGTTGACGAGCATCACCTCCGAGAGAAGTCCTCCTATATACAGCACCACTATTGCCCATCCCTGCCAGGTCACTGGGTACCATCCGTAGCCATAGCGCTTTGCTTTGAACCAGAGTGTTGGTTGTCTATTTGATGAAGATTGTTGCATAGCTATAGTATACAAAAAACACCCTCGATGTGGAGGATGTTTTTTCTTGAACGTTACTGAGAATTATTTAACAGAGATCGTTGCTGCTGGAGCACCATTACACGTCACCACTGTATCCCCTACAGTTGCAAGTGGTACGGTGAAGTAGTGATATGCATCGAGAACCTCACTCTTGCCTGCGACTGTGAGCGTCTGGGTCTTTGTAGAGTTGTTGGCAACGAGGATGCGAGTGCCCTTGGCAAATGTTGGTGCCACCGGCAATGGCTTGCATGCTGCGTCAAAGATCACGACCTTGCCCGCATACATACGGATCGCTTCTTCGTATCCAGATGGTCCGACTGATGCTGCAGCATCGACATTAGCAGGAGAGTCAGTAGGAGTCGGACATGGCTTGCCAGTCGTCTGACTAAAGAGGTCTCCTGGCTTGCAGTCTACTGGTACATTGTCCATGGTCGGCGCTACAGAGCGCTTGAGAGAGCCGTTACCTACCAATGCAGCAATGATCACCAAGATGATGACAATCCCCGCTACACGCAACATCTTGCGATTTCGTTCCTGCTTTTCCACCATATTTGCTTCCTTTGGGGTGTTGTTGTCCATATATCTGTGCACTTATAGTAATACTGGCATTGTACCTAACCTATATAGAGATGCTAGTGGACAAA
>CAYUQD010000018.1:0-4116 GCA_964446965.1 uncultured Candidatus Saccharibacteria bacterium
CTTTTTTATTTGTCTCAATACACGATATACTTCCTCCATGCAGAAATTCTCAGAAAAGAAGCGATTCTCGATCATTGCTCGTGCGCGGTCGTTCAAGCATGCGATGCGCGGCGTTGGGATCATATTCAAGACCCAGCACAATGCCTGGCTCCACGGTCTCGCAGCGGTCGTCGTACTATTTCTCGGATTTTGGCTTGAGATATCGGCAGGGGAATGGGCGGTTGTGCTCCTCTCGGTCACCAGTGTACTCGCGGCTGAGGCGTTCAACACGGCGATGGAGATCGACATCGACCTCACGAGTCCCAACTACCATCCCTATGCCCGTGACACCAAGGATGTGGCTTCTGGGGCAGTACTGATCACTGCGGTAGGGGCGGCAATCGTCGGATTCGTCGTATTTGTGCCTAAAATTCTCCCTCTCATTTCTTAAGTTTCAGCCCATGCAGTAGTGTCGGCTGCAGAACTCGGCGGAGCCTCAGACAGGCTTCGCCAGCAGTAATATCTGCCCTCAGGCGATGCGCTTGACTCTGGCGTACAATTTGCTACTATATGTCAGCTCGTAAGCGGGCTTCTTTTTTTCCAAGAACATGACACGATCACTCGCAAAAGGACCATATATCGATGAAAAACTTCTCGCAAAGATCTCGGGCAAAGCTCCGATGTCAGCAGGGGTTATCAAGACATGGGCACGTGCAAGTCAGATCGCGCCTGAAATGGTCGGATTTACCTTCGGGGTCCACAATGGCAAGCAGCACATCGAAGTGTTGGTAACAGAGGATATGGTAGGGCACCGTCTCGGTGAATTCTCTCCAACCCGCAAGTTCACCCGACACGGCGGTAAGATGCAAAAGGACATCGACCAAAAGAAGAAAGAAGCTGAAATCTCAGCAGCAAAGGCCGCAAAAGCGACTACTGCCGACAAGAAATAACCTCTAACGCTACATCTATCACGCCTATACAGGGAAATAATTACACCAATTAACCATGAAAGCATCACTATCAAACTACAGACAATCTCCTCGCAAGGTCCGCCTTGTGGCTAATGCCGTGAAAGGCAAGAGTGTTGCAGATGCAGACGTCGTGCTCGCCTACATGGTCAAGCGTGGTGCTCTCCCAATGCAGAAACTCATCAAGAGTGCTGCTGCGAACGCTGTGGTAGCTGGAGCTGATCTCAGCACCCTCATGATCAAGAACATCGAGGTCAACAAAGGGATCGTGCTCAAGCGTTCAATGCCTCGTGCGATGGGTGTTGCAAAGCCGATCAACAAGCGTAGTTCACATGTGACGGTGACGCTTGCGACAGCTGCGCCTCGAGCTGCAAAGAAGTCTAAGAAAATGAGTAAATAAGTATGTCAAAAGTTGTCCACCCATATTCACATCGCCTCGTAACACTCCGTGATTGGAAATCACGTTGGTTTGCCACTGACAAGAACTACGTTACCAACCTCGCCGTAGATATCACGATCCGTGAGTATCTCGAGAAGCGTCTGCGTGGATCATATCTCTCAAGTGTCGAGATCGAGCGTGGCCAGAAGGCACTGCGTGTCATCCTCCGTACATCTCGCCCTGGTATGATCATCGGTCGTTCTGGTGAAGGTGCAACCAAACTCAAGGCAGACCTCGCAACTGCACTCAAGCGTGCAAAGCTCACCGTCACTGACGACATCAAGCTCGAGATCGCAGAAGTCGCAAATCCTGATGCAGATGCAAAGATCGTCGCATACATGATCGCCGAAGGTCTCGAAAAGCGTCTCCCATACCGTCGCGTCATGAAGCAACTCATCGAGAAGGTGATGGCAGTCCGTGGCATCCACGGAGTCAAGTTCTACCTCGGTGGCCGTCTCGGAGGAGCTGAGATCTCTCGCAGCGAAGTGCTCAAGCGTGGATCTATCCCGTTGCAGACTATTCGTGCAGACATCGACTACGCACGTGAGCGAGCCAACCTCGCCTACGGTGTGATCGGTATCAAGGTATGGATTTACAAGGGGCAGGTCTTTAATAAGGAGCAAAAGAGTTAAGCTATGTTGTTCCCAAAGAAAGTAAAATTTAGAAAGTGGCAAAAGAAACGAACAAAGATGGAAGGTCGCGTGGAGACACGCGGGACTGCAGTCAACTTTGGTTCGTACGGTCTCAAGACCGAGTCTCTCGCTCGTATCACCTCAAACCAGATCGAAGCAGCCCGCAAGGCAGCATCTCGTCATCTCGGCAAGGTTGGTCGTATGTGGATTCGTGTCTTCCCAGACCGTCCTATCACGAGCAAGCCTGCAGAAGTACCGATGGGAGGAGGTAAGGGTGATCTCGACGGATACTGCATGGAAGTCCTTCCAGGACGCATTATCTTTGAGGTAGACGGTGTCGACGCAGCAACTGCGCGCGAAGCACTCCGCAAGGCGGGGACCAAGCTCCCGCTCAAGACCCGAGTCGTAGAGAGAGTATAACTATTATGAAAAAGACTTCATACAACACAAAATCTCGCGACGAGCTGATGGCTGAGCTCAAGGCGCTCCGCACCACGGTGCAGACTGCCATTGCAAAGCGTGGTCAGAACAGCAAGGAGTACACCGCTGCTCGCAAGAACATTGCTCGTGTCCTCACTGCACTCACCGCTCTCCCTGCCGAGACCTCGACAGAAGTCAAAAAATAAGTACTATAAAGCACACCTATCATGGAAACCACAACAACAAACAATAAAATACTCAAGGGCGTCGTCGTGTCAGACAAAATGGACAAGACGGTTGTTGTTGCGGTTACCCGCTTCGTCAAGCACCCAAAGTACCAAAAGTACCTCAAGGTGACCAAGAAGTTCAAGGCCCATGACGAAACCAACAGTGCGCACGTCGGCGATACTGTCAGCCTCAAGCAAACTCGTCCTCTCTCAAAGGACAAGCACTTTGCTATCGTAACCGACAAATAAGAGTTTATATATGGTACAAGATGGATCAATCGTAAAAATCACAGACAACGGCGGAGGACGCGTCGGCAAAGTGTTCAAAGTGCTTGGTGGTTCCAAGCGTCGCTACGCTGGCATCGGGGATGTCGTCGTGCTCTCAGTCAAGGTTGCAGAACCTCGCAAGGCAGTGAAGAAGAAGGATGTCCTCTATGCAGTAGTCGTTCGTCAAAAGGCTGCATTTCGCCGCAAGGATGGTTCGTACATCCGCTTTGATGACAATGCAGTCGTCATCATCGACAAGGGAAAGAAAGAACCAAAGGCAGGTCGTATCTTTGGACCAATCCCACGAGAGATTGGTGAACTCGGATACCAAAAGATCGTGTCTCTCGCACCAGAAGTGCTATAACAATTTTTAATATAGATTTATGAAAATCAAAAAAGGAGACAATGTTATAGTGATCGCCGGCAAGCACAAAGGTGCCAAAGGTGTGATCGGCCGTATCGTGGGAGAACGCGTCATTGTTGACGGTGTCAACAAAATGAAGTTCCACATCAAGCCAAAGAGCAAGACCGAAAAGGGAAGTATCGTTGAGCGTGAAGCACCGCTCCACCACTCCAACGTGAAGTTGGCAGAAAAGAAGCCAAAGGCATCAAAGCCGGCTGCTAAGAAATAAGAGTTTGTATATGGAAATCATCAAGCAAAAACAAGATAGCGCATACAAGACCCTCGGCCACTTTGGCTACAAGGCAAAGCTCGCAGCTCCACGTCTCCTCAAGGTCGTGATCGCCTCAGGTACTGGATCTGGTATGAAGAAGGACCGCAACAAGAACGAGACTATCATGGATCGTCTCACTCGTATCACTGGTCAGCGCCCAACGGTCCGCTCTGCAAAGAAGTCAGTCGCGAGCTTCAAGGTCCGAGAAGGCGACCCAATCGGCGTCTCTGTGACATTGCGTGGTGCACGGATGCAGCACTTCCTCGACAAGCTCATCAACATCGCCATCCCTCGTACCAAGGACTTCCGTGGTATCGACCGCAAGGCAGTCGACAACATCGGCAACATGACTATCGGTATCAAGGAGCACTCTATCTTTCCCGAGACATCTGACGAAGACCTCAAGGACGTATTCGGATTTGGGATCACTATCGTCTCCAGTGCAAAGAGTCGTGACGAAGCCCTCGCATTCTACGAACACATCGGCATCCCGTTCAAGAAAGAAGAAGG
>CAYUQD010000019.1:0-3574 GCA_964446965.1 uncultured Candidatus Saccharibacteria bacterium
ATCACAAACCATAAGCCGCCCCGCAAGGGCGGTTTTGGTTTGGGATTTATGCACAGGACTGGCCTGCGACTTATCGGCCAGTGTTGGTATATAAAAAGTTGAGTAAATCAGGATTCCTAGCCATACCACTGTCGACCCAATTAAAAGAAGGATCATGGTATGTACACATTCCATTTAAGGAAAGAGTTGTTTGTACAAATTTGGCGCAATTACGAATCATTAGTACAGCTCGTCTATATGACAAAATGGGAGAAATATCCGCAGAAGATTTTGCAAAAGTAAAAAGCGGATTTCTCCGCCTTTACTCATAATTTTCCCCGAAGGGAACGTGGGTAACCCCAAATATACCTATAGTATATAATCCTAAAATAGGTACGTCAATATGAATTCATTGCAAGCGCTAAAATTGTCAACAAAAAGGCGACGCTAATGATTACTCAATCACCACTGCAGTACCCGACGCGTTGACCATGAGCATGCTGCCGATGGTCTCATAGTCGAGGTCGATACCGATAACGGCGTTGGCGCCCATTGCGACTGCTTTGTCGGTCATTTCTTTCATGGCGATCTCGCGAGCCTGTGCGATCGTCTTTTCGTACATGCCAGACCGGCCACCGACAATGTCGGTGATATTGGCAAAGAAGTCCTTAACGATATTTGCTCCGATGATCGTCTCGCCCGTCACGACGCCCTTGTACTCCTTGATCGTCTTGCCTTCGATGGTGTTGGTGGTTGTGGTAAGCATGGATGCAGTATACAGAAAAAAGGGATTTTTTGCTTCAAATAAATAAAACCCGGCAAAAGACGGGTTTAGTAAGTGTTCGTAACATCACTGCGATGTAGTTGATTTAAGATAAAGAACAAAATTGGTTATTTTGTTGATGTTCTGCTTGAACACTAAGCCCAGAAGCCGGCTGATAAATCAGTAAATAGGTGCTCATCTCCTATTCCGTTGCAGTAATCATAGCATACTTGCACCTTTTTTAATCCCGTGTATAATCTCCAGACCAATTAAAAGACTGTCATGGTCTCAGAAAAATGGTCCAATACCCGCTTCGGCGAGCAAGAACATATGAAATTTATCCTCGGAACAAAAGTGAATATGACCCAGCGCTTTGATGACAAAGGCGTGGTGTACCCAGTGACTGCTGTCCTCGTAGAGCCCAACACCGTCACTCGCATCAAGACCCTCGAGAGTGATGGCTATACTGCTGTCCAGATAGGACTCGGGACACAAAAAGAATCTCGTGTTGCAAAGGCGCAGCTCGGTGCATTCGACAACAAGGCATACCAAGAAGTCCAAGAATTCCGCATCTCAGGCGACGCAGCAGTTGCAGTCGGAGATGTCCTCAATGCTGACACCTTTGTCGCAGGAGACGAGGTCATCATTACTGGTACCTCAAAGGCAAAGGGATTCCAAGGTGTGGTCAAGCGCTACAACTTCAAGGGAGGTCCACGTACACACGGTCAAAAGCACTCAGAGCGAGAGCGTGGTAGTAGTGGTGGAGGACCAGGACGTGCCGGAGGACGTGTGGTGAAAGGTATGCGCATGGCTGGACGCATGGGAGGTGACACTGTCACCGTCAAAGGTCTCAAGGTCGTCGCAGTAGAAGGCAACACCGTATTCATCAAGGGTGCAGTACCAGGTCGTCGAGGTACATTTATCCGTATCGTGAGTGCGGCATAACGAGTTATATTATGGCTACTACAAAGACAACAACTAAAAACCCAGTATCTCGATCGATATCTCTTGAAGCACCAATCTACTCACAAAAGGGTACAAAGGCTGGTTCTGTTGCATTGCCTGAGAAGGTATTTGGTCTCAAATGGAACGCTGACCTCGTGCACGAAGTCGTGACTGGTATGTTGGCCAACAAGCGTGCGGGTACTGCCCACACCAAGGACCGCTCAGAAGTATCTGGTGGAGGCAAGAAACCGTGGAAGCAAAAGGGAACTGGCCGCGCTCGTCATGGGTCATCACGATCTCCGATCTGGACAGGTGGAGGAGTGACATTTGGTCCTCGCAATGACAAGGACTACTCAAAAAAGATCAACAAAAAGACTCGCGTCAAAGCACTCTTTACGATCCTCTCACGCAAGTACGGTATGGGTAGTATGCTCTTTGTGGATGCACTCTCGATCCCTGCGATCAAGACCAAGGATGCTGCTAGTGTCCTCACCACCCTCGCAAAGATCGAAGGATTTGAAAAGGTAACATCCCAAAAGAAGACCGCAGTATTGCTCGTCCTCCCAACGATGGACCTCACGCTCACCAAGAGCTTCGCCAATATTCCTGGCGTCACGATCACGACTGCGAGCGAGCTCAACGCCCTCACTGTGATGAATGCACAACACCTTGTCGTAGTCGAACCAAGCGCAGCGCTCACTGTCCTCGAGGCAAAAATGAAATAACCATTATGGCTACAAAACAGACACAACCAAATACCGGTGCAAAGTTCGCTCATGCATTGACCCTCAAGAACCCTCGCATCACCGAGAAGGCTGCAAATGCAGGCAAGTACAATACGTATGTATTCGACGTAGCACCTGATACGACCAAGAACGAGATCATCAAGGCCTTCACCGCTGCGTACAAGCAAGCGCCGATCAAGGTCAACACAGTGAACGTCAAGCCAAAGACATTCTGGCGTCGTGGAGTGCTCGGATTTGGCAAGCGCAGCAAAAAGGCATATATTATCTTGCCAAAGGGTACTACTATAGACCTATAATACTTTTATGAAATCACGCAAACCTACATCACCTGGACAGAGACAGACCCTTACGATCGATTATCGCAAGATTCTTACTCGTACGACTCCAGAGAAGTCTCTCACTGTTGGGCAGCAGCGCGCAATGGGTCGCAACAACCGCGGCCGCATCACGACTCGTCACAAGGGAGGAGGCAACAAGCGTCTCTACCGTCTCGTCGACTTTATATACAACAAGCATGAGATCCCTGCTCGCATCGACTCGATCGAATACGACCCAAACCGTTCTGCATTCATCGGTCTCGCGATCTACAACGATGGTGAAAAGCGCTACGTCGTTCTTCCAAAGGAGATGAAAGTTGGCGACAAGTTCATCGTCTCTGAGAATGCTCCAATCGAGCCGGGCAACCGCCTCCCATTCAAGAGCATTCCCGCTGGTACCTACGTGTACAACGTCGAGATCAAGCCAGGTGCAGGAGCAAAGATCGTTCGTTCTGCAGGATCATTTGCACAAGTTGTTGCACAGCAAGACGGATTTACCCAGCTCAAGCTCCCGTCATCTGAGATCCGCCGTGTCCAAGAGACATGTTGGGCAACGATCGGTACTGTGTCTAACGACGAGAACAAACTCGTCCGATACGGCAAGGCTGGTCGCTCACGATGGATGGGTATTCGTCCGACTGTGCGTGGTACTGCCATGAACCCTGTCGACCACCCATACGGTGGAGGTGAAGGTGTGCAGGGCCGTGGTACCAAGCGTCCAAAGACGCTCTGGGGCAAGGTCACTGGCGGTCGCAAGACTCGTACTCCCAAGAAGTACTCCAACGCCAACATCGTCTCTCGCCGCAAGGTTGGAAAGAAATAAT